>CAJUDO010000009.1 GCA_910585405.1 uncultured Peptococcaceae bacterium | reverse complement strand
GTTTCTTCGTCGCGACTTGTGGCAAGTATAGCAGATTGGGGCAAAAAGATGCAAAACCTCTTAATTCAAAAAAAGGCACAAATAAGGGGAATTAAAGTGAAAATAAGAGGTATAAAAACTAAATTAACGGGAATAAAAACTAAATTAAAGGAAAAATAAAATTTTTTATAAAATTGCAAATATTCGCTACTTTTCTTGCGTTATTCGCTATTTTATAGTGAGAATCCGCTACTTTGTCTAAGAGCGATCTGTTCTGTTGGGGAATCTGCTGCTTAATCCAAAAAAGTGGCATTTCAGGATTTTTATTTTTATGGGCGTATGGCTTCGTCGTCCTCATCACCACCAGCACCACAAACACACAGGCGCTGTTACTGAGGAACTAAGCAGTTATGTGGTGGTGGTGAGAAGAAGAAGACATCACCACCACTCACATATATATTCATATTTACATTTACATCTACATTTACATTTTCATCTACATAAACATCTACATCAGGTTTCCATTTGAGAAACCACTGGTTTTTTATTGTGTAACCTATGGTTTTTATTTGCGGAACCTATGGTTACACAACTAGAAACCAATGGTTACGTTTCACCCTCTCAGCCAGTTCTAACGGACTGCCAGATGTGACGAAGAGAGCGTTCCAAAGGAAGAACCAAGGTGGTATTTATGAGAAACCTGTGGTTTTTTGCTTTCCGATTTGCAACCTTTTCTCTGAAACTAGAGGTGCACTTCCTGTTTTGCCTACGCTATCGTCTGCTTTCACAGCATAAGAAAAAGCGCCAATTTTTCATTGAGCGCTTGACGAATAATTTTCTTCTTTTTTCTATACCAAATTCTATTCTATCAAATTTCCGTTTTTACGATACGGTTTACTTCTATTGATGTTTTAGCCCTGCTGTTGTGTCTTCGCATACTGTACGCGATCCTTTGCTTTCAGGAACCGTTTGCGCAGCCGCAGATGATGCGGTGTCACTTCCAGATATTCGTCGTCATTCAAGAAGGCAATGCATTCTTCCAGGGACATCTCCCGCGGTGTTTTCAGACGCACGGTGTCATCCTTGGCGGCAGCACGTACGTTGGTCAGGTTTTTCCCTTTGCATACATTGACTGCAATATCCTGCTCCCGATTGCCTTCGCCGATAATCATGCCTTCATATACGTCCACGCCGGCGCCTAAGAACAAGGTTCCCCGTTCTTCTGCTGGGAACAGACCATAGGCTGTCGTGGTACCGGTTTCAAATGCCAGCAGCGCACCGGTGCGCCGTCCTACGATATTGCCCGAATAGGGCCGATAGCTGTCAAATACGCTGTTCATAATGCCATATCCACGGGTATCTGTCAAAAATTCTGTGCGGAACCCCACCAGTCCCCGGGCAGGAATGATATATTCCAGACGGCTCTGGCCGTTGAAATTCTGCATATTGGTCATTTCACCCTTGCGGGCGCCCAGCTTTTCCATCACCGGTCCCATGTATTCCTCTGGCACATCCACGGTCAGATATTCATACGGCTCGCATTTTTTCCCTTCTATCTCCTTGATGACTACCTGAGGCTTGGACACCTGAAATTCCATGCCTTCGCGGCGCATGGTCTCAATGAGAATGGACAGGTGCAGCTCGCCGCGGCCTGCCACCTTGAAGGTATCGGCATTTTCCGTCGCGCTTACCTTCAGGGCAATATCTGTCTCCATTTCCTTGAATAAACGGTCAGCCAGCTTGCGGGAGGTCACCGGATCGCCGTCTTTTCCCGCAAAGGGCGAATTGTTCACCATGAAGCTCATTTCCAGCGTGGGCTCTTCAATTTTCAAGAATTCCATAGGCTCTACATTTGCCGGATCGCAGATGGTCTCACCTACGTTGATTTCACCCAAGCCTGCCACTGCCACGATTTCCCCCACAGAGGCGGATTCGATTTCAAAACGTTTCAATCCCTGGAAGCCAAATAATTTGCTGATACGTGCCTGTTTGATTTTGCCCTCGCGGGTCTGCATGGCCACAGTCTGTCCAGCCTTGATGGTACCTCTGTTTACTGTGCAGACAGCAATACGGCCTAAGAAATCGTTGTAGTCCATCAGGGTAATCTGTGCCTGCAGCGGACCGTTGCTGTCCCCTTTCGGCGCAGGAATATATTTGATAATATCTTCAAACAGCGGCTTCAAATCCACCGCTTCCACTTCCAGGTCATTGGTGGCAATGCCGGCAATGCCGGAAGCAAAGATCACCGGAAATTCCAGCTGATCTTCATCAGCGCCCAGATCAATGAACAAATCCAGCACTTCATCCACCACTTCCAACGGACGGGCAAATTCACGGTCCATTTTGTTGATGACCACGATAGGCGCCAGCTTTTGCTCCAGCGCTTTTTTCAGTACAAAACGGGTCTGAGGCATACAGCCCTCAAAGGCGTCTACCACCAGCAGCACACCGTCTACCATTTTCATGATACGCTCCACTTCGCCGCCAAAGTCGGCATGTCCCGGGGTATCTACAATATTGATTTTATAATCGCCATAATGAATGGCTGTATTTTTGGCTAAAATTGTAATGCCCTTTTCCCGCTCCAAATCATTGGAGTCCATCACACGTTCTGCAACCTGTTCGTTTTCGCGAAAGGTCCCCGACTGACTCAGCAGCTTGTCTACCAATGTAGTTTTGCCGTGGTCGACATGGGCAATAATTGCTATATTTCTAATATGATCTTGTTGCATAGCAGCCTCCTAAATATTCTCTCCCAAAATAGCGTACAGAATATTTTAAGCCTATTTTGTCTGGAATACAAGTACCTTTCGGAAAAAATTTTGTATATTTTGTGGAAAACCAATAAAATAGAAAGACCTTTCACCCTTCTACCCAACGGCGCCAACTTATGCTATACTAATAAACAATGCAACTATACACAACGATTTGAGGGAAAGGAGTTCTCCCATGAACCCATCTGACGAGATTACATTTTTCTGTCCGGTCAGCGAAACGGACATCACCCAGCCTATCTGTGACGCCATTGTGCAGGGCATCGAACACAACGACTTTGCCTGCGGGGAAATTCCTGCGCAGGCGGAAGCTAATCAGGCGCAATGTCAGCGCTGCCCCCGCAGCCCTTTTGTGGCGCGCAATAACGCCCGCATCGACGAAGCCATTATTTTTGCTGTAAAACGGCACGCCGGAGGACTGCGCAAGGGCACCACGCTGCCTTATATCCTCCATCCGCTGGAGGTGCTGCAGATTCTCTCCAATATGAACGCCGATACGGATTTGCAAATCGCCGGACTTTTGCATGATACCATTGAGGACACCGACACCACTGCCCAGGAGATTGCCGCGCTTTTTGGCGAGGACGTCGCCGCTCTGGTAAGCCATCACAGCGAGGACAAGGAGAAAAGCTGGCTGGCACGCAAAACTGCTGCTCTGGCTGCGCTGCAGTCTGCCGATGAGCGGCAGCAAATGCTGGCGCTGGCCGATAAGCTGTCCAATCTGCGCAGTATCGCCCGCGATCATGCCGCATTGGGCGATGCTTTGTGGCAGCGGTTCCATGCACCCAAGGAAAAGCAGGCCTGGTACTACAACGGCATCCTCGACGCATTGGCGGAGCTGGAGCAGTATGAGGAAACGGCTCCTGCTTATCAGGAGCTGCTGGCACACTATAAGGATGTGTTTGTCATTTATAAAATCAGTCCCACCTATGATAAGCTCTATCAGGCTAACACCTTCGGGCAGGCCTACTGTCTCACCAAGGGAAGTCCCCAGTGGCAGCCGGTCAATTACCGGTTTCGGCAGAATGATATTGCGCTGACCCGCCAGGAGGCCGAAACGCTGGAAGATAAATGGTATGATTTGTTCCTGGCAGCAGTTGAACAGGATCTGGCAGATCAGGTGTATCCATTGTCCGCCAAGGTGCAGCTTGAATTGCGGGAAGGCACCCTTCTATTCCACAGCCTGGAGTTGTTTGCTGCACTGGATGGGGAGAACACCTACCAGTTTTTCACGGCGCTGCGCAGCATATATGGAATACACACGCCATTGTTGCAGCTTTTGAGGCAGGTATTTGGCGAGGGACAGGACGCTTCCTCGTTTGCGGAGTTCTGTGCACAGGCAGGCGTGCACTACACGGCGCTGCCGTCGGCTGAATAACTGTATCCAGCACAATTTTTAGAAAGGACGATCTTTTTATGGCTAAGAAAGATTTTGATTTTTGGTGGCGGCTGCTGCGGCCCCATACCCTCACTGCGTCCCTAATTCCGGTGTTGGTGGGAAGTATGTACGCTTTTTCCTGTATTCACACGCTGCATTTGGGCTTATTTCTGGCAATGCTCGCCGCCAGTTGCTCCATCCAGGTAGCCACAAATTTGTTTAATGAATATTACGACTACGTGCGGGGACTGGACACCAAGGACTCAGTGGGCATCGGGGGCACCATTGTCCACGACGGCGCATCGCCCCGCTTTGTGCTGAATCTGGCTCTGGGCTTCTACGCCTTTGCAGCGCTATTGGGTATCTATATCTGCGCCAGCAGCAGCTGGTACTTGCTCCTGATCGGCGCCTTCTGCATGCTAATCGGGTATTTGTACACCGGAGGCCCCTTCCCTATTTCTGCCTCTCCCTTTGGCGAGATTTTTGCCGGCGGATTTTTAGGCACCGGCGTTATCTGTATTGCCTTTTATATTCAGACAGGCGTCCTGACCTGGCATACTGTGGCCATCTCTCTGCCTGTGGCGGTACTGATCGGCCTGATTCTCACCGGAAATAATATCCGCGACCGCGTGGGAGATGCCGCCAACGGACGGCACACGCTGGTCATCCTGCTGGGCCATCGGCGCTCGGTGCAGTTTTTGGCTGTCATGTTTGCCCTCTGCTATCTCTGGGTGCTGGCACTCATCGTTTTAGGCGGCCACAGTATTTGGCTGCTGGCTACCTTTTTCAGCATCCCCACTGCCCGTCAGGCAGTAGAAAGGTTTCGCCCTGAAGGACAGCAGCCCAAGCAGATGATGCCGGCTATGATTTTGGTTTCCAAGACCAATACCCTGTTCGGTTTGGGTTTGGCGTTGGGCTTATTGCTGGAAACCTTTTTTTGAGAGCTCCATTTTTCTGCTCAAACAGAATTGGGCACACACGATAAACAGCCGTAAAGAAAATAGAGTGAATAGTCTATTTTCTTTACGGCTGTTCTCATTTTCTACCACATTTTTTATTTCCATTTACACAATTTTTGCTCCAGCAAATCCACCAGACCATACAGTAAAAGTCCCAGCAAGGCCAATCCGATAATACCAGCATACATCGCGGGATACTCCCGTCTCTCCATACTGTCCAAAATAAAATATCCCAACCCGTCAAAGGAAGCGAAGGTTTCGGCAAAGAACAGGATGGCAATGGCTGTCCCCAGCGTGATGCGCAGCGAAGTGAGAATCTGCGGCAGACAGCTGGGAAAGATGAGATGAGAAAAGGTTTGCCATGGCGTGGCATTCAGCGAGCGCATGGACTGCAAGCTGGCTTTGGGAATACTGCTGGCAGCGTCGCGGGTGACCACGATAATCTGAAAAAACACCACCAGCGCAATGAGAAAAATTTTGGGCCAGTTTCCCAGTCCCATCAGCACGACGATGATGGGCAAAAATACTACCTTGGGCAAAGGATAGAGCAAATACACAACGGGATTCAACAATCGTCCCAACCAGGGAATCCGCCCCATAGCCAGCCCCAAGGGCACTGCCAGCGCCGTCGCCAACAGAATACTGCTCAAGATGCGAAAGGCACTGATACAAAAATGGCGGCCCATCTCTTCATGAAAGAAGCACTGCAAAAAGGCCGTAAAAGAAACCCATGGCGTAGGCAAAAAGGACTTTTGCAGGGCCATACTGCCCAACTGCCAGAGCAGCAGAACCAGAGCAAAACCCAAGAGGCCATTGAAAAGTTTAGTTTTCATGAACTTGTCCTCCAATCCAGCTGCGCAGCAGATTGCAATGCTCATAAAACTCTGCGGTGCCGCGATAGTTTGCCTGCCCGCTGTGCCTATTCTCTCCGATATGCCGCAGCGTTCCGCTGTGGTCGGAGAATACGGCAATCTTCTGTCCCAGAAAAATTGCTTCTTCGATGCTGTGGGTTACAATGACCAGTGTCAACTGCTGCTGTTCACACAGGTCCAATACGGTATTCTGCAAATTCTCGCGGGTCAAAGCGTCCAACGCGGAAAAAGGCTCGTCCATCAGCAGGACCTTTGGCTGGGCAATGAGCGCCCGGGCAATGGCTATCCGCTGGCGCTGCCCACCGGATAGCTGTGCAGGATATTTTTTTGCGTGTTCCCCGAGCTGCAGCATCTGCAACAAATCATTTGTCCGCTCTTTGATTTCCTTTTTCTGGCGTTTTTGCAGCAGCAACGGCAAAGCCACATTCTGCGCCACAGTCTTCCAGGGGAACAAACCATACTCCTGTAAAATCACGCTGATCTCCGGGTGGGGCTTTTTCAACTGCTGTCCCTGATACACCACCTCGCCGGAATTTGGCTGTGCCAAACCGGCCAGCAAATGCAAAAGGGAACTTTTCCCGCAGCCCGACGGCCCAATCACCGCCCAGCGTTCTCCCTGTTCTATTGTCAGATTGACATGATCCAACACAATCTGCTGCCCGCCATCCGGCCGTGCATAACGTAATACCACATTCTCCGCCTCTAACATCTTTTTCCCTTCATTCTTCTTGATTTCTAAATAAAGCTGTCATCTACCATTTCTTCATATGCATAAGCCTGCTCCAATAATCCGCGCTCTACCAGCCAGACATTGACCCGGGCGATATCCTCTGCACTGGGCACAGTCCGTGCCGTAAAGGTTGGCGTCGGATAGCTGTCAGCCAGGGATTCGGGTACGTTGGCGCATTCCAACGCGTATGCCTGGTATTTTTCCGGATTCTGATTAATCAAGACAATGGCTTCATTGTAGGCATCCAGCATGGCGCTGATCTGCTCCCTTTTGGTCTCAATGGCTTCTTTGGTCACGGCAACTGTGGACTGGGAAAAATTTTCCTCCAGCTGGGTATCATCAATGACCACATTGGCGCCTTCCGCCACGGCATAAGCAGCCAGCGGATCGGGCAGAATTGCCGCATCAATTTCTTTGCCTTCCAATAATGTTGTGGTGCGCAGCATCAAATCGGGCATATTCACCGTGGTAATTTTATCTTTTTGCAGATGGAATGCGGTTTCATATTGCTCTACCAGATAATCCATCATCGTGTTGTTGGAAATGGCCAAGGTATGTCCTTCCAGCTGCTCGGGAGAGGTAATACCGCTGTTTGGCGCGGACACAATCAAAAACCGCCCTTCTTCCTGGGTTGCACCCAAGGCTGTAGCCACAATGCGCACATCGGAGCCGCCCTTGATGGACAGCGCAGCTACCACCGGGTCGGTCATCAGCACATCCAGCTGACCGCCCTGCAGCGCAGTAGCCTGATCACGGCCGCTGCTGAAATTCTGCAAATTCACCTGTACGTTGTGTTTTTCGAAAAGCCCTTCTTTCTGGGCTACATAAAAGGGAAAGCTGTCGTCAATGCGCAGCAGTCCCACCTGCAAGGCCTCTGCCTCTGCTTTCTCCGTTCCGCTGCAGCCGGTCAGCACCAGCATCACCAGCAATAGCGCGCTGAGCAATTTACTTATGTTTTTTCTATTCATCTGTCTCCCGTACCTTTCTGTTTTTTATCTGTTCATCTTCCAAGATGGCACACTGTTCACTGCTGTCAGAGCGCAGCAATATCGTTGTGCCAGTGTTGGATGTAATCTTCTTCCTCAAAGATAACCGCTTCTACGCCCTGTTTTTCGGCAAATTCCGCCAGAGTCTGCACAATGAGCCGTTCGGTACCGAAATGACCGGCATCCACCACGCATAAGCCCAGCTCGCTGGCAGCCTGTGCATCATGGTATTTCACATCGCCGGTCACATAGACGTCAGCCCCTGCTTTTTGGGCAGCACGCAGGTAGGAAACGCCGCTACCGCCACAAAGCGCCACAGTTTGGATTTGCTTCTCCAGCGCACCCTGATATGCCAGATGGGGACACTGCAGCTGTTTTCCTGTAAAGGTCAAAAATTCCGCAAAGGACATGGGCTGTGCCAAGCGACCCACACGACCGATACCCCGTTTTGCTCCGCCGTTTTCCAGACGGAACACATCATAAGCGACTTCCTCATAGGGATGAACCTTTTCCATCGCCTGAATCACTGCCGTCAGAGCTTTTTGCGGCACAATGGTTTCCAGACGGTATTCATCGGCATATTCCATGCGGCCCAGCTCTCCTAAAAAGGGCTTGCAGCCTTCTGTCGGCAAAAACGTGCCCATGCCTCTCACCTGAAAGGTGCAGTTGCTGTAATTTCCCACAAAGCCTGCGCCTGCCTGACACATAACCTGCCGCACAGATTCCTCGTAACCTGCCGGTACATACACAACCACTTTGTAGCAAATTTCCCGCGCAATATCCGCCAAAGGCGCTACCTGCTGCAATCCCAGCGCCGCTGCCAGCACATCGTTTACCCCGCCGGCGGCAATGTCCAGATTGGTATGGGCGCAATAGAAATTGATGTCGTTGCGAATTAGCTTTAACAGCGTACGGCCCAGCGCATTGTCACTGGAAATCTGCTTTACCGGCTTAAAAATTAGCGGATGGTGCGTCAGGAGCATATCTGCACCTACACGCACTGCCTCCTCCGCCGCTGCTTCATCTGGCGTGAGCGCTACCAGCACTTTATGAATCTCTTTCTGCCGGTCTCCGACCTGCAAGCCAGGATTGTCCCATTCCTCTGCGTAAGATAGCGGCGCCCACTGCTCCATTGCCTTTATGAAAGACTGACACCTAATCGACATGTAATCACCCCATTGATATCTTCCCATTTTCGTTTTAACAATTTTTCCTTTTGACGGCTCTCCTCGCTGTCACTCTGCGCCAGCTGAGCCAATATGTGCTGCGCTTTCTCCCATTCCTCATTGATATACAGGCCCAACAGCGGATGCTGGTCGGCCAACAGCTTGGGCCCCAAATAGAGTTCTACCGCCGACATGGGCTGCAAACTGCGTCCCGGCTCTAATACCAGAATGACAGAAAACCGTTCATTTTCCCGCACCAAATCCTCTGCTGCGATATGCCAGCGATTTTTTTCCGCCCAGATGCGCACCGTCTCCGCGCCTATATTGGGCTGCAAAATGATGCGCTGCAGCCGGTCCACCACCTGAGGCGCATCATTTAAGATTTCCGCCATCAACGCGCCGCCCATCCCGGCAATGGTGACCACATTCACCTCGCCGGGAGCAATCACCTGCAGACCGTCGCCCAAGCGGGTAAGCACCTTCTCTCCTACCTGGCTGTCGGCAATATTTTTTTGTGCCACTGCCAAGGGCTGCTCATTGATATCGCAGGCAATCACCCTGTCTGCCTGCCCGCACTGCACCAGATAGCAGGGCAAAAAGCCATGATCAGTGCCAATATCTGCCACCTGCGCCCCCTGGGGAACAAACTGGGCTATGGCCTGCAAACGCTGTGATAATTTAATCATGTTCCTCTTCCTCCTCATAAACCAGCAAATCCGCCGGCTGACAATCCAACGCCTTGCAGATCTGCTCCAATGTCGAAAAGCGAATGGCTTTGGCTTTATTATTCTTCAAAATAGACAAATTAGCCGGTGTAATGCCAATGCGTTCTGCTAATTGCCCTGATGACATTTTTCGTTTTGCCAGCATCACATCCAAATTGACCACAATGGGCACACCCATCACACCTTTCTCCACCTTTTTCCTGCATTTTTTCTTCCAAGCGACCCTGCGCGCCGTCTCTCGCTGCTGCGTTTTTGGCTTTCGTTTTGACGGCCATTCTTCTTTCTAGGCCTTCATCTTTTTTAAATTGTAAGATCATTTTCATCTTTCAACACAATGGCCTCAGCCAATAGATTTTTCACGACCCGCACAAACAGGCCCAGAAACCCTACGCCTCCTGCCCCCAGTATCAAAACGGGCCACAGGCAGGCCCCCACCAAAAGAAATACCGCAGCGAAAAAACACATCCAACTCACAAGGCGCAGTGAAGCGAGATTTTCCGCGGAGAACACCTGCCCCCGTCGAAGTCTCTGCAGCAGTCTGTCCAATCCACACAAAGCCAGCAGCACCGGAAGGAAAATAAAATAAAACAAGACCAGTACTGCCCGACTCTGCTGCCAAAATGGCAAAGCAACCGCAATTATAATCCATGCGAGCAAGGCCACACGAATCCAGACCGCTGTTAAAAGTAACGATTTTGAGTGATTCCACATAGGCAAGCTTCCACCTCCGGCAAATAATTTATTACTAATAATAGAAAATATTTTATTGTTTGTCAATTAAAATTTATCGAAAAACGATAAATTTTCTTTTATCTTAAAGACATGCTCTATCGTGATATTTCCATACACAAATCATTTTTCAGATATATTTCCCACTCTGCCGAATATACATATAGCAGAACCAAGGAGGAGGAATCTATCATGAATCCAGAATTAATGGCGTTTCAGCAAAAATTGGACGCATATCAAGATGAGTTTTATCAGTTGTTGCGGGAATATGCCCGTATTCGTAAAATTTCGCCTCGCGTGCGGGCAGAGAGCAGCAAGGTACTGGAGCAGTATATGATTCGCGTCAATCGCATGGTAAAACAAGTCAGTCGTGAGTTCAATGATGATCTGCTGCAGGGCGTTTCCTTATTGAAAATTAAGATGATGCAGTAAGCAGTTTTTCTCGGCCGCCAAGTGTACTTTCCCCAATGGACTAAAAAACACGGCGGCCTGTTCTTATTTATCATGTTGCACCATCCTGAAACAACAAAAACAACTTCTCACTGCAAAAAATCTTTTACAGGAAATATTGTACGCTTGTAAATAACCGATACTTTGTGGTATACTACATTTGAAGATGCAATATGTTGTACAAGCTGCAATGGCAGCACGTCTTCTCTTGCATTTTTGTAGTTTACCCACTACTTAAAAACAGAAGGGAGCGCTCCTCACCTATGAGCGCTCCCTTCTGTTTTTCTCGCTTTTGTTCCTGCAAAATATTTTTCCTCTGTGCTTTAATACAAAAAAACTTAGCTGTGCTACCATTGCCATATAGTGCGGAAATTATTTATACTTAGTATAGAAGCTATTTACGTTGTGATATATTAATAATAAATGACATATCTGCGTATTTAGCACGTAAATTTCTTTTTCCATTTCATTTATTTCACTAGGAGGTTATCTCATGTCACAAGAAGAAAGCTTCAAAAAAGAATTGCGCCCCATTGACGTATGGGGATTGGCACTAGGCGCTATTGTAGGCTGGGGATGTTTTGTACTGCCCGGCAATGCTTTTCTGCCCAAAGCCGGACCGTTGGGAATGGCCATCGGCATGCTGCTTGGCGCCGGCATCGTGATTCTTATCAGTTTAAGCTATGGATACCTGATTCAAAGATTTCCTGTATCCGGCGGCGAATTTGTCTACGCAGATTCCGCTTTCGGTAAAATACACGGCTTTATCTGCGGCTGGGCGCTTATTCTAGCTTACTGGTCTCTTATTCCGTTAAATGCCACTGCTGTAGGTCTTATCAGTCGTTATCTCTTTCCCGGAATTATTCAGGTTGGGAAGCTTTATTCCATCGCTGGTTGGGATGTCTATGCCGGTGAAATCTTAATCGCCTCTTTCTTTCTCATCGCTCTTGCATATTTAAATATCAAAGGTGTAAAAGGATCAGGTATGCTGCAAACAGCTGTTTCTCTGATTTTAGTAGGTTCTATTGTTGCCGTCACTGCCATTGTTCTGTTCCAGTGCCATGACTTTGTAAATTTAACGCCGGCATTTCAAACAGACGGCGGCCGCAGTAAATTTGCCTGCATTTTTGCAGTCGTTGCTATGACGCCTTGGGCTTTCATCGGTTTCGACTGTATTCCGCAGGCTGCAGAAGAATACAGCTTCTCTCACAAAAAATCTCTATTCCTGATGATTTCTGCTGTACTTGTAGCAGCTTTGCTCTATATCTGTATCAACACCATCACCGCCATTGTGATGCCATGGCAGGATCTTCTGGCACAGGACCCCTTCTGGGCTACCGGTATGGTAATCCAGATGACCATGGGAAATGCCGGTTTATTTTTGGTCGGTCTGGCCATGCTGTGTGCAGTCATCTCCGGCATGAATGCATTTTATCTTTCTACCAGCCGTCTGCTTTACGCCATGGCTCAGGTAAATGCATTGCCTAACATCTTTGCAGAGATTGACCCCAAATATGGCACACCGAAAAAATCCATTCTGTTTGTCATGGCAATTTCCCTGATTGCACCTTGGTTTGGCCGTGAAGTATTGGGTTGGATTGTGGACATGACCTCCGTAGGTGCCTCGTTGGCCTTCACCTACACGACTGCCTCGGCTGCCAAGCTGGCATATCAGCACGGCAACCGGTTTCAGAGTGTTGTTGGCGCACTGGGCGTTGTTGCCGGTCTTTTCTTCCTTTCATTGCTGTTGATACCCGGTATGCCCGGTTTCCTGTCCATCCAGTCCCGCATTGCTCTGGCAGCCTGGACCATCATGGGGATCGTGTTCTTCTTCTGTATGCGTAACAAATATTTAGGCAACAAAGATGATATGGACACGATACTTCACGATAAAGGCGTGGAGGAAACTATCTGCCCGGTACTCTGTCAGGAATAAATTTTAGATTTAAAAAAAGGTATCGCAATGAAAACGTTCCCTATTTTGATTGGACATTCAATTTTGGGGAAGTCTGCATCATTCTCGATACCTTTTTGTTTTCTCTTTATCCTTCTTTAACAAAATTTCAAACCGCAACACCTCACTTTTATCTATATTTCTTTTAGGCTATAGCCCATCTCACTTTAGGTGTTAAAACAAACTTCTTCATTTTGCCTCCGCAAGATTAATTTTTCTTATATTTTTTCTTTACATTTTCATAATACTAGTGATATACTATTGCTAGTAAATCATATATATAATTTTTATTTTATAGAATTCTTTATTTGTATTTCCTTATGAGATATCCTTGTTGCACTTTGTGTTTAGTTTTATCTAAAAGTTGCTTCCAACGAGCCATCTCAATATTTCTTCATCTTTTTGTATGAAAATTACAACTTTTTTGCACACCTGTCATATATATAACAGGGTATGGAATTTTATAAGCTTTTATATTTTGCTTTAGGCTACAATTTACGTCTAAGAAGGAGCAGTGAGGTTTTCAGATGTACCTATTGTAAAATGAAATAAAAAATGTTTTTATTTTTGTATATTTATTATAGTTTATTTATACTTATTTTTAATTGTTTAAACTGTAATATTTATTTTCAGTTTTATTTTGAAAATTTATTTTTCTGTATTTGGAGGCGATTTTTATGGCTGAGAAACATGAACGTGTTGAACTTGAAAAAACTTTGAACCCTGCTAATATCTGGGCTGTTGCCCTGGGCTCTATCATTGGGTGGGGCGCTTTTATCCAGTCTCCTAACTGGATGATGAAAGCCGGCGGCCCTCTGCCGTTGGTAATTGGTTTCTTGTTGGGCGGTGCCTTTATGCTGATTGTAGGTTTCAGCTACGCTTATATGATTGCTAAATTCCCTGTTGCCGGCGGTGAATTTGCTTATGCCTATGTCGGTTTTGGTCCCACCGCATCTTATATCTGCGGCTGGATGCTTTCTGTCGGCTACTTTGGCATCGTTGCTCTGAATGCAACAGCTGTCCCTGTATTGTTCAGTATTCTGACACCAGGTTTGTTGAAGGTCGGTTACCTATGGACCATCGCCGGATGGCCAGTATATGCCGGTGAAGTTGCAGTATCTCTGGCGCTGTTGTGGGTGCTGGGCTTTGTAAACTATCGCGGTGTAAAATCCGGCGGAAATCTGCAATTGTTTTTATGCATTTTGCTGTGCGCTGCTGTTGTGTTGATTGTACTGGGTACCGTAATTACCGGTAACTTTAATCTGTCTAATTTGCAGCCCGCTGCCAACCAGAATAACGTGCCTATGCTCAAAGGTATTATCCTGATCATCGCCATGGCTCCATTCCTGTATGTAGGTTTCGACTGTATTCCACAGGCCGCAGAAGAATTCAATTTCCCTGCCAATAAAACTTTAATGTTAATCTTCAGTGCCATCGGCGTAGGCGCTTTGATTTATGCTGCCATTGCTGTTGTAACTGCATCTGTTATTCCTTGGCTGGATATGGTAAACCTGACTGACGCCAACGGTAATCCTGAATCCTGGAGAACCGGTGCTATGATCAAGCAGGCTTTGGGCGGTTTGGGCTTAGCCTTCGTCGCGATTGCTGTATTAGCTGGTATGCTGACCGGTATCAATGGTTTCTATATGTCCTCCAGCCGTCTGCTGTTTGGTATGGCTCGTGCTAGAATGATGCCCAAATTCTTTGCTTACATTCATCCTGTACACAAGACACCTTCCAAAGGTATCATTTTCGTCATGTGTGTTTGCTCCATCGCCCCATTCTTTGGCCGTGAAGTGCTGAACTGGGTCGTTGACATGGCTGCCGTTGGTACTGGTGTCGGTTACTTCTTCACCTGTGCAGGCGCTTACATGGTATTGACCAAAGGCCTGCGTCCAAAATCCGATGACGATATTTCTCCTGCTATGGCCGCTGCCGGCGCTATTGTTTCACTGGTTGTCATCGCTTTGCAGGTAATCCCCGGTATGCCTGCTTTCCTGAGCTTACCTTGTTGGGGTGCGCTGGGCGTTTGGATTGTGATGGGTATCGTGTTCTATGCAGTTGCAATGAAACGTTTCCGTGAAACCTCTCCTGGCATGGTAGGATACCTGATCCTGGGAGACAAATCTCACTTGACTGCCGCTGAATTGGAAGCAGTAGAAGACTGCAGCCCAATCATCGACTGCGAGGTTGACCTAGTAGAACATGAACTGTACCAGGAAAATCATAAAAATTAATTTTCTCAAGGTAAAGAAAAGATACAAATGATTAAAATAAGTAGCGAGATAGTGTTATCTACCTCGCTACTTTTCTACATCTCTGACAATGAATTGGCATCGGACGCCCAATAAACGATTTTACAAGTTCTACAACAAAAACCGCTCGGAAAGCTGCAGCAATCCTTTTCCAAAGCCATCACAGGAATACGCACACTGAGAATATCAGCAGAGCAATGGAATAGGACTACTAGAACGACTGCCCTACTCCGCCAAAACCAATGTTACATCGTGTTCCTGCAAATAAACCCGATAAACCGCTTCGAGCTCTTGGTCGGTAATTAAATAATCCATATCGGCAATCTGCCCATAGGTCATCAAAGCCGCATATTCAAACTTTTCATGATCTGCCAGTAAATAATGTACCTTACTTTGGGCCAACGCCACTTGTTTCACTTCATATTCCTCAAAAGTCGCATTGGTCAATTGCCTTGTCAACGATAATCCGGTACAGCCCATAAAAGCTTTCGCACAATTAAAGTGCCGCAAAGCCTGACAGGTGCTGCTGCCCACTACCGACGCCGTACGCCCCAATACTACCCCTGGCAGCGCTACCGTGCGAATCTGCGGATATTGCGCCAATGCTGCCAATACAGGCAGACTATAGGTTACGACTGTCAGATTTTTCTTTTCTGCCAGATGAGGCACCATCTGCAATGTGGTAGAGCCTGAATCCAGAAAGATTGTATCGCCATGATTGACAAACTCAGCCGCTTTGCAGCCAATCCTGTTTTTTGCTTCCAGACATTCCTGATTGCGCACCTGAAAATCCATCAATTCTCTGGTGACCGGCGTACCGTCCCCTTCTGTCGCGCCCAAAGCGACAACGCCGCCATATACCTTTTTCACCTGTCCCTTCTGTACCAAAGCGTCTATATCACGTCGAATCGTATTGATGGAAACGTTAAATTCCTGACAAAGCTGCTGTATAGAAACCGAACCGACCTGTCGAATGTAGGCTTCTACCGCTTCCAAACGCTTTACTCTCATAAACACCCTCCTTTCTCGAAACAAACATTACTGTGAAATTTTCCTTCATTATATCTAAAATTTAATCAAAAGTAAACCAATATTGATTGACGACTTACTCAAATCATGCTACAATATACTCATAAATTAATCAAAATGTTATCACATTAGAAATTTTTATTTTTCTTTGGATATCCTATCCAACATTCCATGGATATTTTTCAAATATTTAAAAGGAGACGATTTTTATGCAAATTTTAAAAGATTACATTAATGGCCAGTGGGTCACCGGAACTGGAGAATTGCTTGATGTGTTCAACCCTTCTACCGGAGAAGTGATCGCCAAAGTACCGGTTACCACAACAGAACGTGTAGAAGAAGCCATTCAGGCGGCGGCAGAAGCCTTCAAAACCTGGAAGGATATTCCTTTACAACAGAGGATGGGTTATTTGTTCAAATTGCGCGATGCGCTGTTGAACCGTCGGGAAGAACTGGCACAGTTAATCTCCACCGACCAGGCAAAACATATCGCAGATGCCCGCGCCGAAGTGGACCGCGGTATTCAGCTGACGGAAACTGCCTGTGGTCTGCCCTTGATGCTGCGCGGCGATAAGATTGCTGTCAATGCCCATATCGATGGTGAAATCGTACGGGAACCTATCGGTGTGGTAGGCGCGCTCTCTCCCTTTAATTTCCCGTCATTGGTGTTTGGCTGGTTCGTACCCTTTGCTTTGGGCTGTGGAAACACGCTTGTTTATAAAGCTTCCGAACAGTCCCCTATGTTTATGCAAATCATCGCTGAAATTTTAGACGAGATGGGTTTGCCCAAAGGGGTATTCAATCTGGTCAACGGTGACCGTCCTGTAGTAGAGCATATGCTAAATAGCAAAGACATTCAGGCTATGGCTTTTGTGGGCTCCACCAAGGTAGGGCAGATTGTAGCCGAAGGTTGCGCCAAGACCAACAAAAAAGCTATGGTTCTGGCTGGCGCCAAAAATACCATGATTGTCACCAAAGATGCCAATCTGCAGGGCTTTGCCGAAAACTTCAAAAACGCCTGCTTCGGTGCCGCCGGTCAGAGATGTATGGCTGCAGCCAATGTGCTGGTGGAGGAAGCAGTGTATGAACAGGTAAAAGAAATCATGCTTGACGTCGCCAAACATGTAGCGGTAGGCGATGCCTGTGATGAATCAGTATATATGGGTCCTGTCATCTCCCGCCAGTCGGTGGAACGCATTCACAAATACATTGATATCGGTTTGGAGGAAGGCTGTACGTTGCTTTTGGATGGACGTAATCCTCAGCTTCCTGAAAAAAATAAAAATGGCTTCTTTGTTGCGCCCACTATTTTGGAAGGCGTTACAAAAGATATGCGTGTGGCAAAGGAAGAAATCTTCGGGCCAGTGGTCACACTGATCAAGGCACAATCTTACAAAGAGGGTATCGACCTGATCAATCAATCCGAATATGGCAACGGCGGCTGTATCTTTACTGAGACCGCCATCATTGCTCAGGACTTCCTGCGGCATACCAATTCTGGCATGTTAGGCGTCAATGTCGGTGTACCGGCAGCCATGCCTTATCTGCCCTTTGGCGGTACCAAAGGCTCTCTTCTAGGCGGACAGTACAAAGCGCAAATCAGCGACTGTGTCGAATTTTTTACCAAACGTAAAGTTGCTACCATCCGCTACTATGGACCGAACCAAGCTTAGATATTCTTTTCTTAATAGCACAAAAGCCTGCCCATTTCAAAACATGGGCAGGCTTTTTGTTTCCCTTCTACTTTTCGACTTTGGCTTTACCATCCTGCAATAAAGATAAACTCCTAATTCTAATTGATTCATGTCTGCACCTTTTCAATTTCAATATCTTTAAAGAAATAGGTGACGATTTCCTCCGCAGTTTTTCCATTCTCAGCCATTGCTCTGGCGCCCCACTGGCTCATACCCACGCCATGGCCGTAACCTTTGCCTTTTACCATCAGCCGATCCTCCTGAATGGCGATGGATTCTACCAAGTTTGACTTCATCACTTCGCCGCCTAATGCCAAACGCAGCGCCGCAGCACCTACCTTGAGATCATCGAACTGATACTGCGTAACTCTGCCTGATTCCCCTTGCTGGGCAATGGTTACCTCGCTAAAATGGTCTCTGCGCGTGCCTGTTACCTTTTCTATGGCATCACACACTTCTGCCATAGAAAAATATGTTTCCCAACTGCCATTGGGATTATCCGGCAGAGAAAGCCCCGGATCCTCCACGCTGTGCACATAGGGCGTTTCCTCTTTGTCATAGGAAAGCCCCTCCGCTGCCGACGCAGCAGTGCGTCCGCCGCCGTCGGCGAAGAACCATGCCTTAATCAATTCCCCTTGATAAGTCGCTACCAGATTTTCTGTCTGGTCCACTGCCTGTTTTACATTCTCATTTATTTTTTCTGCATTGTAGGCCTGAAATTCTTCTATGTCCGTAGAAGCATCCGTTCCCCTGGCTTCTACGCCGCCGTCTTCCATCTTTTCCAGCGTAAAGGTCCGCGCCATAATCGCCTGCGCAGCCAAAGCCTCCACGGGCCAGTTCACATCCATTTCACCGGCCACGACGCCGTATAAATATTCCCGCAGCGTTAATTCTACGATTTCTCCTGTTTCGTGCTGATACAAGGTAATCGTGCTATCATCACCGGGCCACTGGTGCGTTGTGGTCTGCGGCGTCTCTCTCTGTTTCTTATTTTTTTCGTCGTTCCCACCGCACCCTGTCACTGCAAACAACAAAAAAATCAGACAAAATAAAACGCTTCCCCATCTGAGCCATCGCAAATGCTTCATAAAAAAACCTCCTTTGCAGAAAGTATTCCACAAAAGAGGCGCTTTTAGTCAATTTCTTGACCTTCTAATAATTTATATAACATTTTTGCGTCATCAGCCCGCACATTATCCCGCACATCCACAATCTCTGCACGTACCTTTTTCTCGCCAAAACCAATCTCCAAAATATCGCCAGGCTTTACCTCCGCACCGGCTTTCGCCACCCTGCCGTTGATTTTAACCTTGCCGCCGTCACATACATCCTTTGCAACAGTACGCCGCTTGATAATGCGAGATACCTTCAAATATTTGTCCAATCGCATAGACACACGTCCCTTCTGTTGAAATCGCAGCCATTTTATAAACAGAATCAATCAAAAAAGCTATCGCAGATTCCTTCGATTCATGCGATAGCCCCTTTCATTCCATCAGCTGCAATTAGTTTTTCTTTGCTACAACTTCTTTTAAGCCTTTACCTGCTTTGAAAGCAGGTACTTTGGTTTCTGGAATGGTAATGTCTTCTTTTGTCTGTGGGTTTTTAGCTTTACGCGCTTTCCGTTCTCTCACTTCAAATGTACCAAAACCAACCAGCTGTACTTTGTCACCCTGCTGCAGACTTTCTGTTACAGCTTCGAGCACTGCGTTTACCGCCTTTTCAGAATCTTTTTTTGTCAGTCCGGCTTTTTCTGCAACACTAGCCACTAATTCAGTTTTATTCACTGAAATCCCTCCTAAAACTCTTTATAAAATTTTATTACACACTGCGAGCAAACCTGCTAAAGACATCTTACCATACTTTTCGCAGAAACAAAAGCCCCCAATGTAGAAAACTTTTGAAAAAACACTTTTTTATTCGTTTTTTTCCGCTGCGGCTTTACTATGATTCCACAATAAAGTCAATTCTTCTACAGTATACTTGCCAAAGTCTCTTTTGTCTAGCATTATTTTTTCTTCCATGACCTGAAATTGCTTTATAAATTGTTGTACGGAACGATTTAATGCCTGCTCCGGGTCAACCTTTGTCAAACGGGCTAAATTTACCACAGAAAACAAAAGATCGCCTATAATTTGTTCCATATCTCCCGTTTCAGCAAATTCTGCCAAACTCTCTGCAATTTTTTCTTTGCTCCCTGTAAGATTCTCCCACTCAAACCCAACCCGATGGGCTTTCTGCTGCACTTTCTCTGCTTTCATCAAAGCCGGCAGCGCAGGCGGAAGCTGGCTCATAATACTTTTCGCTTCAGGCTGTCCCGCTTTCTCCTTTTTCTTAATTTCCTCCCAGTTGGCCAACACTGCTTCCGCATTCTCCGCCTGCACATCGGCAAAAATATGAGGATGACGACGAATCATCTTTTCTGTGATGGCATCCACCACATCATGGAGATTGAACGCACCTTCCCGTTCCGCCAGCGCTGCATGAAAAACCACCTGCAACAGCACATCGCCCAGTTCTTCCTTCAAATGCATCATATCATCACAGTCAATGGCCTCTATCACTTCATAGGTTTCTTCCAACAGATTCTTGCGCAGGGACTGATGAGTCTGCTCCTTATCCCAGGGGCAACCATTTTCACCCAACAACATCTCCATCACATCTGTCAGCGGTTTTATTGTATCACACATAGCTATTCCCTCACCAATTTTAGTTTTAACAACAATACAGCTAATTTATTCCCCACTTTTGGCACTTTCCGAATAATTTCCAGACTGACACCACCAATGGCCAGAAGGGTCACAAAATAAATCGTGCCGCCGATGGCAATGGCCAACAAAGTCGCAATGCCGTTGCTGTGCAGACAGGCAAAAATTCCATAATAGCTGCCTAACACCAGCACAGCCATCACCACCACACTGACCACAGGTTTTATGATGTGGTATTTCAAACTCAGCCAATTCCAGCCAATATCCCGTGAGATCTGATAGATATTATTGGCCGCAGCCACCGCAAAGCCAATCACACTGCCCAAGGCCGCTCCGCGAATGCCCATCACTGGCAAAGCCGGCAAAACATACGTCAACACCGTTTTGATGGCACTGCCCAAAAGCAGGCTATACATAGGCACCATGGCCCGTCCCAGCCCTTGCAGCGTACCAGCGCTGATCTGATAAATACCAACCATGGCCACCACCGCAGCGGACCAAAACATAGGCAACCCAGCGCTGGGCTTGGTAGGATACAAGAGCTCCATCACGGGATAAGCCAGCGTCATCAAGCCAACTGCAGCAGGCAATACCAGCAAAATAGAGAGCTGCATGGCATTGGCGAAGGTTTCCCGCACCTTTTCAGTTTGGCCCATGGAGAGCGCCTCGGAAATATTGGGCACCAAGCTAGCTGCAATGGCAGTAGTAAGCATCAGCGGCAAATTCAGAATAGGTTGCACACAGCCGCCCAGATAGCTAAACCAGGCCATGGCGTCACTATGACTCATACCACCCGCCTCCAGCCGCGGCACCACCAAAAAGGTATCAATACTCTGCATGATAGGCAGCACTAAGCTGCCGATAGAAATGGGAATGGCTAACGCCAACACCTTTCCAACCAGCTCCCCATTGCCGACCTGCCGGTCCGCCTGCAGCATAGTAGGAGCCTTGCCATTTTTTTTGACATAGCGAAAGAAAATGATCAGCATCAAGAGCAGCGCCGCAGCACCACCCACCGAGGCACCGGCACTGGCACCAGCTGAGATGATACTGTCCCCGTAAGGCATTAATAAGAACATTGCGGCAATAATCACACCCACGCGCACGAACTGCTCCGTAATCTGGGACAGCGCAGTGGGTACCATCTGCTGCAGTCCCTGAAAATATCCGCGAAACACAGCCTGTATGCAGCTGAAAATCATGGCCGGTGCAATGGCTCTCAGACTCCAGGCCACCCGCTCATCGGGAAACACATTGGCAGCCAACCAATCGGCGCTGACAAAAATAAATACACCAACGCAAATCCCTACAGTGGACAACAGCGCCAGAGACAGCTTCAAAACCCGCAGACTCATCCCTGAACGGCCCTGCTCTTCATATTCCGCCACCAACTTGGAAATGGCCAGCGGAATCCCCGCCGTAGACAGCGCCAACAGCAAATTATAAATGGGATATACCATCGTATACAATGCCAGACAATCCTCACTGACAATGGTCCCAAATGGTATTCGGTACAGCGCACCCAGACATTTAGCCAAAATGCCTGCCACACTGAGCACCACAGCACCTTTCACAAATGACTTTCCAGACACAACACACACTCCTCTTCGAGACAATATGAGTTTTCCCAACAAACTACACATATCACTCCAATTTGAACTATGAAAATTTTACTGATGTAATCTTAACCCAATTATACTGGAAAAGCAAGAACTCCCATAAAATTTTCTGTCCCATCGTCCATCTCAATGAACTGCCCTCAAAAAATTTCTCCTTGAATAGAATTTTCACTATTTATTTTATAAAGCTGTCTTATATCAGCAAATAAATTGTTTACAGTATTCTGGATATTTGATATGATATAGGTATATTTCAACATATTGAAAGGGGAAATGAATTTATGATGAAAAAACACAAAAAGGCAGTTGCGGTCATCACTGTGCTGATGCTGCTGGCATTCTGCCTGACCGGCTGCGGCAATGGCGGCGCCGACAACAAAGACGCCGACAATAAGGACACGCAGCAAGGTGCTGTCACTAATCTGGCCTTTGCCTCCGGCGGTACTTCCGGTACCTACTATCCAGTAGCCGGCGCAATTGCACAGGTATGGGAAAACAATGTAGAAGGTGTTTCCGTCAGCGTACAGTCTACCGGCGCATCTGCTGAAAACCTCAATCTGTTAAACCAGGGTGATGCAGAAATCGCTATCGTACAGAACGATGTAATGTATTACGCCAACACCGCTACAGAAGGTTTTGCAAACGCAGAACCAAACGAAGGCTTTTTAACTTTGGGAACTGTATACCCTGAAGTTTGCCAGCTGGTTGTAGATGCCTCCGCAGGTATTGAAACAGTAGCTGACCTGAAAGGCAAAGCTGTTTCTATCGGTGCTGCAGGCAGCGGTGTAGAATCCAATGCAAAACAGATTCTGGCTGCCGCTGGTTTAAGCATGGAAGATATCAAAGTACAGAATCTGGACTTCGCGGAATCTGCCAACGCAATTAAAGATAAAGCTATCGTGGCCGCTTTCATCACCGCTGGCGCTCCAACTACCGCAGTGACCGAATTGGCTGCTACCAATGATATCAAAGTATTATGCTATCATTGAAAGCCTATGCGCAGATTACAGCTATTACACACCATATACCATCACCGCTGATGTGTATGGTGCAGCTGAAGATACACAGACTGTCGCTGTAAAAGCAACCATCGTTGTCAAAGCTGATTTGGACGAAGAATTGGTATATAACCTGACCAAAGGACTCTTCGAAAACTTAGACGCTGTAGCTGCCGCTCATGCCAAAGGGAATGAAATGAGTCTCGAAGGCGCAGTACAGGGTGTATCTGTACCGTTACATCCAGGTGCTGCAAAATATTTTGAAGAGCAAGGCTTATCCGCTGAGTAATCAGGAACAATGCTTACCTTTATGAATATTAAGATTCGTAAAAGAGATGCCGCAGCCACACTTCTTGTGGTTGCGGTTATTTTAGCGATGACCATTTTCTCTTATGGACAAATGTCTACAGATACGGTACAATATTTGGTAATGGCTCACGCTGATACTGGACAAATTTATTTTAAAGAACCATTGGAGGCAGACGGTGTTTTCTCTGTATCCTATACGCACTCCGTCAATAAAACAAACGTAGAAGAATATTATCGCCTGGAAAAGGGCAGCCTTTATCTTTTTAAAGCCCGCTATCGTTCCTTTGGCGCCGGAGTGGCTACAGAACTGGCACCAGGACAAACATTACGCTACGAAGACGGTTATATGATCATAGAAAATATTCACTATCAGCTGCCCGATCTCATCTATAAAGTAGGCACCGTCAGCGATCCACTCATACATATTGGACAGCAGACCTGGCATATGAAAGAGCTTGCGCCCTCATTAACCAGTGTCAGATTCACTGTACAACAATAGATATTTTTAATTTTACAGAAAGGGGTCTTCTTATGGAGGAACCAAAAGAAAAAGGTCTCACCAGCGATCCCAGCCAGTTAGATATACAGGCTGCTGCTGTTGAAGACGATTTAGAACATATCTCCGCAGCGGAAGTAAACGAAATCATGGCCAAATATGACCGTGAATCGGCTACCCGCATTTTTTCCGGCAAAAAGGCATTGCTGATAAAAGGTTTACTGATCGCATTTACCTTGTTTGCTATATCCATTAACACATTTATTCGCTTAAATGCCCAAGTGCACCGCTCTATGTTTATCGCCTTCATTTTGTTTCTGGCGTACCTGCTCTATCCTGCCAGAAAAAATGCACCGAAAAACACCAATAAAGTGCCCTGGTATGATATTTTATTGGCAATGGCCAGCTCCGGCTCATTCCTGTACATGTCTTTTAACTACAAACAATTGATCAGTCAGGCTGGTTCCTATACCCAATTTGACATGACCATTGCCATCATCGCAATTATTTTATTGTTGGAAGCATGTCGCCGTGTGGTAGGCTTACCAATTTTGATTGTGGTGAGCTGTTTTATCGCTTATGCCTATTTTGGCAATTATGTACCCGGCTATTTTAGCCATCGTGGCTTCAGCCTGCAGCGCATCGCCACCCACCTGTACTTCACAACAGAAGGTGTTATCGGCACGCCATTGGCTGTCTGCTCCACCTTTATCTTTTTGTTTATTCTCTTCGGCGCGTTCCTGGAGCGCACCGGTATCGGTCAGTTTTTTATCGACATTGCCAACAGTCTGGCAGGGAAAGCCACCGGAGGACCGGCTAAAGTAGCCGTCATCGCCAGTGCCCTGCAGGGGACCATCACAGGTAGCTCCGTAGCCAATACTGTAAGCTCCGGCAGCTTTACCATTCCCATGATGAAAAAAATGGGTTATCGTCCCGAATTCGCTGCAGCAGTGGAAGCTGCCGCCTCTACTGGTGGACAAATCATGCCTCCCATCATGGGCGCTGCAGCCTTCTTAATGTCAGAAATGACCGGGATTCCTTACTCTAATATCATCATTGCCGCCATCATCCCGGCCTTTCTCTATTTTACAGGTATCATGATCATGGTGCATCTGGAAGCCAAACGCTATGGCCTGAAAGGTTTACCGCCGGAAGAAATTCCTAACTTTTTCCGACTGATGCTGAGCTACTGGTATTTACTGATTCCGCTGGTTGTGCTGGTAACGATGATGATGACCGGCTATACCCCTGCCCGTGCTGCTTTGATTGCCATCGTGCTCTCTATCGTGGTCAGCATGTTCCGCAAGGAAACCCGCATGGATTTCTCAACATTCTTGGGTGCATTGGAAGCCGGTGCCCGTAATATCATCGGTGTGGGCGTTGCCTGCGCTGTAGCCGGTATGATTGTCGGCACAGTTACCCTGACCGGTATCGGTCTGAAGCTGGCTAACGGATTGCTGGCCCTCTCAGGAGGCAATATCCTGCTGGCATTGTTCTTCACCATGATAGCTTCCATTGTGTTAGGTATGGGCGTTCCCACTACCGCCAACTATGTCATCATGGCAACCATTACAGCGCCTATCGTATTGCAGTTGGGCGTAGATTTATTGCCTGCCCATATGTTTGTATTCTATTTTGGCATTGTAGCGGACATTACGCCGCCGGTAGCTCTGGCCGCCTATGCCGGTTCTGCCATTGCGCGCAGCAACCCGCTCAAGACTGGCGTGCAGGCCACCAAGCTGGCCATTGCGGCATTCATCATTCCCTACATTTTTGCCTTGAATCCATCGCTTCTGCTGATTGGCTCTGAGCCGTTGGATATCATACTAGTCACACTCACTGCGCTGGCAGGCATGACCGGTGTGGCTGCTGCAACAGAAGGATACATTTTCGCCAAAATGAATCCTTTGATTCGTATCGTCTCGCTGATAGGCGGGCTCATGCTGATCATTCCCGGCATCTACACCGACCTGGGTGGTCTAGCACTGCTGTCCATTGCTTTCGTTTTCCAAAAGCTCTCCAGCAGAAAACACCTATAAATGAATGCATAGATAAACAACTACCCTGGTGCAAATACCTTGCACCAGGGTTTTTATTCGTCTTCCATAAAACATTCAGCCAAACTCGCGCCCGCTTTTTTGTGAATATTTTTAGCGAATTCGGCAAAAATATTGGATTTTTGCATTGCATAGTAAAATATTTAGCGATATAATATACTAATTACAAATCGAAAAATAAACAGAAAAGGAGATTTCAACGTGGCTTACTATTTTGACGAACCATCCCATACTTTTGGAGAATACCTTTTGGTACCCGGCTATTCTTCCTCTGAATGCATTCCATCTCGGGTTTCTTTGAAAACGCCTCTGGTAAAATTCAAAAAAGGAGAGGAACCTGCCATCTCCATGAATATCCCTATGGTATCGGCAATCATGCAGTCTGTATCCGACGACCGCATGGCCATCGCGCTGGCCAAGGAAGGCGGCGTATCCTTCATTTATGGCTCTCAGTCCATCGAAAGCGAAGCTGCTATGGTCAGCAGAGTAAAAAACTACAAAGCGGGCTTTGTCATCAGCGACTCCAACATCAAGCCTGACGATACCTTAGCCGATGTTTTGGCTTTAAAAGAAAAAAATGGACATTCTACCATGGCTGTGACAGAAGACGGTACCTGCAACGGAAAATTATTGGGTATCGTGACCAGCCGTGATTATCGGGTGAGCCGTATGTCTCTGGATACTAAAGTATCCGACTTTATGACGCCCTTTGACCGCCTCATTTGCGGCAATGAAAACACTTCCCTGAAAGAAGCGAACGATATCATCTGGGAAAACAAGCTCAATGCGCTGCCTTTAGTCGATACCAATCAGCGGCTGCTCTACATCGTATTCCGCAAAGACTATGATTCCCGCAAAGAAAACCCATTGGAATTACTGGATGACAACAAGAGCTATATCGTAGGCGCTGGGGTAAACACCCGCGATTACGCTGAACGCATTCCTGCTCTGGTGGAAGCCGGCGCAGACGTCCTGTGCATCGACTCCTCCGAAGGCTTCTCCGAATGGCAGAGCCGGACCATTCAGTGGGTGCGGGAAAAATACGGAGATACTGTAAAAATCGGCGCAGGCAATGTTGTTGACCGGGAAGGCTTCCTGTTCTTAGCCGAAGCAGGCGCAGATTTCATCAAGGTAGGCATCGGCGGCGGTTCCATCTGTATCACCAGAGAAACAAAAGGTATCGGTCGTGGACAGGCTACAGCCGTCATCGAAGTGGCCAAAGCCCGCGACGAATACTTTGCACGTACCGGCGTTTATATTCCCATTTGCTCTGATGGCGGGATTGTACATGACTACCACATCACCTTAGCATTAGCCATGGGCGCAGATTTTGTCATGTTGGGACGGTATTTCTCCCGTTTTGAAGAAAGTCCTACCAACAAAGTCATCATCAACGGCAACTACATGAAAGAATACTGGGGCGAAGGCTCCAATCGTGCGCGCAATTGGCAACGTTATGATTTGGGCGGTGCCGGAAAACTTTCCTTCGAAGAAGGCGTGGACTCCTATGTGCCCTATGCTGGCAGCCTAAAAGACAATGTAGGCGTTACCTTAGCTAAGGTGCGCTCCACCATGTGCAATTGCGGCGCGCTGACCATCCCTGAATTGCAGGAAAAAGCACGTCTGACGTTAGTTTCCGCCACCAGCATCGTAGAAGGCGGTTCCCATGACGTTGTCGTGAAAAACAACAATATAAATGTAACCGAACGGTAGCATTTTTCACAGAAATTACAAACAAGTCCTTCTGATTTCTATCGGGAGGGCTTGTTTCTACTCTTTTTGTATTTTCTTCCACAAACTCTTAACTACACGGAGAAAGGAGCCTTTTTATGACACAGACAACTACACAAAGCAGCCAAACCACCAGGCAACTGCTGCTGCGGTTTTGGCCATATCTCAAAAAGCGCCGCAAAACTATTGCGCTAGATCTCTTTTGTGCCGCCCTCACCTGCCTGTGCGATTTGGTATTGCCCTTAATTTTGCGCACTATCACCAACACAGCCATCCAAGACGCTGCCGCTCTGACAGTCGCCCTCATCATGAAGCTGGCACTGCTGTATCTCATCCTGCGGCTCATTGACGCGGCAGCTCAATACTACATGGCCAATATGGGCCATATCATGGGCGTTTACATTGAAACCGACATGCGTCGCGATGCTTTTACCCATTTGCAGCGCCTGAGCCACACCTACTATTCCAATACAAAAATCGGGCAGATTATGGGACGCATCACCAACGACCTCTTTGAAGTCACCGAATTTTCCCATCACTGTCCCGAAGAATTTTTCATCGCTGCGCTGAAAATCGTTATCAGTTTCGCCATTCTCTGCACCTGCAGTGTGCCGCTGACCATCCTCCTGTTCCTCTGCGTGCCGCTGATGATGGTCGTCTCTACGGTGCTCAACCTGAAACTGCGCACCGTCTTTCGACAGCAGCGCATACAAATCGGCGAATTGAATGCCCAAATTGAAGACAGCCTTTTGGGAGAACAGGTCATCAAGGCTTTTTGCGCAGAAACCCAGGAATGTGAAAAATTTGCCCG
Organism: uncultured Peptococcaceae bacterium; assembly: GCA_910585405.1. Taxonomy (GTDB): domain Bacteria; phylum Bacillota; class Peptococcia; order Peptococcales; family Peptococcaceae; genus UBA7185. The sequence goes on along the minus strand of CAJUDO010000009.1, from coordinate 63,525 downwards.
GGGCAATCAGCAATTCAAAGACATCAAGACAAAGACTTATCATTTTATGGCCCTATTCCAAGCCTCCACCCGCCTCTTTGACGGCCTGATGTACATGGTGGTTATCCTGGGCGGCGGTCTCTTTGTAGTCTACGGCGCCATTACGCCGGGCGACTTGGTAGCCTACGTGCTCTACGTTTCCACCCTCATCGCCACTATCCGCCGCATTGTAGAATTTGCCGAACAATTTCAGCGGGGCATCACCGGCATCGAGCGGTTCTTTGAAATCATGGACACACCAGTGGAAATCACCGATACACCTAATGCGCTGCCATTACAAGTCACCCAAGGGCAGATCATCTTTCAGGATGTATCCTTCGAATATCCCGACGACCACAACAGCGTATTGCGCCATCTGTCTCTCACCATCCATCCCGGTGAACGTTTAGCTCTGGTGGGCCCTTCCGGCGGCGGAAAGACCACGCTGTGCAATCTTATCCCCCGTTTCTATGATGTGACCGGCGGGAAGATTCTCATCGACGGGCAAAATATCCGCGCCGTCACCCTGTCCAGCCTGCGCAGCGCCATCGGCATCGTACAGCAGGACGTCTATCTCTTTAGCGGTACCGTAGCGGAGAATATCGCTTATGGGAAGCCCCACGCCACCCGGGCGGAAATTGAAGCGGCCGCCAAGCAGGCCGGCGCCCATGGCTTTATCACCGCCTTAAAGGACGGATATGATACCTATGTGGGAGAACGAGGCGTAAAACTCTCAGGCGGACAGAAGCAGCGCATTTCCATTGCCCGCATCTTTCTGAAAAACCCTCCCATTCTCATTTTGGACGAAGCCACCAGCGCTCTGGACAATGAAAATGAAATCATCGTAGGACAAAGTCTGGAACAGCTGGCGCACGGCCGTACCACACTGACCATTGCCCATCGCTTGACCACCATCAAAAACTATGACCGCATTCTCGTGTTGGATGATACCGGCATCGCCGAATCAGGAAGCCATGAAGAACTACTGCGACAGAAGGGCATCTATTATCGTCTTTGGAACCAAACCCTGGACGATCTGCCCTAAAGAAACGCTTACGGTAAAGTTTTTGTTTGTTTTCCTTTTCATTTTGCTATCATTTAGGAAAACAGCCTATAACAAATTTTTTCTCAAAGGAAGGGTTCCTATGCTGGATTTTGAATTTGCAATATTAGACTTTATCACCACACTCCACACTGGATTGGGCGATACCATACTGGCGGCCATCACCACTTTCGGCAACGGCGGCATAGGCTGGATTATACTCACCGCCATCTTGCTATGCCTGCCCAAATACCGCAAGGCCGGGATTGTCATGGCGCTGGCGCTTATTTTCTGCCTGCTTATCGGCAACGTCACACTGAAGCCTCTTGTCGCCCGCATGCGGCCTTATAGCTATTTTCCCGACATGACGCTGCTTATTCCGCCGGAAAAGGATTTCTCTTTCCCATCGGGGCACACCTATGCCTCCTTTTCCGCCGCCACTGCACTGTGGCTTTGTCATCGCCGCGCTGGTACCGCAGCGCTCATCTTGGCAGTATCTATCGCCTTCTCGCGGCTCTATTTCTATATGCACTTTCCCAGCGATGTATTGGCCGGCTGTATCCTGGGGATTGCCAGCGGCTGGACCGCCTACAAGATTGTAATGCATCATTACGAGAAGCAAGCATCGTAAGGTGTCCCTTTGGTTAAGCCAAATTATCCGTACTGGCAACTGCGCGTCCATGCTGTTCCAACTCCAACAGACTCCGCTTAATCTCCAATCCGCCTGCGTAGCCCACCAGCTTGCCTGTCGCGCCGATGACGCGATGACAGGGAACCACAATGGCAATGGGATTGCAATGATTGGCGCTACCCACTGCCCGCGCTGCTTTGGAATTGCCTATTTCTCTGGCAATCTCTCCGTAGCTGCGCGTTTCCCCATAGGGAATCTGCTCCAGTTGTTGCCATACCTGTTTCTGAAATGCTGTTCCCTCTGCCTTTAACGGCAGGGAGAACGCTTTTCTTTCTCCTGCAAAATATTCTGTCAGCTGTCTTTTCGCCTCCAGTAGCAATGGTGTTTCCTGATGAAGCGCATCTGCAAGGACTTCTGCATTCTCCTGGACAAACTGAATCTGCACAATGGCGCCCTGGCACTCTGCCACGCGAAGAGGTCCCAACGGTGTTGCAAATGTGATATCATAGAGCATTTTCCTCATTCCTCCCGTTTATTTATTTTCATATAGTTTTATTATACAGACTTCTCCCTGCTCTGCAAGAAAATATTATATTTTTTCCCTGCCCTTCTTGTTTCTTGTTGGTATTTTCGGTACAATAAAAATAGAATTTTTTCCTATTCTTTTTCAATTTATTTATGTTTTTCAGGAGGATTTTATATGGATTACGGTTTTGTAAAGGTTGCAGCGGCCACACCGGAAATTAAAGTGGCAGATTGCGCATACAATACAGAAGCTGTGCTGCGGCTCTGGCAGGAGGCGGAAGCACAGAACTGCCAGCTGGTGGCATTCCCCGAGCTGGTACTCACCGGATACACCTGTGGTGATTTATTTTTGCAGCCGGTACTGCTGGATGGCTGTCTGCACAGCATAAAAACGTTAATCGAGGCAAGCCGCCAGCTCCAATCGGTAGCCGTCATTGGTGCGCCTTTGGTGCATGAGGGAAAGCTCTTCAATTGTGCAGTTGTCATCCAGCAGGGCGATGTGCTGGGCATCGTACCCAAAACGTCGCTACCCACTTACGGAGAATTTTATGAACAGCGCCACTTCCAAACTGCCGTGGATAAAACATATCTCTATACCGACGCACTCCAGGCCATTGGTTTGGAAGATGCGGTACCCTTTGGCACCCGTCTGCTGTTTCACTGTCTCAATCAGCAGGACTTCACCTTTGCTGTAGAAATCTGTGAGGACCTCTGGTCCCCTTTGCCGCCGTCCACGCAGCACGCCATGGCAGGCGCTACCATCATTGTCAATCTGTCAGCCAGCAATGAAGTCATCGGGAAAGCCGAATATCGCCGGCAATTGGTCAGCGGCCAATCGGCCCGCTTGTTGTGCGGCTATCTCTATGCCAACGCTGGCTACGGCGAATCCACCACGGATGTAGTATTCTCCGGTCATAATCTCATCGCGGAAAACGGCGTTATCCTGGCAGAAAGTCAGCTATTCACCGGCGGACTGATCACCACAGAAATTGATGTGGAGAAAATGTGTCAGGAACGGCGCAAACTGAACACCTTTCCCATACAGCAGGAAGGGTATCTGCATTCTGACTTTGTTCAGAAAATGCCTGCTGGCGCTCTCAGCCGCACCATTGCGCCACTACCCTTTGTGCCTGACAATCAGACGCATCGCGCTGAACGCTGTGAATTGATTCTCTCCATTCAGGCGCAAGGATTGAAAAAACGGCTGGTGCACTCTTGGTCTAAAACAGCGGTAATTGGCATTTCCGGCGGACTGGACTCCACCCTGGCACTGCTGGTCGCTGTGCGCGCTATGGATTTGCTGGAACGGCCCCGCACAGATATTGTCGCTGTCACCATGCCCTGCTTCGGCACCACCAATCGCACCCGCTCCAATGCGGAAAAGCTGTGTCAGGAATTGGGTGTAACCTTCCGCACTGTGGATATCGGTAATACGGTAAAAGCCCATTTTGCCGACATCGGACATGATTTTTCCGACCACAGCGTCACCTTTGAAAACGGACAGGCGCGAGAACGCACCCAGGTATTGATGGACATTGCCAATCAGACCGGCGGTATGGTAGTAGGCACCGGCGATTTGTCTGAACTGGCGTTGGGCTGGGCCACCTACAACGGCGATCATATGTCTATGTATGGCGTCAACAGCTCCATTCCCAAAACACTGGTACGCCATATTGTGCGCTATGTAGCAGACAGTACTGAACAACCAGAGCTAAGGACAACGCTTCTGGATATTTTAGATACGCCAGTCAGCCCTGAGCTATTGCCTTCGCAAAACGGTGAAATCGCACAGAAAACAGAAGACTTAGTTGGACCCTATGAGCTCCATGACTTTTTCCTGTACTACGCTGTGCGCTGGGCTTTTTCGCCGAAAAAAATTTACTATCTGGCACAGCACGCCTTTGCCGGCCAATATGACAATGAGACCATCCTCCATTGGCTGCGTACCTTTTTCCGTCGTTTCTTCAATCAGCAGTTCAAACGTTCCTGCCTGCCTGACGGTCCCAAGGTTGGCTCTGTAGCCCTGTCGCCCCGCGGTGACTGGCGTATGCCCAGCGACGCAGTATCAGCCTTATGGCTGACTGAAATTGATGCGCTGAAAGCATAAATATATAAAAAAGCGGAGATTTTCCTAATGTATAAGGAAAACATCTCTGCTTTTATTCAGTTATTGAGTATTCTACAACTATCGAAAAACCGGTAAAACAACATGCGCAGCGTGCATCACAATTGTACCAAAAATATTTTTCTGGCCCTATTCTGTAATCTAATAATTTTATCATGATCACCTATTGAATTCTCCTTTTGTGTGATATATAGTTAAATTAATGAAAAAAATTCAAAGCACAGGAGGAATTACTTATGAACAGATTAAAAGACAAAGTTGCCATTGTTACCGGCTCTACCAGCGGGATTGGCATTGGAATCGCCCGTCTGTATGCTGCAGAAGGTGCCAAAGTTATTATTTGCGGCCGCAGAAAAGAAAAAGGTCAGGCTGTGGTAGATATGATCACCCAGGAAGGTGGCGAAGCCTCCTATCATTTTATGGACATCACAGATCCGTCCAGCATCGAAACACTGATTGCTGACACTGTTGAAAAATACGGTAAAATTGATATCCTGGTTAACAATGCCGCTAATGTAGCCCTAAAAGACGGCCGTGTGGATGAACTGACCCTGGAAATGTGGGACGACATTTTCCAGAGCGATATGCGCGGTACCTTCTATGCCATTAAATGCGTACTGCCTTATATGCAGAAAAATGAAAACGGCGGTTCCATCATCAATATTGGATCCATGGCTGCCTGCGCCGGAGATCTCGGTTCTACCGCTTATGCCTGCGCCAAGGCTGGCGTGGACATGCTGACCCAGTACACTGCACTGCAGTACGGCAAAGATAACATTCGTTGCAATTGTGTGCGTCCTGGTCTGATTGTAACACCAGACAACGAAGCTAAAGTTCCACAGGTGCTGAAAGACATTTTCCTGAGCAATATCATGGTAAACCGCTACGGTTGTCCAGAAGATATCGGCCATATGTGCGTATTCTTCGGCTCTGACGAAAGCGCTTATGTCACCGGTCAGATTATCAATGTAGATGGTGGTATGAACTCCCATGCACCTACTGTGGCTCAATTTAAACAGATGAACTCTCGCACCTGGTAACCACATCATTTTCGCATGCTGATGGTATTTTTTACACTGTCTTCGGTATACAGGAATACCTGATTCTGCAAAAAACAAAAAGCAGGAATGAGGATGTAGAAGCAACCTCATTCCTGCTTTTTTATTCTAGAACCACTATTTGAAATATCTGCGATTATGCTCTTTAGTCCAAATCTGTTTTATATACCTGAAATCCTGCATTGCGGGCATATTGCCATAAATGAGAGATTAACCCTTGTCGATAGCTTGCAAACTGGTTTCGTGAGAAATCACTGCGTAAAACAACATGACTGTTACGTTCTTCCATCACCTCTACAAACATCCGTGCGGGAAGTTTGTTACTTTTTCCATTATTGCAGGAAGGACAGCTCAGCACAAAATTCCAGAGCTTGTCTTCTTTTACAAAGGACCATGGAATAAAATGATCTACATGGGAAGTCCCAGTAAGTTTCTTTCCGCAATAGAAGCAGTAGTGCGCCTCAAATTCCTGATAAAGTACCTGACGATAAATGTCTAGGTTTTTGCGCTGCGGCGAGGCGAGCTCCAGTTTATTCAACAGACGAACCAGCAAAGAATCATCATTTACAGTTTCTAAAAATTTGGCCCAAGCGTAATAATTTAACCGTTCCAACTCCATTTTATATTTCATCAAAAATTGATATGCTGTGGGATGCAGTACAAGATATTTTTCCTTTTTATCAAAGCCGTACACAATCCCTTCTAAGTCACTGTACAAAGCGCCTATCACATACTTTCTACATTCCCTTTGCACTTGTGCTATAATTGTTTCTTGCAATATAGCATTCAGAGAATTAAAAGGAATCTGTTCTGGAATCTGAAAATCAATCTGCGCCTGCCATAAAATCTGTTCTATTTTGGAATATTGAGATTTTCCATCTGGACGCATCTGCCGCAAATGATATTTCAGCACTAAATTCCAATAACATTCAGTAAACTTTGCAAAAATATCATGATAAAACAACACAAATTTGTCATCCTCAATCGTACAGTTCAATAAATTATCCAGTATTGATTTAATCAATCCAAATTTGTAGCTGTTCCGTTTAGCACTGGCGTCAGAAAACACAAAATTAAACCGTGCCCACAATTGATCATCACGAATCGGTACTAATTGCAGCTCACCCTTTTTCAAATCCCATCCAGCCATATTACACTCACTTCCATCACATAGTTTTCCTTTTCACGTTACTTGACTCTTTTCACGGTATGCCCTTGAAATATCGCTTCAATTTTAAAATGATATTACATTTATTTTACCATATTTTTATATTTTGAAAAATGATCTCGCCTCATTTTTGCAAAAATCTTGCTCTCAATCTCCAATTCACTTTTTCATTTTTCCTGCAAAAATAAGAAATGCAGAAATAGAAACCCATCTACCCAACATGTAATGATATCAGAAACTCCCGAAGCGATTTCGTAAAAATTCTGTATTGTTTGCTAAAAATTTTGAGAAGTATAAAAAACACGACCGACATGTTCGCCCGATCGTGTTTTCCTTCATTCTATTCTGTCTTTTCTGACAATTTACAGTGCAACAGGCTTCACTTTAATATGCTGTAAATATTTACTGCCAATGTCAACCTGGCTGTAGCCGATTTGCACTAGCCAGTCCACCGCTTTATGCAGAATCATAACAGTCATACCTACACCTACTCCATATTCCTGATAAAGAGCATTTTTATGTTCTTCAGTCAGAGAAACAACTTCTCCCATCTGCCCCATAGGCAACTCATTTAATGCTAATATGTCCTGCATAAGCTACACCTCTTATACTTATTTTTGGCTGATTGGACAGACAAATGCATCTGCAGTCCACCCAATCAACCATTATTAAAAAATTTTCTATACTTCCGGTTTTTGTTCTTCTGCTTCTTCTATTTTGGCAGCTTCCCCCGCAATAAAAGCAGCATCTTCTTCTGACAGCAACGCTTTTTCTTCACAGACAGCGTCTTCTTCTGCTCCGGCCTCCGCTGGTGCTGTATCTTCTTCACATTCTTCTGCTGCCGGTTCTGCGTCCTCTAATAGGGATACTGTAGCCAGGTCCAGTAGATCCTGTAATTTGCCACTGCGCAATGCGGTTTTTATTTCTTCCTTGCCGATAATCTGTCCTGGCCAAACAATGACATTGCCTTCTTCATCCAACAAAGGCTTTTCAACGGTCAAATCCTCCAGTTGCTGTACCAAGTCCGCCGCCAATACATCTTCCGGCTCTTCCCGGCGATTCATCTTATTTTTGATATCTTCTTTCAAACCATCTGTATCAATATTTTTTACCCATTCCCGCATCTCATTAAACAAACCCTTGGCTTCTTCACCGAAGCGGTCAATGAATCGTTCTGTCTGTTCTTTAAATTTATCGCTGGTCACTTCATCCTTCAGCTTGCCTACTGCGTCTTCCATTGCTTTTGTAAAGCCATCAATGGTCTTTTCCAATGGTTCTTCGACTTTTTCTTCAAATCCGTCTTCATCAAAGGATACACCGTCCACAGCATCAATTTCATCCAGCATTTCATCTACAGACTTCCAGTCGCCATAAAACTCCTCGGCGGGAATATGAAAATCTTCCGCGGTAATATTTTCCGCCGCAATCACAACGTCCTTGCCGAAGCTGACGATTTTTTCTCCAGGCAAAATCCCCCGTCCGCCAGTCATGGTATCCATCAGCTCACCCTTGATGACGATTTCTGCCACCTCGCCGCTTTTTTCATCAAAGGCCAGCTCTTCCACACGGCCCAGTAGATTACCGTCGGCGGTAATTACGTTTTTCCCCAAGGCATCCCGAATCTCTGCACAGGCAGCACCGTCAACATCATTTACTGTAATGGTTGCACCAAAAGCACGCACATTCTCAAAGGGCACGATATTCACATTGCCCATAAATTTTTTTTCTTTTACTTTCAAACCAGCCACTTTCTTATCTGAAGTCAATGCTACGCCATACACCTTGCCAATCATTGTGCCATCGGCCAAATTCAAAATTTCTTTCCCCATAATACTGCCAATGTTAATCAATACTCCCATTGTCAAAAACCTCCTCAATTCTTATTCGTTTTTTCTATTGTATCCTTGCCCGTTTTGCTTCTTTCTTCAATTTTCGTTTATACACAAACTGGGAAATTTGAATCCCTATTTCGTACAAGAGCATCATCGGCGCGGCCAGACAAAGCTGACTGACAATATCCGGCGGGGTAAACATCGCCGCCAAGACCAACACGACCAATAGTACATACTTGCGGTTTTTCGTGAGCAGCTGAGGCGTGATAATTCCTACAATGGTAAGAAAATACACTACCATGGGAATCTCAAACACCAAGCCGAAGGGAATCAAAAAGCCCAGCACAAAAGACAAATAGGAGCTTGCTGTGATCATCGGCGTCAGCTCCGTGCCTGCCAAACGGATTAAGGTTTCCATCACCGGCCGCAGCACTAAAAAGTAACCGAAACACACACCGCCCACAAAGAGCACAATCCCGAAAAAGGTCATAATGAAAAAAATTCGTTTCTCATTTTTATAAAGCGCCGGCAACACAAACCGCATAATCTGCCAGATAATCACCGGACTAGCCAGCACACAGCCGCCCAGCAAAGCAATCTTCAACTGAAATAGAAAACCCTCTGCAAAGGCTGTATAAATCATACTCTGCTCCAGCTTCATAAACGGCCCCATAATAATGTCGGTCAGTTCCTGTTGAAACAGGGCAAAACAAATCACCATACCTGCCAGCAATGCCAGTACACAGCGAATCAATCTGGTGCGTAACTCATCCAAATGCTCCATGACAGGCGCCATTGTTTCATTTTCTTCACTCATGAATAATTTCACCAACTTCTGTCCCAAACCCTGCCTTTGGCTGCCCCATAAATCACTTTGTAACTAAACTTACAAAACTTTTCTCAGCCAGCGGGAATTCTTTTATTTCTCTTCTTCATGGGGTTCCGCTGTCTTCACAGCTTCTGTATCCAAATCAATCTTTACGGCGTCCTTGATATCCTTTTGGAGTTCTTCAATGGTCCCGCGCATATCAACGGTTTCCTTGACATCCTGCACTTCATTTTTCAAATCCACTAAATCTTTTTTGATGTCCTCATCGATGTTGTTCACAGCGCTCTTGAACTCACGAATGGTCTTACCTAAAGTCTGACCTAATTCGGGTAGCTTGCCCGGACCAAAAATCACCAGCGCCACGCCCAGGATCAATATCAACTCAGTTGGTCCAATATTTAGCATACTTGCAGCCTCCTATTGCGATGCAACCTCATACGCATCGCATTCTTTTCATTTATCTCATGAAATATTCATCTTATTATAGCATAGCTGCTTTCGTTTTGCCAGAATTGTAATGGGAAAAATGGCACTCTCTTATTGAAAATATTTTTCTAAGCATTATAATTTCTCCTTTGTATCATTTTAGAGTTGCCTATACTTCTCTACCGCAAAAAAATATGCAGCAATCTTTCATATCGTCTTTTATAGGGTTGATACCGCATGGGCAAATCCATCCAGGTCTTTTTGTCCACAATGCTCTTGCGGTGGGAAAAGGTTTCAAACCCCGCTTTTCCATGGTAAGCACCCATCCCGCTGGCACCTACACCGCCAAAGCCCATTTGACTGGTAGCCAGATGAATCATAGTATCGTTGACACAGCAGCCACCGAACTGGCAACGTGCCATCACATACTGCACAGTATTTTGCTCCTCGGTAAATAAATATAACGCTAAGGGATGGGGACGATTGTTTATGGTCTGCACCACATCCGCTATGCTGTCATAAGTCAAAATAGGCAGCAACGGGCCAAATATTTCCTCCTGCATGATCTCATCATCCCATGTCACATGATCCAGCACAGTAGGTGCAATGCAGCATTCCTGCGCTTGCCTTTCGCCACCGCAAATGATTTTTTCCGGCATCAGCAGTCCGCACAGGCGCAGAAAATGTTTTTCGTTGATAATTCTCCCATAGTGGTCATTTTTCAACGGCTGTTCCCCAAACTGCTCTCTGATTTCCTTTATGATGGCCTTTACCAGTTGATCATGCACACTAGTCTCACAATAAATATAGTCGGGCGCTACACAGGTCTGCCCGCAGTTCAAAAATTTGCCGAACACGATGCGTTTTGCCGCCAACTCGATTTTGGCGGAGCGGTCCACAATGCAGGGACTCTTCCCACCCAGCTCCAGCGTCACCGGCGTCAAATGCTGAGCGGCTTGCCGCATCACTTCCTTACCCACCGCCTGACTGCCGGTAAAAAAGATATAATCAAAGGGCTGCTGCAGCAGGCAGCTGTTTTCCTCCCGTCCGCCGGTCACCACCGCCACATAAGCGGGGTCAAAACATTCTGCTATCAGCTTTTGCAGCACCGCACTGGTATGGGGAGAATAGGCGCTGGGCTTTAGCACAGCGGTGTTACCCGCCGCCAAAGCATCCACCAGTGGCTCTATGGTGAGCATGAAAGGATAATTCCATGGACTCATAATCAATACCGTCCCGTAGGGAACCGGTTTGGTATAGCTTTTGGCTGCAAACTGCACTAAAGGCGTGCGCACACTCCGCTCTCTTGCAAACCCTTTTACATGCTTCTTCATATAGGAAAGTTCGCTGTGTGTCAATCCTAACTCACACATATAGCTTTCAAATCTGCTTTTTCCCAAATCCTGCTTTAAGGCATGTTCTATCTCCCGCTCATGACGCTTTATCGTCTTTTGCAGCCGATTCAGTGCCTCTATGCGATAGTTCACGTCCAGCGTTCGGCCGCTGGCGAAAAACTGTCTTTGCTCATCCAGAATCTTTTTAATCTCCGCCTCATTCATTTTTGCTCTTTCCTCCATCGTCGTATCATAAACAGTTTTAATTTTTTTCTATTTTCACACGCCACTTTCCTGTAAAACATCGAGCGCAAAATAAACTTTTTCCATAACTACCTTTTCTTTCAGCTTTTATTCTTATTCATATCCTCATTGCTGAAAATATTTTTTCTAAGTCTTACATAAACTGCATACTATAATTACAAAATAATCATCGTATTTTTGATGGATTGGAGGAATGGCCATGCCATCTAATTTTGCCCATTATCTCTTCGGTCAACAGCTGCTGCCCCAGTTGCCCAACTACTTACAGGAAATCATCCGACCCAATATCCAATTATACCAAATCGGGCAGCACGGACCGGATATTATTTTTTACTATCGCCCTTTTTTACCCCATTCGGTTTCCCGGATTGGATTTCAAATGCACAAATACCCTGCCCGTTATTTTTTTGAACAGGCCCGCGACACCATTAGCCTCAGCCAGCAGGATTCTCGCCTTTTGGCATATACTTTGGGATTTCTCTGTCATTTCATTCTGGACAGCAATTGTCACGGTTATATCTATCAGCAAATAAAATCCGGCAAGGTTTCCCATGTAGAGATGGAAACGGAATTCGACCGCATGCTGATGGTGCAGCAAAAAATCGACCCGCTGAACACCAATGCCACCGACCATTTGCCGGTGAATAAAGAGCTATGTCAACTCATTGCTGAAATTTTCGTACCGCTAACACCTGAGCAAATCTATCACGGCCTGCGCTCCATGAAATTTTTTCACAAACTTTTAGTAAGCCCCACCCCTTCCAAGCGCTATGCGCTGCGCCGCCTGCTGCAACTCACCCACACAGAGCAGCTTTTAGGCGGTATGATTGTCAACCCCGTTCCCAATCCTCTTTGTCGGGAAAGCAATCAGCGTCTGACCGAGCTCTATCAATATTCTTTAACAGAAGCGCCCACCGTCATGATTCAATACTACAGCAGCTTTTTCACCGGCGAGCCCTTGAGCCAGCGATTTGACCGCACTTTTCAGGCCTAGCTTTTCAACCAACTCAAAATATGATATGATATAAATAAATTACCACGCATCATCACACGAAAGGACGCTATTTTATGGAAAACAAGACATTCCCCCAACTGGATTTGGAGCTATTTTGGGATGATACCAATTCCGCTGCAAAAGAATATATCGACGAGAGCCCCAATGACCTTCTCATCGCTTCAGTGGAACGGGACTTAGGCTACAAGCTGCCCGACGATTATATCGCCCTGATGAAGCAGCACAACGGCGGCATACCCTATGCGACCTACTGTCCCTTGCCCGCAGAAGCAGAAGGAGAACCGGAATATATAGAAATTGCCGGATTTTTCAGCATCGGACGCAAAAAAGCCAACGCCCTGTGCGGCACCTCCGGCAATCAGCTTTTCAAAGAGGCCTGGCACTATCCCGACTATGGCGTATATATCTGCGATTGCCCCTCTGCCGGCTTTGAGCTCATCCTGCTGGACTATCGCCAATACGGCCCCGATGGGCAGCCGTCAGTGGCCTACGTTGATATGAACAACAACCGCGTAATCCCGTTGGCCCCTGACTTCGCCACCTTCCTGCAATCTCTGGTAGAGGAAAGCGAACTGGTCACGCCAGAAAATGACCAGCTTCATCAAATCAAAATCACAGAGGAAGGAGAATTCTCTCCACTGCTGGTCAAAATCTGCCGAAACTGCGGCATCCCCCAAGGAGAGCAATGGGTGCGCGCTGTAGCCAGACAGATTGTAGAGGAAAAATCCCAGTTTGCTCTATACGATGATCCCCTTAGCTGGCTGATGTATGACCTGCAGTATATGCTTTATACCTTTGCTTTTCCCAAGGCATCCATAACGCATTACCTCCATGATTATCCGCTAATTCTGGCCGAGGATGGTGAATTTTCCACTAACGGTTATGTACCGGATCTGGTATCCCAATGGATGGAAAGCCGCATAAAAGAAGGCAAACTGCTACAGGCAGGCAAAATGACAGGACAGAAAAACTGTCTGGTCTTTACCACAGAAACGATGGAACAGATTGTGCTCCAATGTAAAGCCATTGCCAACCGGTATGATATCTGACAGCGCGATAAGGATTCTTATATATTGTCGTTCTATGTTTTCTGGAAAGGAAATGTTTTTCTGTCCGAAAACATAAAGCCAGATAACTCCGCGATTCGCGGAGTTATCTGGCTGTTAGAGAATAGGGGCAATTGACTGCTCACTCAAATGCGTTGCTCCTTTCAGTAAAAAAATTATCATATCCTCTTTACTATTTGCACAGAAAGCTGAGCTTTTCTTGTTACAAGCTTATACTCAATTTTCTGGTATAATACAAGCAACCATCATCGCAATCATTCCTCCAATCTCACAGCAATTATTTTCGTAATATTTTGTTTATTCCTTTTGCGCAGAAACACCTCAAATCTTATAGCGATACCTAGCAGGAAACCAATGTTCCAGTACCAAATTGTTTTTACCCAAAATGAGCAGATAAGGATTTTAGTGTGTCCCCTTCTTGGTAACGAGTTTTTCTTCTTTCTCTTATCTACCCAAAAGGAAGCATATCGCTTCAGTGGAAAATTCCTATCTGCTCATTTTTCTAACTGTTTTACATTTTATGAAATATTGCGCCCGCAAATACATGGTGTAATTCGGACACAGAAGTGTCCTTCCCCTCATCCTGCATCGCGAGTAGGTATACAGTACAGTGGCTCTGATACCAACCGCACAAAAAGCTGTCTTTGCTGTAATACCGGCTGCAGCATCCCGGCCTGCACCAATTCTCCACAAGCGTCCCGTAACTTTTCTTCATCCAAATCACACAGCTCGCGCAGCGCTGCGAAAGAAATCTGAGGTGTGCAGGCACGACTTTGATTTTGCAGATAAGTATAGCAGTCCATCCATAAAACCGCAGCCTGACAGCTCAACTCATGATGGGTTGATTTTTGTAAAAACCAAAGCATAGTTTGTTCATTCATAATCCGATCTCCTGTCCTTCTATATTGGAATTCGTCCTTTATTGTTTCTAATATAACATAAATTCCCATATATGTAAACAAGCTTAATTTGTTGCCTTTTGTCGGAAAAGACATGCAGAAAAAATAACTGCATTTTCAAACTACACTTCGCATTCCGCAAAAAAGCTGTTTATCGACCCCTTATCGCCAAGAAGCCAATAAACAGCAATTTCTCCATCACCGAACAGAAGCAATTTGCCAAAGTTATTCCTCTGCCGTAGCCTTTGCCTCTGCAAGTAATTCCTTCATCTGCTCGATTTCCTTTTTCAATGTCTCTATATTTGCCTTTAAGTCGTCTATCTGCTCCTGCAGTTGAGAATTCTCCGGCTCATGTTGTAATTTCTCATCGCACTCCTGCAGCTTTTGCTGTGCATCCTCCAACTGGCTAGTCAAATCTTCCAGCGCATCCTGATAGGACTGCGCATTCACAAGCGCTTCATCCAATTTCTCTGAAACACTGCGGCCTTTCTTCAGCAAGGTATCCAACTCACTCTCGCCCTCTGGTACATCCAGACTATACGCCGCGATTCCCTGGTTATCGTTCTCATCCCCTATGAAAGATGCCTCACTGGCTGCTGCGTCAACAGCACTGTCCTTTGTCTGAGCAGGAACCGGTGCTGTTACTTCCTGCTTCACTGCGTCCTGAAAAGTTTTTTCTTCACCGCTTACTTTCGGCTGCTCATCTTTTTGCGTGCGCTGAGTATCGCTTTTCTGCGCTGCATCCCCTGTGGCTTCCTGTGATTCCCCGTTCTTATCCTGTGTCACAAATGCCTGTTCCTCTTGCTTGACCTCTTCCTGACGCATATCCATCTTATTCTCAGTAATATCGTGACCAAATTGTCCCTGCACCACAGGAATACAGCATAACACCAGCACTGCCGCCGCTGCAGCTGACATCCATCTTTTTTTCCTTACAAGACGTGTCAGGACAGTTTCTTTTTTCTGCTGCTGGATTTCCCGTAGCCGCCCCATCGTTTGTTCATGAAATCCCGCTGGCGGTTCAATCTCTGCCTCTGCCCATCGGGCCAACAAAACGTCCAGCGCGTCCTCGCCGACAGCTTCCTCTCTTTTCTTTTTATCGTCCGACACCTTTCTTGCTCCCTTCTCCTTTTTTATCTGCCAAAATTTGTGTTTTTAAATAATTTCTTGCCCGTGAAATGCGGGATTTCACCGTACCCAAAGAACAGGACAGCAGCTCGGCAATTTCCTCATAGCTGCGACCCTCTAATTCCCGCAATATCAGCACCACACGATATTCATCCTTTAGTCGGTTCAGCATAGTCTGTACATATTGTACTGTCTCCTGCTGTACCACGTGCTCTTCAGGGGTAAAATCTTCTGCCGGCAGTTCCCGCTGCACGGCGCCTTCTTCCAGTTCCATCTCTTCACTCAAAGAAGTGACCTGTATCCGTTTCCGTTTCCGCAATTCGTCCAGACACTTATTTGCCGTAATCCGGCCAATCCATGTACTGAAAGACGATTCTCCGCGAAAGCTGCCAATAGACTGGTAGGTTTTGATCAACGCTTCCTGCGCGATATCACTAGCATCTTCATGATTTCCCATATATTTATAGGCAATAGTGTACACTTTTTTTTCATACAGCAAAATCAATTGCTCAAAAGCGTCCATATCGCCCTGTTGGCTCTTGCGAATCAGTATTGCTTCTTCCACGCCGGTTCCTCCTTCATCCGGTACTTTATAGACGCTAATCCTCCTGAGAAAGTTCCCCATTTTTTGCCCAACCGGTCAGTTTCCTTGCACGTCGCAAGGTATTCCCGCCATATTTCCCGTTTATTTTATCCAGCACTTTATTTAATTCTTCCTGTTTTTCTATGGCAGCCTGATCGGCAAACAAATCCTGTTGCTCCACGATCTCGGCATCTTTTTTCAGATTGGACACGGTTACGCCTAATAAACGTATCGCTATACCATCCTTATAATGCTGCGCCATTAGGTTTTGAGCCGCCGCAAATACCGGCTCAAAATTGGCAGTATATTGAGACAAGGTCACTGCGCGGGTGATACTGTGAAAATCTGGATAGCGAATCTTGATAGACACCGTTTTTCCCTTCAAATGATTTTCCCGCAGCGTATGACACACATCATCAGTCAGGGTGAACAGCACTGTTTCCAGTTGCTCGCGCTGACTGATATCCTGGGGAAAGGTTACCTCACGACCCACAGATTTATGTTCGCGCACAGCCTCCACCTTGCGATTGTCAATTCCATTGGCCAGCTGATGAATCAGCACCCCCTGCTTGCCCAGCAAATGCTGCAGCAGTCCACTATCCATTTTGGCCAGCTGTCCGATGGTGCGGACGCCCATGCCCTCCAAAAGCTGCGCCGTCTTTTCGCCGACGCCCATCATGCGGCGCACCGACAAGGGCCACACCCGCTGTGCCAGATTCTCCTGCCATAGAATAGTAAACCCGTCCGGCTTCTCCATGTCCGAAGCCAGCTTGGCTAAAAATTTATTATACGATAAACCCACGGAAGCCGTCAAATGTAATTCCTCGGCAATAGACATTTTTATGCGTCGGCCAATTTCTTCCGCAGGACCAAAAAGCTTTTGGCTGCCTGTGACATCCAGAAAGGCTTCATCTAAAGAAATAGCTTCCACATCAGGAGTAAAGCGCCGAAAAATATCCATAAGCTGGGCAGATACCGCCCGATATTGTTTCATATTCACAGGTAAATACACACCATAAGGACAAAGGCGCACAGCCTCTGCCATGGGCATGGCCGAGTGCACGCCAAATCTGCGCGCTTCATAGGACGCAGTGGAAACCACACCGCGGCTCTCCGGGCTGCCGCCTACGATAACCGGCTTTCCTTTCAGCTCCGGATGATCCCGCTGCTCCACCGCAGCATAAAACGCATCCATATCAATATGTAAAATTGCCGGTTTCATGGCCGCTCCCCCCTTTGTTTTCTTCTCAAATAGTATAGCACAGAGCAGTTGTTCTATGCTATACTAAATATTGATCAGATCACACAGCATATTTTCATCTGGAGGAATTTTCATGGACAAGATTCAAACCTTACAGCAGTATATTGATGAAAGCCAACGCATCGTCTTTTTTGGCGGAGCCGGCGTATCCACCGAGAGCGGCATCAAAGATTTTCGCGGCGTAGATGGTCTATACCATCAAAAATACAAATACAATCCCGAGACAATTTTAAGCCACAGTTTTTTTCTCAGCCATACCGATGATTTTTTTGAATTTTATCAGGATAAAATTGTGCAGCCCACACTTCACGCCAAACCCAACGCAGCCCATTACAAATTGGCGCAGTTGGAGCAGGTGGGAAAGCTGACCGCTGTCGTCACGCAAAATATCGACGGCTTACATCAGCTTGCCGGCAGCCGCAATGTACTGGAGCTGCACGGCACCATTCACCGCAATTACTGCACGAAATGCGGCCAGCAATATCCTTTGGAGGCAGTGAGCCAAGCCGAAGGCATTCCCCGCTGCCAGTGCGGCGGTATCCTCAAACCTGACGTTGTACTCTATGAAGAACCGCTGGACGAAACTGTTATCAGCAAAACTGTCCAGGCCATCAGCCAAGCCGATCTGCTCATTGTAGGCGGCACCTCGCTGACCGTGTATCCTGCCGCCAGCTTTTTAGATTTCTATCAGGGCAATCGCCTCGTCGTCATCAATCTCAATGTCACCAGCTATGACGACAAAGCGGCGCTCACCATCAACGGCAAAATCGGAGAAGTACTGGACCAAATCAAACTGTAATAGTTTGGCAAATCTTCGGCCTTGCCAAAAATGTACCATACTAAAAGAGCAGAGCCAGTTTCCGTTGACTCTGCCCTTTTAGTATATAGAATTTTCAGTCTTTCAATTTATTTTTCTATTTCGCGAATTAGATTTACCATCTCAATTGCACCCACGGCGCAGTCATAGCCTTTGTTGCCGCCTTTTGTGCCGGCCCGTTCAATGGCCTGTTCAATATTTTCCGTGGTCAAAATTCCAAACATCACAGGCACGCCGCTCTCCAGTGAAACAGCGGCAATGCCCTTGGACACCTCATTGCAGACATAATCGTAGTGACTGGTAGCGCCCCGAATCACTGCCCCCAAGCAGATGACTGCATCATATTTCCCACTTTTCGCCATTTTGGAAACAATCAACGGGATTTCAAACGCGCCTGGGACCCAGGCGACAGCAATATCCTCTTCCGCCACATCGTGCCGCAGCAATCCGTCCATCGCACCGCTTAACAGCTTTGATGTGATAAACTCATTGAAACGCGCCGCTACAATTCCAATTTTGACTCCTTTTGATACTAACTTTCCCTCAAATGTGTTCATAATAATTTCCCCTCTTATGTTTAATATTTCAATAGATGCCCCATGCGTTTCTGCTTTGTTTGCAGATAAAACAGGTCGTGGGAGGTCGCATCCATTTGAAGCGGTACGCGCTCCGTAATCGCAATTCCAAACTCCGCAAGCTGATAAACCTTATCTGGATTGTTCGTCAAGAGACGCATACTTTTCACGCCTAAGTCTCTTAAAATCTGGGCTCCAATATAATACTCCCTCTCATCTCCGGCAAATCCCAATGCAAGATTGGCCTCCAGGGTGTCCATGCCCTGTTCCTGCAATTCATAGGCACGCAGCTTATTTATAAGTCCGATTCCCCGTCCTTCTTGACGCATATAGAGTAAAACGCCCCGTCCCTCTTCTTCTATCTGTGTCAGCGCCGCAGCTAACTGTTCACCGCAATCACAGCGCAAAGAGCCGAAGGTATCTCCCGTCAGGCATTCGGAATGCACACGGCACAGCACATTTTCGCCCTGGCCAATCTCTCCTTTCACCAGTGCTACATGGTGTTCTCCATTCAGCTTGTTTACAAAACCATAGGCCGTAAAGTCACCATATTTTGTCGGCATTTTTACAGCTGCCATTCGCTCAACCAGCTTTTCATGGCATTTGCGGTAGTTCTGTAAATCCCGAATGGTGATAAATTTTATATTCCATTTTTTAGCCAGCTCCATCAATTCAGGAGTACGCATCATGGTACCGTCCTCCTGCATAATCTCGCAGCACAGACCGCACGCTTTCAAACCGGCCAGCCGGCACAAGTCAACGGTCGCTTCGGTGTGGCCGCTGCGCTCCAACACACCGTTAGGTTTGGCCAAAAGGGGAAACATGTGTCCCGGTCTGCGAAAATCCTCCGGCTTGGCATCCTCCGCTACACAGCCCAAAGCCGTTATGGAACGCTCAGCAGCAGAAATTCCAGTAGTGGTAGCTACATGGTCGATGGATACGGTAAAGGCAGTTTCATGGTTATCGGTATTTTGCTGCACCATCTGCGGAATTTTCAATTTTTGCACATAGTCCTCCGACATGGGCATACAAATCAGCCCTTTGCCATAGGTCGCCATAAAATTGATATTTTCGGTGGTTGCATATTCTGCCGCGCAGATAAAATCTCCCTCGTTTTCACGTTCCGGATCGTCTGTTACCAAAATAATTTTGCCATTGCGCAAATCAGCCAGGGCTTCTTCTATTGTGTCAAACTTTGCCATTACGCTTCCTCCTTAAAATCCATGTTGTGTCAGAAATTCTTTTGTAATCGTGCTCTTTTCCTGCGATGCTTCAACAGGGCAGAGCAATTTTTCTACATACTTTCCAATCACGTCTGTTTCCAGATTCACAAAATCGCCCTCACGCCGTTCTTTTAAGACTGTTTCTTTCACAGTGTGGGGAATCACAGAAACAGAAAAATTCTCCTCCGTAATTGCCGCAACAGTTAAACTAATCCCGTCCACCGCGATAGAGCCCTTTTCTATGATATATCGCATAATCTGCGGCTTGGCTTGTATGGTATACCAGATGGCTGTATCGTCACACCATTTGCGAAGAATCTTCCCAAGGCCGTCTACATGACCCATAACAATGTGTCCTCCAAATCGTCCATTTGCCGCCATCGCCCGCTCTAAATTCACGGAGCTTCCATATTTGAGGCTTGCCAGAGAGGAACGATTCAGCGTTTCATGCATGACATCTGCTGAAAAGCCGTTGGAAAAAAGCGCTGTCACAGTTAAGCAAATCCCATTTACCGCAATACTATCACCTATCTTTGTATTTTCTAAAACCGTTTTCGCATGAATTGTCAGCACAGCAGAATCCCGTCCGCGTCTCACCTGCGCTACCGTGCCAATCTCCTCAACAATTCCGGTAAACATCATTGGACACCTCGCTTTCTATCAAAAAATCTTCACCCAGGCAAGTGATGGTGCTGTTTTTTAAAAGAACGGCAGCTGCAGGAGAGGACACTCCAACACCCTCTATTGGAGTCTTGGCAGTCTGACCGCCAAACAGTTTAGGCGCAATATACGCCTGTATTTTTTGCACAATACCGCTCTCAAGAGCTGCCCAGTTCAGCGTACCGCCGCCCTCCAGCAAAATGCTATCAATCTGTTCCTGCCCCAATCGCTCCATAAGTTGCTCCAAATCTACATGACCGTTTTTCTTCTGTACGCAGAGCATGCGGCATCCGGCTTCCTTATAAGGACGCTGCTTTTCTTCATCCGCACAGCAGGTGGCCAAAATAGTCGGAATCTGCTTTGCAGTTGCCACCACCTGGGCTGTCAGTGGTGTGCGCAGATTGGTATCACAAATTATACGAATAGGATTTTTGCCTCCATTTATGCGGCATGTGAGTAACGGATCATCCGCCAATACCGTTCCCACTCCCACCATAATGGCTGAATACCGATGCCGCTGTTCCTGCACATGATTTCGTGCGCTTTCCCCGGTAATCCATTTGGAAGCGCCTGTATAAGCCGCAATTTTTCCATCTAGCGTCATAGCGTATTTCATCACTACAAAAGGGCGTTTTGTGCGGATATAATGGAAAAAAACTTCATTCAATCGCTGGCATTCTTCCCGCAAAACATTCTCCATCACCTCTATCCCATGGGCCCGTAAAATCTGAATGCCTTTTCCAGCAGCAAGAGGATTAGGATCACCGGACCCGATAACCACACGTCTGATGCCAGCCTCCAAAATGGCATCGGTGCAGGGCGGCTGCCTTCCCGTATGACAACAAGGCTCCAGTGTGACATACATCGTCGCTCCCTGTGGCGATTTTGTGCAGGAGGCCAGCGCATTGCGCTCTGCATGGGGCTGACCACATTTTTCATGCCACCCCTGACCAATGATCTCCCCATTTTTTACAATCACAGCGCCCACCATAGGATTTGGCGCAACCCAGCCGCAGCCTTTGCGGGCCAACGCTAAAGCCAGCTGCATATATTCCATATCCTTCATCCAATCGCCTCCAAAAAGAAATGCCCTGAACAAAACCGTTCAGGGCAAATAAGAATGCACTTAAGCATATACTCATGTAAAAAAATAAAGCTCTGGAATGTAAAAACAATCCAGAGCAAATATCCTACATACAAAGCGTCGTACTAGAAACAACGCAACACAACCTTCTTCCATCCAGACTATCACTGTCGGCTTCGGAGTTTCACCGAATCAACCTTGCGGCTCGTGGGCTATACCACCGGTAGGGAATCACACCCTGCCCTGAAGTTTTTATTCAATTTATGAATTTAAGTATATCTGTCTCTTTGTCACTTGTCAAGTATTTTTTATCTTGTGCTCATGCCAATCGACTGCTGTAATGACAGTCTGCACTATTAATCCGTATGCATAAATTTAAAAAAATTTCTGAAAAAGTATTTGAATTTTTTCACCTCTATGTGCTAAAATATGAAAGTTGAGTAGCAAAAAATGCGTAAGTCCAAACAGAAGGACTTGCGCATTTTTTATTTGTCATTGATTTTTAGAAAATTTAACAGAGAAGAGGCGCTTTTTATGACAAAACATCAAACAAACAACAAACAGCTTATTGTAAGCATTTTGTCTCTGTCGCTGCTGACCGTTATGGCCGGCGCTGCAGTGGCACCGGCATTGGGCACGATTCAAGCCTATTTTGCTGACTGCAATCCCCTTTTTGTGCAGATGATCATCAGTGTACCAGCCATCTTTATCGTGATCACCAACTTTTTCTTTCCGCGGCTCTGCCGAATTTTTGGCGCCAGGACTTTAGTACTGTGTGGCTTGGTGCTGTATGCATTGGGAGGTTGTATTGCCGGCACCTTCAACCATATCAGCTTAGTGCTGATGATGCGCGCCTTGGTGGGCATCGGCGTAGGTATTATCATGCCGTTATCTACCGGTCTCCTGGCCTTTTATTTTGCGCCGGGCGAGCAGGAACAGCTGATGGGTTATTCCTCCGCCATGAATCAGATGGGCGGTGTGGTCGCCACCTTATTGTCCGGCCTGTTAGCCAATATCAGCTGGCGTGCCAGCTTCTTGGTATACCTGATGGGCTTGATCAGCATCCTTTTATGCCTGATTTATCTGCCTAATGATAAAATCACCAACGAAACTTCCCAAGCGTCCCAGAAAAAAATCGATAATATTTTCGCAGAAAACGCCACTTACATCATCGCCATGTTTCTGCTAATGACTACCTTTTTCATCTATCCCGCCAACTTCGCTATGGAAACACTTTCCGACGGTCACATTCCCCATCAATATATTGCCGTCATCATGGCGGGAATGGACTTTGTGGCTTTTTTCGGCGGCTTATTGTTTGTACGCGTCAAATTGCTGTGCGGCAGTAAAATGAAATTTTTGGCGCCGGGATTATTTTTGACAGGTTACCTCTTACTTGCGCTCCTGGGCGGCTGGAGCGGTACCCTGTTAGGCTCGGCTTGTATTGGCTTTGCCAATGGAATCGGAATTCCTTTTATTATTTCAGAGGCATCTATGCGCGCAGGCAAAGCGGCCGCCACAACAGTCATGCCGCTAATTTCCGCCGCACTGTATCTGGCGCAGTTTTTGTCCCCAGTCTGGATGTCCCTGGTAAAACTGAGCTTCGGCAATATGGCGATCCCCCATCTGCCCTATTATTTCGCTATATTGCTGGCAATCCTGTTTTGCCTTTTTTCCACCTCTCTCCCCAGTGGAAAAAAGAATTGAGCTGCAATTCGAGACATAGCAAAAGAGCGGTCCAGCTTTTCAGATGGGGCCGCTCTTTTGCTATGTTCTATTAACGGAAATTTGAGGGATTCACTGCTAATAGAAGCGTTACATAAGTAGGGTTATTAAAAATATGAGAAAGAGCCTTGTGATGGACTCTCCAACAACAATGTGTATTGCGCTCATGAAAGACAGCTGCAAGTCTGTGTCTGCTAAGAAATCTGCATTCGGAACAGCAGCTTCTTATTCGTAGCGCAGTGCCTCTATGGGGTCGGCGGCGGCAGCCTTGCGGGCGGGATAAATGCCGAAGAAAATGCCCACCATAGCGGAAAATCCTACTGCAATAACAATAATCATAGGATTTACTACCACCGCTACGCCAATGAGCAGACCACCCAAAGCCACAATCCCGATACCCAGTAAGGTGCCTATCAGACCGCCCACTGCGGAAATAATCGCAGATTCTATCAAAAACTGTGTGAGAATATGATTGGTGCGCGCGCCCAACGCCTTGCGAATGCCGATTTCTCTGGTGCGCTCTGTCACCGAAACCAGCATAATATTCATGATGCCAATTCCACCAACCAGAAGCGAGATGGCTGCAATAGCACCCACTGCTGCGGATAATATACCCATGACACTGTCAATGGAGCTCATCTCTTCACGAGCCGTCACACAGATCACCTCATCAGTGGTGCGATTGGTCATGCGCGCCACATAGTTGGTCATCTGTGTTCGCAGCAAGTTAATATCCGCTGTTTCATCCACATAGCAATTCAATTCCCAGCCATAACTGTCCGGCGTGAAATAGATACTGTTGGGCACATAGACGGTGGGCATTCCGCCGCCGCTCATAGCAGTCAGCACACTGTCCGCCTCTTTATAAACGCCCACGACAGTAAACTCTTCTCTGCCGTCGTTGTCAATAATCTCCATGGTACGCCCCAAAGCGTTGACAGTACCGAAATAGTTTTCTGCAATTTTTTTCTCAATTACCAGACTATGCCGCTTGGCCTCCACGTCGCCCTGGTCTATCATACGGCCGCAGAGCAGCTCCATGGGCTGCACCTGATCATAGCCGGCGTCAACGGCATAGACATACACCTGTTCCTGCTGCCGTTTGCCATTGGACAGGGTTTTCCGGTCCTGACAATAGGTATCAATATAAGGCACCCGATCGCCAAAGGCATCCTTTACCTGATCGATATCATCCTGGGTAAACATGTCGTCATTGGTATACACACCATCTGCGGCCATAGTATAAAAAATCACACGGTTAATCCCCACATTTTCATACTCTTTCGCGATGACGGAGCGCATGGTGTCACCGATGGACACAATGGCAATCACTGAACCAATGCCGATGATAATGCCCAGCATGGTCAGAATAGAGCGCATTTTATTGCTGCGGATGGCCGACAGAGCCAGCTTGATATTTTCCAGAAAAAGCATCATGATTGTTTCTCCACCTTTCTGTCATCAACCAACTGCCCATCTTCAAACCACAGCACCCGATCGGTAAAGGCCGCCACATCATCCTCGTGAGTGACGATAATCACTGTGACCCCTTCACGATTCAGCTGGGTGAACAGCTCCATAATCTCAATGGTGGACGTCGAATCCAGATTGCCTGTGGGTTCATCGGCCAAAAGAATGGGCGACTCATTGGCCAGTGCCCGGGCGATGGCCACACGCTGCTTCTGACCGCCGGAGAGTTCATTGGGCATGTGCTCCAACCGCTGACCCAAGCCCACTTTTTCCAACAGCATTTTCGCCCGCTCCACGCGAGCCTTTCCCGGCACGCGGCCATAAATCATGGGCAACTCGACGTTTTTTAAGGTGGAGGTGCGGGGAATCAAATTAAATGCCTGAAACACAAAGCCAATCTTTTGATTGCGCACATCGGACAGCGCATCATTGCTTTGCTGAGAAATGTCGATGCCGTCCAGCAGATAAGTGCCGCTGCTTGGTCTGTCCAAACATCCCAGAATATTCATCAGCGTTGATTTTCCCGAACCGGAATGGCCCATAATGGCTACAAATTCTCCTCGCTCAATGGTCAGATTGATATTTTTCAGCGCATGCACCTGCACTGCGCCAGAATCATAGATTTTATTCAAATCCGTAATGCGGATCAATTCTTCCATAGTCATTCTCCTATCCGCTTATATCACACTTACACTAACCAGCGTGCCGTCAGCCAGGTCTTCCCCATTCAGTACCAGTTGATCGCCTTCCTGGATATCATCGCCGATAATCTGAATCAGCAAGTCCGTTTCCAAACCCAACTTCACTGCCACCGTTTCTATGGTATTGTCCTCTTTCACGCGGCGCACGGTACCAGTACCGTCGCCATTATCCTGCACAGCCTCAATGGGCACTGCCAGCGCACCCTCTACCTCGTCGATGATAATTTCCGCTTTTGCATTCACACCGGCAATGAGATTTTCATTATTTTCTGTCAATCGAATTACCGTAGGAATGACCCGCTCTGCGGCGCTACCCTCTTTCAACTCACCGGTAGGAGAAATACGCTCCACCACGCCGCTGACTTTCTCGCCTTTCAAAATATCTGCAGAAATCTCTACTTCCTGTCCCGGCACAATATCGGCAATATCATATTCGCTGACACTGACCTGCATTTGCAGCTGCTGTAAATTTTCTACCACAAACATTGGCTTTTTGTCATCTGTCTCATCGGCAAAACGACCCACATTAATGTTGACCCGTGTGACCGTGCCGTCAATGGGACTGATTATTTTTCCGTCGGACAAACTCTCCTGCTTTCGCGCCAGAGTATTTCTGGCAGCCTCCACATTTTCCAGCTCGTAGGCATCACCCAATACCTTGCCGTTTTGCACACGATAGCCCTTAATGGCTGCTTCCGCCTCCAACAGAGCCGACTGGGATTTTTCATTTTCCTCTGCGGAAATACCGCCCACCTCAAACAGCGCAGCATTGCGCTCCGCATCCTTTTGCGCATTTTGCAAATTCTGCACTGCTTGTTCATACGCTAGCTGCTTGCTGCGCATGCTATCCTCATATTGAGCCTGTGCCAATGCCAGCGCATCCTGTGCAGAGCCGATTTCATCCGCCATAGCCTCGCTATCCAGCACTGCCAAAATCTGCCCCTTGATAACTCTATCGCCCTCTTTGACATTGATGGCGGTCACTTCATAATGAAGATTGCTCACAATCTCCACTGTCTCCGTACCCTCCAACGGCGCTTTCAGGATGATAGAATCCCGCAAATCCTGCTTTGCCACCGCAGCGACATTCACCGGCATGCCG
Organism: uncultured Peptococcaceae bacterium; assembly: GCA_910585405.1. Classification (GTDB taxonomy): domain Bacteria; phylum Bacillota; class Peptococcia; order Peptococcales; family Peptococcaceae; genus UBA7185. The sequence continues at coordinate 36,963 of CAJUDO010000009.1, read as the reverse complement.
CTTTCTCCACCGCCCCGCAGCAATTGAAAGCCTCCCACTGCCAACACCACAATCACTGCGCCGACGATGATTTTTTTCTTAGAAAAGAACTTTTTCTTTTTTTCACTCATAAGTCCAACCCATCCTTCTTATTTCATCAATAGAAAAAATTTCCCTATAGTCATTGTAGCAGTGTCAGCTTACATTTAGCTTACGCTCAAAGAAAAAGATTTCGCAATCGCTTTTGAATCAATGGATTGTGTACTCTTATGTTTATCCAAAAATAGTTGCTCTGTGAAAGAATTGTAGTATCTTTAAGAAAATATTACATCTGGAGAATTTTATTATAAAGATATCAATTTCCACAGAAACTTTATTAAAAATTCTCTTTTTTAACCTATACGATGATATATTTCGGAGAAATGAGACTACTGTGACTTAGTTCAAACATGCTTCATAATTATGCAGATCTTTCATTTTTCAACTTGATTGGAGCTGTTTCTTTTAATCTAAACACACCTAAAATAATTATAAGAGGGATAATTAATAGTAAAAACATTATCTTTTCGATATCAAATATACTGATTAACGTCCCAATTAAAACCGGACCCAATACCCCACCAGTTAGTTCACCGGCCGCAGGAGTAAAAGAAGTTGCCGTTGCTACTAGATCCTCAGGAACTGATTCGCTTGGAATAACAGAATTTAAAAGAGCCATTGCTCCCGACATGAAAAAAGATGCAATTCCTAATAGGATACTCATCATCCAAGTAGAGACATCTAAATGAAGAAACAATAGATAACTGATAAAACCTAATAACGTAGCCAAACAAACCGAGTACTTTCTACCAACATAATCTGAAAAAATCGGAATACTAAACTCTCCAATAAAACCACCAATACCGAATCCAGCAAAGATAGTTCCAGCCATAGTGATAGTGAAAGATTTGGCATTTATTAAATATAAAATCGTATATGAAGCAACAGAAAAATACCACATCATTGCAAAACACGCAAGCACTGTAGTCGTGATAACATTTTTATACATTAACAAATCTTTAAAACTATATTTTTTTTCAAAATTCTCTATTGAAGTTTTTCCTCGAGGAATGTTTTTACCAAAAAAATATATACAAAATGCAGATGAAAAAACTAATAGTCCAATAATTATATAACATCCGCGCCAACCGATAATGCTTCCTCCAAGACGGGTAAAGAATAAAGAGCCCATCGCTGAACCAATAAATGTATAACTTGACATGGCAATACCATAAAACAGCCCTCTTTTTTCCGGCATGCATTGCTCAGCTAAAAAAGATAAACTAGGAGAACACATTGCACCACATCCAAAACCAATGAGTGCAGTCACAATATAAAATAACATAGCTTTATTGACAAAGGCTGTAATGATAAGGCCACTTGCCCCCACCATTAAACCAGGAACGATAACTTTCACATGCCCTACTTTATCAGCCTTCCTTCCACAGACAATAATCGCTAGCGCCCAGAATAATGCAAGAGTGGCTGACAAATAACCATTATGTTTATCATACAAATTGAATTCCACAGAAAAAAATGGAAATAAAAAAGCAATACAATTGTGTGCAAGTCCAGCAAAACTCCATGCTAAAACCATCAAAAACAATACACGCCATTGATACAAATACGTTTTCATAATTTCACCTCATAATTATAATAAAAGGAACGCATTATTCGGTAACCCAGAGAGGTAGACTTTATTATGCGTTCTCTTTTTCTATTTTAATTAAATTCTCTACATTATTTTTACACGAAGTTCAACAAAATAGGTATTAATATTACCAGATAACACAACAATACTATTGGAACATATAAAAATACTAATTGATAAATATCTTTTGTATTGATCCATTTCGTATTTGCATAAACCATTGCAACTTGTGTTGATGCCGCAGGTGTCGCATAAGCTACGTGAGCCGCAAAAATGATAGCAATTAAAGCGGCTATAGGGCTAATTCCAAGTTGTGCTAACAATGGAGATAATAATGGAACAAAAATAATGCACAAAACCATATTATGTGCAAATTGTGTCATTATCAAAATAGAGACAATTACAAATGCTAATAATGTATACGGCGCAAGAGAGCCCATGATTGGTGTCGCCCAATTTAAAAACGTTGTCAAAACACCAGCCTGCTCCGATTCTAATGCATTGCATACTGGAGTAGTACATGCAATTACGACAACAATATCCCAGTTAATCCCCTTTGCTGCTAATACAGAAAAATCAATAATACTTTCACCATTTGCTTTTTTTACAACCAATAAGGCAATTAAACAAAGAATAACTACCTCAAGTAAGCCAAATTTTGATAGGAATGTTGTTATAAAAAAGGTCTTGGGCAAAATATTAGGAAGGAAAACAAGCAACAATAAAATACATAACATTACAGCAGCAAGCTTAATTTCTGGATTCATTTTAGCATTTCTATATTCTGCAAAATAATCTGCCTTATCGTTAAAGAAAGACACATCAGGACGAACAATAAAACGACATAGTAAAAGATACACACAAATTAAAATAATTGACATAGAAATACATAAACCAGAGTATAATAAAAAGTTTACAGACTCTCCTATTGCTTGTTCATATAATTTTATACTTGCAAGAGGTACCGCCTGAAATGGAACTGCCATCGAACCAAATGTTGCGGAAACAACAACTCCAAATAAAACTACGGCTACATATTTTGTTTTTTCTTTTATGTTTAAAATACCAGTAATTTTGAAAAAAATACTCCAACAAACTACGATAGATGCAAAAAGATTTGTAACAATAGCTAAAAAGAAAGCACAAAGCATAAATAATAAAGTGAATACCCAAGGTTTTCCTACCGCAATCTTTCGACTGATAAACCAATAGCCAATATATTCGTTTAGCCCGCTATCTTCTAAATATTTTGCAAATATAAAAATAAAAATCAAAACTAAAGTTAAATTTGCGCCAAAACCCGCTGTAAGAGCAGCTGATATTGTTGTCAATCCAGTTAAACCTATTGCAATAAAAGATAATAAACTAGGCCAAAGAAATCCTATAAATGTCCATCCATAAAGCAACCCTAAAAATACACCTATTACTTGCATGCCATCTGTTGTGACTTGTCCAAAAGGAGGAACAACATTTCCAAAACAAAACATCAAAAAAAACACTACTATAGTATGAATATAATATTTTTTATTATCGGGCATAATTACACTTCCTTTAAAAATGTATTTTGTATTTATAATCTAATTTGAAATATCCTGAAGTAGGTTAGAAACATTAGCTTCTAACCTACTTCAGCTATAATATTATATTATTCTCATTTTTCCTCCAAATTATTAGTCGCTAAAATGATTAATAATTCACTTATATATGCTTGCCGTTCTTAAAACATCAATATACCTAAAGGAATTCCAACAGCACAACAGGCAACTAAATGAGCAAATAAACTAAACCAACCCAATTTATATGCATCTCCTAATTTGATATACTCACCATTTCCAAATAAAAGTGCAGCCCGAGTTGAAGCAGCCGGTGTTCCTAACGCCGCGCTACACATTATTGAACAAATTAATATAATTATTTCAGGACTCATACCTAACGATACACCAACAGAACAAAACATTGGAGTAAACGCTGTCAATAATACCAGATTATGAGCAACCTGTGTAATCAAACCTAAGAACACAGCAACTGCTACGTAGAAAACTATCGGCGATAACCCTTCTAAATAAATATTTACAAAGTCAGTGATTATTTGCATAATCCCTGCATCTGATGACTTTAAAGCGTTTCCTAAAGGGACTGTCGCGGTTAAAAGAATTATTGGTTCCCAAGATACGCCACCGTTTGTTGCTATTTCTTTAAAATTGAAAAACGGTTTCTCGTTTGGCATATTAATAGTTCCCGCTATAATTAAAACTACAGATACTATTCCGATAGTTCCTAACTCTTTTAATATAGATTTCAGAATACAATCAGGTAAATAACCGGGAATCAGTAATGCTATAATCATACCAGCTAACAGGCAACAAGCAAATTTCTGAGTTTTATCAAAGTTATATTGGCTAGCAGCTTCGCGGTAATTCCCTCTGATAAACGGATCCATATCAATTTTCATGACAAATTTACCGAATAAAAGTGTTATACCGATTGCAATAAAATAGATAATTGTGCTCCATACCAAAAATGCTCCATACGAAAAAATCCCATCAGGAATCACAAGATTATAAGAATTAAGAGCTGTTAAACCCCATGCTGACCATGGTTTAGCCGTTTCACCCATAGAGCCTATTACAGCAATATTAAATACTAAAAAGCCACAAAATGAACTTCTTTTTTCATAGCCTAAAACATCACATAATTTATATGCACATGCCCAACCTAAAAAGATAGCCGGATAATTTGATGTGAAGAATCCAAGCAAGTATATAACTGTAAAAAAACATGTAAGAAATGTCCAGGGTTTTCCATAAAAGAAACTTCGGTTTAAAAACCAGTTTACCAATGTATCTGTTAATCCGATATTTTCAAGCCATTTAGCAAAAATACAAAACAAAGTTATTAATATAACAAGTTCAGAACCGAAACCAGTAGCCCATACTGTTTTAATTGTAAATCCATCGGTAAATGCCATTGCAATCAAACCTAAAAGAGAAGGGATTATTAAACCAGCAAATGACCAGCCAAATAACAGACCAACGAAAATAAAAAGAATTTGAACTCCATAAGGAGGCAAACTTTCTGTTCTCGGCATAAAAAATCCGGCAAACATAATTATCGCAGTGATAATCGTATATACATATTTTTTGGCATTTTTGTTCATAAAGATTCACTCCTTTAGCTGAACAACATACTTAGAGTGTTATACACACCCTAAATATGTCGTTTTAAATGTCAATTACTCATTGATTTTGTCCAAAACCTGCCTTTTCTGTTCATCGGTAGGCAAACAGAAGTCTAGAGACACTTCTTTCTTTTCTGAATAATCAATACCTTCTACAAATGTCACTTTAACCGGTCCTCTTGGTGCAGCACCAGGCATTCTAAAATCTTCAATTACCACCGGTTCAATAGCAATTTCTTCTGGAATTCCAGCTTGTGGACAATAATCATATGGTACACGATATGCTCTATAAACGTGATTGAAACGACCAGAAAACCTAGAATGGCCTGTGTAGTGACCACCACCATAATAGGGGCTAATATATTCCCAAACAATTTCATGATCTACTGTTACTTCAAATAAGCGTCCACCACCACCTTCGGTGATCAATGTATTTCCATTAGGTAATCGTTGTGCACTACTAATAAATGGACTATAAAAACGACTGGAGTTTAATGGAATAATAAATCCTGCTTCTTTTGGGGTATATTGCCATACAATCTCACGTGTAACAGGATTTATTTCAAGAACTCTAGAATAGTCTCTACGACAGTTTTCCGCTCCCCAAGGAGACATAGAATTTGGAAGACCATATCCAGCTTGTCCACCGTTATCAAAAATCATAATATTCCCTTCCCCAGGAAGACCACGTGGAATCATATGTGCATGATGTTGCCCAATAATCCAATCAGTTTTTTCGTTTGTGTAATCAGGACCAAGTTTCCATACAATTTTACCGGTTTTTTTCGATACAATAAATGTAATATTTGCTTGGCGACTATCTAAAATTAAATTATCTGGATGAAATCTTTCATCCCCATCCTCATACCATTTATTCGGACCCAATACATGCATTGCATTGACATGCAGCCAGTCCCCCATCCCATTGGCTCCGCTATTACGTAAACCAGGATCACGGAACAATACATTTCTTGCTGCTTCATCAAAACCAAATTCATCGAAATGTTCACTGCACTTCCATTCCCAAATAATATTGCCATCCCAATCAACCTCAATAATTTTGTCATCAATTAATGGAAAACGGGAGATTTTATTATTGCGAACATTGGCATGTACTAACATGATTGTATTACCACTATTTGTAAGTGGTTCTAATGCAGGCGTATAATAACCAGCAGGATTTCCTTCTCTTTGGTAATCTTGCTTTGCTCTAGCCATCCATCTTGGGGTTTCACCAGGGTCTTCAATATATTCGTTGTGGTCAAATTTCCAAACGATATTGCCATCCCAATCTACTTGGATTAAATCAACAAACTCACGTGTCATAAAAATTGGATTTCTTACTCCGCTATATCCCATTACATAGCCACCCGGCAAAATTCTAGCCGGCATGCCCTCCATATTTTTCCACAAATTAACTTCACGCCCATTCATATCAATAAGCATGATACCTTCTCCATTTGCAGGATACACAGTAAACCCATTAAAGCATTTGTCTGGGTTATAGATTGTTGTCCCAGTAGGATATATTGTTGGATATGCCATAATCATCTCTCCTATTTTATAAAGTAAATAGTATGTTCCTCCGCCCAATTCGAAGACAATATTATATTTCTGATACTGTTGCCTCCTCATTTCTCCCTATTATTTTACTCTCTACTATTTAATACGGAGATACACCGTTGCGAACTCTTGATGAATTGTCTTTGTATTTATAGCCTAGTCTCCAAAGTGAATTTCTTCATCAGAGACTAGATTATAAAATTTAAATAATATTGTTATCCGATAGTCTAATCTTCTAATATCTGGTAAATTACACCACCATCTACCGTTTGTGGTGGTTCAACTCCGAGTAAATAACATAAAGTTGGCACTAAATCAACAATCTCAACTTTTTTATCAATAATTGAATTAGATTTGAAACCTGGACCTGCAGCCATAAACAAACAACGAATAGAAGTTTCGCCGCGGGAAACTGTAGGCATTGTGTTTCCTTGATCATGGGCAAAATCGCGTGTCATCGTATAAAAAATATCTCCTACATGAGGACCATAAAGGTTAATTGATTCCATTTCTTCTCTATCAAGCGCCATTCCAACAATTCGCCGCCCGGTTTTTGGTTCACGATAGTTATACAAATCATCAATAATTTTCTCCACTAAGGCTTCATACTCTGCCGGATCAACAATACCTTCTGGATCTCTGCCTTTTAGATTCACATAAATATATTGACTTCTCTGTGCGATAGCAGTTGTTTTAGACCAATCAATTACTTGTTCTCCATTTTCTTCTTTTAGTACCGTATAGCCCAGCTCCTGCATAACGCCAATGTTTAACTTCCACGCATCACCTAGTTCATTAGAATCATCTCCAACAGCCAAACCACCGTGATCAGAGGCAATTATTACAGCAACACCCTTATCAATCCATTTAAATGCACGACTAATATACTCATCTGCCAAAATATAATATTTTTCCAAGAATTCTCTATTCATTTCACCTTCTTCACCTGGTAAATGAATCCCTGTTAAATGAGCATGATTACCTTGGTCAATAATATGCAATCCTTGTAATACCAAACTCCATTCTTTGTTCTCCATTAAATAGTCAACGGCATCCATAATCCAACGACAACTTAAAACCATAGTCTCATACATTATCGTATTTTTCTCTAGGTCATTTCGACCACAATTTGACCACATTAATGGAGCCCCTAATTCTTTAAATAATTCTTTCCGAACCGCACCAGGATATACATGATCTTCACTATTCATATCTGTTGCAAAAGAGCCATACATATATAAACTACTTCCATCATTAGACATTTTTAGTAAACGTAAGCGATATGCTGCTCCAAATTTACTACCGTCGTCTTTAGTAAATTCATCATAAATCATTTCACTCCATTCGCCAAGTTTTACCTTGCCCAACGGATTTTCAGCCTTTTTATTGACATAAACTTCAACTGTATTATAAATTCCATCCTCTGCTTTAATAAGAGCATATCTTCTTTCTTTTCCATTATTCACTAGGAAAATTGTTTCTTTGGCATCCAATGTATCAAATGACCAGCCTTCGGCTGCTTTAATCGGCGCCATAATTTCATCTGCGGCACCTTCAAGAATTGATTCATCAACGCTTAGACCGGTTACCTTTTGTGTATGTTCTGTCGTAGTAACACCGAATTTTTTTTCTTGAACTTCTTCCGTTACAAAACACTCTGCGCCGCTATCATTTGCAATATGTGCTTTAAAAGTCACTTTATCAAATGTTTCATCACAAATGACAAATTTTTCATAGTCTGCACTTTCTGTAATGAATGGATGAATTCCCGAACCATCCAAAAGAATTGTACGTTCATTTGTTGGTGGCCAAGTAGTGGGCCATCCAACAACAATGCTATTTAAACCCTGATTTGCAAGTGCATCATGCATATATTCAGCTTCACATTTCTGTGAATCAAAACCTGTAGATAATTTATCCAACGGATCTCCTAAAGTATGATTCCAGAAACAAGTGATTCCATGAGTCCCCGGCCAAGCACCGGTAGCCATTGAACACCAGTTTGGTGGTGTATAAGTTGGCATTGCCCCTTGCATACTCATAAGTGGTGTCGTAACACCCATTTCCAAAAAACGTTTCATATTTGGCAGTTTCCCTGCATCCAACAGTGGTTTTGCATATATAGGGTCAAAACCATCAATCCCAATCATCATTACTTTCTTTGCTTTTCCTAAACCTTTCATACTTATAACCTCCTTTTATTCTTAGCATTTTCTGCTATGATTTAATTATAATTCGTGTTATTTATCATGTCCAATTCACCTTTTCACGGAAAAAAAGAGAGATTACCGATAAAATCGATAACCTCCCTTTTAATCACTTAAATGCTTATTACACAAAGACCTCAATACTGTTTTTATTTTTTCATCTATGTATAATTTATCGCGATAAACCAATATAGTTGAATAAAATATATCCTCTTTAAGTTTTACTTGTTTATTCTCTCGAAAACGTAGAGAAGAAGATTTACTAGTAAAACCATATACATTATCGTGTAAAGATGTATAACGATCACAGAGTTCCCAGTTTCCGCCCACAAATTCAATATTTAATTTTCCATAAGATTCAAATGCCCTTTCATGCCATAGAGTTGATAAATCTGTTTTATAAAAAACCACAGGATATTGCAGTATCTCATAAATACTAACAGTTTCTTTTTTGGCAAGTGAAGATTTTCTGCTGACTGTAATCATCACTTTTGTTTGCGTTATTTCTTCTATAACTAAATTATTTTTTTCAATAAGTTGTTGTATTTCAGGATGATTTAAAATTGCTTGATGTATAAGTATTAAAGACAAATCTACGTTGTCATCTATCACAGCCTGAATCCCGTCAATGAAATCACCCACACGACATGCAAGTTTCAATTTTGGATTATTATAAGAAAGATACTCCATAAATTCAGGCACAACACTATCTAACATTTCCGGCGTTATAAACAATTTAAATGCCATATTTTGAGAATCGCTTGCAGAAGAAATCGTATCTTTGTATTTATTAAGCTTCTCAAGAATATCTGTTGCCGTCTCATAAAACAATTTTCCTTCTGGAGTTGTAGTCACACCTAAATGAGAGCGCTGCAAAAGTTTAGCACCTATTTCTTCTTCTAATTTATTTAGTGCATCACTAATCGTTGATTGTGAAATAAACAATTTATTTGCTGCTTTATTAATAGATTTTTCATCGACAACAGACAAAAAATATTCTAATTGTTCAAATCGCATTTTTTCCTCCTCCCAAAAACCAATAAATAAAACCATATACTATTAGTATTAATTATACTGCGATTACTATAATTTGCAAACATTATTCCTAAAAAACAAGTATTTTTATTTGTTTAATTAATATCTTTTTTATAATCAAAAAGTATTTTTATGTTCTACGCAAAAACCTCTCTCTATGCAAATAAAGGATAAAGTCCAAACCATGACCTTACCCCTTAGAAATTAACGATATAGCTTATAGATAATTTTGAACTTCAAACAAGAATTTAACAGTTTTCCTCCGTTCAACCCTACACACATTTTTTCATAGAATCTTCTAAATTATGAAGATTCTTTTCATTCTAATAATTTACTTTTGAAAATAAAAAATTTAATATATTTCTTTCGACAATTGCCTAGAGGAAATATTTTTCCGTAATTATTGCGTCATAGGATTTAATTTTAACCTGCATCCCTTCTTTTACAGCACCTTTTTTGGCCAGAATATAACCGACACATTTTTCCTGCACATAGCTATAATTGAATTTGGACACACGGCCGATTTCTTCGCCGTCTACATAGACTGGCGCTCCCGGGCTGCCTAAATTTTTTCCGTTAATGCGCACATCCGCGTCCTCCATCGTGAAACCTACCATTTCGCGGAGCGCTCCCTGTTCCTTACTCTGCAATAGTGCTTCTTTTCCGATAAATTCCTTTTCCCAGCCGATGCCCCGTTCCAGACCAACCTCCAGCGGATTGATGTGCATCAGGTCGCGCATGTAATATAACCCAGCTTCTGTCGGCAATGTCCAGACCATAATTTGAAACTCCGTCACTTCCACTGCATGCAATGGTTCTCCATATTGACGCAGCTTTTCCTCCAAGAACTGACACTGATTCGCCGGAATATAGATTTCATAGCCAAATTTCTCACCGGTAAAACCGGCACATCCTCAATCCAATTATCACAAATACTGAAAAATTTCAGCTCATCAATGGCGTTTCTCACAAGGGCATTCACCAAAGCTTGAGAATTGGGGCCCTGAACCGCATACATATGATACTGCTTCGTTACATCCTCCATTTCAACGCAAAAATCTTTTTTATGCTGTGCCATCCATGCTAACATATTAGCTGCAAATAAAGTAGAAATCCAAAATTTTTCTTCCTTTAAGCGAATGACCACTACATCGTCTATAATTTTCGCCTGCTCATTGAGCATCGTCGTATAACGTTCTCTGCCGACCTTCAATGTTGCGATAGGATTGGCAAAAATCAAATCCAAAAACGGCGCTGCATCTTTTCCCGTCACCTCAATTAGTTGATGGGTCCATAAATACCAGCTAACCGTCGTGCGCACAGCCATTGTGTTCTTTGCGTTTCCTATCATCATATTTGTATCTTGAGTTTCCGTAAATTGTAATAAAAAGACGAGTATATCTGCCCATAGTGCCAAGTTTCGACTTATCTGAAGCATTAAGAGTGGCAATCCTATAAATAGAGACACTTAAATAAGCCCCGCGGGAACCGGACTTTGGGAGACATATTCTTTTATCTATTCAGACAAGCAGCTTAAGGCAGAGTTGGTGGTATGTTGGACGCTTTATTCGAAACCACAGCCTGACACCTTCTTTTGCATAAGACAATATGCCGGAAATGCCTTTTGCCAGTCGGTAATAGAAGAAGTGTACTTTTTCTTTTATAGGATTTGATGTCTGTATAATAGAAACCTTAATGACACTTGTTTCTGGCTTCATGGATATATGTGCCAGGAAAGCCATGCATAAAGTAATGTAAAAATTTAAAGCATTGATAGCGGCCAGCTTTCGAACCCGAAAGTTTTCAAAATGAAACACCTGCTTTTTACAGCGAAAATATTCCTCAATTCGCCATCTTGAAAAATACGCCTTTGCAACGTTTATGACATCCTCTTTTGATTTAATCACTTTGTTAGTGGCGAGCATCATCGGATGCTCTGTAATGCCGTAGACAAGAACAAGATAAATATCTTTTCTGGAAGCGGTAATCTGTACTTTTACATGGGAAAGATATGCTTCGTGGCGTTTCCCTTTGTAGGTTAACAGGGTTTTGATTTTTCCCTTCCGTTGATTCCGTAACTGTGTGGCAGGAATCCATTTTCCATGGAAAAAGAGTTTGCGTTTTGCAGTAAGGCGGATGACGTAATCCTGTTCCAGCTCATCAAGTTTAAGGAACATTTTGTTGTCATCATACCCTCTATCCATGACAAAGGTGGCCTTTTTAAAGAGGGCTGCCCCACGCTCCATTGCAGAAAAGGTTATATCATTCGTGGATGTGAAGTTCTTTTCTTTAGATGAATGTATCTCAGAAAAGATGCTGACAGGGTGATCACTTTTTGTCAGCACACAGGCTTCTGTCACATAGTAGCCTTTTTCATAAATATTTTTTGTTTTAGTGCTCTTTGAACCATCTCTAACAATGCCGAGAGCCTCAAATTTATAACCATCAGGTTTCACGACATCACTGTCATCCACGTAAATGATGGGATCATCAGGAACCCATCATTTACGGACAACGGACAGATAAGAATTTAAAGCTTTTACAGGAGTTCCTTTGTTTAGGTGTCTTGTAAGGCGTTCCACGGAATTGACCTTTTGGAAATTTTCGTGGAGCTGGTCAACAATGTCGGTAAGAAGGCAACTGCCGGAAGCAAGCATACCATAAGTGATATCAGCAGTAAATTTCCGCTCCGGCTTAGAAAGCTCTCTGGAAATTTTATTTGAAAAAGTTAAAATTTCTCGTTTCATTTGATAAGTATTTGTTGTAAAATTAACCACAGGGAATCCTCCTCTTTTTTGTTTAGTATGGTTTTGTTGTGGTGACTTAATTTTACTACAAAAAGGAAGAGGATTCCTTATATTTTTGGCATTTTTTTTAGTTGTTTTTGCTGATGGCTGTGAAAATGAGGTCCTATGGATAAAATTGCGGAAACTCAAAATTTGTATACATTTTTCGCATACATTCTCATACCCCCTTTTCGTAAATTTTTGTCAACAGAATTTATCAAGCTTCTTGGCAATCTTAATGCGCATCTTATCTTCCGTCGTACCGTCTGCTTCTTCCCATAAGCTCCACATCGCGTTCACCAGCGGTTTGGTCATACCATACCAAAAGGCAATATATCCGTCCACTTGTTTCGGCATCCGGTTGCCTAAGGCATTAGAGTCAATCACATAAATAACCTCTTCCTGATTGAAGGCTTCAATCTTATAAGGAACCCTCATACATTGTAGCACCATTTCAATGTGGGCGCCCATCACGCTGCCGTCCTCAACGTCTTTCGGTACACCCAGCTAGTTCTGCAGTCCCTCTTTGGCATAGAATTCTCCAAAAGCCGCTTTGCCTGCCGCTTCACACCCGCATTTCAATACATGGTCCACAAATGCTTCATCTAACGTGCCGTCTGCAATCAAATCATCAATCGTGGGAAAAATGTAGGTTGCTCCTGTGAATTGATACACCATGGGATAGGGCCAGTAGAGTCGCATTCCATACAGGTACCATTGCAGAATGTATAATTGCATTCTGCGCGGAACATCTGCGACTCAATCAGCCATTCCTCCTCCGGTGTAAATTTAATCTGATCTGCAGTCGCTACCGGACCAAAGCATTCCCATTGTTCATGCTCCGGCATAGGATATTTCTCCCTACTTTCCGCTACAATACGGCAATGCAAATCACCACAGCCCTTTGCCTCTACCATATGATATTCAATTTTCGGTCCGGGTTGTAAATACTTCGCTTCGCCATCGGCAACACCCTGCAGCGATTGGGTTGTCGCACGGCATAGTTCTGAGCTTACGATGTCCCAGGGGCAAGCATCCAACTCCTTTTCTGCGCGATAAGTGCCAAAGTCATTCACTTTCCCATACATCATTAGTTTGTCGTCACCGGAATCGCCATTTAACGCACCGACAAAGTTTCCCCGGCAAAAAGGATGAATATGATGCTATTCCATGGCCATTGGTCCTACCATCTGAGAAAACGGCACATATAACCGTTTATAGGCATTAGCACACAGCGCCTTACTGTGCTCCACATAGTCAGGCACCAGAATTCGAAACGCCTGCATTACTGCCGCACTGAATACGGCACTATAACGTCAAACATAATGCACCGCATCATGATACGACACCAGCTTTTCCCACGGTGATTTTACAGCAGCGTGATTAGGTAATGCTGCACCTACGCCAATCTCCCGCGGAAGTCTTTCATCAATTTTCTTAGTCATAAAAATGCCCTCCTTTTATGATTCCCGCACAAACATACTGTGTCATTGCGACCTCATTAATTTTTCTAATTAAACTATACATAATTTTTTATTTATTTTCTAGTTGACATTTCCTACTACCGCTTTATTTCTTAGTTCATATTAACTCCTGCCGCAATGTATTCGAGTTTTTATGAGCTATCAGGTTTGTACATGATTCATATATAAAAAACAGAGCTGCAACAGTTTAAAAATTTCCTGCTGCAGCTCTGCTCTATTTCATTTTTCTTTAGATGAACGCGTCAGCCTCTCCTGGCCTTACTGTTTCCCTTAAAATTCTTCTGCAAAAATCTGATATACTGGCGCACCTTCACAATCAGCCGGCATTCTAGTGCCTAATAATGCACAGCAAGTTGCTGCCAAGTCCACCTGACGAATCACACGGTTTGTTTCATATCCTTCCTTCAATCCCGGACCTGCTGCAATAAAGATTGGAGAAGATGAGGTATCGCAAGCACCGTAGGCTGTGGACAAGGAATCACAGTGGTCATAGTTATAACCTTCTGTTACCCAAAAGCAAATGTCGCCAGCTGTTGGACCGCCATAACCTAGTAACACAGCATCTTTATTGCGTACTGCTAATGCAATTACACGCTTGCCAGTCTCTGGACTTCTATAGCCATACAAATCCGTCATAATCTGTTCTTCTAATTCATATTGATCAGCCGGGTCTACAATCCCATTTTTTTCTCTCCCCTTCAGATTGATGAAAATATCATTCCCCTGAGAAGCGACTGCTCTGGTTTTGCTCCAGTCTATTTTCTTTGTATCATTTCCGTGTTCATCTTTCAGCAAGACCGTATAGCCCAGTTCCTTCATCAAGCCAGTATTAATCCCACACATATCACCAATAGCTGGCGGCATATGATACGGCGCAACCTGCGCATGGTCGGAAGTCACCATAATGGTCCAACCTTCCTCCATATAATGCAGCATACTTCCCAAATAGCGGTCACACTGTTGATATAGTCTTTCCATCCAGCTCTCATATACAGACTGATCATACTTATTAAATCCAAGCCCATGCATATAGCGGATGAAAGTATGTTCCACAAAATCCACAGAATGTAAATGGCTGAAAATAACTTCAATGCCTTCTGTCTCAATCATATAGTCAAATACTTTGATATACCAATCGACTACATTGTCCCATACCTCAATCATCGCCGTCTGGGTATCAATATCCTGAATATAAATCTGAGACTGCGGCGGGAATGGCCCGACATTTTCAAACAATTCCTTTGCCAGACGTTTTGGATGCAGTACTGTATCGCATTCGGTGTCCATCGCTGCAGACAAATACAATTTCAGTTCAGAGCCGTCCTCTTTCAGTGTCATCAGCTTGTAATGACGGGTCGCACGATAAGTTTTTTCATCTTCAATCACATCATCAATGATATTGTAGATCATCTTTCCTACCGGCAATGTTGCCATCGGCACAGTCTCTTTTTTGCTCTTATACACCTGCACGGTATCATAAATACCATCTTTATTTTTAATAATCAAGCCTAAACGACGAATCAAACCACCGCAGATCAAAATTTGGAACTCTTTAGCGCCTTCCGGTGCGTTGGCCCAGCCTGTTGCCGGTTTGATAGGAGAAATACAGTTGTTCAAATTCTGTGGGAAGTCTCCTGCCCGTGTGCCAAAACCTTCGCTGTCATTTGTAATGACATTAACCGTTTCCATGCCACTGGCATCAATCTGCTCCATCAATTCTTTATTGCCTGCCATAGCCACCTGCATTTTCATTCCTTTGGCAGTATCATTGGCCGTCAAAGTTTCCTCCGGCAGTTTATTGATTACGCAAGGCGCTACCGCGTCTGCTACTTTCCGCGCTACAAATGTTGCCGTTTCAAATTTTTCACTGGCACCAACAAACAACTCTGTATCGACCTGCATTGCAGCAGAACCGACAGAGCCCGGTGCAGAACCATCAATGACAAATAACTCTTCTCTGTCACTGGTTGGAGGCCAAGCGCCGCCCGGCCAATGCATCACCAAGGTTTTCTTGCCAGCTTCTACAAAGCAATTCCAAACCGGTTCTGCCGTTACAATACGAGAGTCTACATTATAGTCATAACGATGGATTTTTCCCGGAATGGTACGTCCAAACTGGGTAATCCCGTGAATATAAGGATTGCAGCCATAGCCTAATGTGGTCCACTGCGGCGGTGTCACAGTCGGCTGTGCGCCTAACATCACCAAATCATGACGCTGTGCGCCTTTTTCGATCAATTTTTTGAAATTGGGTAGCAGTCCTGCATCTACATACTTCCGTGTCAAACGTGGGTCTAAGCCATCAACGCCCAAAACCATAAGCTTTTCTGTTCTTGCCTTTCTGTCCATAAAGAACACTCCTTTTTGATTAATATTTTAAATTGATGCTTTGCCGGTAAAAGCTTTTTTCTGCCGACAAAATCATCTCAATTTAACAAAGAAAGTTGACAAATAAAGAAACGTTATTAGAATAGGATACTGCTCAACGGAACAATGATAACCAACATAAGAATGACACTGAATAAACACGTAACTGTTGCCCATTTATAAACTGCTGTTGGGGTTACACCCGGATGGGAGTGAATAAAAGCACCTATTACAGAAGATGCCGGCGTTACGATGCCTATTAAAGAGAGCATTGTTACCATTAACACTGCTGCTGGCATATTGAACACAACACCGTTATTAAACATCATACAGATGATATTCAGCATGATAAAACACACTGCCATATTATTTGCTACATTTGTCAGGAAAATTGTCACAATACATAGAACCGCCAGAAAACCGATATTCCCCAATTTGGCCATGATTGGCGTGATTGCGGTTGCACAGAATACGCTGATTCCAGTCCCTTCCGATGTCATCACATTGGAAACTAAAATCGCAATGGCAAATAAGATAGTTAAATCCCAAAAATAATTAGCAGCTGCTTCCTTCATGTCCAACAGTGGCTTTCCATCCACCTTTACCAATAAATAGAACACCATTAAGACACTCATCAATCCCGCCGATGTGACTCTCGTGTTAAACTGACCAAATATGCTTTCTGCTGGCAGGAAAGACAGCGTGACTGCACAGAGGATAAATACCAACATACCACCTAAAACCAACTTTTGTCGTTTGTCCAAGCCATTTTCAAATTCTTTGTTCATTTCCGCAAAGTTTGCGTTTTGTAATTTGCTGAAATCGCACCTACACAGCTTCATTAAAAATGGGAAGCAAACATCGAACATAACGACAAAGGCTAACATACAAACGAACCAAGCTCCCGAAGGAAAGGCATATCCAGTGCTTGCTGTAACCGTCGCTGCTGTCATAAGTCCCCATCCCAGGAAAGGAAACATGCCAATGGTCAGATTACATGCTGTTAAAATTCCAACTACAGACATCACAACAAATTTATCACCTTTTTTATATCCCAGTGATTCAAACAGCTGCGCTGTCAACGGAATTAAAATAATGGCTGTTACCACAGATCCGGCTAAAAATCCCATCAAACTGGAAATCAAAAACAGGGCTGTAATGATGACCAACGGTCTTCCCTTCAGCAAATTCATATTCAATAGCTTGGCAATAATTAACTTGGAACTATTCGACTGTCCAATTGCCGAACAAGCTAGTGTGCCTACAATCAGCATAAATAGATTAGCATTTCCCCAGGAGCCAACCGCAACCTGGGTGAAAGTCCCATAATCAGTAAAGGCAAGCGCTACCATGCCCAACAAGCTCGGCCACAGCATACCGCAAAATGTCCAGCCATAAACCAGACCTAAAAAAATTCCCAGTACCGCCATCCCATAAGGCGTAATCGGCGCAGGCGCCGGAATCAGTCGAAACAAAAACATACATGCTAAAATAACAACTAAATGAACTATTGTGAGATCTTTCTTTTTCGTTTCAGTGCTCATCGTCATCTTCCTCTCTTAATGATTTCAATCATAAATTTCATCTTTATTTTTGCATTATTTTCAAAATAAACTATTTTTTAAAAAACCATTCCGCCGATAATAAATGTTGCTAACGAAATCACTACAAAATAGCAGAGAATAACAGGCATAATTTTGTAAACCGCCTTTGGCGTGCACATCTCACAGCCATGTAACATGGCACCCGGCATAGAAGAAGCCGGTGTCAAAAATGCCAATACGGAAAATGTAGAGATAATCATCGTTGCAGCCAAAATATCCACCGGAAATCCATTCAAATACATCGCCGCCACTAAATTCATCATAATATAACAAATTGCAATATTATTCGCCACATTAGTTAAAATGATTGTCACGATGCCTAAGATCAGCAAAAAGGTAATCGGATTTTTTCCTGCAAAGAACGGCGTAATCAGGGAGGCCAGCCAACCACTGATGCCTGTTTCCTGACTGGTCAGCACCGAGGAGAGCAGTAAAGCCACAGCTACTAAAAATAACATATCCCAGGTAAACATTTTGCTGGCTTCCCGCAAATCCAATATGGGTTTGCCATCTATCTTAATCACCGTCATGGCAATCCAGAAAAGGACCATCATCCCAGCTACACCAATCTGACTGTAATAGGTGTACAGCACGCCCAGTTTTTCTCCAGCAATACTTCCGACAATGACCACCGTCAGAAAAATTCCCATCGCAATCAATACGATTTTCTGAGCTAAATCTAATTTTTGATTTTTATCCACACCAAAAGCTTCTGAAATATTTACATTGGCCAAACGATTAAAATCGCAGCCACACAGTTTCATAAAAAATGGATAACTGACAACAAAAACGATATACAACAACAGCATAATAATCATATAAGCACCATAGGAAATTACCGTCTGTGTAAGCTGCATCATTGTACCAGCTGTCATCAGACCCCAGCCAACAAAGGGACGGAAGCACATTCCTAACTGAATTGCAGCCATAAAGCCTGTTAGAAACATGACACAAAACCGATCTCCCACTGGATATCCGCATTTTTTCAACATGCTCACGATAATCGGAAAAATACCAAAATAAAATACCATTTGTCCGCCGAAGCTATTAATTAACAACGTAGCGGCCAATATTATCATAACCGTATACATGGGGCTCTTTTGCGCAATCTTGCTGCCCATAATTTTCGCCATAATAACGTCCGCAGCTTTGCTCTGCATCAAGGCCATAAACGCCAGAGAACCAACCATCATCATAAACACTGTGGAATTATTCATTACACTTAGCGCAACCGCTTCCACTGTACCGTACCCAGCAAATGCCAGGCCAAATATTCCTAAAAGACTGGGCCATAATATGCCGATGAAACTCCAGCCATACACCAGTGCAAGGAATACACCTAATACCGCCATACCATACTCTGTCACAGCTCCTGGTGCCGGTACATAACGAAATCCGAACATCACAAGACACATCATCACTGTATGCAGAATGGTCTTTCCATTCACATCCAACTTTCCTTTTTTTACCTCTGTTGATAGCTCTGTCATAAAGTTTCCCCCCTAGACTCAAACGGTTTCCAATTTCACCAACCTATCACAAAAATACATCTCCCCTTTCCTTTGTGGAATTTACAACACATGCCATAAATGCCCGTGGTAGACTAAGCTATCAACAGCTTTTTTCTTTCCCATTGTCTTCACTTTCTCCAACCACATATCGTACTCTTTGATAGGAACGACCGACGGCAAATCACGCAATTGTGTTACAATGCTAAAAAATCCTCGATTATAATAGGTTTCCAACAACTCACGAAAAACATCTTTACAAACATCCAGATTTGCATAAGTGCCTGCGTAATAATCCTTATGCAGAATGGGCGTCACAACCTTACCCTCGGTAATCATTCGGTTACGCTGTTCAATTACTTTTGTCTCAAAGGCATTGCGCACATATTGTAGCCTACCACGGTTCACATAAGCAAAACCGCTGTAGCTGCGCTTATAGTAGTTGTACTCCAAAATTTCTTCTTCCATCTTGCGATATTCATCGGCCAGCCAATTCATCCAATACGCATAGCTTTCCTTTGTCAAATGCTTCATCGTCAACGCCTCAAGCACCAATCCTCGAAAGACTTCCAAAGCTACCTGGTCAAAAGTATTCTCCACCTCTGTCTTTACTGCCGACAAAATTGACATGGCCTGATTGTCTGCGTGATAAGCTGATAATTTTTCCATTGCTGCAAAATAAATTTTCGGATAATCCTGCTGCAGCAAGAACGCACTATGCTTCTTAAACTGCTGTCGAATATCATCCCGCATCCCCGCCGGCACATTACAGCGCATCACAAAATATTTTGCCGGCGTTGGATAAATATTGTTCAAGATACAATTTGCCATGAATTTGTTCATCGACCGTTCTGTGCTGCTGATGTAATACTTTATCTTTCCTTGCTCAATGTAAGCTGTTCCATAACAGGCAAACTCTTCTTCCATAAAACCACTGTTGATCAATTCTCTCGACTGCGCTGTCGCAATCGCATCATGGTCTAAATCCTGCAGCAACAAATCCTGCTCTACTTCCTCCATGGGCATCGTACACCACTCCCTCCTCTTGTTTTTTATCAATAACTGGCTGTGGAAGCTGGCGAAGCAGCAGGCCAAATGCAGGCGCCGCTCACCGCAATGTTTTGCCCGCTGATAAAGGATGCCGCATCGCTGGCCAAAAAGAGAAAAACATTGATGAGTTCATCTGGATGGGTTTGAAACCGTCCCAGGGGCGCAAATTTTGCAGCTAACTTAGCGGCTTCCACCATAGCAGCCTGGGCTGTTTCATCCATTCCTTTAGGAATCTGAACAACCTCATTGCCATCAAAGTCTACCGTTTTAATACCGGCAGGTGCTACACCATTGACGCGAATATTTTTCGGACCCAATTCTCTTGCCATGCCCAGAGTTAACCCTTCTACCGCGAATTTAGACGAAGTATAGCCAATGTTGCGCATCGCTCCATCAATCCCCGCCATGGAACTGGTATTAATGATGACACCGCCGCCTTGCGCAGCAATTGCCCTGGATACAATCCGGCTTGTCAAAAAGGTACCCGTTACATTCACATCAAACACCGTTTGAAACAATTCCTTGGGATATTCATCAAAGGTTTGCGCAGGGTACAACCCTGCATTGTTGATCAAAATATCTATTCCGCCCCAATCTGCGGTAATCTCCTGCACCATAGCCTCCAAATCGTTTTCGCTACTCAAATTAGGACGAAAACCTTTCACCTGATAAGATGAGTTTAAGGCTCTCAACTTTTCTACTGCTTCGGCATATTCCTCGTGCGGTGCGCAGCAAATTGCCACTTTCGCGCCACATTCCAAAAACCGCCGTGCCATCAGCAGGCCCAATCCTCTATTCGCTCCTGTAATCACGGCTCGTTTATCTTTTAAAATTTCACCAAAATAAGGATGCATATTAATTTCCCTCCTCACAAAATCTCTTTTATATTCGACTCCATATGAATATCTACATAAAAATGTTCTTCTGCCTGTACAACTTTCACCGGATAATTTAAAAATTCACTCATCTTTTCATTGGTAAATAAGTCTGCCGAATACCCTTGGGCATACACCTTGCCGTTTTTCAGCAGCAAGCATTTATCAAACAGATGTAAAATTTCTTCTGTGTAGTGGGTTACATAAATGATTGTCATATCGGGATTTTCCGCTAATGCCTTCACCGTGGCCAGCATATATTCTCTGGCGAATACATCCAGACCTGTTCCCGGTTCATCTAAAATCAGCATTTGGGGATTGCTGATGAGTGCACGGGCAATGAGTACGTTTTGCCTTTCTCCTTTGGACAGTAAATCAAAGGTACGATGCATTTTCGATTCCAATCCCAGCTCAACCAGTAACCGATTTGCCCGTTTGATATCAGCGCTGCTCACGTTCCACAATTTTCCCAGCTTACCATTTACACCAGATAATACAATATTCATCACACTTTCCCGCTGATAATACTTATCAAAGAAAGAACTGCTGATCCAACCCACCTTTTTGCGTTTTTCTATGATATTAGCTTCACTGTAAGGCTCCCCGAATACCTCGACCGTTCCCTCTGTATATCCGCGAAATCCAGCGATGATACTGAGCAGAGTGGTTTTTCCTGAACCATTCAATCCAAATACAACCCAATGCTCACCTTTTTTCACAGTCCACTCGACGTTACTCAGCAATGCATTATTGCCTGCCAGGCATGTTACATCCCGTAGTCTTACCACATCTTCCATCATGCTGCCCCCTTACTATAATTTGTCATCCTCTATCAACAGGGCTTCGCCTAACAACTCACTTTTCAAATCCAATGGAATTACAAATCCGTTTTCTGTTAACAATCCCATATTACGGCAACCCCATTCGATAATCTCGCTGACCTTGGCAATATTCATTTCCCGTTTGCGAATGTTGTTATCTAAATCTTTATAGTAGTCAAAACTCAATTCATCCACAAAATATTCTGCAACCTCATAAATCTCCGGTTCCACACCGTATTCAATGCGCTTACAGTGACTGCAATATACTTCCAACTTGGATACCTCATAACTGCTGTACGTCATTTTTCTCAACTCTAAGCTCCCGCCGCAGTAACTGCAACGACAGCGCCTTACCCGTTTTCTCAAGCGCTCCGTTTCTACTTGCTCCTGGGTT
This sequence comes from uncultured Peptococcaceae bacterium, assembly GCA_910585405.1. Lineage (GTDB taxonomy): Bacteria > Bacillota > Peptococcia > Peptococcales > Peptococcaceae > UBA7185. The sequence continues at coordinate 14,422 of CAJUDO010000009.1, read as the reverse complement.
TCGTCCATTCTGAAATTCAGCCATTTGTCCTTTTCTTCACTCATGCTCGACCCCTCTTTCCTTGTTCTTTAGTTTCATTATAGCTTTTGGTTATGCTCATACTTAGTCCCAATCTGCTACTATATGACTGATTTATAGTAATAAAAAACTACTAGCTAATTTTTCCTATAAAAGAAAGCAGCCCCGCAAAAATTTGCGGAGCTGCTTTCTTTGTCATTGCTCTACTCAAAATCTTGTAAAAGATCGTCGTTTTCAACCAACTCATTCTCCATACAAAAAGACCTCAATAAACAAGGGCATCGTTGCCGCCAATTTATTGAGGTCGCTTTTTCCGTACAAAATTTCTTTTACTGTCTATTATTTTACACTTTTTAATTATTATAATACAGATTATCCGACGGATATACCGCATCACAGGTGACATCAATGCCTAACTTACGCAGGCATTCTTCATCACTGCGGTTCAAGATCGTAGTTGAATGTGCCTGACAGCCCTGGAAGTTACCCAAATGCTCCAAGCAAGCCTGAGCCATGGGGTTTGTGGCTGCGCAAATCGTCAGCGCAATCAGCATTTCCTCACAATTCAATGCAGGACTCTGACTGCCTAGAGTTTCCGATTTTAATTTGCGGATAGGACCCAACACTACCGGTGAAATGAGGTGAATTTCATCGGCAATATGAGCCATCTCCTTTACACCATTAATCATGGCAGCAGCAGTTGCCGTCATCAAATCAGAGCTTTTTCCCGTCACGGTCACGCCGTTTTCCAATTCGATGGCTACAGCAGAGCAGGCATGATTTTTCTCATTCTGTCCCTTCTGCGCCAGCCGCCGTTCCATCTCTGCAGCAGCTAAATTGGCAGGTTCCACCACCTTGCGGTCTTTCGGCTGTAAGCCCAATTCTTCCATGATCAACTGCACTCTGTCAAAGGTAGCTTTATCTACATAGCCCTTTTTGTATTCGCAGCCTGTTTTGAAATAGCGGCGAATCACTTCCTGTTTGGAAGCCTCCCGCACCACTTCATCATCCACAATGCCAAAACCTACTCGGTTGACACCCATGTCGGTAGGAGATTTATACATGGATTCCTGTCCGGTAATTTTTTCGATAATACGTTTTAACAGCGGGAATGCTTCAATATCACGATTATAGTTTACCGCTACTTCTCCATAAGCGTCCATATGGAAGGAATCTATCATATTTACGTCCTTGAGGTCGGCAGTGGCCGCTTCATAAGCAATATTCAGCGGATGCTTTAAGGGTACATTCCATACTGGAAAGGTTTCAAATTTGGAGTATCCCGCCACACGGCCCCGCGTATATTCATGATACAGCTGGCTCAGGCAAGTGGCCAATTTTCCACTGCCGGGTCCCGGCGCTGTCACGACCACAATGGGCTTATTGGTTTCAATATAAGGATTTTTCCCATAGCCTTCTTCACTGACAATAGTATTTACGTCCACAGGATAACCTTTTGTCGCCTGATGCTGGTATACTTTAATCCCCCGCCGCTCCAGCTTATTAATAAAAATCTGTGCTGCCGGCTGCTGCTCGTAACGAGTGATCACCACACTATTCACTTCCAGCTCCCAGGCGCGCAAATCGTCAATCAAACGCAGCACATCCATGTCATAGGTGATTCCGAAGTCACCGCGAATTTTATTGCGCTCAATATCGCCAGCATATACACAGATGATGATTTCTACTTGGTCCTTCAGGCTGTGCAGCAGCTTAATCTTTGCATCTTCATCAAAACCAGGCAGTACTCGTTTGGCATGATAATCGCCCAACAGCTTTCCTCCGAACTCCAAATATAATTTGTCGTAATGATTTACCCGTTCCAAAATATATTTTGACTGCTCCTCCAAATATTTCTTGGCATCAAATCCTGCTTTCATAGCCTTCGTAAACTCCCTCCACGATTTTTATTTCTACATTTTTATCTAATCTTTTCACAGTTCTTTATATTATAACAATTTTTGCGAGAAAAAAAAAGTGGACAACTGTTTTTTTCCGCGTTCATCTCAAAAAAATATACCGAAATAAAAAGGCATCACGATATAGAGCAAAAAACACCCTTACTCCTCGTGATACCCACAAAGAATGACTGCAGAGCTTTTTAGACCCCGCAGCCAGATTTCTTATTCTTCTTCAAATAAATCCTCTACCGCTTCTTTCATTTTTCCGAAGAACCCTTTGTTCTTTTTAGCTTCTTCGCTTTTTTCCTCTTTTTTTTTACTCTCATCTATGTGAATTTTGTTGGCACTGTCGGCCTCTGATTCCGCTGTCTTAAAGGTTGCATTGAGTTTTTGCAGCAAATCACGCTGCTCTGTTGTGAGATTTTTCGGCGTCACAACTTTTATCGTTACATATTGGTCGCCCTTGCCGTATCCTTTAATATTTTTTACGCCTTTGCCCTTCATGCGGAATTTTGCGCCGCTTTGCACGCCAGCAGGAATGGTCAACGTGACATTTCCTTCTAATGTCTGTACTTGAATATCAGCACCTAAAGCAGCCTGCGCAATGTTGATTTCTCGTTCCATATAAATGTCATCTTCATTGCGGACAAAAATCGGATGGCTGCGCACGTTGATATAAATATACAGATCACCGTTAGGACCGCCCTGCTCGCCTGCTTCCCCTTCGCCGCTCATGCGTAAACGGGAGCCGACATCGACACCGGCTGGCACTTTAATTTCAATTTTCTTATTAATACGTTTTTTCCCTTTACCATTGCATTCAGGGCAAGGATCCTTAATCACAGTCCCTTTCCCGCCGCATTCAGGACAAACTTTCGCCGTCTGAATTTGTCCAAAAGGCGTTTTCTGCATGGTATAAATCTGACCTGTTCCATTGCAGCGGCTACAAGTAGTGGGACTGGTGCCTGGTTTTGCTCCACTGCCGTGACAGGTACTGCAGCTTTCCCATTTAGGCAATGTAATGGTCTTTTCTGTGCCGAACACAGCCTCTTCGAAATCAATGGTTAAATCATATCGTAAATCGGCACCTTTGCGCGGCCCTCTTTGCTGCTGGCCACCGCCGAAACCGCCGCCGAAAAACATATCGAAAATATCGTTCATGCCGCCAAAATCCTGACCGCCGCCAAAGCCTCCAAATCCGCCAGCTCCGCCAAATCCACCTGCTGGACCATCAGGACCAAAACGGTCATACTGTTCCCTTTTTCCGGCATCGGACAAGGTTTCATAAGCTTCATTGATTTCTTTAAATTTCTCCTCTGCTTCTTTATCTCCGGGGTTTACATCAGGATGATATTTTCTGGCCAGTTTTCGGTAGGCTTTTTTTAGTTCATCATCGCTGGCTGTCTTTTCCACACCCAGCACTTCATAATAATCGCGCTTTGCCACTCTGGTCCTCCTCTTTCCCTTTGCACAGAAAAGCGCCTTTGAAACAGCCTTCCTTTACAAGTACAGGCTGTTTCATTGCGCTTTTTCCGGCAGTGATACGATCTTTATAGGATGTCGTGTTTATACTTCTTTGTATTCTGCGTCATATACGCCGTCTTCCTGAGGACCACTCTGTCCTTGTGATTCAGCGCCGCCTTGGGCCTGCTGTGCTGCCTGTGCAGCTGCATACATTTTTTCTGTCATTTTATACAGAACTTCCTGCAATGCTTCAGTTTTCGCTTTGATTTCAGCGGTGTCGTTGCCTTCCAGAGCTTTCTTCAATTCGTCTTTTGCTTTATTGATATCGGCTACTTCCGCAGCGTCTGCTTTATCACCCATGTCTTTCAAGGTTTTTTCTACCTGGAATACCATGGCGTCAGCGTTGTTGCGGATGTCTACTTCTTCTTTCCGTTTTTTATCCGCTTCTGCGTTCATTTCTGCATCTTTAATCATTTTATCAATTTCTTCATCGGACAAGCCACTGCTGGATTTGATGGTAATCCGCTGTTCTTTGCCGGTGCCCAAATCTTTGGCAGATACGTTTACAATCCCGTTGGCATCGATATCGAATTTTACTTCAATCTGAGGGATTCCACGAGGAGCTGGCGGAATATCCATCAAAGTGAAACGGCCCAAGGTTTTGTTGTACTGTGCCATTTCCCGTTCGCCCTGCAGTACATGAATATCGGTAGATGTCTGGTTGTCGGCAGCAGTGGTAAATACCTGCTGACGGGATACTGGAATGGTGGTGTTGCGTTCTACAATCTTTGTAAACACGCCGCCCAATGTTTCAATCCCTAAGGACAACGGGGTTACGTCCAGCAAAACAACGTCTTTTACTTCGCCGACTAACACACCGCCCTGAATTGCAGCACCGATTGCCACGCATTCATCTGGGTTAATGCCTTTGAATGGTTCTTTGCCCAGCAGATTTTTGATTGCTTCCTGTACAGCAGGAATACGGCTGGAGCCACCGACCAAAATAACTTTATTGATATCGTTCGCAGACAATCCTGCATCCTTCAAAGCCTGACGGGTCGGGCCCATGGTTTTCTCTACCAAATCAGCAGTCAATTCGTTGAATTTTGCTCTGGTCAGGGTCAAATCCAAATGCTGTGGGCCGCTTTCATTCATGGTGATAAATGGCAGGTTAATATTAGATGTTGTCACGTTGGAAAGTTCAATTTTTGCCTTTTCTGCTGCTTCTTTCAAACGCTGCATTGCAGTTTTATCGTTGGACAAATCAATTCCTGTCTGTTTCTTGAATTCTACCAGCATCCAGTCGATAACCTTTTCATCAAAGTCGTCACCGCCTAAACGGTTATTACCACTGGTTGCTTTTACTTCGAAAATGCCATCACCCAGTTCTAGGATAGATACATCGAATGTACCGCCGCCCAAGTCAAATACCAAAACTGTCTGGTCTTCGCCTTTATCCATCCCATAAGCCAGAGAAGCGGCTGTTGGTTCGTTGATAATCCGCAGCACGTTCAGGCCGGCAATCTTCCCTGCATCTTTGGTAGCCTGACGCTGACTGTCTGTGAAATAAGCCGGTACTGTGATAACAGCTTCAGATACAGACTCACCCAGATATGCTTCTGCATCTGCTTTCAACTTCTGCAGAATCATTGCAGAAATTTCCTGCGGTGTATAGGCTGTCCCTGCTACTGTCACTTTATAATCAGTACCCATATGACGTTTGATAGAGATTACGGTATTTTCCGGATTAGTGATAGCCTGACGTTTTGCAACCTGCCCTACCAGACGTTCCCCATTTTTGGAAATGCCCAATACAGACGGAGTTGTACGATTTCCTTCCGAGTTAGGAATTACGACAGGTTCGCCTCCTTCCATCACTGCCACACAAGAGTTTGTTGTTCCTAAGTCAATCCCAATTACTTTTCCCATTTTTTATTCCTCCTAAAATTTATACAACAATTCATTTACTGGACAGCGCATTTTTCTGCTGCGCTCCTATTTTGATACTTTTACCATAGACGGGCGAATCACCCGTTCTCTCAGCATATACCCGGCTCGCAATTCTTCTACAACCGTTTCTTCCGGCACGGTATCATCCTCTACCTGCATAATGGCTTCATGTAGATTCGGGTCGAAATGCTGCCCCACTGCTTCAATCTTGCTCATGCCGGCCTGCTCCAACACCTGCATCATCTGACGGTAAATCATTTCCACGCCTTTGATTACATTTTGCGTTTCAGCGCTTTCACCTGGGCTCTTCAATGCCAGCTGGAACGTATCTAGCACTGGCAACAGCTCTCCCATCAATTTTGCGTTGCTGTACTTGAGCAAGTCATCTTTTTCCAGAGCTGTACGACGTTTATAGTTTTCAAAATCCGCCGCAACCCGCAAAAATCTCTGATTCAAATCAGCCAACTCAGTGGCCAATTGCTCTGGATCTTTTACAATGGTTTCCTCTGTTTCCTCTTGCTCCGTTATATCTTCCTGCGCTTCTGTATTCACTTCCTCTTCCAGATCTTTCGTTTCCTGTTCTGTCATGCGCTCTGTCACACTCCTTTATTTACTATGATATCCCCATTATGTTGGTTGATATTCTTTTTTCTTCACAATAATATTTATCCGTAAAATGGCCTCTGCCACTTCCCCGGCAGTTTTCAGGCCGTGCAGCTTCACATACAAGGGATCAACGATGCCCGATATATACAAATCCTCTACCCGACCAGTATCACAGTTGATACTCAAATGATGATTCTGCTGTAGTTCTTGCGCTCTATTGACATCGCCGTGTTTTTCCAATGGGTTAAATCCAGCGTTGGCAATCATTTGCATGAAAGGCTTTTTCAACGCGGCTATGACGCAATCGGCACCGAAAACAGCCATACCAGACAATGCATTTTTATTTTGCTCCAGCTGTCTGGCCACTGCCAGCTCCGCAGCGCCGCCGCCAGCCACCAGTCCTTTTTGCAAAGCACTCTGCACGCTGGCTGCTGCATCTTTGGCAATGCGTTCTTTCTCACCAACCACTTCTCCGGTCGTCGCACCTACCAAAATGGTCGCCATCTTCTTTCCGTTACCACCTAGCACCTTTACTTGGGACAATTTCTCATTTCCTATTATATGCGTTGCCGTCCCGAACTGTTTCTGCAGTTCTTCAAGGGGTTTGCGCAATGCTGTGCGTTTCAATAGCTTTGCGCCGCAGTGCTCTGCCAAATCTGTCAGTTCTCTGTGGGGCACCCTGGCCACAACCAGGATTCCTGCTTCCTCTAATAGCTCTGCCGCAAGATCATCTACACCGCGGTCCACAAAGATCGCCTGCACACCAGAATGCACTAATTTTTTTATGTTATCTTTGAATTCTTCCTTCATCACCAGATGCTGCTGAAATCCACTCTCTGTAGCCAGCGCTATATTCCCTACTTCCTCCGGCTCTAGCGCATCGTCTAAAACCATCACGGAAATATTTCCTTCCAGCTCTAAAGGCATTTGGCGGCTCAGCCGTTCTTTTCCAATCAGCACACCATTCAACACTTCACTTTCTGCGCCTTCCACCGCTCGTACACGCTGGGAAAAACGGAAATTCGTGTCTAAGAGTTTTTCCTCGCCGATTAGTCGTGCGCCCTCCATAATTAATTGAGCAATGGCCTCATCCTCTCTGCCTGCTACGTAAGCAACATTGTATAACTGGCCAGTGTCCATACTACCCACCAGCACCGCTTCCTGCTCCATCAGACGGCAAGCCTCTTTCACACCGTAGCGCAATCCTGCAAGTACCTGCGCCACCGGTACGCCCTTGTTTACCTGCTCCAATCCATGGGTAACCATTTCACCGGCCATCAGCGCCGCTGTAGTGGTCCCGTCACCCACTTCCTCCTGCTGTGCGTTGATTGCATGAATCAACATACGTGCTACCGGATGACTGACTTCCATCATATTTAAAATTGTTACGCCATCATTGGTAATCACCACGTTGCCGAACTGATCTACCAGCATGGTATCCAATCCTTTGGGCCCGATGGTACTTTCCACCGCAGCCATCACCGCCCGCACCGCATTGGCATTATTCTCTAATAAATCAAATTTTTGCTCCCGCTGCTCGCTCATAAAAATCCCTCTCTATTTTTTTCTTTATAGGCTTCTTCCAGCGTTTGCGTCATTGCGTTGAGCATAGATACCGCTGTCGCGTAATCCATTCTTGTAGGCCCAATCAACCCGACCTTCCCAACAGTTTCTCCATTTACTTTATAATTGGCAACGATGACACTGCAATCCTTTACTTCATCCAAACCAGTCTCTGCTCCGATTTTCACAGTAATACCACTTTCATTATCGGCCTCCATCAGTTGCGTCAGCACTTCCTGCTGTTCTAACGACTGCAGCAGATTCTTCACCTTATTTACATCCTTAAATTCCGGCTGAGACAGCATATTCAAGCCGCCATCCAAATATATTTTTTTGTCACGGCCTTCCAGATTCAAAATGGAAGAAAGCATTTCCAACGCACAGTCCACAACCTGACGTTGTCTGGTGAGATTTTGAAAGATATTTTCCAAAATATTGTGCTGCCAATCGCCAACTTTTAATCCTCGTAGATTCTGATTCATCATCATCGATACCAGTTCCAAATCCTCTTTGGTCATGGTCTTGGGAATCTCCAGGAAGCGATTTTCAATTTTATCGCCTTCCGTAATAATGACCATCAATGCCTTGCCCGGTTCCACCAAAAGTAACTGTAATAGCTGTAATGCAGAACTTTTGTTGTTGTCCAGCATCATGACCGTGGTGCAGTTGGTGATATCTGCCAGCATTTTCATACTGTCTCGCAGTACATCACCCACCTGCTGCTGTTTTTCATGGATAGCTTTGCTGATCAGCTGTTTTGCTTCCTCTTGAATGTCACTCTGCGCCATCAAGTAATCCACATAATAACGGTAACCTGCATCGGAAGGAATCCGTCCTGCTGAGGTATGTGGCTGTTCAATCAGTCCCATTTCCTCTAGATCTGCCATTTCATTGCGAATGGTGGCCGAGCTGACACCCAGATTGTATTTTTTGGAGATGGTTCTGGATCCTACCGGCTCAGCCGTTTCGATATAGTCCAGCACGACAGCTTCCAAAATCTTTTGCTTCCGGCTATCCATTTCCATGTACTCCACCTCGTTTATCTTTTAACTTGTTAGCACTCTTTCAGGTCGAGTGCTAACAATATAAATATAGTACGATTTCCTTACAAAGTCAATGCATTTTTTCAAAAAAATTTTGATAATACTATTAAGAAAATGTGAAGACGCTGCAAGATACAGTCCTGCAGCGTCTTCACATTTTTTTCTGAATTAAAATTCTATACGCACCTAGATTACAGAATTTGCTGCTGATTAATCGTCAGACGGAAACGTAAATTTAATTTTTCCGCCGCCTTGCGACACAGATTCATTCGTTCCATAAAAATCTCAAAATAATCCATCACTGCGCAAATCTCTGTATCAATCTGCAAACGCAATTCAATATGGCTATCCTTTTCAATGCACAATTCCGATTTTTTCACCGAGTAGTTCACACGGTCATGAATATCAAAGGTCGCAAAATCCTGATTGCGCACTCTGCTAGAACGCACATCCGCCTTATCAGCCAGAATTAAAGCCGCCGCTACAGGATTTACTGGAAAGGCCGAGCCCTCATCATGATTGCCGATGGCGGTGATGATTGTCGCAATATCCTCAGGATCTGCCTGAAGATTATCCAGAATGCGGAACGCCAAAATCGCGCCGCTTTGCGCATGGTCCTGCCGATTGATCATATTGCCGATATCGTGCAGATATCCTGCAATACGGGCCAACTCCGCTTCCCGCTCCGAATAGCCCAGCTTCAGCAAAATTTCATGCGCCAGGTTTGCCACCTTATTCACATGAGCAAAGCTGTGCTCCGTATACCCTATGGCCCGCAGCGAATCATCGGCCCGCTCAATATAAGTCCGTACTGCAGGCAATCTATATACATCCTCAAAGGTCACTCTCATTGTTCCGCTTCCTTCCCGGCGCAGCTTCATGGTAAGATAGCGTGCGCGCTTCGTTTCTTTATCGTAGTATCTCTATAGTATACACTTTTTTCGTCCTTGGCAACCTCAAATTCTCAAAAATCATCTAATTTTACCAGTACATTATATTTCACATTTCTCCTTTTCTGCGCCCAAACAAAAACGGCCTCTGTAGATGAAATCCCCACAGAAACCGTTTTTTCTTTATATGATGCGCTATATTATGAATGATATGATTTTCTGGTTAGAACCAGCCTGACCTTCTCATTGACACTATTGATACTGCGCAGGCAACGTATCTTCATATAAACGCGTCATCTGCCATCCATCGTTATATGCATCCGCATAGTGCAACAAGGCAAAATGGCTGTTGTCATAATGCGCAAAATCACCACTAGAGCTATACAAATTTGTCTGTCTGCAGAACGCTGCTACTGCATCTGTACCTTCAATACGACCAGTCAACTGTGCTACGCCCTCTAATCTTTGAACACACTCTTCCGCACTGAAAGCCCCATTGTCCTTAGCACTTGCAGACTCAGTCCGTGTCTCCGCTATCATCGTATCCGCATCTTCCGTTGTTCCTGTAGAAAACAGTTTCCGCTCTATCTCATCTACCATTTTTCTTTCTGTCGATTCACAGCGAAAAATCAGAATCTGATCATAATCATTCCAGCGCTGCTCCGCTTTCAACTGCGCTTCTGTCAGCAGCGCAACGGTACGTTTGTCACTCTCATAGATGACGTTGTTTTGCCAACGTCTATTTCTCTGGTCACTCGACCATCCTATGCGGGCAATCTCCCCTTTGGTCAAAGCTTCAAAATTCCGTTCCCGCAAATCCTGCTGATACGCCTGCAGCAATACCTTTGCATCCTCTGCCAACACATCATTCACCCAAACTTCCTTCACTGTCTCCGGTGAAGTCTGCAATACATTGCGATACAGCATTTCCCGATAAACGGATAGATTGTACAGTTCCCGATAATTTTCTTCCAGTGCGTTGGTCGGCACCGCCCTATATTGGCGCGCCGCTTTTCTTCCATTTTTCAATTCATAATAAACTCTCACACTCGAATAGTTTCCACTACCATCCACTACAATCAAGCCGTTAAAACTGCTGGCGCGATAATTTTTTTCTGCAACAATCGGCTCCAACAAAGCATACACCTGCTGTTTCACTGCATCATCATGACTAAAACTGATTTCTCCGTCGATGTCATATCCCAGCCAGGAGCTATTTTCACTGCTGTCTATAACCAGGGACACCCGTTCCACCTGTTCTGGTTTGGGCAAATACGTATCATAGCCCGACACATCATAACGCAGCACACCGACAATGGCTAAGATGAGCACTACAATGACAGCGCATTGCGGCAGGCGTTTGCCCATTGCCTTAAAGTCATGCTGAATGATGACCTCGCAGGTCATATGGGTAAGGACGGCGAAGACCACAACAGCAAAGTAGAAAAACAGCTTGTTGCCTACTGTCATAAAAAATACCAATCCGGCAGCAATAGAAACCACAAACATCAAATACGCCTTCAAAAGCGGCTCGCTTACACGATACACCAGTGCCTTTCCTGCTGCTTCACTGGCCCGCTTCTGATACAAAAACCAGCTTAGTACGGTGAGCAACACAATCAGTGCCAATTGCACAAAAACAATGCCCGTATCCATCGGCGGCACGCTCATCGTCATACGATTCATCAGTACAACAGAGGGAATATTATCAATATATAGGACTGCCGCACACAATGGTGAAAACTTCAACGCAGTCTGTACAAAGTCAAAGGTACCACTATAGGTAGCCAAAAACAGGTTGCATAATAATTGCATCAGCCACACCGCCAGTGGCACACAAAAATGCAGCACACCGTTCAGAGCTATCTGTGTCAGCGCAGTTCCCGCCAACTGTCCGCTTAACACTGCAATGCTGTAGCTGGCCAAAGAAAAAAGTAACATCATGCCCCCATGGGCCAATATTGCAGTCATATTCAGTGAAGTGCCCAGACCATAACCTGCTATCAAGAGCAGCATCAGCACCAACATAATCACAAAAGGCACCAGGTTCAGCAAAAGGCCCACAACATATTGATTTATAAACAATCGTGTACGTGTGACTGGCTGACTGTGATAGAAATTTACCTGCCGCTTTTGTTGTAAGTAGAAAAACATCACACAGCCAATCACTGCAGACAGGACTACCACAGAAAAATACAGCATCATAAAGCCCTCTGCATTCATCCAGTCAGACATCCGCTCCAGCTGCTGCGAGAGCAAAGATTCCTCTGTTGCCGACGACAAATAATTGATATTGGACGGACGGCGAATGCTGTCAATTTTCAGTAAGGTATACACAGGTCCGGCAAAACAGTATACCACCGAACAAATCACTGCCAGCCACCAGTACATCTGCAAGCTGTGTAGCAATAATTTTTTACTATTGTTTTTTCCCTTAGTAGATGAGTTGTTGGATATCATAGCCCAACACCTCCATTTCTGTAATAAATATTTCTTCCAGCGACAATGGCAATAATTCACAATACAGTGGATTCATCTTTTTCATGTACGCTTCTATATCGTTCTTTTCTCCCCGTACAACCAGAATAGACAAATTACCCCGCTGCTCCATCGTCACTACATCCAAACCGGAAAAATCTTCTATACCCTTGGCAGTAGAGAATGCACATTGCACCTTTTGAATATTGCTCTGCAAGCCATCCAATTCCCGCTCAAACACAATTCCTCCCTGATGCAGCAGCCCAATATGGTCGCAGATATCCTCCAGTTCCCGTAAATTGTGGGAGGCAATAATCGGCGTCAACTGCTGTTCTACCACCGCATCTGCCAGCAACCGTTTCACAGCCTGCCGCATTACCGGGTCAAGACCGTCGAAGGTTTCATCACAAAAGAGATAGTCCGGCTCGCAGGCCAGCGCCAAAATAATATGCGCCTGTTTCTGCATCCCTTTTGAAAAAGTATTTAGATTGCGCTTACTGTCCAGACGGAATAATTCCGTCAAACGATGAAATTTATCATAAGAAAACCTGGGATAGATCACTGCATAATATCTGGCCATATCTTCCATATTGCTGTTATTAAAAAAGAACTGATCATCCGAAATATAAAAAATGCGTTGTTTCAACCGTTCATTCTCATACACTGGCTCCCCATCAATGCGAATCTCACCATAGTCCGGCCGGTAAATCCCTGCCAAAAGCCGCAAAAGTGTTGATTTTCCGGCGCCGTTGCTGCCAATGAGTCCAAAAATGGAGCCCTTTTGAATGGTAGCGGATACTTGATGTAGCGCCTGTATATCGCCAAATTGTTTACTGAGTTCTTTCATTTCAATCATGGATTCAATCCTCCTTTTTCCTGCTCATAGGCCCTCTGCACCACAGCACAAACCTCCTGCTGAGGTACTTGCAGTTCACAAAGTTCACCACTGATTTCAAAAATCTGCTCTATCAGTTCTTGTTGCTGCACCATGCGCAGCTCCTGAATGCCACTGCCCACAAAGCTGCCTCGACCTTTCAAAGAATAGATTACGCCCTCCCGCTCCAACTCTCCATAAGCCTTTTGAATAGTATTGGGATTGATGGCCAGCTCCTGCGCCAACTGTCGTACCGACGGCAGTTGATCGTCCCGCTCCAACACACCGGAGACAATCAAACTCTTTATACTGTCAATAATTTGTTCATAAATGGGTTTTCGACTTTTATAATCAATTAAGATCATTGCTTCATCTCCCCCCTTTGTGTATTATCTGTATTATTTATTATAGTACACTGATATCATAACATACTTTATTCATTTGTCAAGTTTTTCTTTTCTCAAATTTTCGTATTTTCTATAATATTAAATTGCAATATCAAGTAAGGCAGAAAAAATTTCAAAAGGGAAACGAACACCCAAAATTTTATGTGATAAAACGTTCATTCCGTTTTGCGCTTTTAAAAATGTTTTCTGCGCCGCCAGCATGCGCAGAAAACATTGTTTTCATAGTAAACATCTCGAAAAGTTTATCGAAGCAATTGCTGATCATACACAAAAAGAGGACCTCAGATATGCAAATCTGAAGCCCCCAGACTATATCGTCCTTATTTCTTTTATCTTGTTAAAAACGAATGCTCACTATGAATAGCAGTTACACATTTTCCATTATCCTCCTCCCTCCAAATTGTAGACTGTTTTCAGCAACTGCTACAGTTTTGGTTTGTATATTTTCTGGTAGAAAATCTGCTCGGAATATACGTATTTGTTTAGCGACCCGTTGCAAATCTTACAGTACAATAGTGCTGGGAAGTAACAATCATATTCTCCCCAAAGGGTGAATGCAAACGTCCAATACCAGAGAAAGTCCGGATCCGTTGATTCTTCCATTTTCCTAAAAGCTCGCAATTCTTCATACATCATACCAGTGCTTTCTGTAAAATAGTAAGAGCCCCAAATATGACCGTTCCTGGATTTGATTTGCCCAGGATCGTTGTAATCATTTATTAATTTCTCACAGGTAAACGCTGCAGTATTACTACTTTCTTCACTCTTATACAAGCGTTCAATAGCAGAATCCAAATCTTCATTGGTTTCGCTTTCATCACAAGAAGAACAAAAGCACGCAACTAAGTACTTATTCTCTTCACATAAGTGGTTTTGAAGCAAGTAATTCGTAAGCACTCCTATAGTTTCAGTTTTTTCAAAGGAACAACAAGTTACTTCCGTTATTGTTACAATTTGGCTTCTTGTTCTCAAATACAAATAAGCATCGACTACTGCAATTCCATAGTCAGTTGTAGCCACTTCAACTGCGAGCTTCTCACCTGATACTTTATCAACTGCATTAACTAGATAACTATACTCTTCATGGTTCCGTCTATCAGAGTGTGTACACATTGTACTTTTAATCTTCTCACTACCCATTATTGCACCGACCTTTCAAATAGTAAAATAATTAGGCTCTACGTCAAATGTTGGGGTGCAAAAACCCCATAGAAAAAAATTATAGAAT
>CAJUDO010000008.1 GCA_910585405.1 uncultured Peptococcaceae bacterium | reverse complement strand
GGGATATCGGCTAATTTATCCTTATACCGTAGCCTAATATTATTGTAGTAGAACCAAAAAGACACGTCGCATCAGTAACTCTTACTGATACAACATGTCTTTCATTATAGTAATTTTATCATATTCTGAGTTTTCTATCTTGCGTAAAATGTTTCGCGTGAAACATTTTTGCATCTTGAATATACAATATAAGTGCAACAGGAAATATTTACAATTGGTTTTCCGATTTTTTGATTGTATTTTTTTCGTCTGTTTCCGTTCTCAAATAGGCCTCGATAATAACTAAACGAACCTATTTTTCCAATCTCATGCAACACGAAATGCAACATGAAATTAAAAAAAGCCCGATAAATCGAGCTTGGAAAGATGGCGGCACAGGGATTTGAACCCCGGACACTACGGGTATGAACCGTATGCTCTAGCCAACTGAGCTATGCCGCCACGTGAAATATGAAGCTTGTAACCAGAATCGAACTGGTGACCTTTACCTTACCAAGGTAACGCTCTACCGACTGAGCTATACAAGCAAATGGTTGCGGGAGAAGGACTCGAACCTCCGGCCTTCGGGTTATGAGCCCGACGAGCTACCAACTGCTCCATCCCGCGATAGAAAAATGGAGGGAGAAGGATTCGAACCTTCGAAGGCGGAGCCAACGGATTTACAGTCCGTCCCCTTTGGCCGCTCGGGAACCCCTCCAAATTTATTGCCAACACATGATATTATACATATGCTGCATAGAAATGTCAACAACTTTTTTCAAATTTTTTTATTTTGTTTGTGCTTCCCGTTTTTCTAAATATTGCTCCAGCTTCCGTTTCACACGTTGCAGCGCATTATCTACTGATTTTACATGCCGACCCAGTTGTTCTGCAATTTCCACATAAGATTTTCCTTCCAGATACAACTCCACCACATTTTGCTCCAAGGGGCTCAATATCTTTCCCATGGTCGTTTCTATATCTAACAAATTCTCCTGATGAATAAACAGTTCTTCTGGATTGCCTGAGCGTTCTGTTTGTACCACAACTACTTCGCCTAAAGTGCGTTCCGATTCTTCATCGAACACTGGTTTATTCAAAGAAACATAAGAATTTAAAGGAATGTGTTTTTGTCTGGTAGCCATTTTGATCGCTGTAATCATCTGCCGTGTGACACAAATTTCTGCAAAGGCACGAAAAGATGCCTGCCGTTCGCAGCGATAATCCCGAATGGCTTTATATAGACCAATCATCCCTTCCTGGATGATATCCTCTCTATCACCGCCAATTAAAAAATAAGTTCTCGCTTTGGCACGTACAAAGTTTTTGTATTTATTTATCAAATGCTCCAATGCAATTACGTTTCCATATTGGGCTAAATTTACAGTTTCCTCATCGGTCAGATGTTCCAGATCAATTTGGTTGATTTGCTGTGCAGCCTGTTCCATCTTCCTGCCCCTTTCCACTTTTTACCATAATTATAGTATGTTTGCTCGTTGTTGTCAACTAATTTTGGAAATTTTTAGATATTTTTTCCAATTTTCTTCTCACTTCTGGATCAATCCGATCCTCCAAACGATTGGATACATATAACTGCGGTGTATAGTGTGGTTTATGTTCCTTTTCCGCTTGCTCTACTTCCCGTTTCAGCTCCATTGCTGAAATGCGAAAGGCACCCTTGCCCCAAATGGTTTCCTGTTGCAACCGATCCGATGTCGCCACAAAAACCTTTTGGTGTTTAGGAATCTGCGCTGTCAGCCGCTCAATTGCCATATCAGCGGTCACATTCTCTTTTGTGTAGATTACTTCAATACCCTGAATCATTTCCCGAGAACCACTGTTTTTCTTTACTTGATAAGCATCAAATACCAAAATCACAATTCGCTTGCTCAATGCAGCATGGGCAGAAAGAATCTCAATGAGTCTCGCCCGTGCATATTCCAGATTTTCTTCTTTCAGCGCCTGCAGCTCTGGCCAGGCACCGATAATATTATACCCATCTACAATCAAATATTCTTTCATCTGCCTCCGCCTGCATTCCGTTGCCGATAAACCTCATACAGCAATACCCCTGTTGCCACGGAAGCATTTAAGGAATTAATTTTACCCTGCATAGGAATAGAAACTACATAATCGCAGCTCTCGCGAACCAATTTGCCCAGCCCCTTTCCTTCACTGCCAACGACAATTGCCAACGGACCAGTTAAATCCTGCTTATGCATATATTCTCCATGAAGATCTGCTCCGGCAATCCAAATTCCTTGCTTTTTCAGCTCCTCAATAACTTGTACCAGATTGCTCACCCGGGCTACTGGCACATGCTCAATAGCTCCCGCCGAGGCCTTTGCTACACCATCGGTTAGAGGCACCGCCCGTCTCTTGGGTATAATCACACCGTGCGCGCCCACTGCATCCACACTGCGCAAAATAGCGCCCAAATTGTGAGGGTCCTCCAACTCGTCCAAAATCACCAGCAAAGGATCCTCTCCCTTTTGTCGTGCAGCATCTACAATATCCTGCCATGCTACATAATCAGCAGAAGCTACTGATGCTGCTACGCCCTGATGGTTTTCATGGGGAAACATTTTGTCCAATTTGCTGCGCTCTACCATCTGCACAGCAATCCGTTTTTCTTTCGCCAACGCGACAATTTCACGAACAGAGCCCTTTTGCTCCCCTTTCGCCAGCCAAATTTTATTAATGGTACGATTGCTTTTCAGCGCTTCCATAACCGGATTGCGCCCAAAAATATCTCCCATATCAAGTCCTCTTTTCTCATTGATATTCTATTGGTACATGTTCTGCACCGCGTTTATTTCATGTTACTTTCCTCATTCAAGCGGTATTTTTCCCGCATTTGCGCAGCCTTTCCACAAGTCATTTTACCCTCTTTGCAGTTGCCGTAAACACAAGACGGCACCGCATACTGATACAAAATGTCAGACAATTTGCGCAGTTCTTCCAGCTTTGCCACTGCAATGGCGTTGATTTCCCACTGTGCGTTACAGCAAATACGCTCCTGCAACATCCCGCAGTCCATACGGGCATTGGTGCTGGTGATAATCTTTACCTGCTGACAATTAAGCAGAAAATACCTCCACAATCCATTTCTGTAATGTCCGGCAATGCGCTGCTGAAAACGCTGCATGTCCTGCACAAGGCGACGGTACTGCTGTTCAAATCCGCCATCAATTACAGACTGCGGAATTACTGGCGGTCGCTCCGGTTCCAGCAAAATATTCAGCCATGGTTCGCGAAAGGTTGAAGGCAAACGATGCCGTACCTGTTGATGATATGTGACCAAGCTAAACATCATCCCAAAGGTAGTACGGCACTGTTCGGCAATGCTGGTATGTCCATATCCCAACACCCGCTTCGTCACGCCCTTGGCCTTTTCCGCCGCTTCTGCCCCCCATTGCTGCAGCACCTCCGAAGGCAGCTCTGCTTTGGTGCTGGTGAGCGCACCCAGCCCTGCCTTCAATTCCGGCTGTGCAAAGGTATGCAACAACACCACTGGTTTCTTTGGCGTGATTCTGTCCAAATCGTCCTGATAAAATTGATTCAACACCCCGTCATTCTCATATTCATAGGGTTGCGTATCCAGCCATTTTCCCAGCGTTTCCGGCAATACCCGCAGTAATTCATCATGCACATCAGCAAACATCTGCCGGTCCAGCGGTCGGTTCATCATGCGGAACCAGTCCAACAATTTGTCACCGGTGGTTGCTACCGAGATGTTGGTTTTTACTGCTAAAGGCAAAATATAGCGGGCGTCCTCCACTGAAATTCCATACAAATAATGTTCTTTTTTGGGTCTTCCCTTAAAAGCTTCTTTCAGCTGCGACATCTCAGTATACAACGCAAAGGCTCGTCCGACCAGTTCCTCTGCTTTCTCTCTATCTTCTTCTTTCAATTCAGGTAGGGAATAGCCGTCGGCATCCAGCGTTACATACCGTTGACTTTGCTGCACATAAGAATCCTTCAGCTCACAAATCATGGTACTTTGCCAACGATTAATCCCTTCCAATACAAAGGATACATTACAAGTTTTCAATAAAGTGCATACCGTTTTCTGCTCCAGGTTCGTGTGATGCTGTAAAAAGTTTTCGACCCGTAGCAAATCCGTTCCTTCATAGTTAGTGATTTCCATGGCATACCACCTCTTCAATTTGTTCTAAAACCCATTGCAACCGCTCAGCATCCTTTTTCAAATACAAATATCCTACCAACGCTTCCATACCTGTACTCTTGCGGTAGGTTTGTACATCTGCATTTTTCGGTACAATACCCTTGGCATTTCGTCCCCTCCGAGCAATACCCAATTCTTGTTCGCTAAGTTCCGGCTCTAATTTCATCAAAAGCGCCGCCTGCGTATTATTATTTACACGGCGTACTGCCAACTGATGCAATGTATGGGCCTTCACGCTCTGTTTCAACACTTGCTGCCGTACATATAATTCGTACACGGCATCACCAATATAGGCTAATGTTAGTCCCGGCAGTTCGGCCGGATTTCCTTCGTATGTATCATCAAATAGCATAGAAAACTCCCCAAAAATATAATCTGTTTTATTATAACATATTTTTTTCGCTGTGTATGTAACTATTTTTATCCAACGCCTTCTTTTATATAAGAATGAATCCATTACAAATAAAAGGGGGAGGCCAAGATTTGGCCCCCCTATATGCTGTATTTTTTTTGATTAAGCTTTTTTCTGTTCTCTGAAATATTCTTTTACCAGTTTGGTCACAGTGCCACTCAACAGAATTAATGCAATCAAGTTCGGGATTGCCATCAAACCATTCAGCGTATCTGCGATATCCCAGATTAACTTTAATCCGCCGATAGAACCAACAAAGGTCAAGAGGATAAATACAATTTTATAACCTAATTTTACGCCGCCTACAATAGAACTTCCTTTGAACAGATATTCAATGGATTTCTCACCATAGTAGCTCCAGCCCAGTAAGGTGGATAAAGCGAACAATACTGTACCGATTGTAACACCTGCGGCACCAAAAATACCTACAGAGTTCTGGAACGCTGCGATGGACAGTGCAGCGCCGTCTAAACCAGCGCCTTCAGGTCCCCACAGACCGGACATAACGACTACCAACGCAGTAATTGTACAAATGATAAAGGTATCGAAGATAACCTCAAATGCACCCCACATACCCTGTTTTACTGGATTGTCTGTACTGGAAGCAGCATGGGCAATCGGCGCAGAACCTAAACCGGCTTCATTGGAGAACACGCCGCGGGCAAAACCGAAACGGATTGCATTCATGATGGTGTAACCCAACACACCACCAGCTACTGCAGATGGATTAAATGCACCCTGGAAGATTACCGCAAAGGCTGCAGGCAGTTTGCCAGCATTCATCACGATGGTAATTATACCTAACGCTACATAAATAACACCCATAACCGGCACCAGTTTTTCTGTTACCTGAGCGATACGTTTAATCCCGCCTAAAATTACGACCGCTACAATGACCATGATAATTGCACCAGTAATTTTCGGGTCAATGTGTAAGGTCTGCTGCAGCGCAGCAGCAATGGAATTGGCCTGGGTCATATTCCCAATCCCGAAGGATGCCAGGGTCGCAAAGCAGGCAAATATCACGCCCAGCCATTTCATGTTCAGCCCGTTTTCCATGTAGTACATTGGACCGCCGACCCACTCGCCTTTTTCATTCTTCTGACGGAATTTTACAGCCAGTGTTACTTCGGCAAACTTTGTCATTGTACCGAATAATGCACTGATCCACATCCAAAATACTGCACCAGGACCCCCGGCCACAATTGCAGTGGCAACACCGGTGATGTTACCAGTACCGACTGTGGAAGCCAAAGCTGTTGCCACTGCCTGATAAGGCGAGATACTAGCTTCGTCTTTTTTGTGTGCATCCTGCCCGAACAGACTGCCCACGGTACTTTTCATAATCGTACCTAATTTTGTAATTTGCGGGAAGCCTGCCATCACTGTCAGCAAAATACCGGTACCAACCAGCAACGCCAACATAACCGGGCCCCACACAAAGCCGTTAATAATACCATTAACGCTTTCAATTGTTTGAACCATAATTCCTTTTCCCCCTTCAGACTAGAATGTCTTTGTATTGTAGACATTCGTCTTTTGTATGTAGATATCATACTAAACCAGCAGCAAAATTGCAACCCCCTTTTCGATAATATAAACTAATCTAAATACAAGCTATCTTTTGAATAGTTAAAACAAGTTACCGAATTATTCTTTTTTTCTGGGAAAAAATTTTTTCTTTTTGACAAAAAACTGCTCTATATATAGGTTTTCGCCCAATATCATGCGTTTCACTTTTTTTGCTGATAACCTCTTCTCTTTACACAAAGAACAGGCTGCACGCAACCTGTTCTTTGGAAAGAATACTGTATTCTCTAGATATTTTCTTTTGTATTGCTAAATCACCATTCCTCCGTTAACTCCTATGACCTGTCCTGTAATGTAAGCTGCTTCTGCTGTACAGAGAAAATAAATCATATTTGCCACATCCTGCGGCATGCCCAGTTGCTCCAAAGGTGTTTCCTTCCGCAAATCATCCAAAGTTTCTCCATCAAACATTGCAGTGTTCATCTCTGTCAAAATCACTCCAGGAGCTACACAATTCACACGCACCCCAGATGGACCTACCTCTTTGGCCAATGCTTTTGTCATCGCCTGCAATGCGCCTTTTGCAGCCGAATAATGCACCTCACATGAGCCACCAGTTTGCCCCCACATAGAGGATATATTGACAATACAGCCTGCACGTCGATGAATCATGCTAGGCAGTACCGCCCGTGCGCAGTAAAAAGCGCCATCCACATGTACCGCAAACATATCGCGCCACTCTTCGTCCGTAATGTCCGTAAATAATTTTTGCTGCGCTATGCCTGCATTATTCACCAAAATCTCGACCGGCCCCCAATATTCTGCAATACGCTGCACCATCGCTTCTACCTGTCTGCTATCCCTCAAATCAGCCCGCTCCAACAAAACCCTGCATCCCTGCGCTTCCAACTGCTGTGCAGTGCACATTGCCTTTTGCTCATTGTTATGATAATGCAGCACCACCGGATATCCTGCTAAAGCAAAACGCTGCGCTGTCGCCTGCCCTATTCCGCCAGAAGCTCCAGTGATTAATACCACATCTTTTTGAGTCTGCTGTTCCATTCTATACCCTTCTTTCACAAGCCATTTTCTAATTGTTTCTATTATAACACATCGACATTCCCATTTTCCCTGCAAGTTTTTAATAGTTTCCACTCTTTCAGTATTTTTCCCCTTTTGCATTATGCGTTGATTTTTCTGTCGCAGTAATTTTAAACATCCAAAACTGAATTGACCATTTGCTTTGTAAAATCCTTGGTTTTCCTTCCTCTTCTGGTCCTTTTCTTTCTGTCCTATTTGTTATTGCAATTTAGCCTGCTGATTTTCAAAAAATGCAAAAATTTATCTTGCATTCAATAGGTCTTTCTGCTACAATAATACAAGTGATTTCAAAATATAGAAGATAGATCAGATCATTGAGGGAGGTGTACAGTGATGTCTAGAAAATGTGAAATCTGCGGTAAAGGTGGCCACGTTGGTATGCAAGTCAGCCACTCCCATATCAGAACAAAAAAGAAATGGATGCCAAACATCCAGAAAGTAAGAGTTGTTGTGAACGGTACACCAAAGAAAATTAATGTATGCACTCGTTGCTTGCGTTCCGGTAAGGTTCAGAGAGCAAACTAGTCATTTCGCACCTTGTATTGCAGGGTGCCTTTTTTATTTTCTACATCATTTCAAGGATTAGTCAAAATCTTTTTCGAGAGGATTGAGTTTTATGTTTATCACACAATTAGAATACCGTGAAAAGTCTACTGCCACCAACTGGAGACGGATCACATTTCCTTTACGTGCCAACTTCACCTGTGACGATGCACAATTGCCAGTACAATTATTACAGATCATCTTTGCACTAACTTGCTTTGGCCGAGGAGAGGCACAAAGCAAGTTTGCCAATGCCATCAGCCGCATGACCTTTCAGGCTGCACACAATGAATATCTGTGGTTCGCTAAAAGTACAACAGAAAATCAATCTTTCCTGGTAGATGAAGAAGAACTGTACGATAAAAATGGTGCGATGTTGATGCGCCGCGCTTTCGATACACTGACTGTCGGTGATGCCCCTGCTGAAACACTTCCTGTACAAAGCAGTATGCTGACACAGACTCATAAACTGGGCGTCCTGGTGACATTACAGCAAAGCTTTCAGCGGGTACAGTTCCTTCAGCTCACCGAGCAAAACCGCCAGCAGGTTATGCAGTTTCTTACCGATGCCCAACACGGCACCCTGTTTCTCTTAGACGGCAGTTCTTTGTCGACGCCCTTAGATTTACTGGCAATCAGCCGTAATGATATACAAATTCTTGCCACCGGTTGCAGCGGTCTGCCACCGATGCAAATTATAAAAAAAGGAAAGATGATTTCTTGTCAATAGTATCAATTTCTCCCTCAAAATAAAACGCTGTTCCAGAACCACACATTGGTTTGAAACAGCGTTTTATTTTAAGCAGTTTTTATTTTTCAATCTACTTTTTAATCATTGATGCAATCCACGCATTCTACATCATCAGCCTGATAAATAATCTTTCCTTCTTTAATCGTAGCCAATACCTGAATATGGCGAATATCTTCCGGTGTAATTGTCATCGGGTCTGCATCCAGCACCACCATATCACCATACTTCCCAGGTTCCAGAGAACCTTTTATTTTTTCATCAAAGCACTGGTATGCAGCATCAATCGTAACAGCCTTCAACGCAGTCATCATGTCAACTGCATACTCCGTTCCCAGTGGCTTTCCTGTTCTGGTATGGCGGGTCACTGCCGTGCTCAGCATCAACATGACATTTGGCGGCCCCACTGGACAATCCTGATGCATAGTAAAACGCATACCTCTTTTAGCTGCGGAACCTAAAGGACTGATTCTACAAGCTCGTTTTTCTCCTAATACAATATTTTGATACCAATCTCCCCAATAATAAACATGGTCATGGAAGAAGCTCGGCAAAATCCCCAAATGCTGAATACGGTCCAGCTGATCCTCCCGAATGGTTTGACAATGAACCAATACAGGACGCAAATCCTCAATAAGGCCAGTTTCCTCTAACGCCTGTTCATAGGCATCTAAGCACTGATCAATAGCCGCATCTCCGTTACACTGCATCAAAAGTTGCCATCTGTTATTCATGCACTCTTTGAATAACGCCACAACACGTTGAATATCACCGAACGTGCCTTGCCCACAATAGCCCTCTGTCCCTTCTTCCGGCGGTTGAAAATAGGGTTCCGTCAGCCACGCAGTGCGAATTTGCGGAGAACCGTCAAGAATCACTTTAGCACCAGCAATTTTGAAGTGCGTACGATACGTCGCCTCCGGTGTAGCAATGCCCTCTAAAATCTGTTTATTCTCACTGGCTACACGGGAATACGTATTGACATCCAAGGAAATCAAACCTGCGCCTGTGCAGAACTGCAATAGAGGCCGCATATCTGCCTCAAAGCTGCCGTCCACTACAGTCGTATATCCTTTGCTGCTATACATGTGTTCTGCCCGGCAAAGGGCTTCTATCATACTCTCTGCACTAGGCATCGGCATTTTTGCTAAAATTAAGTCGCGCATAGCAGTATCACCAAATTGACCGTTCAAATCACCCGTTGCTGCATCATAATAAATATATCCGCCTTCCGGCGCCTGTGTATTTTTATCCAAACCCAGCAGGTCAATAATTTTACTGTTTACTACACACATCCAACCACTGGTATTAATCATAACAATGGGAATCTCTGTAGAAATCTGGTCCAAATCCATTTTGGTCGGATGTAGCTTTCCATCGAACAGCGCATGGTCATAGCCCATGCCCACGAACCATTCGCCTTTTTTTACTGGATTTTCTGCCAGATATTTTTTTGCCTCTTCAATTAAATCCTTCACACTGTCCGTTTTCCCTACTGGAGAAGGGTCAAAACGTGGAAATACATAGCTGGATGAAAAATGGCTGTGGCTATCAATAAATCCTGGCAACACCGTTGCGCCATCCAAATCTGTCAAATATGCATCCTCACTCTGCGCTAACAGTTCTTCATTACTGCCTACAGCGACAATCATACCATCCTCCACCAAAACAGCCTCTGCTTTCGGCTGTTTTTCATTCATGGTAATCACATTGCTATTGTAATATAGAGTTCTCATAGAGCTCGCCCCTCTTTATAAGATAATACCTTTTCTTTAATATTGACTTCCTGTATACAATTCTGCCTAACACTATTATTATAGCATACAAAAGCACAAATATCTGTTTTTTTATTTACTTTTTGCCGCATTTTTGTGTTTTTGTATCGTATAACAAAAACAGGGATGCTGCGTCACAATACCAACGCAACACCCCCATATAGATTTACAAGTTACTTACAACTTGACATATCCTGCAAGATTATTCTGGGCAAACACCGGTACTCAATTCTTCTTCACGAGCTCTATTGTAGTATTTAATATAAATACCACCAGCTAAGAACAGTAATACAGCAGAAGCTGCAAAAAGGAACGAAGAATTCACCAGTGCAGCCTGAACCCCCATCTTATCTACCATGATACCGCCCAATGTAGGACCAACAGCACCTAACAGCTGAATAAACAGTACATAAATCCCATAGGATACGGATTTGTACCATACAGGTACCAACTCGTGCGCTGCTGTGTGGAAAGAGGTATTCCCTAAGTTATAGAAACCACCTGCTATCAAAATCATCGGAACGCTGACCATCTTATATCCAAAGAAGAAAATTACAGCTGCTAGAACAATACAAACCATTGGCATCCACATACGTGCACGACGGTCTTTTTGATACCATTTATCAAGAATTGCACCGCCTAAAGGATAAGCAACTAAACCAATTGGTGTACTCAATGCAATCAGACCAGCTGCAGCCGTTGCACTGATACCCATCATATTTACATAGTAGATGGACATGAAAGTACTGCCGATATTTAACGTCATAACTGCAATCCCAGCACCTAGGCACATCAGCAATAATGCTTTATTGGTTAATAAGAATTTGAAGGTTTCACCTGCGCTTAATTTTTTCTGTTCTACGCCATTGGATTTGCCACCATTTGCAGCAGCTTCTTTTGCTTTCTGCTCTGCCAATACTTTTCTGTTATCTGGAATTAAGAAAGTCAGCAGAGAGATTACTAAACTGATACCACCAATGATGTAGAAGGACATTCTCCAGCCCATTGTCTCTGCAATAGCTGCGAATAAAATCATACCAACAACAGCACCAATTGTCATAGCTGTGTTATACAGACCTAAAACTTTTCCCCAGGAGGATTTCTTATACCAACTGGTCAGCATGTCAGTAGATACAGCCGCATAAGCTGAGTTACCTGCACCAACGCCTAAACGAAGCAATGCCAGAGAAACAGCACCTTGTGCAAAGCCGCACAGTACTGTTACGCCAGACCACAAAATCGAGCACAAGCTGATTGCTTTTTTCTGCCCATACTGCGCGCCGAAGAAAGAAAATGGCATTACAAAGATTGCCATACCTAAAAATACAGCACTACTCAATAAACCGATCTGGGTACCACTAATTCCCAAGTCATTTTGTAATAAAGGTAAAATTGCGTTTACACCATAACGGATGGCTAAATCGAAAGTAAAACATAAATAAAGAATTGCAACGAAGAACATACGTTTTCCTCTAGGTAATAACACCAGCGGCTCGTCTTTTTCTTCTTCAACACATTGTTCCATTGTTACGGAAGCCATAAAAAACACCCCTTCTAAAATTACTGCAATAATAAAAACTGTACAAAAAATCATACTTTTTAGGACAACAAATTTGCATATGCTATTTAGTAGGTATATAGAAACAATTTTCTATATATCTATTTTTTTTGAACAAATTTTACTGTCCAAGAAATTATAGGCTGTGAGCCTTTTTGCACTGAGCTTCCCTCCTTTTGACAAATGAAATCTGTACCATTGTTGCCTAATAGATTGTGCATTAGCATAATATTGGTTGATATGACTTATTTTTTTCAGCAATGTGAATAAAAGCTATTGAATATACTCGTTTTTTTCATTATAATACTTTCATAAATATATTCAAACTATAAATCCTGATTATGCTTCTGCACAATCATCTTTGTGCCAATGATTTCTCTGCCTTACTGGACAAATTAAAACGGCATCCGATTAATTTATCTTATTAGTAACATACTATCAGGAAAATGCGCTTTTTTCTAATACTTTATCAAAAATATAAAAATCACTTGAAAATTATCCATTTTCCCTGATATACATTATAGTTTAATCTACTTCAACCAGAATATACGTAAGGAGGTTTTTTCATGGAACTTTTACAATTGCAGTATTTTAAAACCATTGCCGAATGTCAACACATCACAAAAGCGGCTAATAAGCTTATGATTTCTCAGCCATCCCTCAGCAACACACTTTCTCGCATTGAAAATGAATTAGGGGTTCAACTCTTTGACCGCCAGGGACGGAATATTGTTTTAAATAATTACGGTCGTATCGTTTTGGAACATACAAATAATATTCTGCGTGAATTGGATAACATTCACACCGAAATTGATGAAATGGAACAGAGACAAAATAGGGCAATTACCATTGCGTCCCCTGACTCCCTTTATCTTAGAGAATGGTTACCAAAATTCGTCAACCAAAATCAAGATCTCTCTATTCGCCATTTTGTGACCACGATGGAAAAAATTGAACTGGGGATACTAAATGGTTCTGTAGACTTTGGAATCTTTTCACAAGTTCCTCAAAACCCTGCTTTTGATTCTTACATACTTTGGGAAGATGATTATGTCGTTCTGGCACCGTTAGGGCTTCCATCTATCCCAAAATCGCCCTGTGATTTTGCCGAATTTGAAAAAATACCTTTTATTGCGTTGCCACCATCGGAGCATGCGCCCCGTTCTATTGACATTCTCAGCAGAGCGATCAATATCAAACCCAATATTATCTTTGAGGGTGATCGGGGATTATTAGAACGAATGCTAATTCCGATCAATGCCGCCATTGTTACACTAAAATCTTCTATACAAAACGAAAAGGACAGACAAACCTGCGCAGAATATTGTAATATCGTTGAACTCACTAATCCTGAATCGCATTTACAAGTTACGCTGTCTTGGGATCGGCGGCGCACTCTTTCAGCAGCGGCGCAGCTTTTCCTTGACTATGTAAAAAATAATGCCATCACACCATGGCACATTACATCATCTGACGATGTAAAACGGTTCGAAAGCATTTGCAAAACTACGAGATAACTAGACTTTTGCATGAACACAGCTATAAAGATATTCATAGGATTGTTGTTTCTCTAAGGCATCATGTATTTTTAATTCTCCATATGAAAAAGGACGGGCGAAAAGCAGTTGCTTTTCGCCCGTCCTTTTTCATAACCTATACTGCAATCACTCTGAAGCCAATCACTGATTGCAACGTCTTGGCCTCAGGAGATTCTATTTTTTATGATTTTAATACCACTATCTTGCTTACGCTTCTATTCCCAATACTCTTGCAGCATTTTTCCACATAACCTTTTCATAGGTTTCAGCATCAAAACCATAGGTAGTATATTTTTCTGCTGCTTCCAGATATGGTACAAACGGACAAGCACTAGCAAACAACATCTGATCCTTCAGAATTGTTTTTGCAGCATCCAGGAAATCACTTGCACCTGGATATTCTTCATATTCAGAAATTTCCAAGAATACATTTCTATTGCGGAAGGTTACACCGATCATTTCATCAACAAATGGCCATGCACCATGGCTGATGATGATTTTTAAATCTGGGAAATCTTTTGCCACAATGTCAATTTCACTCGGGTGGGTATAATCCATCACTGTGTTAGCTGTATAACGAGCTGGACCAGCTGTAATTACAATTGGAATGTTTAATTCACAGCACTTCGCATAAACAGGATACATTTTTGCATCACTGGATTTCAACTGTGCATACATCGGGTCCATTGCAGCGCCGTGGAAATCTCCGCTCTTTACAGCAGCGTCTAAGTCACGGATTGCCTGCATTCCTTTATGAGGGTCTACACCATAGTAGCCCAAGAAAATTTCTGGACAAGCCTGTACGAACTGACGAATTTCTGGATTGTTTGGTTTATAACCATAAGTTGTTTCAGCATCACGACCAACGATTACAGCCTTGATTACATTGTGTTCTTTTAAGTCAGCAATGATTTCTGGCATGGTTCTTGCTCTGCTGTAAAATTCATCAATATCTACGCCATTGGCAATCAAGCCTGCACGGAAAATAGGGCTTTCGGCAATGCCGCCAATGATGCTTTTTGTATTTGGACGATAACGGAAGTCAATGATTGGACCTTTTACTTTGCCTGCAGCTGGTGCAGCAGCTTTATTGGCAGCTTTTTCATCTCTGGATCTCTGCAAAGCTTTTTCTCTCAGTTCTTCCTGAAGTTTCAATAAATCCATTCTAACTATCTCTCCTTAAACAAGATTTTTACTACATCTCACCGTACTATAACAATGCATCAAACAGCTGATCTGCCGGTCTTGGAACGATACTGGTGTTTACCAACAATTCAGCATTTTCTTTCGCTGCAGCTACAGCCGCACGAACTGCTCCGACATCACCAGTTAAGGTTACAAAACCTTTTCCGCCGATAGCATACCCGATACGTACTTCAATCAAAGTTACATCAGCCGCTTTCGCAGCAATATCGGCAGCTGTAATTGCCGACGCAATGGAGTAGAATTCCAGAATTCCGATGGCATCCCGATTTGTAACCTGATTAGTCATGGAGATGGCCGGAATCACCTGTTCATTAATGTTCGGAATGAGTAATGTATCTACGATATACGGCCCGCCAATTTTAGACCCTTCTGTCATGGAGGCTCTTACATCAGCAGTGTCTCCGCCGATAATAATGATATATTTACCTGGACAAACAGTAGAAGCACGCACCAAATCTACCTGTGCAGCTTTCACCATGAAATCGCAGGTTTCAATGCCGCGGGCAATACTGGACAATTCAATCATACCTAATGCAGTTCCCATAGCATTATACCTCCTTTCCGCTTATACGAGCGCCGTTTTCATCAATTGCAACAATGACACCATTCATGCTGGCATGAATATTGGCAGACAAGCCTTCTGCCGCAGCGCCCAGCACTTCTCCTTTCGTCACACGGTCGCCTACAGCCTTTGCAGGTACAGCAGGTTTTCCAATGTGCTGACGGAATGGTACATATACTGTTTCAGGTTTCAGCTCAATGCATTCATGTGCATGCAAGCCGTCAAATTCAGCTAAGCCCAAACGAGCAATCAAGCGATGAGTAGGTACCCGACGATTGTCAATGGCTTCACGAGCTACTGGTTCCATATTGCGCGGCACCTGAATGCCTTTTGCACGCAACTGACCCTTGATGTAGCTGTTTACTTTACGAGGGGACAAGCCCATTGGGCAGGCAAACATTTCACATACGCCGCAATCGCAGCAGTTCATTGCATCCCCAAAGGTTGCCAAATATTCTTCATTATCGGTAATCTGATCTTCCCGCCAGATATTGCGCATTACCAAATTAGGCCGAATCTGATGACCAATCATATAACGTGGGCACAAATCTGTACACATCTTGCATTGAATACAAGCCGCACGCGCCTGACGTTTGATGGTATCTAAAGGCAGACTCGCCCGCTGGAACAAATAATGGTCCTTCGGTAATACGATAATATTTCCGGTAGTTTTTGTTACAACTGCTTCTGCAATCGCTTTATCGTCTGCAGGAATTTTACCCATCATCGGACCGCCCAAAATAATAGCATAATCGCGAATGGTAGGCTGTGCAGCTGCGATGCATTCGGTTACGGGTGTACCAATTGGCACTTTTAACATAATTGGTTCCTTTACTTCCCCAACCACAGATAAATATTTTTCTGTAACAGGCGCCCCATGCAACGCTTCATACAGGTTCAGCATGGTTCCTACGTTATCTACCACAGCACCTACGTCTAACGGCAGCCCCCGTTCTGGTACGCTTCTGCCCGTTACCATCTGTACCATAGTCTGTTCATCGCCTGCCGGATAAAAGGTCGGCATTTCAAATATTTCAATGTCGGCATTTGCACGGCTAATAGCAGCTTTCAAAGAAGCAATTTCTTCTTTGTATTTGCCTTTGAGTGCGATGACTTTATGACTGGCTCCGATATGTGCAGCAGTAGCCATCACTGCTTCCACGATCTTATCCGCAAAGGTACGACACAAATATTTGTCTGTCTCAATCAGTGGTTCACATTCGGCTGCATTCACGATAAAGTATTCTGCTTTCGCATTCAGCTTTACGTGAGTAGGGAACCCGGCACCGCCGGCCCCTACGATCCCTGCATCTTTTACGGTATCAATAAAACTCAAGGTTATACACCACACTTTTCTCAAGAAACTTTATGGAATCGTTTTACTAGCATTGCTTTCTTTTCATTTTGTCATGAACAAATTCAGAGCAACTCAGCATCAAATTCTTTATCATCTACAATACCTACCACTGTAGCGTCTACAGAAGCCTCTGCTGTGCCAGTAGCGACACGAGCAGTACTTCCGGTAACGATGATTACCGTTTCACCCATCCCGGCACCAATCATGTCAGCTGCCACGATCGGTGTCCCGATGGGTTCATCATCCTGCAGAATATCAATAGGCTGTACAATAAGCAATTTCATGCCAGTTAATGTCGCTTCTTTTCTGGTTGCCCAGATATTGCCGATTACTTTTGCGATCTGCACTGAGATTCCTCCTTTTACGGCGCAATTATTCCCGTGCCAGTTCTACATTATGCTTTTGTGCATATTCTTTTGCCAGATCCGTAACAATCGCTTTCGCATCTACAACGATTCGGCTCGCTCCAGAGGAGCAAGCATCGGCAACGCTTCGTTCACTGACCAGATGAGCTTCCAGCTTTACGGTTTTATCAGTGGTTTGAGATGCTGCCATCTGAGCTGTTTCTTTTGTACAGGTAGCGCCGTGCTGCACTCCTTGCACAAGAATATCCTCAATTTTATCTGGACAACAAATCAACAAACCCGATTCTTCCAACAGACCCAACTGACTGCGGAACATCTTATAATAAGGTTTCGCGGCGGTCTGCCGATAATTATATAATTCTATTTGATCTTGCATCAAATAAACAGTTTTTCCTAACAACAAAGCTTGCGATACAATTTTTGTGTAGGGAGTATCACAAATTCCGCTGGCAATCTTAGCCAGCGATTCGTTTGTCAAATCGTGAACAACCACGGCTTCGCACTCAGCAACATTTACATCATACCCACATTTTTGTGCACATTTAATGCGATACTTTTCTTTCACTCTGCTGCTTTCCAGTAAAGTAAAACGACAAGGCGGTAAGTCGCTGTCCTGCGTCAAACCAATTAAAATCGGTTTTTGAGAGTCTGGCGCATCTGCTGTACAGAAACCAGTTGTACTACAACTCTGCGCTGCTGCTTCGTTTTCAGCCAGCGCCTTCAGCACACGATTTGCAAGTTCGTCCACCAATGCGTCCAAGTCCACGGGATTCCCTTCTTTCTATCTTCAACAATTGTTTTACACAACCGTTCCATCCAGTTTACAGTTCATAGCAATTCCGGCTGGTGTCACCAGAAAAGGATTCGCCGGTTTTACTGTATGAATACCGGTCACCTTTTCAAAAACAGTTTCAATGCCAGTCAAACAGCAAGTGCCGCCACATAAATACAGAGTATCTACATCTTCTTTTTTCACATAGCGCGTTACAATCGTAGCCATCTTCTCCAAAACAGGCTTTACCACAGGGAATATCTCTCTGTGCCGTTTATAATCCTGCTTAATTTCTTCAGCCTCTTCAAAGGAAATTTTATAATTTCCGGCCAAAACCAGAGAAAGATGAGTGCCACCTGTAGGTTCGTCCTCGATTTGCGTTACAATCCCATTTTTCAAAATAGCTAACCCTGTTGTCCCGCCACCAATATCTACAACCACGCCATCCTCAATTTGGTAGATAGCATTAGCTGCCGATGGTTCATCCAAAATGTTAGTCACTTCCAAGCCTGCGCCCTCTGCAATATACTGATGCGTTTTCACGCTATCTTCCGTACCTGCCGGCATAGCAATGGCACAATACTGCAATTCTGTGCCTAGCCTCATTTCTAGCTTTTCTTTCAGAGCACGTACAATTTGCAGTGCGCCTGTATAATCTACCACTACACCGTCTTTCAGCACGCTGGCAGCCTGTTTTTCACAGGCAATGGGATTATCTTCTTCATCCAGAACGACCAAAACAATGTACGCGGTACCTAAATCCAACCCTACTTTTAATTTACTGCCAACTGGCTGAAAGGTTTTCTTTTCGGACTGTTCTACCCGCTCCATATATGCGTTTACTCGCTGTAAATCCATCATGTTCTGCCATACTCCTTCACTGGATGCTTATTTTATCACTCTGCCCAAAGGTAATTTTCCCAATGTGGTCGCATTTCCTTCATCGGTATCAATGTGCATACGGCAACGATACTTGTCGCTCACACGTACAATTACATCTTTAAATACCACTGGACGTTCTCCGCCGATTTCCACGCTGACATGCTGATTATCTGCCACACCCATTCTGCGTGCATCAGCATTCGTCATGTGAATGTGGCAGTGCGCCACAATGACACCCTCCGGAATTGTAATACTGCCTTTTGGGCCTTCTAACGTGATAGAACCGGAGCCAGCTACATCACCGGATTCCCGCAATGGAGCTTTCACCCCTAAACCTCTGGCATCACTCTTAGACAATTCCACCTGGGTTGCTTTCCGCACAGGTCCCAACACAGAAACATTTTCTTTTCTGCCTTTTGGCCCTACCAGTGTCACACGCTGTTCAGATAAAAACTGTCCCGGCTGAGACAATTCTCTTTTTGGTGTCAATGTCGTTCCCGGGCCAAACAATTTTTCCAAATCAGCCTGGCTCAGATGCACATGCCGTGCCGATACTTCCACCTGCACATACTCTCTGCCAATGGTATCCACAACAGCACTGACTACCTGATCAATCATGCTTGTTTCACTCATTTATATTCACCTGCCAAATACATAAACATCATTACCCGTAAAGCGCCGGACAGCAGGTTCAACACTTCTAGGATATCAGTTCTGGTATAACGGTTTCCCTCACGCAAAGCAGTGATAGCCGCTACTTCAACTTCTCTGGCCTGCGTGTACAGCTGATTTAACTGTGCATACACAATACCTCTGCTGTAATCAGGCACGATCGCTTCCACTTCAGGATAATACTTCATCGGGTCGTGAAGATGATCCAAAAGCTGTACCGGCGTAAACCCAATCACACTTTCCACTACCAATGGCTGATTCAGCACATGGCTGCGCAGGATATTCCGTAAAATTATTAAAAGATTGTTCAAATCATCAAGCAACTTCTGGCTGCCGCCTCGTTCTGCAATTACAGCCTGCTGCAGAATAATCTGCGCCTGCAGACTTTCTGCTTTGCCGCGAAAGATTATCTGCGGATCATCTTTCGCCGCCAGCACGTCACCATATAAAACAGTCATGTGTACCGGCTTCTCAAAATAGCAGGCGCCTGTATTGTAATCCACATATTTGGCGTTATCAGCCTTGGATTGCAGCGCAACAGAAGATATAGGGGGGATCTCACTGCTCGCACCAGCCGTTTCCGTCACTTCTTCCGGTCTTGGCCCATTTGCAATTTTTATCTGGCGTCCCATTAGATATTCACGAGCTGCCGGAGAGAGAATATAACCCGGTTCGATATAATAAACCTCCGGTTGCTCACTACGGGGCACTTCTGCTCTCACTTTTGCTTCCGTAATTACCTTCAAACGCTACACCCCCTCATTGAGTCAGAAGAAAATAGAATTCGTTCTTATTTCAACTTTGGCAGAATTGCTTCCACTTCTTCATGAGGACGTGGGATTACATGTACAGCCAAAAGACCGCCAATCCGTTCTGCTGCAGCAGCGCCTGCATCTACAGATGCTTTTACTGCCCCTACATCACCACGTACCATTACGCAGATTAAACCGCCACCTACCTGTACTTTACCAATCAAAGTAACATTCGCAGCTTTTACCATGGCATCGGCAGCTTCGATTGAAGGTACTAAACCTTTTGTTTCCACCATGCCTAATGCTTGCATTACAGCCATCTGTCAATACACTCCTTCAAATTTCGGTTACAGGGCGTGTTGCGCAATCTTTGCCTACGCCCCATACCAAGATTTATGTTTTCTTATTTCAATTTTGGCAGAATTGCTTCTACTTCTTCATGAGGACGTGGGATTACATGTACAGCCAAAAGACCGCCAATCCGTTCTGCTGCAGCAGCGCCTGCATCTACAGATGCTTTTACTGCCCCTACATCACCACGTACCATTACGCAGATTAAACCGCCACCTACCTGTACTTTACCAATCAAAGTAACATTCGCAGCTTTTACCATGGCATCGGCAGCTTCAATTGAAGGCACTAAACCTTTTGTTTCCACCATGCCTAATGCTTGCATTACAGCCATCTATATACACTCCTTTTTAGATTTTATAATCGTCTATCTTCATCAATTAGCCCAGAGTCGGTAAAATTTCTTCTACTTCATCATGTGGACGTGGAATTACATGCACGAAAATTAATTCGCCAACACGTTCAGCAGCAGCAGCACCTGCATCAACTGCAGCTTTTACTGCCCCTACATCGCCGCGCACCATAACGTCTACCAAACCGGCACCGATGTGTTCTTTCCCAATCAAAGTAACATTTGCAGCTTTTACCATTGCGTCAGCAGCTTCGATGGCAGCTACGACACCTTTTGTTTCAATCATACCTAAAGCCTGCATTGTAGCCATAATACAATTCCTCCTCAGAATATTTCACAAAATTTAATATTTTTTCATTCTTACTTTATAAACATGTCTGCTTACGCATTCTGTAAGCGTTCAATAATTTTACGAACCAGTTCATCCATCTGGTTATCATTCAAAGAAGCGCTTGCAACAGGAGCAGCAGGAGCCGGAGTTGCAGCAGGAGCTGCGGCGTTTTTCATTATGCAAATGCCGCTAGAGCAGTCTGGCAGAGCTGCACGAATATCTTCAATTTCCAATGCGCCCATTGCTACATAACGCAGATTCAATAACTGCATTGGACCTACGTTTTCAGAAGTAGCAGAACCACCAATTGCACCGCAGCCCAGTGTTAAGGATGGCATCAAAGCAGTGCTTGCACCGATGCCGCCCAATGTACTTGGGGTGTTTACACAGATACGGGATACGGGTACACGTTTTGCAAAGTATTCTACCATGTCCTGATTGTTGGTATGCATGGAGAAAGTATGCCCTTTCCCTTCATAGCTCAGGATCATGCAAACTTTGTCGCAAATATCTTTATAATCCTTACCGGTATAGAAACCCAGGATTGGTGCCAATTTTTCATTGGAATATGGATGACCGCGACCAACGCCGTCTTCTTTTGCTACCAGCACACGTGCGCCAGCAGGAACTTCTAAACCTGCTAAGCTAGCAATCGTTTTTACGCTTTTCCCTACAATCTGTGGGTTCATGGTGCCATTAGCACGCAGAATAAATTTCCCTAATTTCTGACTTTCTTCATCACTTAAGAAATATGCACCCTGTTTTTCCATTTCAGCTTGTACAGCTGGTTTGTAATCTTCTTCACAGATAATGGATTGTTCGGAAGCGCAAATGGTACCGTTATCAAAGGTTTTGGAATCCATGATACGTTTTACTGCCAAAGCCAGGTCTGCGCTCTTATCAATAAAAGCAGGACCATTGCCAGGGCCTACGCCGATTGCTGGGTTCCCGGAAGAATATGCAGCATGAACCATTGCAGAACCACCTGTAGCTAAAATCATAGCGGTGTCCGGATGCTTCATCAAAGTTTCTGTAGCCTGTCTGGTCGGAATGCTAATGCAGGAAACCAGATTTTCGTTGCCACCAACTTCAGCAATTGCCTGACGAATTACTTTTACAGCTTCCTGAATGCAACGCAAAGCGGATGGATGTGGAGAGAACACGATGGAGTTCCCAGCTTTGATTGCAATTTCAGATTTAAAGAATACAGTAGAGGTCGGGTTAGTGGATGGCACGATCCCTGCTACTACGCCCAGAGGCACTGCAATTGTAACCAAGCCTTTTTCATCATTTCTGTCAATTACGCCGATCGTTTTCATGTCTTTAATAGCATTGTATACATTGTAGCTACCAAATACATTTTTCACG
Source organism: uncultured Peptococcaceae bacterium (assembly GCA_910585405.1). Taxonomy (GTDB): domain Bacteria; phylum Bacillota; class Peptococcia; order Peptococcales; family Peptococcaceae; genus UBA7185. The sequence continues at coordinate 72,709 of CAJUDO010000008.1, read as the reverse complement.
ACTTTGTCTTCTACGATACCAAAACCGGTATCTTCATTGGCCATTACAGCCAAACGAGCTGCGTTCCGTACACCTGCATCTGCGATAGATTTTACGATGCGGTCTACTTCTTCCTGAGATTTTTCTGCCAGCTCTGCTTGTGCTTCTTTTGCTGCACTTACCAAATCACGTACTTCCTGTACAGACAAAAGGTCTTTGTCAAAAAGTTGCATAAATTAACACTCCTGTTCTAAATATTTACAAATAGAAGCTATTAAGTCTTCTTTTTTGCCAAATCTGATTTCTTTCCGCGTCATGTTGGTGACATTCAAGTCACGGGCAACAGTACGTAATTCTTTTACCGTCATGCCCTCCAGCACTTCCAAGGTGAGACTTTCTGCTAAAGCTTTCAAATCGGCAGGTGTTTTTGCCGACGCTTGGGCAGATTCGTCAGCGTCCTCTATAATTTCCACCATGTTCACTGCTTCTTCCATTACACTTTCTTCCTTTTTATCATCGGAAGTTTTAGCATTGGATGATGTCTGCGGAACGGAAACCGGCGCTGCTGGCGGCGGGGTCAACATCTCATCTACTTCCTCATGAGGACGTGGAATCACATGCACATATAAAACCTGCCCAACCTGTTCAGCTGCCGCAGCGGCTGCGTCCATCGCTGCCTGTACCGCAGCCACATCGCCAGTCACTGTTAAAGAGACTATCCCTTTATCAATTTTGCTGATCTGCTGAAACGATACCTCGGCAGTTTTCAACGCAGTATCCAACGCCACCACTGCAGGACAATATCCTAAGAGTTCAATCAAACCTAACGCTTTCATAATTCACCTCCATCGGACAGTTAAAATATATCATACCGACTCTGCTGTACAAGGGTTCCACTATACAGCCCCTGTTTAGGGCTGCCCCCTGCGACAACATCCACAGTATATAAATATTATATCCACCCCCATCCCATAAGACTGTAACAGTCCTGCTTTTTTCAGTCTTATAGAATGAGGGTGGCCGATACCCAATTATTGCATTGCCTAATCACGCTTCAGCGGTTGTAGGAAATTGCAGAATCCATTTTCCCGCTATTCTGATACCATACTGACACGTTTACTTGTTTTTCCGCAGTGCAATCGCATATTTTTTATAGTTATAATTTACAGAAAATCTAAACAGCAAGCAAGCACAAAAAATTACCACAGATTCTGAATCTTTGCTTCATCTTCATTGTAACAAAAATGCTGTAGATTTCATACAATCAAAAATAGATAACCGATATCTAATTGAGACAATACACGCCTATATTCTATTCATGAAAGATGTCAAAATGCAATGCTCATTAAAATAGCAATTATAAATTAATTATATTTTTAGTATAACGTCTGAAACCTTCTTTGGCAATTTATTTTTTGCCACTTCTGGTTGTATCCATACTCCATATTCAACTTTTCCGTTCTAAAACAAGGCCACAGCATATACTTTTTTGTGCTCATTAAAATGAAAAAGCCGCCTCCATTACAGACAGCAGCTTTCACAAACATGGAACAATGAATATTTTTTGAATTATACGGCGGTTCATTTCGATATTGCACAAGAAAAAAGAGTGTGCTATAATCCTACTGTAAATTTTCCGGAAACTTACAAATACTCACTGAATACGCGAATAAATGCCCGTGCCAGTGCTAACTGCGTCTTGTCCATATCCTTGCTGACCACAGCATAAATCATAAATGTTGCTTGTTTGTCTTTTACAGGAATATGCACCAGTGAAGAGAATACATTGCGCTCCAGATAAGGCGGAAAACTATACATAATAGCCGTATCATTACGTAAAATCTCTTCACACAGCTTATAGTTATTAGTGGACAGCGCTACCTTTGTATGACCTAATTTCTGAAAAGCATGTACGCCGCCAGTCCCGCCAATTTCATACACCACAAAAGGATATTGTGCTACCGTACTCACAGAAACCGATTTGTGGTCAGCCAGCGGATGACCTGCAGATACAGCCACATAAATAGGATATTTTTTTAACGGTATCATTTCTACTTCATCAGGAATATGTTCAAAAAATTCTGTAATCAACGGCGATACACATACCAAACCCAGCTCATGATGACTGACACAGCGCTCCAAAATCTGGTCGCGGTAACGTTCCGCAGTAAATAAATTTACTTCAGGATAATGAGAAATGAAATCCTTAAAAGCTACAGGAAGAACAGAAATATTCAGCATCGGCGACAAATTTACATTTAGATTTCCATGCAGTGAAACGTCTGCATTCTTGTGCAGACTCAACTCACGGTCTAATTTGTTTAACCGGCTAATCACATCTTGAGCCGCGCTAAGTACCTTTTCACCATCGGCAGTAAGGCGAATGCCTTTCTTAGTGCGGTCCAGCAGATGACAGTTCATTTCATTCTCTAAGCTTTTCAGCGACTTATTAAGACTTTGTTGTGTTACATGCAATTTTTTGGATGCAGAGTTAATGGAGCCTGATTTCGCTACTTCCACCAACGCAGCCAATTGGTCGATACGCATATATTTTGTTCCTCCTTTGCGATATATTGTGTCTTTGCCAAACAATGATTTGTTTCAATAAATTATATCATGTAATTTGATATCATCCTGTACAACGCTATTGCGTATAGTATAACACTTATAAATTTTGGATGCAAGAGATATGTCTGTTAATCATTTTTTTCACAAGGGAGTCCTGTTTTTATGTCTATTGCAATTCTCCTATTGATTACATTTATCGCCACAGCAATTCACACCTCTACCAGCTTTGGCTTTGGAATCATCACCATCATGATATTTCCGTTACTGATGCCTACTTATTCCTGTGCTACGGTTTGTGTTACAGTGCTCACACTGGCTTTCACCGCCATCAACGCCATCCGCATGCGTAGAGAAATTGTCTGGAAATGGATTGTACCTACTTTTATCAGTTATTTTATTGCCAGTTTTTTTGCTGTACGGTTGCTCAGCGTTGTGGATGATGGCTTTATCAAAAAAATTCTGGGCGTTGTGCTGATTCTGCTCAGTTTATACTTTGTCTTTTTTCAGAAAAAAATTCGCATCCAACCCACCAAGCGCAACGGCTTTATTGCCGGCGCACTAAGCGGTACCCTGGAAAGTCTCTTCTGTGTAGGCGGACCGCCAATTGTACTTTATCTATTGACTGTCAGCAACGATGTACGCCGCTACACAGCCAGTGTACAGGCATGGTTCGCTGTGACAGAAATATTCCTGCTTTATGTACGCTATATCAATGGATTAATTACACCAGCTGCAATTCACTATTCCAGCATCGGTCTGCTTGCAATCCCCCCAGGTATCTATCTGGGCAACAAACTGCTCAATCACATGAACCCGCAGCGGCTGAAAAATATCGTGTACGCCATTATGCTAATCTATGGTTTTATCCTCGTCCTGCGGTAAAACACGTCTATACATAAATAATCCTGTAAAAGATAGTTGCCTTTTACAGGATTATTTATTATTTTAGGGTAAACTAAAACAGCTTTATTGTCCCAATCTTCCCTTTCTCTGTTTCTTTGCTTTCACATTTCCATAGTACGCTCATACACAATTTGCCGCAAGGTATTCCTTCAAAAACCCAATAAACACTTGGGCAACCGCAGACAATTGATGATTCTTTCTGGTAAAGTAACCAAAATTATAAATACACGTTTCCTTTTCATCCTCAATGGGAATATACGCCAACCTTTCATCCTGATGCAAATTTTTTAACGGCAGCAATACTTTTTTGGAAATGCCCATGCCATTATAAAGCATTTGGTCGTATACCAATTGATTGTTCAACGAAATCACCTGAGCACACTCCGTTACAGAATTAATTGAAGTGCGTATTTTTTCACTCTCCACATCCGATTCATTATAACTTTTCGCCAGAAAAATCAAATAAGGATACTTGGTAAACACATCATTAGAAAGCACTGGTTCTGCCGCAATAGATAATTTTCGACTAACTACACAATACAACCGCGCACGATTCAGAATATGAAATGTATACGCCGCAGTATCATAAGCCCACCCACGATTTTTAGAATTCCAGATGTCATAGCAAAAAAGCAGTTCTTTTTTATCATCCTTCGCCAAACCCTGCAAACCATTCTTAACGCTTTCCACTATTGGATTTACATATACATTGGAATATTTTTTATGAAATTCACAAATAACCTGCGGAAAAAATTGATCTATGGCATTCTGTCCGGTGAAAATTTCCAGCATTCCATAATATGCATCATTTTTCGTATTAGCTTTGTGAGAAAGCGCACTGACATCCTGCAAAAAACGCTTCCCAATTTCAATAAATCGCTTTCCCTCTTCCGTGAGCTCCACGCCCTTATTTGTGCGGCGAAATAACAGTAATCCCAACTCTTCCTCCAAACTTTTCACTGATAAACTTAATGCCGCTGTTGTAATGCATAGTTTTTCAGCCGCTGCACTTAGAGAATGATGCTCGCTGATTTCTATCAAATACTTGATTTGTTCTGTACGCATAAACACACTCCTCTATATGCAAACAGTTAAACATCCTTTTACAAACACCGTCACACAATCACATTCTTTTTCATAACCTTAATATTATTTTTTCATACTCCACGCCACACTGTCAAGACCAAAATCTCTTCGCCAGTACGTTAAACCCTTCTCACGCGAATACACAAAGGAACCAAAACATTCATTATAATATAATACGAATGTTTCGGTTCCTCTGCATTTATATTTATTGCTGCTGCATACAACTATTTCGGATACTTTAGAAAATTACACTGCCCCATAAAACAGTGAAGAGAATACACAGAGGAATTAATATGCAAGTACTGATTCCACCATATAAATAAACATCTTTTGGCCGTATCCAATCCTTATTGCTGAAAAGCATAGCTGAAAAAGGAGAGGCAATCGGTGTTGCATAAGCAAGTTGTGAAAACAAAATACAACCGGCGCAAATAGCCATCAGGTTTGCACCTACAGTACCAGACATGCTCACAGCAACCGACATCATGATGATAGCGACTGGTCCATTATTCATAAAGTTCGTTACAGCCATACACAGGAACAAAACCATAATGGTGAAGAAAACTGTACCATGACCCAAAGCCAGCGGCGAAATTGCTTCTGCCAAACTGCCCTTAATCCCACAGGCATCGCTGGAAATAAATGTGGCCAGCTGGCTGATAAAGCCTACCATAATGACCATTTCCCAGGCAACGGAATTCTTCAATGCTTTTCCCACATCAATCAAAGGCTTTCCTTCTATACGGATTACGGACATCACCGCATACAACAACAAAACCTTCCCCGTATTACTAATTGAATTCAACACTACACACAACAAAGATTCTGCTGGTAAAATGCTAGGCAAAAGCATCATAACCATTAAGATCACAAACAGTACCAATACAAGTTTTTGCCGTAAATTCGTATGCAATTTATCCTCATTTACCAAGGTATTAATGTCTGCGTTTTTAATCGCACTGACATCAATGCGGAAAATAAAGCGCATCACCAAAATGTATGCAGCAAAGGTAAACAAAGCTCCCGGAACTACAAATCCCATAAATTGAGCATAATCTATGGAAAAACCACTCATAGCACTGAATGCCGAACAGAGAAATAACGCTGTCCCCAAAAAGGGAAATACAACTGCGCTCATTGCGCCGGCAAGCGTCGTGCCGATAATCAAACAGGTGGGGTATGGGTCAAATGCTTTCATCCCCGTAATTTCAGCAATTTTGTAAATAATGCTCCAGATAAGCAACATTGCTGCAAAGCCGCCTATAATCACACCAGAAACATAGCAAGCCAGGATGATGATAAAAGAAAACAGCCACGGTCTGCCCTGCAAAATCTTTCTGCTCAAAAGCCAATTTACCAGAAAATCATTCACACCACTCTGATTCATTACATCAATAATAGCATACATTGCAACTAATAAAATTACCACTTCACTGCCAAAGCAGCCCGTAGTTAATGCAGAAGGAGTCGCAATGCCACTCAAAGACAGAGCAATAAATCCAACAAAGCATGGTAATACAACTCCAATGCAGGACCAACCAAACAAAAGACCGATAAACACACCTAGTACTTTCATTCCTAATTCTGTCATCTGACCAAATACTGGCAGAAAGCCAACTCCAAACATAAGCGCTATCATAACAGCAACTTTCCCTAGATAAACTGTATATCCCTGGTTAAGATTTTTTTGTTTCGTGTTCCCAGACATAAAAATCACCTCTTCACAAATTTATTATCTTTTTTCCACTACCAACTTATAGAAATTGCAAAGCAGAAACTGCATTCTGATACAAAATATTGGGCAGTACTTTTTCTTGTATTCCACAATGCAAATAATGCTGCAGAGCATCTACAATAGAAAGAATTGGATATGCCGAACCGAACATCAACTTGTCGCTGAGAAAGTAATTGGCCGCGTCCACATAGTCCCGCTGGCCGGGTGCATTCACCATATACATATCTGCACAGAGATAAATATTACGATAATTCAGCGCCAGGCTGCAGGTTGGCACCACCCATGGCCACCCGCCATGTAAAAGTAAAAGCCTCAAATCAGGAAATGTTTGCGCCACATGCTCCATAGGTGCTGGCAAATAATAGGTCGCGTCTGCCGGATTACGCCCTCCATAAGTCATCATAATGGGAATTTGATTTTTCTGACAAAATTCATAAATAGGAAATGCGATTTCATCATCCACATACCAAGGCGTACCATAAATAGCGGGCTCCATAGCAATACCAACAGCAGGTCCGTCTAATACAAACCTTTGAATCTGCGCCAGATTGTATTCCCATCCATCATGGGGTTTTAATCCCGCAAAAGCCTTAAATCTTTCTGGATATGCCGCATTTAATTCAAAAATTACCTCATTGCCACAGATTTCTGTATTTCGCACCGCAAAATAACCACATTCTACAGCGCTTTCATCCATTTCTTGAATTAATTTCTCCATAGAACGCTTTTTTCCCGATTCGGGAAGTGCGCAATTATGCTGCGTTGCACAATTTTGCATGACGCCATTGGAAATTAACTCAAATAGAGAATCTTTCGCATATGCGCCAATAGGGGGCCTCAGTCTACAATCAATCACTTTCACAAATTTCTCCTCCTTCAAACATTGTATAAGAAATGATAATGAATTATATTTCTTGTTTATATTATAAATGATACGCATATTATTGTATATTTTGTCTTGTTTGCAAAATGACCTCCCGCATTAAATTTTATTTAATGCAAGCCAACAGCGCACTTCCTGTGAAATAGCGCGGCGACATTTTTTCGCAAACAAAAATAACGGTACAGCTCCCTTTTACAGGATACTGTACCGTCATGTGTCCTTTTTATTTTCTCTGCTATTTCTGCAACACTGCTTTCATACGTGCAACTGCTTCTTGCGTGTTTTCTCTATCCCCAAACGCAGTCAGCCGGAAAAAGCCTTCTCCATTGCTGCCAAATCCTGCGCCTGGCGTCCCTACTACATTAGCCTTTTCCAAAAGAAAGTCAAAAAATTCCCAGGACCCCATGCCATTAGGGCATTGCAGCCAAATGTACGGTGAGTTCACGCCGCCGGTGTACCAAATGCCCAACTCATCCAAAGCCTGCGCGATAATTTTCGCATTCTCTTTATAATAGGCAATGGCTTCATGAATCTGTTTCTGCCCCGCTTCCGTAAATACTGCCTCAGCGCCTCGCTGTACCACATAAGGCACACCGTTAAACTTTGTAGTCTGGCGGCGCAGCCATAATTTGTTCAAGCTTTGTCCGCCCCGCTCCAACTCCATGGGCACCACGGTGTAACCGCAGCGCGTTCCAGTAAAGCCCGCCGTCTTAGAGAAAGAGCAAAATTCAATGGCGCATTTACGCGCACCCTCTATTTCAAAAATACTACGCGGCAGGCTTTCATCCGCCACAAATACTTCATAAGCAGCATCAAAAAGAATCACCGCATCATTGGCAAGGGCATACTCTACCCACGCTTTCAACTGTTCTTTACGATAGACAGCGCCAGTAGGATTATTCGGTGAGCACAAATAAATAATATCTGCATGGATTGAATCATCGGGCATTGCCAAAAAGCCATTGCTGACATTGGCATCCATAAATTTTACTTCGCGGCCTGCCATCACATTGGTATCCACATAGACGGGATAGACAGGATCAGGAATCAACACCACATTTTCTTTGGCAAAGATATCTAAGATATTCCCTACATCGCTTTTTGCACCGTCGCTGATAAAAATTTCATCGGCATCCAATTTTACATTGCGTTTCCCATAATAAGCCTGCAACGCTTCTTTCAGAAAATCATACCCCTGCTCTGGACCGTACCCATGAAAATGTTCTTTAGTTCCCATTTCATCTACCGCTTTGTGCATAGCTTCTGTCACTGCGCCGCACAAGGGAATGGTGACATCGCCAATCCCCAGCTTAATCACCTTTTTATCAGGATGAGCAGCCTGGTATTCCCTTACTTTTCTATTTACTGTAGCGAACAGATAACTGTCCTTCAGTTCAAGATACTGTGCATTGATTTTCATAGAGATACTCCCTCCGTTTTTATATACCGGTTTTTGTTGTTTCCGCTTCCAAATTGCCCAGCCGATGTTATTTGTTTTCCAACGCTGCTCGAATAAGCTGACGGAACAACGGATGCGCATGATTTGGTCTGCTCTTGAATTCTGGATGATACTGTACCGCTACATAAAACCGATTGGCTGGTATCTCCACCGCTTCCACCAAATGTCCATCTGGACTGGTACCGGTAATGACAAGTCCCTCTGTCTCAAACTGTTGACGATAAGCATTATTAAATTCATAGCGGTGACGATGCCGTTCCTGTACCAAATTCGTCCCGTAAGCAGCCGCCAGCAAAGAACCCTCCTTCACCGCACAAGGATAAGCACCTAAACGCATGGTACCACCTTTAGGCAAATTTCCCTGTTGGTCAGGCATTAAATCAATCACATTGTGGGTACCATTGGGCGAAAATTCGCTGGAATTGGCATCCCCGATGCCCAACACATTGCGGGCAAATTCAATCACCGCGACCTGCATACCCAAGCAGATGCCCAAATAAGGTACATTATGTTCTCTAGCATACTGAGCAGTAATAATCTTTCCTTCCACGCCTCGGTCTCCAAATCCGCCAGGTACCAGAATTCCATGGCAATTTTTCAACCTTTCTGCCACTGTTTCTGTTGTAATCTCTTCAGAATCAATCCATTCAATATCTACCACAGCGCCATTTTCATAACCACCATGATGTAAGGCTTCTGCTACAGACAGATAGGCATCATGCAACTTCACATATTTTCCTACTAAGGCAATGCGCACAGTCTTTTCCCGTTGCGCAATCCGTTTCAGCATGTTTTCCCACTCTGTAAGATCAGCAGCAGGCAAATCCAATTTCAATTCTCTGCACACAATATCCGACAAGTGGTTCTTTTCCAACATAATTGGCGCCTCATAAAGCACCGGTACCGTCATATTTTCAATCACACAATCTGGTTTTACATTGCAGAACATGGCAATCTTCTGCATGATAGACTGATCAATGGGCTCATCGCAGCGGGCAATGATAATGTCTGGAATAATCCCCATAGAACGCAGTTCTTTCACGGAATGCTGCGTTGGTTTTGACTTGTGCTCACCAGAGCTTTTAATAAATGGAATCAACGTTACATGCATAAACAGGCAATTATCCCGCCCCACCTCCAAGGATACCTGCCGAATTGCTTCCAAAAACGGCTGACTTTCAATATCTCCGGTCGTTCCGCCGATTTCCGTAATAATCACATCCGCATTGGAAGTCTTTCCTACACTGTAGATAAAAGATTTAATTTCATTGGTGACATGAGGAATCACCTGTACCGTTTCCCCCAGATATTCGCCATTGCGTTCTTTGGTGAGGACATTCCAATATACCTTTCCCGTCGTCAGATTGGAATACTTATTCAAATCCTCATCAATAAAGCGCTCATAGTGACCTAAATCCAAATCTGTCTCCGCTCCATCTTCAGTCACATATACCTCGCCATGCTGATAGGGACTCATCGTACCAGGGTCCACATTGATATAAGGGTCCAACTTTTGCGCAATTACCTTCAACCCTTTCGCCTTTAACAGCCTCCCCAGTGAAGCTGCGGTGATGCCTTTTCCCAAACCGGATACCACGCCGCCGGTTACAAAAATATACTTGGTACTCATTGCTTGTCCTCCTTTTGATATGGAACCTACTTGCTCTCTATTCATTTTTTCTTTTTACTCACGCTGCCATACTGTACAGGTTGTCTAATTTTCGTATGTACTGATAATACCCTCTGCCACCTCCCGCCGGGTAATCCGCAAATCCATTGCCTGCTTTTCAATATAGCGGTGGGCTTGTGGCTCTGTCATTTTCAACACTTGTATCAGCACCAGCTTTGCCCTGTTCAGAAGATTGGCATCCTGAATTTGCCGCTGCAGCTTTTCCTTTTCCACCAGCAACTGTTCTTTTTGTTTCTGCTGCAACAAAATGCATTGCAGCAATTGTAAAAAGATCGCTCGCTTCACCGGTTTAGCTAATAGATAAATGCCCATCTTTCCAATACGCTCCCGTATCGCATCAGCATGCTCCGCCCTTGCCAGTAAAATAACCGTCGTCCCTTGCTGATATGCCAATCGCGCAACACCCTCGCCATATTCATCTGTGAGCGGCGCACTGATCACTGCCAGTTCAAAGGATTGACTCTCCAAAAAATGCCGTGCATCTAATCCTGTATTGGCTTGTACGATTTTCGTAAGACCCATCTCTCCAAGCAACTGCTGCAGCAACTGTTGTCCCTGCTCAGTACCCGCAACTGTAAGAATTTGTTCCATGCAGCAATCCCCCTTTGAACCAGTTCACCCAGCGTAGAAAATCATAAACGGCTGTACAAACAGCACAGCCGACCTCACAAACAATTTTTACTTTATACAGTTTAGTCATCTTCCCCCAAACTGTCAATTTGTTTCCGTGATGTATACTGTGTATTTTGACAGCGCAATCACACTTCTTTCCGTTCTCAATCATCCTCATTACTCTTAATTATGTAGCATTTCACCGCAGAATGCAATACTTACAAAATGTCGCGTAATCTAAAAACAGACAATACTTCACGAAAGCATTGTCTGTTTATCCGCGACTTTATGATTTTTACTGCATCCTTGCGATTACAGCCTTGGTGAAGTCTTTGCATCCCAATGTGCCGCCCAATTCGCCGGTCATTTGTCCGGCAGCGAAGCAAGCGGCCACAGCGTCCTCGATACGCTGTCCCTCTGCTTTCATGCCCAAATGTTTCAGCATCATTGCAGAAGATAAGATTGCGGACGTCGGGTTGGCCAGATCTTTGCCGGCAATATCCGGTGCAGAGCCATGTACCGCCTCGAAAACTGCCACGCCTTCGCCGATATTGGCGCCTGGGGCCACGCCCAGACCGCCCACTAAGGCGCTGCCCAAATCGGAAATAATATCGCCGTACAGGTTGGGCGCTACCAACACATCATATGCATAGGGATTCAGCGCCAAATCCATGCAGGCAGCGTCAATAATTTTATCCCCGAAAGCAATTTCAGGATACTCTGCTGCGATTCCACGGGCGCAATTTAAAAATAAACCGTCCGTAAGTTTCATAATGTTGGCTTTGTGGATGGCTGTCACTTTCTTCTTCCCGTTGGCTTTGGCATATTCAAAGGCATATTTCACAATGCGGTCGCTGGCTTTTTTGGTGATCACTTTCGTCGCCTCTGCTCTGCCTTCGTCCACCTGTTTTTCTATTCCAATGTATAATCCTTCTGTGTTTTCTCTTACAATGGTCAAATCAATATTCTGATATAAGGATTTTACGCCTTCAAAGGAGCGCAAGGGACGCAGATTCACATATAAATCCAAGCGTTTGCGGATTTCCACGTTTACACTGCGGAATCCTTTGCCCACAGGAGTTGCTGTAGGCCCTTTCAGCGCTACGCCATTGCGGGAGATGCTTTCCAATACCGCATCGTCAATAGGTTTCCCGTATTTTTCAGCCGCCTCTGCACCGGCTTCCTGTACTTCCCATTCTACCGGTGCGCCGGAAGCCTCTACAATCGCTTTTGCCGAAGCGATGACTTCTTTTCCAATACCATCGCCGTAAATCAGTGTAATTGTCTGCATGATGCAACCTCTTTTCTATCTTCTTTTTGTTATCTTTATGCTTTTTTGCTACCCATCGGTTTTATTTGCTATCCTTCGCCTGTTCTGCACAATAAGGACATCTGCTTGACACAGAATTTTGGCGAAGGTAGCGGGGGGAATAAAAACCCATAAAAGGGTAGTGAGTGCTTTGTTCCCTGTTATCAGTTTAAGTGAAGGAGCTTCCCTCTGATTTTACACTCTGAAAAAAGTTTTGCTTCCGTTCAATATGACAACGTAGCTTCGCACATCGTCGCGCTACGCAATTTTTTCTATCCTAAGCGCAGGATTTTTTGCGCCTGCTTATGCCAATGGCATAGGAAAATTTTCGCTTGACAAGGCGCAGAAAAACGGAAATTTAACATGCCATTCTACTTGGCCATTTTGATAGAAGTCAACAACCCCCCAGCCAGCAACAACCCTTCCTGTCTGTCTCCCAATTCAATCTTTAGGGCGATGGTATCGCCGGTTGTCTTGTTGATGACTGTCACATTGCCGGCTTTAATCTGCGCAAGCAAGCCCTGAAAAGCAAGCTCGTCGCCTTCATGAATTTTTTCATAATCAGCCGCATTGGCGAACACCAATGGAATAATGCCGTTGTTGACCAGATTTTGTTTATGGATGCGAGCAAAGGACTTGGCAATCACAGCCTTTACGCCCAGATACAATGGCGCCAGCGCAGCGTGTTCTCTGCTGGAACCCTGTCCATAGTTTTCTCCTGCTACAATAATGCCACCGCCGTTGGCCTTGGCTTTGGCCGGGAATTCCGCATCACTGGGGGTCAGACAATAATCAGCTAAATGCGGAATATTGGAACGATAAGGCAACAGCGACGCATTTGACGGCATGATATGGTCTGTGGTGATGTTGTCCTCCAAGACTGTCAACACTTTGGCACTAAAGGCATCCTGCGGCGGCACAGCAGCCGGTACACCTTTGATGTTTGGCCCTTTCACCAGTTCGGTCTTGCCGATGTAGTCCTCATTGGGCGCAATCAGCAAATTGTCGTCAATTTCAAATTTTTCCGGTACCTTTGCTTCAGCAAATACTTCAATGCCGCTGGGGTCGGTAATTACTCCGGCTAAAGCGGAGGCAACAGCTGTCTCCGGACTTACCAAATACACATCGGCCGATTTGGTACCGCTGCGGCCGTAAAAATTGCGGTTAAAGGTACGCAGGGATTTGCCATTGTTGCAGGGAGCCTGCCCCATGCCAATGCAAGGACCGCAGCCACATTCCAAAACACGAGCGCCGGCTTCTAAAAAGATAGAGAGCAGTCCATCATCCGCCAGCCGTTTTAGAATTTGCCGAGAACCTGGTGAGATCACCAAAGAAATATTTTCGTTCACTTTTTTGCCTTTTAACAGCATCGCACACTTAGCCAAATCCAGATAAGAGGAGTTGGTGCAGCTGCCGATGGCTACCTGCTGAATCACTTCGCCGGCCAACTCGCTGACCTTGACGACTTTGTCCGGGCTATGGGGACAGGCCACCAAGGGAACCAGTTCATCCAGATTTACTTCGATAGTTTTCAGATAGGCAGCGTCTGCATCCGCCGACAAAGGCTGGTAAGCGTCCTCTCTGCCCATGGATTTCAAAAATTCTCTTGTGATTTCATCACTGGGGAAGATAGACGTGGTAGCGCCCAGCTCTGCCCCCATATTGGTAATCGTAGCCCGTTCCGGTACACTCAAGTTTTTTACACCGGCTCCAGTATATTCATATACTTTGTTTACGCCGCCCTTTACTGTTTCCTGCTGCAAAACATACAAAATAATATCCTTTGCCGATACGCCGGGACGCAATTTTCCTGTGAGACGCACTTCTATCACTTCCGGCATCTGAATATAATAACTCCGGCCTGCCATCGCAGCAGCTACGTCTACGCCACCAGCGCCAATGGCCAGCATACCCAAACCGCCTGCGGTAGGCGTATGGCTATCTGAGCCGATTAAGGTATCACCCGGTACGCCAAAACGTTCCAGATGTACCTGATGGCAAATACCATTGCCTGGCTTGGAGAACCAAATCCCATAATTTTTTGCTGCACTCTGAATAAACAAATGATCGTCAAAGTTTTCCGGCCCTGCCTGCAGCATATTATGGTCAATATAAGCTACGGACAATTTTGTCTTTACCCGGTCGATGCCCATTGCTTCCAATTCCAAATATGCCATTGTACCAGTAGAGTCCTGCGTCAATGTCTGATCAATTTTCAAACCAATCTCCGTGCCTGCTTTCATTTCTCCGTCTGTAATATGACGGCTGATAATTTTTTCTGTTAAGTTAGCCACGATCTCCACAACCTCCTGGAATAATAATATCTTTCAAATCTGCATTTTTTCCTGTACGGATACTTACAATAAATTTACCAACCAAGAAATGCATTTCACAGTCGCTGATGGCCGTATTTCGTCCGCTGGCATACTGATTGTCAATCCATTCTTTAATTTTGTGTACCAACGGATCCTGCTTCGTAATCTTTTCATTGTCCAAAAAGCCATATTCTGCGTTAATCCAGGCTGCAATCCCCGCATTCCCGGAAAATTGATTGATGGCAATACGAATGGGACGATTGAACACTTTATTGGTATCTACAGAATTATAAATATCTTCATGCTTCAACAAACCGTCAGCATGAATTCCCGCTTTTGTCGCATTAAAATCTTCACCCACAAAAGGTGTTTTTGGCGGCACACTGTAGCGAAATTCCCGCTCAAAATAGCGGGCAATTTCTGTAAGTGCGTGGAAATTTAACGGATTCTTTGGCTGCTTCAGCTGTGTATATTCTACCAGCATAGCCTCCAACGGCGTGTTTCCTGTACGTTCACCAATACCCAAGAGGGTGGTACTGATACTGGATAATCCATGCAGCCAAGCTGCCGTAGAATTGGCTACTGCATAATAATAATCATTATGTCCATGCCATTCCAACTGCGTAGCATGTACATTCGTTTCTTCTTTTACATGATGTACCAATGCGGGCACACTGCGAGGAATAGCCAACCGCGTGAACGGTTTCCCCACACCCAATGTATCGCACAAACGGAATTTGATCGGAACACCGGCATCTTTCCCCATCTCATCTAATGCTTTAATCAACGGAATTACAAAACCGAACACATCGGCACGTGTGATATCTTCCAGATGGCAACGGGGACGAATCCCTTTTTCCAAAATATCAGCCGCTGCTTTCAAGTACATGTCAAATACTTCCCGACGGTTCTTATTTAACTTCCCAAAAATATGATAATCGGAACAGCTCATCAATACACCGGTTTCCTTAATACCCATACCAGCTGCTAACGCAATATCATTGGGCAGTGGGCGAATCCACGTCGTCACCTGTGGGAATTCATAATCTAAGGCCAAGCAACGCTCAATTGCTTCACGATCCCGCTCATTATAAATAAAAAACTCACTCTGACGAATGATACCGTTGCCGTTATCCATCAGGTGCATGTAGGTAAAAATATCCTCAATCTGTTTTGGCGTGAAGGATTCCATTGATTGCTGGCCATCACGAAATGTCGTATCTGTTACCCAGATTTCTTCCGGAATGTCATAGGGATAGGTGCCTTCTATAAATACATCCTTTGGGAAATCATCATATGGGAACGTTTCTTTGTACAACCGCGGCTCGTCCACCTCAATGGCACCTTTTGCAGTAAATATATCCATGAGTTCCTCCTTCGTAATAAAAAACGCCAAGAAAAGCAGCGTTGTACATCATGCTACATTTTTTGACGTCAATGTTAGTAATACCATTCTCTGCTATCGCCCATTATACTGGAAAAATACTATTTGCACAATAGATTTTTCATCTATATACTGTATACAAAGTCCACTTATTTCCCTTTTTATAGCCATTTCCCCTCTTTTTCAAAAAAAGTGTCCTGAAGAAGCTAATGGTTCCGGTCTTATTAGGCTCAAACAGCAGAAAATTGTGTCGCAGCATAAAAATAAATTTTTCATAGATACTGCACAATTTCCATAGAGAGCTAGAACAAACTCTTAATAATATCCAGTCCTGCAATCACAGTACCCAGAGAACTGCCTATATTGGCCATAATAACGATAAGCAGTGTGCGCAAAAATCGATTATGAAACAATCCCTTGATGCTAAAAATATCATTTGAAATATTGCTCACATCTTCAACCTTCGGCTTTCGAATATGAGCCTCCATCAACCCTGCAAACCAACCGCAAGCCAACATCGGATTCAAGGAGGAAATTGGCGCCACAACAAAAGCCGTGAGCACACTCAACGGATGTCCCAACATGATCGCTGTAAATAACGCTGCCAACGTGCCATTCCAAAGTACCCAACTAAGAATCTGCTCCAAGCCTGTCTGTGTACTCTGGGTAAAGCCATAAAGAATTAAAACAATAATCGCAATAGGGATTGCCCAACCTATTACCTTCATCGTTTTCCCTGCCGCTGGTACTGTGGTAATTTCCTGCATATTCTGTTCTTTGAAAATTTCTTCTTTTACGCCGGCTACGTGACCACCACCCAAAATTGCTACTACTTTCTTGCCCGGTGCATGTTTAATCTTGTTCGCCAAATGCTGGTCCCGTTCGCACAAAAGAATATCGCCGATTTTAGGGAATTCTTCCTTCATATTGGCCATCGCGCCTTCCAGCATATCCTTTTGCAGCAAATTAGCGATTTCCTCATCTGTAATCTCATTTTCTTCCTCATCATCTAAGGCAAAAAATAAATTCAACAGTAGTTCAAATTTCTCTTTGAGCGTCATCTTACGCCAAATACGCATAAAGGTCGTCTGAATGCTGCGGTCTGCCAGTACTAGTTGCGCACCGGTTTCTTCTGCCGCCTGAATCCCCTGAAGCATTTCCTGCCCCACATCTGTACCCAACTGATCGGCTAATTTTTTCTGATAAGAGCCCAAAACCAAATTGGCCAACATAAAGCCAACCTTTTTTTCTTTGATAACCTCTACCAAATCTGTATCTGACCATTCCTTGGGATTTTTTATATTTTGATAACGGTCTTCATCTAATTCCACGCAAATACTGTCTGGCTGCTCTCGGTCTATTACTTCCTTCACCAACTCCGCGCTGGCCTTAGACACATGGGCCGTGGCAATTAGAATAATTTCTTTGTCCTGATATTGGACACGGGTAATATGTTCTTCGTCGCTCATTGATTGCGTCCCTTCTTTTAATTTGGAAAACTTTCATGCATTGCTTTCTAAATTATAGCCTTTTACGAAATATCATGCAACTATTTTCCTAATTACGCGGTCTTTGAATGAAAATCCTTTTTTGCCAGATAAACTATTTAGAAAACATTCCAAATCAACCCCACACCGTATTGTCTATTGACCTCGTTTTATCACAGAGTTTGATTCTGCTTGATTTGTTCTCCATCACCCAAGCTACAGAACGTATCATGCAGGCGCATGTTCTACAATAACATCTGCCACCTGAACAGGAATTACTTTTTGTAAATCAGTCAAAGGCAATTCTACCTGATATCCAATCTTTCCTGCGCTAAACATAATCGTATCATATGCGGCAGCAGTTTGATGAATGACTGTGTGAAACTGCTTTTTCATTCCAATGGGCGAACAGCCGCCATGCACATATCCGGTAAGCCCCAACAGCTCCTTGGATTTCAGCATCTCAATGGATTTTTCTCCCACTGCAGCCGCCGCTTTTTTTAAATCCAACTCTTCCAGTACTGGCACCATGAATACATAATGCGTTTTAGATTTGCCTGTGGTCACCAAGGTCTTAAATGCTCTGTTGGGGTCCTGATGTAGCGCTTCCGCCACCTCGGCACCACTGATCGCTCCTGTATCAGCATAACAATGATGACTGTATGCTACTTTCTTTTGGTCTAGTACGCGCATCACATTCGTTTTCATTGTGGATTTTTCCGCCATATGTTACTCCTTCCTTTTATCACTACACTTTCATTTACACGTTTGTCATAGCCCCATTATCATAGCATGTTTTTTCTCTATCGGCTATGTTCTTTTTTATATTTTTCTTATCTGCTTGATAATTCATATTATTTTGTTTAAAACGCTTCTATTGCGGCAACACTAACAACAGAAAGAGGTGTTGTGACATGCAAAGAAGAAAAGCAATGATTGTGCTGGTTTTGCTGGCATTATTTATTTTCGTTTCCAATATGGAATTCGCTACCCAAATTGATTCTGACAGCCTGATTCGCATTCACGTACTTGCCAACAGCGACAGCCAGGCAGACCAGGCTTTGAAGTTACAGGTAAAAGATGCCGTGGTAACCTATTTAAAACCGCAGCTAGAGCAATCCTGCTCGATAGCGGAAAGTCGACAAATCATCCAGCGCAGTCTGCCTCAAATCGAGCAAATTGCACAGCAAACGCTGCAGCAACAACATAGTGGTTATCAAGTGACACTGCAATACGGCCGCTTTGATTTTCCTATCAAATACTACGGCAGTTTCAGTCTGCCTGCCGGCAACTATGAAGCCCTGCGTATCCTGATTGGCGAGGGACAGGGGCATAATTGGTGGTGCGTACTGTTCCCGCCCATGTGTTTTACGGACAACGATGCATCTTCATCGGGTAAATATACAGACCAAACGCCGGAAAAAAAGGTAGTCATAAAATTCAAAAGCGCAGAGCTGCTGAAAAAATGGACAAACCATGAAAAGGATACAAAAGACACTTCTAAACCGTCACAGAAAGAACCCAATAATCAATAACGCCGTGCTCCTGTAAAATAGCTTGCAGGATATGCGTTTCTCATACTGTCCCCCCTACCGGATATTTTCCGGATAAATATAAAAAACAACCGGTTTTTATCACCGGTTGTTTTTGTTTTATTATTCAGCAGCTGCAACTTTTTTAGCAACTACTTCACGACCTTTGTAATAACCGCAGGAAGGGCAAACTCTGTGCGGCAATTTTACTTCATGGCACTGTGGGCATTCCATTGTGCCAGCAGCGGTCAACTTAGACCATGCAGTTCTTTTTCTTCTTGTTCTAGCTTTCGATCTTTTACTTGGTGCTACACCCATTCTTTACACCTCCTCAGCTTCCTTCAATTTCGCCAAAATGGCTAAACGAGGATCTACCTCATGCAAATCGCAATCGCATTGACCTTGATTTAAATTTTTTCCACACTTTGGACATAATCCGCGGCAATCATCCTTGCACAGAACTTTCTGCGGCAACTCTGCCAATATACTTTCCCGAACGATGTCCGTGATGTCCAAAGTATCGTTATCATAGATAAAATACTTTTCTTCCACTTCACCAACAGCTAAATGGGAAAAAAGCGATACATCCTTCGCATAGAGCAATTGCTCCGCAAAACTGCAATTCACCGGAACTGTTACCGGCTCCAAGCAACGGCAGCAAAGGCCTTTTACAACAGTACGAGCTTCGCCACGCAATGCCAAAAAATTTCCTTCATGATCAATCTCCGCGTCGACTGTCAACGGCTCTGCCAACTGCCAGTCAATATCCATCAAGTCAATCTGTTCGTTTTCCGCATGGTAGCTTTCTCGACTGCCCTTGACACTGCGTACCCTACTGATATCCAATTCCAAAGTCAATTTTGCCACTCCTTCATCAGAAGCACTGTCAAATGCAATCACTACTTAACCTTTTTAATTATATATATCGTGTAGAGGATTGTCAAGAAATATTGAATAAGATTTTCTAGGTTTGACACAAATCCGCCTCTTATACCCTTTTTCACTTTTTACTCTTCATCCTCTTTTTCTTATATACTTGCATTCAGGCACAAACTGCATTAAAATGCTAATAAATCTTTTTTACGGGACGGCGAATTTTTTATGCAGGTTACTGGCATTGTTGCAGAATATAATCCCTTTCACAATGGTCATCTATATCATATCGAGCAAACGAAGACACTTCAGCAAACCGATGGTATCGTTGCCGTAATGAGTGGAAATTTCACACAGCGAGGCACCGCTGCTATTTTTGATAAATGGACACGGGCAAAAATGGCCCTTTCCTGCGGTGTTGATTTAGTTTTGGAGCTGCCCACAGCATTTTCTGTGCGTAGCGCCGGTTATTTTGCCTCTGGCGCAGTACAAACCCTCGCCGCCACCGGCGTGGTGCAAACACTCTCCTGTGGCGTAGAGAGTCAACAAATTGACGTTTTACAACAGTTAGCGCAATTTTTGTCTCAAGAACCTCCCCATTTTCAAGCTGCATTGCAGCAACATTTGCAGCTGGGGCTTTCTTATCCGGCTGCCCGCCAAAAAGCTCTGGAACAGCTACAAATTGACGGTGCGCAGTTGCTGCAATCCCCCAACAATATCCTGGCGCTGCATTATTTACAGACCATTCAACAAGAGCACTTGCCCATGGAGCCTCTGTTAATCAGCCGCAAAGGTACATATCATGATGACAAAGTTCCGCCAATCAGTCAGGGCTTTGCCAGTGCTTCTGCGGTACGCAAATTACTGTTGGAGGAACAATCCCTATGGCAGACGCAGGTCCCAGGACCAGTGACAGATATTATTCATCGACAAATACAGCAGGGATATCTGCCTATGCACAATGAACAATTTACACAGATATTATTCGCCCTTTTGCGCCGCAGCACACCAGAAGAATTGCGCCTTATTTTAGAAATGCAGGAAGGGTTGGAAAACCGCATTTACTCTGCTGCCCAACAAACTGATACGTTAGAAGAATTGTGCCACGCTGTCAAATCCAAACGCTACACCTATACCCGTATTCAACGCACCCTGATTCATCTGCTTTTGAACATGACACAGCAAATGGACTGGCATACGCCTCAATATTTACGGGTGCTGGGCTTTAATGCAACCGGACAGAAAGTTCTCAAAGAAATGAAGCGGAAAGCACAGTTGCCTATACTGATTCGTCCCGCGCGACAGCAACGGCAATTGTCTGAAACAGGACAACAAATGTTAGCTCTGGATTGCCGTGCAACCAATCTTTACACAATGGGATACGCTCTCTCTTTTTTGCGCAAAACCAATTTAGATTTTCTTCGCGGGCCTGTACAGGTCTAATCTGCAGATTTTCCGCATATAAAAAGCTCAGGTGATTATTCATGAAACGAATCTCTGAGCTTTTTTTCTTATTGCTTATTCTGCTGGCCACGTTGGCTATGTTATGCTATCCCCAGGCGGCTTATGATGGCGCGTGCCGTGGTCTGGAAACCTGGATTACCCACCTTTTGCCCTCGCTGCTGCCTTTTTTCATCGCCGCAGATTTGTTGCTCTCTTTAGGTTTTGTACGCTTTTTAGGCGTACTCTTAGAGCCTGTTATGCGGCCTTTGTTCCGTCTGCCCGGTGAAGCGGGATTTGCTGTAGCATTAGGCTTTACTTCCGGCTTTCCCATGGGGGCCATTCTCACCGCTTCCCTGAAAGAGCAATCCCTCTGCACACCGCAGGAGGCCGCCCGCTTAGCTGCTTTTACCAACAACTCCAGTCCATTGTTTCTGCTCATTTCCGTCCCGCTGTCTATGCTGCACCAACCACAGTTGGGTGTGCTGTTATTGTCCGCCCATTATCTTGCCAATCTCACCATCGGTATTTTATTGCGCTTTACCGCAGAACCCTGCCGACAAGCTATCGTGCCCCGCAGACTATTGCGCACAGCTATTTCGCAACTCCAGCAATATCAGGCTGCGCATCGCCAATCCTTCGGTGCGCTCTTGGGGCAGGCAGTACAAAAGGGATTGGACAGTATCATCAAAATCGGAGGTTTTGTGCTATTATTTTCCGTGTTGCTTTCTCTGCTGCAAGCCAGCGGATTGCTAAATATTCTGCAAACTTTTTTTGCAGCTCTGCTGAAATTACTGCATCTGGACCCTCAACTTTCTACTGCTTTGAGCGCCGGTCTGTTGGAAATGACATTGGGAGCTAAGTTTGCCGCAGAGTGCCAGACAGACTTATTGCAACAACTCATGGTCATCAGCTTTATTTTGGGTTGGAGCGGACTCTCCATTCAAGCACAAGTCAATAGCATTTTAGCAGGTCAACAAATTTCTTCCCGCTTGTACTGTCTTTGCCGACCATTGCAAGGATTGCTGGCTGCTGTATATATTCCTTTTCTTACAGTGTTGTTCCCACATATTTTTTCTGTAAATGTGTGGCAGCAACTGTATCCTGCCGCTGGCAATCTACCTTATTATCTGCTCTGGTTTTTCCCGTTGTGGGCTTTCGCCATTCTGCTGTGCTTATCCGTGCTTTTCCGTTTAGTTTCTCGCCTTCTCGCAAGGCCACCCCTGTTCAAATAAAAATCTTATAGTGCTCTCACAATATTACAGTCATCACGACAAATGCATTCTCCTTTCTCAAAGATTCAAAAAATTCTATTGACAGAAAAAAAGTTATTGCAAACAGAAAATAACTGTAACATTTTCGTTCTTGGTTCATCTTAGCAAAAAAGAGAAAACCATAAAAACCGGCGCGACATAAACCGCGCCGGTTTTTATGAACACTTCGCTTACTCCATATGAGCCCCTGCCTAATGCGCTGATCCCTTGGCAGTTTTTTTCAGTTACATTACAAAACAGTTTTTATCTCCCCATCAACCGGTCCCATAGATGTTCCGCCTTACGGCCGGCTGATTTTACCATATGGCGCAGTTTTCTTCTATTGACATCCATATCTGTTTCCTCCTATTCTCTAAAAAGTGACTTCTTTCACTTCATCCAGCGAACCATCCTCTACAATGCGGAAACACTGAATTCCCTGTTTATGCACTGCAAATTCATAATAGCAGCTCCAACAATAAAATTGGTTGGTACCTACACGGCCCACTGTCGTGCTATGACAGTAAGGACAACGAATCATTTTGCTCACACTTCCTTCTCTTTTAGAATAACCTGTTTTTCAAAATTAATCCCGCCATGTGCTGGGAATTGAGAACATTACAACAGCGTTTCTTTTTATTTTTTGAGTATTTCAGTATATCGGATTTTTATACCGTCTATAGTATTTACAAACCTTTTCCACTTTATGCCTAAAAAAATTTTTGTCACATTTTTTTATTTCTATAAAATCAGAACCAAAAAGTACGATGTAAATATGCGCTAAAGCATAAAAACCTCCGCTGCAAAGAATTGCAACAGAGGTTTTGCGTTCTTTAAATTTTATTGTGTTTTTATACTCAATCCACAACAGGACCTGCCTGCACTACAAAATTCGGCGCTGATTCAAAGCGGGCAAAATTGTCAATAAATTTTTGACCCAACATTTTTGCCTGTTTCATATAAGCATCTTTGTCAAACCACAAATTCATCGGGTTCAAAATTTCCGCATCAATGCCAGGACAACTTTTCGGCATAAATACTTTGAATACAGGATGCTGTTCAAATTCTACATTTTCCAGATCGCCATTCAGTGCAGCACTTACCAGTGTTCTGGTGTAGGACAGCTTAATCCGATTGCCAATACCATACGGACCGCCTACCCAGCCTGTATTTAACAAATATACATTTACATTATATTTCTCAATTTTTTCAGCCAACATTTTTGCATATACCATAGGATCTAATGGCAAGAACGGTTCGCCAAAGCATGTAGAAAAGGTTGCCTGCGGTTCTGTTACGCCCCGCTCGGTACCTGCCAATTTGCTGGTATAGCCGCTAAGCAGATGGTACATTGCCTGTAAGGTATTCAATTTCGCAATAGGCGGTAATACGCCAAAAGCGTCAGCTGTCAGGAAAATAACTGTTTTTGGAATCCCGCCGCGACCATTCAACTGCGCATTGGGAATATATTCTATCGGATAAGCTGCACGAGTATTTTCTGTCAAATTCCCGTCATAAAAATCTACTTTACGGCTGTTCGGGAAAAACTCTACGTTTTCCACTACAGAACCAAATTTAATTGCATCAAAAATTTCCGGTTCCTGTTCTCTATTCAAGCGAATCGCTTTGGCATAGCAACCGCCTTCAATGTTGAATACCCCGCTATTAGACCAGCCGTGTTCATCATCACCGATAAGTTTACGGGCCGGATCGGCGGACAAAGTTGTTTTGCCTGTGCCGGATAAACCAAAGAACAATGCCACATTACCGCTTTCCGGGTCCATATTGGCAGAGCAGTGCATAGACAATACATTACGCTGAGGCAGGAAATAATTCATAGACGAAAAAATTGCTTTTTTCATCTCTCCGCAGTAGCTGCTGCCCACAATGAGAATGAGACGTTTCTCTAAATCCAAAATAATTGCAGCGTCAGAATTTACACCATCTATTTCAGGATCACACTTAAATCCAGGTGCGCAAACCATGTGCAGTTCCGGCACATAGCAGCCGATTTTTTCTTTGCTGGGACGTACTAACAACTGATGCATAAACAAATTCTGATGAGCATATTCATTGACGATACGCGCCTGCATCTGATACTGCACATCCGCACCAGCTAATCCATCAAACACATAAACTTTTTTACCTTCCAGATACGCCATAACCTTATCATACAGCCGTTCAAATACGTCTGCTTCGATAGGCATGTTGACATCGCCCCAGGCAATTTGTTTTTCAATGCTTCTACGCCGTACAATGAAACGGTCCTTCGGAGAACGCCCGGTAAACTTTCCGGTTACAACTCGAAATGCACCAGTATCTGTGAATACCCCTTCGCCATTAGCTAAGGCCTCTTCCACCAGCAATGCAGGGGTCAAATTGTGTTTGATTTCCCCTAGATTTTTCAGTCCGATTTGATCCAGCTCTTTTCTAATTTTTGTGTCTTCCATAACGCGCCTCTCTTCTAATTTGTTAATCTATTAAAATCTTTTTTGCTTTATATTTATATACATTCAGGTACTTATATTTTACACGTTGTGTTTAATTAGGTCAACTATTTTCCAGTGAAAAGTTAAATAAGACGCACAATTATTTTTTTATGAATATCATTCCGCAGTTGCACCTTTATCAGAATAAAAACCGATACTCTGCAGGTAAAGTAACACTTTATATATTTTTTGTTAGTCGCTGTGCCGCAACCTGCATAAATACAAAAAATGACGAAGTGTCTCCTCAACACTTCGCCCAAAACAACTACATGTCTATTTTCAACTACACTCACTCTGCCTCATTTTCCTGAGCCATTCTTCGCTCTTTCTGTAGCATAAAAACACATCCGCCCAAACTAATCCCTGCCACTGCAATAAATAATGCAGGCATAGCCAGAAGCAGTACAACTAAAATACAAATCGCCGCTATTTTTCCTGTATTCAGCACAGTGCCCTTGCCTTTACAATCAGGACAAACACGGATTTTTGTACCATGACAAAGATAACATTCCACCACACCGCGTCCGTTGCATATATGGCAGGTATCATGCGCAATCCAAGATTCCTGCTTTACCCGTTCCACACGGCCCAGACCACCGCAAACAGGACAATCCAATTTACCACTGCCATGACAAGCTGAACAAGGAGTATCCTGCAATGTGACGCCTGTGCCATTGCATACACCGCACGGTACTTTTCCTTTTTGGCATTGAGGAGAGTCGCAGGGCATCTCAACTTTTTGTGACGTCGTTACCCGGCGAGATACCACACCTTTCCCCTCACAATTTGGACAGGTGACCTCATCATTCTCATTACATTTACAACCGATTGTTCCTACACCGGTACACGTAGGACATTCCTTTTTTATATTTGCCATCCGTTTTATGAGTTGGTTCATCCTACACCTCCTACTGCCGTATATCTTATTCCGCCGCTATAATACGATCAGTGCAATAACTACCGCTGCCACAACACAAATCGCCGCTACAATCGCCGGTGTATTATAGCTTACCATTTCCCCCGCTCCATTACAGGATGGGCATACAATTGTGTGGCACTCTTCATCTGCGGTGCAACTACAGCAAAGAATCGTTTTTTCCCCATTACAGGTTGGACAGGTTTCTCTTTTTATAAATATGTTTGCCATACTGCTCATCACCTTATTTATTCAATATCTTAATGTTAATTATACAGCAAATTTTTATATTTGAACAGTACTTTTTATACTTTCCGGCAGACTGCTTCCCTTCATGATGAGCTTGCAATAGTTTCTCCAAATTTTTTATATTTATACTAAAAAGTAGCTTCCGTCAGCGGCTCTTAGCGACACATCTCCCACTGTAACCAGCTCCATGCCCTGTTTTGTTTTCACCTGAAGCGCACCGTCGTTTGCCAGTCCCACTGCTATACCGTTTAGTATCGATTTGTCCTGATGAATAACCTGAACTTCTCTGCCAATTACACAGGATAATTCCATCCATTTTTCGCGAATAGCGTCAAACCCTTTCTCTTCCAAAAGGTCATAGTTTTCCTCTATAGCCTGCAATACAGCGCATAATACCTTTGTGCGCCGTACAGACTGTCCCTTTTCCATAGCAAGGGATGTCGCTTTCATCTGCATTTCTTCGGGAAAATCCTGCTGTACCTGATTGGCATTAATCCCGATGCCGATGATTAGCTGATGCACCTGCCGCATTTCCGCCACTAGCTCCAGCAAAATTCCACACACCTTTTTTCCGCCAATCAGAATATCGTTGGGCCACTTCACCTGCGCAGGCAATCCTGTGGCGGCGCGGATTCCCTGCGCCACTGCCACCGCGATTACAAAGGAATACTGACTGGTTCGCTGCAAATCAACTTTAGGCTCCAGAATGACAGAAAACCAAATCCCCGTGCCTGCCGGCGATTCCCAATGCCGCCCCAGTCTGCCGCGCCCCGCTGTTTGATGTTTCGCTACAATAACAGTGCCCTGTCCATACCCTTGCAAAATTAAACGCCGCGCTTCCAAATTAGTGGAATCAATTTCCTCATAACAAAAAATTTGCTCTTTTTTCCCTAAAAATCCATACGGCAGTCCACGGCTGATTGCCTCCTGGTTTAAAATATCTTCTCCATTTACCAATCTATATCCTACTCTATGTTGACTTTCTATCTCATAGCCTTCGCTTTGTAATTTTTGAATCTGCTTCCACACAGCTGCGCGGGAAATTTCACATTGTTGACTCAATAGCTCCCCTGATACAAAATCATCTGTACTCCGCAATGTCTGTAGAATGATTTCTCTTGTTGTCATCTCATTACCTCCTTTTTACGGCATTCTCGTTTTTTATTTATTGTACCACAATTATTGCATCTGCTGTGAAAAAATTCTGTAGAAAAGTGAGCAAAAGTTCCACCGGCACTCTTAAAACTTTTTGCTGCTGCCAGATTTTCTTGCAGGACAGTACGTCAAACGGTATAATACATATAGTTGTATATGATGCTATTTATTTGTCAAGGAGTGACGTTATGCTGAATCATCTTCTGTCCTGTTTGGGACGGTACAAAAAATATGCCCTTCTGGCCCCTTCTGTTATTTTGATTGAAGTGTTTATGGAAATCCTTATGCCTTGGATAATGGCTAAAATTATTGATGTGGGAATCCAAAATGGTGATGTGCGTTATGTCACCCGCATGGGTCTTCTGATGATTGCCATGGCGCTGGTATCCCTTACTGCCGGCGTATTGGCCGGCCGCTTTGCCGCTGTAGCAGGCGCCGGACTCTCGAAAGGAATTCGGCAAAAATTATTTTATAAGGTGCAGGAATTCTCTTTCCGCAATATTGACCATTTTACAACAGCCTCTTTAATCACCCGTTTAACCACTGATGTAAACAATACGCAAATGGCATTCATGATGATGATTCGCACTGCCGTGCGTGCACCTATGATGCTTATCTGCGCTACGTTGATGGCTGTATATATCAATGCCACTTTAGCTAAAATTTTCCTGGTAGCTGTTCCGTTCCTAGGCGTTGCCCTATATTTCATCGGTTCCCGCGCCTATCCGCGCTTTCAAATTATGTTGACCAAATACGATCAACTTAACGCGCGAGTACAAGAGAATCTCTCTGCCATTCATTTGGTAAAGGCCTTTGTGCGGGAAGACCATGAAAAAGAAGCTTTTCGCCAGGCCGCGGATCAGCTGCGGGATACGCAGCTGCGCGCTGAGAAAATCCTCTTGTGGAATGCGCCCATCATGCAATTGGTAATGTACAGCTGCATGATCGCAGTAGCCTGGTTTGGCGGCAACCTGATTATTGCCAGTGATATGCTGACCGGCGAGCTGCTCAGTTTTATCAGCTATATTTCACAAATTCTCATGTCTCTCATGATGATTTCCATGATTTTTATTATGCTGATCATGTCCCGTGCTTCAGCACGGCGCATCTGCGAAGTGTTTGACGAACCGTTGGATTTAACTGATTCCGCTGCATCTGATGATCCGCAACTGCAGGATGGCTCCATTGAATTTCGCAATGTATCCTTTTTTTACAATGAAGAAGCCGCTGCCCCTGTATTACATGATATCAATCTCTCCATCGCTTCCGGACAGACGGTAGGAATTTTGGGCGGTACAGGATCCTCGAAAACAACATTGGTGCAGCTCATTCCCCGTCTTTATGATGCCAGCTCCGGCGAAGTATTCGTTGGCGGACGCAATGTGCAGGACTACAAGCTGCATACACTGCATGAGAATGTAGCTGTGGTATTACAAAAAAATATCCTCTTCTCCGGCACCATTAAGGAAAACCTGCGTTGGGGCAATCCCAACGCCTCCGAAGAAGAATTGATTACCGCATGTCAGGCGGCACAGGCCCACGACTTTATCATGGCCTTTCCACAAGGCTATGACACGGATTTGAGCCAAGGCGGCGGCAATTTATCCGGCGGACAAAAACAACGGCTTTGTATCGCCCGCGCTCTTTTAAAGCATCCTAAAATTATTATTTTAGATGACAGTACCAGCGCTGTCGATACTGCTACCGATAGTCGCATCCGTCAATCTTTTCGCCGCGATCTGGCGGATACCACCACGATTATTATTGCCCAACGGGTCAGCTCCGTGCAGGATGCGGATTGCATCATTGTTATGGAAAACGGCACCATCAATGCAATTGGAACCCATGAGGAATTATTGAAACATAATGCAATCTATCAAGAAGTATATGATTCTCAGCAGAAAGGAGCCCTGTGACATGCCGAAACCACCAAAAAGAATCAGAAAACCCCAACATATCAAACAGACCATATGGCGCATTTTCAGCTATATGAAGGGTTATCGTCTGCATTTATGTGTATCTGTGCTCTGTATTCTTATCAGCGCAGGTGCCTCCATTGCTGGCACCTATTTTCTCAAACCGTTGATTAATAACTATATTTTGCCTTTCGTTGGTCAGCAAAATCCCGATTTGTCTGATTTCATTTTTATGCTGTCCGTCATGGCTGTCATTTATCTCTCAGGAACTATTGCAACTTTTGCCTACAGCCGCATCATGTTAGTGATTTCCACCAGCACCTTATTTCAAATCCGCACCGAATTATTTGATAAAATGCAATCACTGCCTATTGGTTTTTTCGACAGCCACACTCACGGTGAACTGATGAGCCGTTTTACCAGTGATACTGACACGTTGCGGGATCTATTAAGCCAGAGCCTTTCCCAATTTATCTCTTCCTTTGTCACTGTCGTGGGCGTATTCACGATGATGATGATTCTCAGCCCCTTGCTGACTTTACTGGTACTGTTGATGGTAGCCGTAATGATTTTTGCTGTGCGTACAATTGGCAGCAAAAGTGGTATGTATTTTCAGAAACAGCAACAAGCTATCGGCGCTATGAATGGTTATATCGAGGAAATGATAGAAGGACAAAAGGTGGTCAAAGTATTTTGCTATGAGGAACGGGCCAAAACGCGTTTTGACCAATTGAATAACAACCTGTGCCATGCTTCTACCAGTGCCCATACCTTTGCTAATATACTGATGCCCACCATGGGAAATCTCTCCTACATTAATTACGCTGTCACCGCGATATTCGGGAGTATCATGGCAATTCTTGGTCGCTTGGATTTGGGAACTGTAGCAGCATTTTTACAATATACGCGTTCATTTTCCCATCCCATCACGCAGATTTCCCAACAATTTAATGCCCTGCTGAACGCGTTGGCGGGAGCGGAACGTATTTTCCAATTGATGGATGAACTACCGGAGGCCAATCTCGGTCAAGTGACTTTAGATCGCAGCCAAAAGCCTCCCATGTGGCAGTTTCCTCAGAAAAATGGCACGATCAAACAAATTCCTTTGCAAGGAAATCTTTCTTTTGAACACGTATTTTTTCACTACACACCGGATAAACCAGTGCTGCATGATATTACATTTCACGCAGCGCAGGGACAGAAAATTGCTCTGGTGGGTTCCACCGGCGCTGGGAAAACTAGCATCACCAGTTTAATCAATCGCTTTTTCGATTTATCTAGCGGCGTCATTACCTATGACGGAATTGATATCAATCAGATTCGCAAAGAAGATTTACGCGGCACTTTGTCTATGGTACTTCAGGACACCCATTTATTTACTGGCACAGTATTGGATAACATTCGTTATGGCCGCCTAGATGCTACAGATGAAGAAGTCATACATGCAGCATGTTTGTCTAATGCCCATTCTTTCATCCAACATTTGCCTGAGGGGTATCACACAATGCTCACCGCTGACGGCAGCAATTTGAGTCAGGGCCAACGTCAGTTACTGGCTATCGCCCGCGCTGCAGTAGCCAATCCCACTGTGCTAATTTTGGATGAAGCCACCAGTTCTATTGACACGCGCACAGAAACGCTCATAGAACAGGGAATGGACCAGCTAATGCAGGGACGCACCGTATTTATCATTGCCCATCGGCTCTCTACCGTGCGCAATGCTGACCAAATACTGGTATTGGAACACGGTCAAATTATTGAACAAGGCAATCACCAGAGTCTGCTGGCGCAAAAAGGAAAATACTATCAACTTTATCACGGTATGTTCCAGCTAAGCTAAGAATCATGCTTAAAAAGGAAATCATGATAAAAGGAACCTGTACAAATAGCCTTTGTCAGCTTATGTATCTGCTTAATAAACAGAAATACCCATTCTATTTTGATACGTTCTCCCCTTTACTGGACAAAATCCAGCAAAGGGGATTTTTGCATGAAATATGCTTCTCAGGGAAAAGCAGATGTTCTCGTTCAGGGAAGTCTGATACTTCTATTCAAATATATTATTGCTAAGGACTGCTCCGTTAAATTCACCAAGTCATATTGAAACAGGCGGAGGCTTATGATAATATCTAAAATAACAAACTGGAATTAATTAAGGAGTTGATTTATGATGAAAATAATTGAAACACATGGTATTACATATATTGAACCTCTAAGTGGAAGCTGTGAATGGTATTGGGGGAACGATTACACGCATGGAGATTTATATGAGGCCGAAGAACTATATCGGGGCCATCATCCTGTAAACTGTAACCGTCTTGTATTCATTCATTATCCTGATGGCCGTGTCGTGGAGCCAATCAAGGGAAACGCCGGACAATACTTCGGTCAGCCTATTCTATATAACGGAAAAATACAGATATTGCTGGCTGACTTTCCAAAGTCTCTGCTCTGTATTTTACAATATGACGATACAACAAATCGAATTACTGCAATTGCTTCCTTACCTTTTACAGAGATAAAAGATTGCTATGGTCTTCTACTTCATCAATCACCCTTGATGCTTACACGGCAGGCACATGATGGCAGATTTCAAATTATCTGGCCGGAAAAAGTCCAATTTGACATTGAAGAAACGGAAAGCTTTTGTGAAAGAAAGAAACAAAAACTATACTTTTGCCGCTGGCATGAAGATCCAGAATATCGAGAGGAAATTGTCGTCCGTGCCTACCCTACCGGAAAGATTTTAGAAATCATTCCGGGATCCTGGAAAGACATGCCAAACGGTCAGATATGGGCCCTGTGGTAATTTGGATAGCTTGAAGGAAAAATTTAAAAACAGATATATAGTAACGGCTTATCTTGAAAAGGGGCAGTCCGCTTCGCAACTTGACAAATATGGAATCTGCTACTTATAATATATCTGGCAAAATATAAAAATAGTCAACATTTTGCCCAAAATACATTTTCTAATATGCTAATTTATACCTTTTAATCATCCTAAAAGGTATACTTTTTACAAACAAGGAGGCTACTGTGGAAAAAGAAACAGTTTCTTTAATTATTCCCTGTTACAACGAACAGGCGACACTGCCAGCCTTTTATCAAGAGCTACAAAGTGTACTGCAGACATCGCCTTACCACTACCAATTACTCTTTATCAATGATGGCTCTAAAGACGATACGCTCTCAATTTTAAAAACGTTAGCAGAACAAGATAGCCGGCTGTCCTACATCTCCTTTTCCCGCAATTTTGGGAAAGAGGCTGCTATGTACGCCGGCTTTCGTAATGCCATCGGTGACTATGTGGCTGTAATGGATGCCGACTTACAGGATCCACCACATTTGCTGCCTACCATGCTGGAAATTTTACAAAGCGGTGACTATGACAGTGTAGCTACCAGACGAGTTTCCCGAAAGGGAGAACCCCCCATCCGCAGTTGCTTTGCCCGTTTGTTTTATAAATTAATCAACCGTATCTCTGAAGCAGATATTGTGGACGGTGCAAGAGATTTTCGCCTGATGAAAAAAGAAATGGTAGAAGCAATTATGCATATGCAGGAAACCAATCGTTTTTCTAAAGGAATTTTTGGTTGGATCGGATTTCGCACCTATTGGCTGCCTTATGAAAATGTTAACCGTATTGCCGGAGAAAGCAAATGGAGCTTTTGGAAATTATCTAAATATGCTATTGATGGTATCATTAACTTTTCCCAAGCGCCTTTAAGCATTGCTTCTTGGTTTGGCTTAACCATTACAGCATTAGATTTCGTTGCTGTAATTTTTATCGTTATACGCCGTCTACTTTTCGGTGATCCAGTCGACGGCTGGGCTTCTTTGGCCTGTATTATAACCTTTCTGGGCGGTGTGCAGCTCTTTTGCATGGGTATCATGGGACAATATATTGCCAAAACTTATACAGAGACAAAAAAGCGACCCCATTACATCGTTGCTGACAGCAATTTGGAACACATAGAAAGGATTGGCTGACATGCTAAAACATTTTCAGGTCACACTGCTTGCAGAAAAGAATCGTTTCCAATTTATATTTTTTTGTACCCTCCTTTTAGGTTTAGCAGCACATGGATATTGTTATTTTAATTTACTATTTTCCCACGACGCTTTGCATCTTGTACAAGACAGCAACAGCGCCGTTGCGCAAATCGGTTTGGGACGTTTTCTCAATCCGCTCTATTTGCAGCTGCGGGGTTCTATCTGCTCCAGCAGTCTAATTGGCATACTATCTCTTTGTTATCTCACCATCTCAATTTGGCTGATGATTATGCTACTGGATATTAAACAAAAGTTGTTAATTTTCTGTGCCTGCGGTATCCTGACCGCAAATACTGCTATTACTTTTTTAAACGCGTCTTATATCGGCGCCGCTGATGTCTATATGCTGGCTCTGTTGCTGAGCGTTGCAGCGGCTTATATTGCGGCTCAATACCGTTACGGCTTTTTATGCAGTCCTATCCTGTTGTGTATGTCATTGAGTCTATATCAAAGCTATCTACAAGTAACTGTTTTTCTCTGTATGTTGTCCATCGTCAAACTGCTTTTGGAAAATAAACCTATCAAGACCACAATTTTTACTGCTGCAAAATTGCTTTTTGCGCTTTTATCTGGTCTGTTGCTCTACAAGGCCGTATTCCAATACACTTTGATCTTAACTGGTGTAGATATCATGGACAGTTACAACGGACTCGCCAATGTGGGCCAGTTTGAAAATCTAGCCGCTTTATGTCAGTTGACAAAACAAACCTGGCTTTATCCACTGCAATATTACATGACACCACAGATCAGTAATTCACAAGCGATAGCAGTCTTTAACGTCATCTTAGGAGTATTGCTTCTCCTCTCTTTGGCCCGTATTCTTATCTGTCGTTCCTCATCTCCAGGGAAACTGCTACTGTTGGGTTGCCTGATTTTTTTAATGCCTTTTGGCATCAATGTAGTTTATTTTATCGCTAATGGTATGGAGCACGCCTTGATGATTTATTCCTTTTTTCTTGTGTATCTGTTTTTGCTCTATACATTAGATGTCAATATTTCCATTCCTGCAAAGAAACAAAATCAGGAACAAACAAACACCCCACAAGTTTTTTCCGATATTCCGCGATGGATTGCTGTTGTTTGTTTGATTTGTGTCATTTTTCATAACATCAATTTTTCCAATCAGCTTTACCTAAAAAAGGATTTGGAATTTCAAAGTACCTTGTCCGTTATGACCCGCATTGTAGACCGAATGGAGCAAACAGACGGTTATATTCTCGGACAAACGCCAGTAATACTGGTAGGCTCTCTGTACAACTCACCGCTCTCCCAAGAGAGACCGGGCTTTGAGGAAATCACAGGACTCGGATGTTCACAAAATTTTTCTACCACATATTATTTAACCTATCAATGGTATTTTGAACAAATACTTGCCTACCCCATTCAATTATTGGATCCTGATGAAGCCTCAGCTTTCTTGCAGTATCATGCGGTGCAAAGCATTCCTGTATTTCCGCAAAAAGGCTGTTGTGCCCTGCTTGATGATGTACTTGTCGTGAAATTATCGGATTAAATCAAACGCAATTGTTTTCAGACAAATCTATCACAGAAAGGGCTGTAGAAAGTGATTGCTTTTTACCTCCCTTTTTGCACAATATATAAAATCCCGTCGAAAAAATTCTCGACGGGATTTTCATCACATATTTTGGACTCGCAATTAACGCTTGGAGAACTGTGGAGCTCTTCTCGCGCCTTTCAAGCCGTATTTCTTTCTTTCTTTCATTCTTGGGTCTCTGGTTAAGAAACCTGCTTTTTTCAGAACAGGACGATATTCGATATCAGCTTTCAACAATGCTCTTGCGATACCGAGACGTACTGCACCAGCCTGACCAGTTGTACCGCCGCCATGTGCATTTACCAACACATCAAAACGGCCTTCTGTTTCAGTCAAAACCATTGGCTGTCTGATAATCATTTCCAGTGTTTTTTTACCGAAATAATCTTTAGAATCTTTACCGTTAATTACGATCTGACCATTACCTGGCACCAGTCTTACTCTGGCAACAGAGGATTTACGACGGCCTGTACCGTAGAACTGCACTTTTTCATTATTTGCCATTGTTCATTTCCTCCTAACCGATAATTTCCAGTACTTCTGGTTTCTGAGCCTGATGTTTGTGGTCAGCACCAGCATATACAAATAATTTGGTGAACATTCTTCTGCCCAGACGGTTATGTGGCAGCATACCTTTGATTGCTGTTTCCATAGCCAAAACCGGTCTCTGAGCCATTAAATCTTTATATTTAATAGAACGCAGACCGCCTGGATAGCGGCTGTGACGACGGAACAATTTCTGATCCATCTTTTTACCTGTTAACACAGCATCTTTTGCATTGATTACGATTACATAATCGCCGCAATCTACATTTGGTGTAAACGTTGGTTTATTTTTTCCTCTTAAAACTGCTGCAACCTGAGAAGCTACACGACCCAGTGGTTTGCCGGCTGCATCTACTACATACCATTTTCTATCAACCTCATTTGGTTTTGCCATATAGGTGGTACGCATTATATTCCCTCCTTAGAACATTGACAAGAAATAGATAATAAATGAGTTTATATAGTTAAGATCCGGGGCTCTGGATCATAGAACTAACATTGCTCAAGAAGTGTCCGAAAACACACTTATATATTTTAACTCATGGAAAACGAATTGTCAACGATAAAATACATTTTTTAAGTATAATCCGCTGGCTGGCGCGGTACGTCCTGCCAAATGGCGATTTTGTGTAGCCAACACTTGCGGAATCACATCCACTTTTTTGCGGTGCAAACCGATGTCAAGTACCGTGCCCACCATGATACGCACCATATTATAAAGGAAGCCATTTCCGTATACATCAAAGGTAAGCCAATCTCCATTGCGACGCATATTCATCTCATAAACTGTGCGCACAAAGGACTTCACCGTACTGCCCGCTGCAGAAAACCCCTGATAATTGTGTGTGCCTTCTAAGAGTTTGCATGCCTCCTGCATGCGTCCATCGTCTAAGCTGCCGGGATAATGATAAAAGTATTGGTTCCCAAATACTGTTTTTTCCTCGCTGTTCCATACGCGATATTGATAATGCTTGCCCAGAGCGCTTTTTCGCGCATGAAAGGTGGAAGCCACTTCTTCTACAGAACGAATATAAACGTCTACCGGCAAGTGCTGATTGATTGCGCGGGCCAACTTTTCTACAGGAATCAAAGATTCGGTATAAAAATTAACTACCTGTCCCAAGGCATGCACACCCCGGTCAGTCCGTCCTGCACTGTATACTCTTGTTTCCTCTTTCAGCAAACCGCCAATAGCTTCTTCTAATGCTTCCTGTACAGTGGGCAACTGCTCTGGATTCAGCTGTGCCTGGAATCCAAAATAACGACTGCCATCATATTGTATTACTGCTTTGATATTTCGCATAGTTCCTCCATCATATGAATCTTGTGAAAAAGGCACCGGCAATCATACACAGACACAACACTCCAGTCACAGCATCTCTTCCTCCATATTTCAGTGCTTTCAAACGTGTACGATTCTCTCCGCCATGATAGCAGCGCGCTTCCATAGCCATTGCCAGCTCATCTGCCCGTTTAAAAGCGTTCAAAAACAGCGGCACCAAAAGAGGAATCATCGCCTTGGCACGTTCAACTAAATTGCCGCTTTCAAAATCCGCTCCCCGGGCAGCTTGCGCCTGCATGATTTTTTCTGTTTCTTCTACCAGAGTTGGAATGAATCGCAAAGCAATGGTCATCATCATGGCCAGCTCATGGGCAGGCATACCGAAACGCTGAAAAGGCTTCAGCAAATTTTCAATTCCGTCTGTCAGCGAGATGGGCGTTGTTGTCAATGTCAAAATGGAAGTCAGACTTACCAACAACAGCAAACGTGTGCCCATGAAAATGGCCTGCCGAATCCCTTCTTTTGTAATCGTTAAAAATCCCCATTGCCACAGCGCTTCACCCGGCGTCATGAACATTTGCAGCGCCACTGTGAGTAGCACAATAAAGGCAATGGCTTTGATACCGCGGAAAAAAAATCTCAGTGGAATTTTTGAGATTAGAATGACTACA
This sequence comes from uncultured Peptococcaceae bacterium, assembly GCA_910585405.1. Classification (GTDB taxonomy): domain Bacteria; phylum Bacillota; class Peptococcia; order Peptococcales; family Peptococcaceae; genus UBA7185. The sequence goes on along the minus strand of CAJUDO010000008.1, from coordinate 35,369 downwards.
ACAGACAATAGCAGCATTGCACCCAATCCCCAAAAGTTATTCACTACAAACAGTGCTATCATATATAATAACACTGCCAAAATTTTAGTACGGGGATCCAGCTTATGCAAAAAAGAGTTGCCCGGCAAATATTGCCCGATGGTGATATCCTTCAGCATTTTGCCATCTCCTCTCTCTCTGACAAGGCACGCAAAATTTCATCTTTTATTTCATGAAGCTCTATCAAATCAGTCCGCACGTTTAGTCCTTTTGCTTTTAATTCCAACAAAAGCTTTGTCAATGTCGGAACTCCTACACCGATAGCCTCAAGTTCTGCATGATTTGAAAATACTTCCCGCGGTGTACCTTGCAAGTGAATCTGCCCATGGTCCAATACAACCATCCGCTGTGCATAGCGCGCAACATCATCCATACTGTGAGAAACCATCACGATAGTCATCCCTTTTCGATGCAACGCTGCGATTTCTTCCAGAAATTCTTTGCGCCCTTTCGGGTCTAAACCGGCAGTTGGCTCATCCAACACCAAATATTTCGGCTGCATAGCCAAAACGCCAGCAATAGCCACCTTACGCTTCTGACCACCACTCAAATCGAACGGAGATTGCTTCCGTAGACTCGCGTAATCCAATTTTAACAATGCCATAGCATCTTGTACCCGCTGCCGTATTTCTGCATCGTTTAAACCCAAATTACGCGGTCCAAAGGCAATATCCTGTTCTACCGTTTCCTCAAATAATTGGTATTCAGGATACTGAAACACAATGCCCACCTTCATGCGCAGTTCTTTCAATTTTCCTTTTGCTTCCTTCTGATTGATATTCAATCCGTCTACCAGTACATCCCCTCTGTTGGGCTTCAACAATCCGTTTAAATGCTGAATAAGGGTGGATTTGCCCGAACCGGTATGTCCCACGATTCCGAGAAATTCACCCTCATTTACTGTTAAACAAATATCCTGAAGTGCATGACTTTCTGTTGGGGAACCTTCCTGATAAGTATAAAATACATGTTTTACTTCTAAGGACATAATTCCGTCACCATTTCCTCTATTGTCATGAGATCTGCTGCAATCTGTTTATTTTCTTTATGTAACAATGCTGCCAATTCCACCACTGGCGGTACATCCAGCTGCATTCGTTTTAATAAATCAACATGGGTAAATACCTCTTTTGGCGTTCCCGACAAGACAATTCTGCCATGTTCCATTACGATTACACGATCTGCCAATACAGCTTCTTCCATAAAGTGAGTAATATTAATGATTGTAATTCTCTCTTCTTTATTCAATTGCTGCATCGTTTCCATGACCTCTCGCCGTCCCAGCGGGTCCAACATTGCAGTCGGTTCATCAAATACAATATATTTAGGCCGCATTGCAATAATGCCCGCAATCGCTACCCGCTGTTTTTGTCCGCCGGATAACAAATGCGGTCCTTTATCTTTATATTCCTGCATTCCAACCGCTTCCAACGCTTCATCTACCCGTTGCCGGATAATGGAAGGCTCCATACCCATATTTTCCGGCCCAAAAGCCACATCTTCCTCCACCGTAGTGGCGACTAGCTGATTGTCGGGATTCTGAAACACCATGCCAACCGTCTGACGAATTGTCCACAAGTCTGCTTCGCTTGCTGTATCGACAGCGTCCACTTCAACTGTTCCTTCAGTTGGTAACAAAAGAGCATTCAAATGCTTTGCCAATGTCGATTTTCCACATCCGTTATGCCCTAACACAGCAATATGTTCCCCTTCATGAATTTCCAGAGAAACATCATCTAACGCTTTGACTTCCTGTTTTGTTGATTCTTTATAAAATATATGTGTGAGATGATTGAGTTTAATCATTGTTTTATGCGGGAAACAAGAGAAGTCAGGAACGAAATTCCTGACTTCTATGCCCTTCTCCTTATACCAATTCTACGATAGCCATTGGAGTTCCGTCACCACGACGGCATCCCGATTTTACTACACGAGTATAACCACCCTGACGATCTTCGTATTTCGGAGCAATTTCGTCAAATAATTTCTTCGCTACATCTTCTTCGGTCAAATAAGCCAGCGCCTGACGATAAGCGTGCAGATTACCAGCTTTACCCAGCGTAATCATTTTTTCAACAATTCTTCTAACTTCTTTTGCTTTCGCTTCGGTTGTTTCAATCTGACCGTACTTCAGTACAGAAGTAGTCATATTTCTTAACAGCGCACGACGCTGAGAACTATTGCGACCTAAGTTTCTATGAGGCATTTTTGTTCCTCCTTTACTACAAAATTCACTTCTATTCTTCTGTGGATCTCAAGCCTAAACCAAGAGCCTCCATTTTTTGCTGAACTTCTTCCAGGGATTTTTTGCCCAAATTCCGCACCTTCATCATATCATCCTCTGTTTTCTGCGTTAACTCAGAAACTGTATTGATTCCAGCGCGTTTTAAACAATTATAGGAACGAACAGATAGGTCTAACTCTTCAATGGTCATATCCAAAATCTTATTCTTTTCCTCTTCTTCTTTTTCTACCATGATTGGCACATGATCCATGCCGTCGGTCAAGCCGATAAATAATTTCAAGTGATCACTTAAAATTCTTGCAGCCAAACTCACCGCATCATCCGGCTTGATACTGCCATTGCTCCATAATTCCAATGTCAGCTTATCGTAGTCAGTCCGCTGACCAACGCGCGTATCTTCCAGATAAAAGTTAACTTTGTGAATAGGAGTATAAATAGAATCAATCGGAATTGTTCCTATTGGCTGATCTTCTTTTTTATTTTTTACAGAAGATACATAACCACGACCACGCTCTACTACCATCTCAATATATAAACGGCTGTCTTCATCCAACGTTGCAATGTGCAAATCCCCGTTCAGTATCTCAACGGATTCTGTCGTAATGATATCTGCAGCAGTCACTTCACCTGGTCCGTTGGCATCAATGACAATAATCTGTGGTTCATCTGTGTCAGATTTTAACGCCAATGATTTGATATTTAAAATAATATCCGCCACATCTTCCACTACACCAGGTACTGTGGAGAACTCATGCAGTACGCCGTCAATTTTGATGGAAGTAATCGCTGTACCAGGCAGAGAGGATAGTAAAATACGTCTCAAGGAATTTCCCAGTGTTGTTCCATACCCTTTTTCAAGGGGTTCTACAACGAATTTACCATAAGTATTGTCGTCGCTCATCGCAACACGTTCAATATTTGGTTTTTCAATTTCAATCATCTTTCAACCTCCTACTTATACGCAGTATAACCTAAGAGTCATGATTATCAATTATTTGGAGTACAACTCAACAATCATCTGTTCTTCAACTGGTATATCAATATCTTCTTTACTTGGCATTCTCACAACTTTAGCGGACAAATTGTCTACATCAAGTTCCAGCCATGCAGGAGGATTTTTAGAACCCAGATTATCAGCCAATTCTTTAATCAGCGCAGAGCTCTTGCTCTTTTCTTTCAGCTGAATTACATCACCGACTTTTAATTCCATGGATGGGATGTTTGCTTTTTTGCCATTCACAGTAAAATGATTATGGCGCACAAACTGTCTAGCTTGTTTTCTGGAAGCTGCAAAGCCTGCACGATAAACAACATTATCAAAACGGCTTTCTAACAAAATCAGCAGATTTTCACCTGTGACACCTTTTCTACGTTCAGCTTTATCGAAATAAGTTTCAAACTGATTTTCTAATACACCATAAATACGACGAGCCTTCTGCTTTTCTCTCAGCTGCAAACCGTATTCACTCTGCTTATTTCTGCGTTGACCATGCTGGCCAGGCGCATAATTTCTATTTTCAATTGCACATTTGCCGGAGTAGCAGCGATCACCTTTCAAGAACAGTTTTACGCCTTCTCTACGGCACAAACGGCAAACAGGACCTGTATATCTAGCCATTCCTCAATTGCACCTCCTCAGACTCTTCTACGTTTTGGTGGACGACAACCATTATGAGGAATTGGAGTTACGTCCTTAATCATACTTACTTCTAAACCTGCAGCCTGTAAGGAGCGAATTGCAGCTTCTCTACCAGCACCAGGGCCTTTTACATAACATTCAACTTCTCTCAAACCATGTTCCATAGCAGCTTTTGCAGCAGTATCAGCCGCAGTCTGTGCTGCATACGGTGTGCTCTTTCTGGATCCTTTGAAACCCATGCCACCAGCACTGGCCCAAGATAAGGCGTTACCATTCATATCTGTGATGGTAACGATTGTATTGTTAAATGTAGATTTGATATGAGCGATACCCTTATCAACATTTTTACGTTCTCTGCGTTTTACACGAGTATTAGCAGTCTTTGGTCTAGCCATTTAACATATCACCTCTTACTTTTTACGTTTCGCACCTACAGCTCTAACTTTACCTTTACGAGTTCTTGCATTTGTTTTTGTTCTCTGGCCTCTAACCGGCAGACCTCTGCGGTGTCTCACTCCGCGATAGCAACCGATTTCAGACAGACGTTTGATATTCAGAGAAATTTCGCGGCGCAGGTCACCTTCAACCTTTAATTTACCAACAATCTCTCTCAGTTTCTGTACTTCTTCTTCTGTCAGATCACGTACTCTTGTGTCAGGATTGATTCCTGCTTCTGCCACGATTTTTTCAGCAGTAGCTTTGCCAATACCATAGATATATGTCAAGCCGATTACAACTCTTTTTTCTCTTGGTAAATCAATACCAACGATTCGTGCCATTTGATGCACCTCCCATGAGAAACTCTATTTATAAATTAACCTTGTTTCTGTTTATGTTTTGGATTTTCGCAAATTACCATCACTGCACCTTTTCGGCGAATGATTTTGCATTTTTCACAAATTGGCTTTACAGAAGCTCTTACTTTCATTGCTTATACCCTCCTTATCGGAAATAGGAAGTATCTTACTTAAACCGGTATGTGATCCGACCTCGACTCAGATCATATGGAGAGAGTTCCACTGTCACTCTGTCCCCGGGTAAAATTTTAATAAAATTCATTCTGATTTTGCCGGAAACATGCGCCAATACCTTATGCCCATTTTCCAGTTCAACCTGAAACATTGCATTTGGCAGAGGTTCAATTACTGTTCCTTCTACTTCAATGACATCCTTAGACATATATGAGATAGCCTCCTTCATTACACCTTCGACTTTTACAATTCCGTTAAAATTAATGGCCCATCTTCTGTAATCGCAACAGAATGTTCAAAATGAGCAGATAACTGTTTATCATTTGTAATCACAGTCCATCCGTCTTTCAAGACCGAAACACCATGTGTACCGACATTGACCATAGGCTCGATCGCCAAACAATAACCAGCCTTCAGCCGCGGGCCATGTCCAGGATCTCCATAATTTAGAATTTGTGGCTCTTCGTGCATACTGCGCCCAATTCCATGACCGCAGTAGTTACGCACAACCGAGAAGCCATTACCTTCCGCATGAGTTTGCACAGCATGGGATATATCGGAGAGCCTGTTTCCAATAACGGCCTGCTCAATCCCTTTGTACAAACTTTCTTCTGTGACTTGCAACAGCTTTTCTGTAGTCGCAGAAATCTCACCAACCGGTATCGTTCTGGCAGCGTCACCGTGATAGCCATTGATCACGACGCCAATATCAATACTGATAATATCACCATTCTTTACCGTTTCTAAACCTGGAATTCCATGTACTACAACATGATTAACGGAAGTACAGATTGCAGCAGGAAAACCACGATATCCTTTAAAAGATGGCTCAGCACCTTTGGATATGATATAGTCTTCCGCAATCTGGTCTAGTTCTTTGGTACCAACACCTGGCTTTACAGCCTTAGCGAGTTCCTCGTGGGTTTGGGCCACAATGCGACCTGCATCACGCATATATTGAATCTCCCGCGAAGATTTGGCATGAATCATGCTTAGTTGCTCCCTAAAGCTGAACGAATATCAGCTAATACGTCTTCCATAGATTTGCTTCCATCTATAGAGCTCATAATACCTTTGGATTGATAGTATTCAATTAGCGGCGCAGTCTGCGCAGCATATACATCTAATCGATTACTAACTGTTTCAATTTTGTCGTCATTGCGCTGGTACAATTCGCCACCGCATTTATCGCAAACGCCTTCCACTTTTGGAGCTTTATTGACTACATGAAATGTCGCACCGCAGGTTCTGCATACGCGGCGTCCGGTCAGCCGGTCCACCAAAAATGCCTTATCAACTTCAATGTTGATTACGCGATCCAATACCATACCCAAGTCTTTTAAAATTCCATCCAGTGCATCAGCCTGCTGCACAGTTCTCGGAAATCCATCCAAAAGGAATCCATCTTTACAGTCTGCTTCTGCCAGACGTTCTCTTACGATACCAACTGTTACTTCATCTGGTACCAGTTGTCCCTGCTCCATATATTCTTTTGCTTTCAGGCCCAATTCTGTGCCGTCCTTTTGTGCTTTACGAAACATATCACCGGTGGAAATGTGGGGAATCTGATATAACTTAACCAGTTTTTCCGCCTGTGTCCCTTTTCCGGCGCCGGGAGGCCCCATCAGTATAATCTTCACTGTAATCCCTCCAAATCACATTACTTCATAAAGCCTTCATAGCTGCGCATCAATAAAGATGCTTCCAATTGTTTCATCGTATCTAAGGCTACGCCCACTACGATCAATAGCGCTGTGCCGCCGAAAGAAATATCCAGACCTAACAGGCCCATCAATAATGCCGGCAAAACTGCGATAGCAGCTAAGAAAATTGCACCAAAGAGAGTAATTCTACCCATTACCTTGGCGATATAATCAGATGTTGGTCTACCTGGGCGCAACCCAGGAATAAACCCACCGTTTTTCTTAATATTATCTGCTACATCTACGGGATTGAAGCTAATAGCAGAATAAAAATAGGTGAAGAACACGATTAACAGTGCATATAAAATATTATATGGAACACCACGATAATCAAAAAATCCTGTTACCACCTGAGCAAAGCCGTTATTTGGGAAAAATGAAGCAACTGTGCCAGGGAACATCAAGATAGACATCGCAAAGATAATAGGAATTACCCCTGCAGAGTTTACTTTGATTGGAATATGTGTGGACTGTCCGCCATATACCTTACGGCCAACTACACGTTTTGCATACTGCACAGGAATTCTTCTCTGTCCTTCCTGAATTGCTACAACAGCCACAATTGCTGCCAACGCGATTACCGCAAATAGCAATACAATCAGGAAACCCATTGCACCACGTTCTACAACGAAATTGTATAATGTGAAGAGCCCGTGAGGCAGACGAGAAACAATCCCCGCAAAAATAATCAGGGAAATACCATTACCGATGCCTTTTTCTGTAATCAACTCACCAATCCACATCAAGCATGCTGTACCGGCAGTCAATGTCAAAGCAATCAGTGCAATGCTGCCAAAAGAATCGCTTACTAGCGCGGATCTAAAGCCAAAGGAAACACCAATAGCCTGAATAAAGGCTAATACAACAGTCAAATATCTAGTATACTCAACAATTTTTTTACGGTCCTCTTTGGCCAACTGTTCCAATCTCGGAACAATTACAGTCAACAGCTGTATAATAATTGATGCGTTGATATATGGTGTAATACTCATCGCAAAAATAGAAAAGTTTCTAAATGCACCACCAGATACCATATCAAAAAAGCCTAACAATTTCGCTTGATCTGCTAGCTGATTTATGATATTGCTATCAATATTCGGCACTGGAATGTGCGCACCAATACGGAAAACCAGGAACATCATTAACGTAAAAAGTATTTTTTTACGAGTATCTTCAGCCTTTACTGCATTTCTGAGAGTTGATAACAATTAGATCACCTCTACTCGGCCACCAGCTGCTTCAATTTTTTCCTGAGCAGATTTACTGAAAGCATTTGCCTTTACAGTGAATGCTTTTGTAACTTCGCCATTGCCCAGAATTTTTACGCCACCGTTTTTAACCTGTTTTACGATGCCGTTGTCAAATAACAGCTCTGGTGTAATTTCAGTATTTGCTTCAAACCGTTCTAAACGGTCCAGATTTACTTCTGTGTATTCTACTTTGAACATCGCATTTGTAAATCCTCTTTTTGGCATACGACGCTGTAATGGTGTCTGACCACCTTCGAATGCAGGGCCCTTGCCGCCACCAGAACGAGCTTTCTGACCTTTATGACCTTTACCGGCAGTTTTACCTAAACCGGAACCAATACCTCTACCTTTACGCTTTGGAGCCTGTTTAGACCCTTCAGCAGGTTTTAGCTCATGGAGTTTCACTTAAAAACACCTCCTACATTAAGCTTATACTTCTTCAACACTTACTAAGTGATGAACTTTTGCAATCATACCTCTGATAACAGCATTGTCGTCCTGTACAACAGAACTATTTGTTTTCTTGAGGCCGAGGGCTTTTACGACTTTTCTCTGTTTTTCAGGTGAACCGATTACGCTTCTTACCAAAGTAATTTTTAGCTGTGCCATCTCAGAATCCCCCTTAACCTAAGATTTCTTCAACGGTCTTACCACGCAGTCTTGCTACATCTTCTACTCTCTTCATGGCACCTAAGCCCTGCATAGTAGCTTTCACGATGTTCAAACTTGTGTCAGAACCCAGAGATTTTGCTAAGATATTTTTGATACCAGCCAATTCCACAACTGCACGTACTGCACCGCCAGCTATAACTCCGGTACCTTCTGCAGCTGGTCTCAGCATTACGCGACCTGCGCCGAAACGACCAACGAGTTCATGTGGAATTGTACCATTTACTACTGGTACTTCAATCAAATTTTTCTTTGCATCTTCGATGCCTTTACGGATTGCTTCTGGTACTTCGTTTGCTTTCCCCATACCAACACCAACAATGCCATTTTCGTTCCCAACAACAACCAGAGCACTGAAGCTCATACGACGGCCACCTTTTACAGTTTTCGCTACACGGTTGATCTGGACAACTTTTTCTTTCAATTCATAGTTGTTAGCATCTAGTCTTGCCAATACCTTTCCCTCCTTCGTCGTTGATTAGAAATCAAGACCGGCCTCTCTAGCTCCTTCTGCCAGAGCTTGGATACGGCCATGATAAAGGTTACCACCACGGTCAAACACAACTTTATCAATGCCTTTTTCCAGTGCTTTTTTTGCTACAGCTACACCTACTGCTTTTGCAGCTTCTGTTTTGCTACCTTCTACTTTTACATCCAAAGTAGAAGCTGCTACTAAAGTGTTACCAACTGTATCATCAATAATCTGAGCATAAATATGCTGTGTACTTCTAAATACTGCTAAACGTGGTCTTCCTGCAGTCCCTTTAATTCTATTTCTTGTTCTCCAGTGTTTTTTCTGGCGAATGTTTTTTCTTGGGGTTTGCTTAATCACGTTATTTCACTCCTTTCATTGGAGCTGGCCCTCTAACTAGAGGAACGGCTATTATTTACCGCCAGATTTACCAGCTTTCAATTTCACAACTTCACCTGCGTAACGGATACCTTTTCCTTTGTAAGGTTCTGGTTCACGTACGGCACGAATATTTGCTGCCAGGCTGCCGACTTTTTCTTTATCAATACCCTTAACTACGATCTGGGTTGGAGCTGGAACTTCAATTTCCATTCCATCTTCCGGTTCAAATTCAACAGGATGAGAATACCCAACCTGTAATACTAGCTTTTTACCCTGCAACTGTGCTCTGTAACCCACACCAACCAGTTCCAGCGCTTTAGAGTAGCCTTGTGTTACACCGATTACCATGTTATTTAACAAAGTACGGGTCAGACCCCACAATGCGTTTTTGCTGTCGTCTGGGCAAATAACTTTTACCTGGCCGTTTTCCTGTTCCAGGATCATATCAGGATGTAATTGTTTTTCCAACTGACCTTTTGGTCCTTTTACAGTTACATGATTACCTTCAGCAATTGTTACTTCTACGCCGTCAACAATGCTAATAGGAAGTTTACCAATACGGGACATTTTTGCACCTCCTGAACTACCAGTTTATTGATCTTACCATACATAACAGATAACTTCGCCGCCTAAGCCTAGCTTGCGTGCCTCTTTATCTGTCACAATTCCTTTGGAGGTAGAGATAATTGCAATCCCCAAACCACCTAAAACCTTCGGAATCTCATCTTTTTTGCAATATACTTTCAAGCCCGGTTTGCTGATACGTTTCAAGCCAGAAATGACTTTTTCACGATTAGGACCATATTTCAAGTATACACGAATGATTCCCTGTTTGCCATCTTCAACCTGTTCATAGTCTTTAATGAAACCTTCATTTTTCAAGATTTCAGCTAAAGCAATCTTGGTTTTGGAAGCAGGAATTTCTACTTTCTCGTGCATAACCATATTTGCATTACGAATTCTTGTTAAAAAATCTGCAATTGGATCTGTCATTACCATTTACAGCGACCCCCTTCCATACATTTGGTTTTACCAACTGGATTTCGTTACACCAGGTAGTTGGCCTTTATAAGCTAATTCACGGAAACATACTCTGCAAAGACCGAATTTGCGCATATATGCATGTGGACGTCCGCAAACTTTACATCTATTTACTTCTCTCACCTTGTATTTCGGCGCCTTACGCACCTTCATGGATGTTTTTGCCACAGGATTACCTCCTAATCAATTAACTTGCGAATGGCATGCCCAGAAGTTTCAGAAGTGCTCTACCTTCTTCATCTGTCTTTGCTGTTGTTGCAAAAACAATTTCCATCCCTCTGAGTTTATCGATTTTATCATATTCAATTTCAGGGAAAATTAACTGTTCTTTCAGACCCAGGCTGTAATTTCCTCTGCCATCAAAAGACTTTGGAGAAACGCCTCTGAAATCACGAACACGTGGCAGAGCTACACTCAGCAGTCTGTCAACGAATTCATACATACGATCGCCGCGCAAAGTCACTTTCACACCTACTGGCATACCTTCTCTTAATTTGAAACCAGCAATAGATTTTTTAGCTCTGGTTACAACTGGTTTCTGACCAGTGATCAGAGTCAAATCATTCAGTGCAGCGTCCAATGCTTTTGGATTCTGTACCGCTTCACCTAAACCAATGTTGATTACCACTTTATCCAACTTTGGAATAGCCATCACATTTGTATATTTGAATTGTTCCTGCAAACCAGGTACTACTTCATTCAGATATTTTTCTTTTAATCTAGCCATTTCAATATAGCCTCCTTTCCATCAAGACTATTCATTAAAGTGCCTTGCCACATTTACGGCAAACACGAATTTTTTTACCATTCTCGATGGTGTGCGCTACTCTTACGCCTTTTTTGCAGGTACTGCAGAACGGCATTACGTTAGATACGTGAATAGCTGCTTCTTTTTCAATAATACCACCCTGTGGCATTTTCTGTGTTGGTTTGGTATGACGTTTTACAACGGCAACACCTTCCACAATCACTTTATCCTGGCTCGGGATCACACCGATCACTTTACCAGTCTTGCCTTTATCTTTACCAGCGATTACGATTACCTCATCGCCCTTTTTAACGTTCATTTTTGCCACTATTTTCACCTCCAAGGCTACGGCTTACAGCACTTCAGGAGCCAGAGATACGATTTTCATGAAATCTTTATCACGCAGTTCTCTAGCTACCGGCCCAAAAATACGGGTTCCTCTTGGACTCTTGTCATCTTTAATGATAACTGCCGCATTTTCACTAAAGCGGATGTAAGAACCATCAGCTCTGCGAACAGATTCTTTTGTTCTGACAACTACTGCTTTTACTACATCACCCTTCTTGACAACGCCACCAGGTGTTGCTTCTTTCACAGCAGCAATAATGATATCACCTACGGATGCATAACGGCGTCCTGTACCGCCCAGTACACGGATGCACAGTAATTCCTTTGCACCGGTATTGTCACCGACTTTCAGTCTGGTTTCTTGTTGAATCATCTCAGGTTACCTCCTTCCGGCAACATCTCGTTGTGAAAAAACTACACAACTTATACGATGGTAGCCTTTTCAGTAATTTCCACAACACGCCATCTTTTATCTTTACTCAGTGGACGTGTTTCCATAATTTTTACTTTATCTCCCACTTTGCAGGCATTTTCTTCGTCATGAGCTTTATATTTTTTAGTCATGGCTGTAATTTTGCCATACAGAGGATGACGGAAATGGCTTTCGACAGAAACTGTTACAGTTTTGTCCATTTTGTCGCTTACAACAACGCCGTAGCGAACTTTACGATTTCCTCTTTCCACGTTGTAACCTCCTCACTTGAGCCTAGGCCTGTTCTTTAATTTCACGTTCCCGTAAGATTGTTTTTGCTTTTGCGATATCCTTACGGATTTCTTTAATCTTCATTGGATTTTCTAACTGGCCAGTAGCCATCTGGAAACGCAAATTAAAAAGTTCTTCTTTGAGATCTACAACCTTCTTTTCCAGTTCAGCTGTACTTAAGTCTCTCAATGCATTAACCTTCATTTACGTCACCGCCTTCACGTTTTACAAATTTGCATTTGATTGGCAATTTATGCATTGCCAAACGCAATGCTTCTCTGGCTACTTCTTCCGGAACGCCAGCCAATTCAAACATTACTTTACCCGGTTTTACTACTGCAACCCAATAATCTGGAGCACCTTTCCCGGAACCCATACGTACTTCAGCAGGTTTTGCTGTAACAGGCTGGTCTGGGAAAATTTTAATCCATACTTTACCACCACGTTTAATATAACGTGTCATTGCAATACGAGCCGCTTCGATCTGGCGGTTTGTAATCCATGCGCCTTCTAACGCCTGCAGACCATAGTCGCCGTATGTTACTTTTGTACCTTTATGTGCTTCACCCTTCAGGCTCGCACGATGTGGTCTACGCCATTTTACTCTCTTTGGCACCAACATGATTAGTTGCCTCCTTCCTTAGCTTGAGCATTTTTCGCTTCAGGAAGAACTTCCCCTTTGTAGATCCAAACTTTTACACCGATTTTGCCATAAGTTGTATCTGCTTCTGCAAAACCATAATCAATGTCAGCCCGCAATGTATGCAGAGGCACTTTGCCTTCACTATACCATTCTGTACGAGCGATATCAGCGCCAGCCAGACGTCCGGAAATTGCAATCTTGATACCTTCTGCACCGGATTTCAATGCTCTGCCAACAGCCTGTTTCATGGCTCTGCGGAATGCTACACGTTTTACCAACTGTGCAGCGGTGGCTTCAGCAACCAACTGTGCATTTGCTTCTGGTTTCTTTACTTCCTGGATATTGATATTTACCTGTTTGCCAGTCATGGCTTCCAGTTCTTTGCGCAGTTTTTCAATTTCAGAACCTTTTGCGCCGATTACGATACCAGGTCTTGCTGTATGAATTGTCACTCTCAGTTTGGTATTACCAGTTCTTTCAGTGATAATTTCAGAAACGCCGCTCTCAAATAATTTGGCTTTTACAAATTTACGGACCTTCAGATCTTCATGGAGGAGTTCTACATAATTCTTATCAGCATACCATCTAGCGTCCCAGTCTCTGATAACGCCGATACGCATTCCTTTAGGACTTACCTTTTGACCCACTGCGTGATCCCTCCTTATTTTTCGCTAACCATTACTGTAATATGGCTTGTTCTCTTACGGATACCATCCGCTCTACCCATTGCTCTGGGTTTAAATCTTTTTAAAGAAGCCCCTTGATCAACGTAGGCTGTGCTGACATACAAATCGTCAACATTCATGTTGTAGTTATGTTCAGCGTTTGCCACTGCAGACTTCAATACTTTTTCTACTAATGCAGCACCTTTATGTGGTGTGAATTTTAAAATCGCGTATGCTTCTCCAACGCTTTTTCCACGAATCAGGTCAACAACCTGACGAGCTTTTCTAGGAGAAATTCTAACGAATTTAGCGACAGCTTTCGCTTCCATTGCGAAACCCCCTCTCTTATTTCTACTTCAAGGAAGTCGACCGTTCGGTGTGATCACCGTGGCCTTTAAAAGTACGTGTTGGCGCAAATTCGCCCAGTTTATGACCTACCATATCTTCAGTTACATAAACAGGCACATGTTTACGACCATCATGAACAGCAATTGTATGACCGATGAATTCAGGGAAGATTGTAGAACTACGAGACCATGTTTTGATGACTTTTTTGTCACCAGATTCATTCATGGCTACGATTCTGTTGTACAATTTTTCTTCAACATAAGGCCCTTTTTTCAATGATCTACTCATGAGGATATTTGCCTCCCTTCGCGCAAGCTACTTATTTCTTGCGTGATTTAACAATATATTTATCGTTTACATTATTTTTCTTGCGAGTATTCCCGCCATGTGCGGATTTACCCCATGGGCTAACTGGGCACTTACGGCCTACTGGAGCGCGACCTTCACCACCACCATGTGGGTGATCGTTCGGGTTCATAACAGAACCGCGTACGGTAGGTCTTACACCCATCCAACGGGTACGACCAGCTTTACCAATATTGATGATTTCATGTTCCAGATTGCCAACCTGCCCTACAGTAGCACGGCATCTCAGCAACACCAATCTCATTTCGCCAGATGGCAGTCTCAGAGTCGCATATTTGCCTTCCTTTGCCATCAGCTGTGCGGAAGCGCCTGCTGCACGGCATAACTGCGCACCTTTTTCAGGTTTCAATTCAACGTTGTGAATTACAGTACCAACCGGAATATTGTCGATAGGCAAGCAATTGCCAACTTTGATATCAGATTCTGGACCGGATACAACCATGTCCCCAACTTTTAAGCCATTTGGCGCGATGATATATCTTTTTTCCCCATCTACATAGTTCAACAGCGCGATACGTGCAGAACGGTTTGGATCATATTCAATCGTAGCAACTCTGGCTGGAATATTGTCTTTATTACGTTTAAAGTCAATTACCCGGTATTGTCTCTTGTGACCGCCGCCGTGATGACGAACAGTGATACAACCTTGTGCATTTCTACCAGCTTTTTTCTTCATAGGAGCCAGTAAGGATTTTTCCGGTTTGCTCGCTGTAATTTCCTCAAATGTGGAAACAGTCATCTGACGTCTACCAGGAGAAGTAGGCTTAAAACTTTTTACTGCCATTGCAGTTCCCTCCTTCTGGATTATATCAAATTATTTCAGATTACATACCTTCAAAAATTTCAATGCTATCGCCTTCAGCTAACTGTACAATAGCTTTCTTGTAATCAGAAGTTTTTCCTTCATAACGTCCCATACGTTTTACTTTACCCTTTGTGCGAACAGTGTTGACATCAACAACCTTTACTTTGAAGATTTCTTCAACAGCTTTTTTGATTTCAATCTTATTTGCGCTCAAAGCTACTTTGAAAACATATTTGTTGTGTTCCATCAAGGATACAGATTTTTCTGTTACGACAGGCTTAATAATGATATCACGTGCTTCCATGTTATGCCAGCACCTCCTCAACCTTAGCGATTGCATCTTTAGTGATGATCAGCTTGTTGTGGGCTAACACATCATATACATTGATAGATGCAGCAGCTACCGGCGTAACCCCTTCAATATTACGAGCGGATTTTATTACATTTTCATCCACTTCAGCGGTAACAACTAATGCTTTTGCATCAACATGTAATGCATTCAGAACTTTCACCATTTCTTTTGTTTTTGGCTGGTCAAAGTTCAGTGTATCTAATACGATAATTTCGTTTTCTGCAACTTTACTGGAAAGAACAGATTTTAATGCAAGACGTCTCTTTTTCTTTGGAATAGAATAGCTATATTCTCTTGGTTTCGGCCCAAAGATAATTGCACCGCCACGCCATAATGGAGAGCGGGATGTACCAACTCTAGCACGGCCAGTTCCTTTCTGTCTCCAAGGTTTGCGGCCACCGCCTCTCACTTCACCTCTGGATTTTGTGCAGTGAGTACCCTGGCGCCAGCTAGCCATCTGCATCACAACAGCTTCATGTACAACGCTTTCGTTTGGTTCAATACCGAATACTGCATCGTTCAGTTCGATTTCACCAACCTGATTGCCTTCTACATTTAATAAAGCTACTTTTGGCATTTGTAGTTTCCTCCTTTCTTGCGACACTAATTATTTCGCTTTTACAGCGCTCTTGATCGTAATCATAGATTTGTTAGGACCAGGTACAGAACCTTTTACTAACAGTAAGTTGCGTTCAGCGTCTACTTTTACTACCTGCAGATTCTGAACTGTGATTTTCAGGCCACCCATGCGACCCGGCAGTTGACGACCCTTAAATACATGGTTTGGACCCAACGCTCCCAGCGAACCGGAACGGCGGTGATATTTAGAACCATGACCCATCGGCCCTCTGGACTGACCGCAACGTTTGATGCTACCCTGGAATCCTTTACCTTTGCTGATTCCTGTTGCATCAATCATATCGCCGACTTCAAATGTATCGGCCTTAATTACCTGACCCAACTGATATTCAGCAGCGTTGTCCACGCGGAATTCTCTCAAGTATCTCATTGGTTTTGCCTGCGCTTTTGCAAAGTGACCTTTCTGAGGTTTATTTGCGCGCACTTCTTTAATTTCATCAAAACCAAGCTGAATGGCTTCATAACCATCATTATCGTTAGTTTTTGTTTGGATGACTGTGCAAGGACCTGCTTCAATGACTGTTACAGGAATTGCTTTACCTTCTGGAGAAAAGATCTGAGTCATACCAATCTTTTTACCTAAAATAGCTTTCATTTTGCCACCTCCTTAAACTTCGCAAACGATTATAATTTAATTTCGATTTCAACGCCGGATGGTAAATCCAAGCGCATCAGAGCTTCAACAGTCTTAGAATTGTGATCGAAAATGTCGATCAGACGTTTATGTGTTCTCATTTCGAACTGTTCTCTGGAGTCTTTGTTTACATGAGGGGATCTCAAAATTGTAAACACATTTTTCTCGGTCGGCAGTGGAACCGGACCGGAAACCTTGGCTCCTGTTTTCTTCGCTGTTTCAACGATTTTCTGTGCAGACTGATCTAACAATTTATGATCGAATGCTTTCAAACGAATTCTGATTTTTTGCTTTGCCATGTTTTTCCCTCCTTCGCGCCCGATTAACGGACATTCTCCACGGAAATTACCTAGTACACGGGGTCTGGCGTGTCGCCGTGCCTAGCAACCTTCCGCTTCATCGCCTGTCTTACGCAACTTCTCAATCTTATCACACTGAAAATACATTTGCAAGGCTTTTTTTCGCAGCTTTGCACATTTTTTCACCATGTTTTCATTATTTTTCTTTATAGTATATACATAAAAAATTCTTGTCCATACAACATCCTTTTTCACTACGCCAAACGGACTTTTTCCTCCCTTTTTCAAATAATCATCAATAAATATTTTCAAAATAGTTTGTCGAAACACAAATTGACTTTTTCCTACATTATAGATATACTTAAACCAATAACACAGAAGAGGTGAGCCCTGTGGATAGGCACATGCCGGATGCACCCATCTCCGCATTGCTGGAGATGATGCCCATGTATCACAGTCTTATTTTAAACAAATTAGAATTAAATAAAACAGATTCCTCTGTCCAGCATATTACCAAAAGCCAGTTCCATATTTTGTTGGCACTCATGGCAGACGATTCCTTAACTATGACTCAGCTTTCTGCCTGTATTGCCTCATCAAAAGAACAAACCACACGCGCCGTGGCCCCATTGGTAACAGCAGGGCTTACCGAACGCATTCATGACGAAACCAACCGCAAATTGGTGCGCATTCGTCTGACAGCTAACGGTCGGCTCTTTTTGCACCGCACCAAAGAACAATTACAGCATTCATTAGAGCAAAAATTCTGTAGTCTTTCCCAGGCTGACCAGGAAGAATTGGTGCAATCCTTACAGACATTGCTGCGCATTCTAAAGAAAATGCAAGAATAGCAGCTGCTTGCAACCTAGCTGCCGTCTATATAGAGCGGAAATACAGTCATACTGATATCAAAACTCCTTTCAGTACGACCTGTGTTCCGCTTTTTTCTTCCTTTATAAATATAAAGTGCTTTTTCGCATATTTTCTACTCACTTTGCGTTTTCTCCCCGGGGAACTGCACATTCAAAACCACAATACCAGCCAAAATCAATATGATTCCACACAATTTCCCCAACGTCATGCCCTCGTTGAATACAAGCACACCAATGAGCGTTGCTACCACTGGTTCTACCGTTGCCATCACTGAAGCATGACTGGCCACCACACCTGTAAGCCCCCTAGTATATAATAAATAAGGAAACATACAGGCGAAAATCCCTAATCCCGCACCGTACAGCAGAACCTGCGGATTACTCAGCATAGGCATTAGCTCCGGCACATGACTCAGCGGCAAGGTCCCCAGCGCCGCCAATACAAACGTATAAAAGGTAATGGTAATACTGTGATATTTTTTCAACGCGTATGTGCTAAAAATGCTATACAAGGCATAACCAAATCCCGAAGCCAGCCCCACCAAAATCCCGGTTAATCCAATATTGCCACTGTCGTTCAATCCCGTCACAAAAACACAACCCAAAAAGGTCATCAACACCACGATTCCCTTTTTCACCGTAAATTTTTCATGAAACAATAAAATGGACATGACCATCACCATCATTGGAGCCGTATAAAGCAATACCGCCGCCACTGACACAGACACCATAGCAATGCAAGTGAAATAACAATAATTAAAAAACATCAGACTGCAAATACCTGTCCCTAAAAACATCCACAAATCCCGCAAATCAATTTTGAACAGTTGTCGGTTGGTCACCGCAATATATAAACCCAAACACACCGCAGCAATCCCAATGCGCAGCAACATAACCTGAAAACGATCCAGCCCTAGCGCAGAAAGCTGATTAAAAAACAAACCAATAGTCCCCCACAAAACACCTGCAGCTAAAATACACAAGTAAAAAATATTTTGAATACCCTTACGTGATTGCATAAAATTCCCCTTCATTTTACCAAGCTATTACTTCCCCTTTATTTTGAAAATGTTTCACGTGAAACATTTTCAAAATAAAACTGCATGCCTCACAACAAAATAAAAAATCATTTCCTCCCGAATCAATATCCCAACACAAGCAGCCGCCCTACCGCTGCGCCTTCCCGCAAAAAATAATTCAGGCGCAATACCGGCAGCGTCGTCTTCGCAGGTACGCCCAAAGCTGTAAAGCCTGCTTTATCTGCCCAATATTTAGCGCGATAGAGATGATATTCACTACTCACCACTGCCACTGTCTGCGGCAAAATACCGTCATTCAATTCCCGCAACAGCACCGCCGAGCATATAAAATTTTCCTGTGTTGTAGCAGATTCTTCCTCTTTATATAACCGCGACCCATCAATGCCTTTGGAAAGCAGCCAGCGATACATTGCCTCTGCCTCGCTGAGCTCCTCGCCAGGACCTTGTCCCCCACTTAACACCGCTTTTCCATCAGGATGGGCTTCCAACCATTCCCTTGCCGTCGTCAGACGATTATACAACGATAAAGACGGCGTGCTGCCATTCACACCAGCTCCCAGGACAATCAAATACTCCGCGTTAGCAGGCGTATCTCCGCGGGATGCCATCACAACCGGTACTTCCAATAACCCCAGACCAAACACGCCCACAATGACACAACCCGCCAAAACCTTTTTCATCCAGCGCTTGGGCGCGTAATCAAACAGCATGACAAACAACGCGCAGCCAGCCAAAAGCAGCGCAATAGTTTGATAACCAATCAGCACAAAACGGAAAAAGCAAGCCAACACAAGGAAACCCGCTGCCAACAGTAAAGAAAAATTCTTAAACTTTGCTTCTTTCTCCATAACACCCTCCCAGCTTACATATATAATAGAAAAGGGGGTTCACACGAGATCCTCGCATGAAAGCCCCCCTTTTTATATTCAAAGGATTTAAAAAATTTTTAGATAATGTTGCTGGCGGTATCTAAATTTTCTACCATTTTCTTTACACACTCGGTGCAAACCAATTTGCCTTTATAATTCTGTACATTCTCGACGCTGTTACAGAAAATGCAAGCAGGTTCATACTTTTTCAAAACGATTTTTTCATTGTCAGTATAAATTTCCAGAGCATCTTTTTCATCAATACCCAGCGTTCTTCTCAATTCAATAGGAATTACCACTCTTCCTAACTCATCCACTTTGCGCACGATACCTGTTGATTTCATAAAATCTTTCCTCCTTATTTTTTCATAAATCCAGTTATTTATAACAGAGCTTACATTCTTTTCTAGCTCTGTATAAATAATATCATTTTTCGCGAAAAAAGTCAATCAAAAATGTTGAAAAGTGTAAATATTTTCAATTCTTCATCCTCTTTCTTTTCAACAATTCACGAAAAATGACTTGACGGATAGCTCGTCTTTTTCTATACTATATTTTATATTCATTTAAAATATACCAGTTATGCAAAGAAAGGTAGAGTACCCGGCGCACTGCTGCCCAGAGAGCTGAACGTTTTGCTGTGAGTTCAGACTGTCAGTTCCGGCGAACATGGACCTGGAGCATGGCCTTTGGCCCGATTGATCTTCGTTAAAAGATTTGCTGAGATCTTGCGCACTGCATTTGTGTAAGATGAAGCAGGGTGGTACCACGACATTGAACTCGTCCCTGTAGGAAACAGGAGCGAGTTTTTTTATTGTCTGCATCGTCTCTGCATCACACCGCAACGCATCTGTACGCACTACAAAGGCCAACAATTTTTTCTTTTATTTCACAAAATCCTGGTATATCCCGCGCACAATGTCCATTATAAAAAGAAGAATGACATTTCGTCTGCGCAGTACATTATTCTTTTGAGGAGGCTTTTATATGACTGAATCTGCAGCAGAAGCCAAACGCTTCTACATCACCACACCGATTTATTATCCCAGCGCCAATTTACACATTGGACACGCTTATTGTACCGTTATGGCAGACACCATGGTCCGCTATAAACGGATGCAGGGCTACGAGACCTATTTTCTTACCGGCTCTGATGAACACGGTCAAAAAATTGAACGTGTAGCCAAAGCCCAAGGCGTGACGCCTATCGAATACACCGACAAAATTGTCGCTACCTTCCAAGCTTTATGGAAACGCCTTTTGATTTCCAACGATGATTTCATCCGTACAACACAGCCGCGGCACATGGAAGTTGTGCAGAAAATTTTTCAAACCATTTACGACAAAGGCGATATCTACAAATCCGAATATGAAGGGCACTATTGCACGCCCTGCGAAACCTTCTTTACCGAGCGGCAGCTGGTAGATGGGAATTGTCCGGACTGCGGCCGCCCTACCGAATTAATCAAAGAGGAAAGCTATTTCTTCAAAATGAGCAAATATCAGGATCAGCTGCTGCAATATATTGAAGACCATCCTGATTTCATTCAGCCCGCAACACGCCGCAATGAAATGATCAGCTTTATCAAACAGGGCTTGGAGGATTTGTGTATCTCCCGTACCACCTTTGATTGGGGGATTCCTGTCCCAATTGATGATAAGCACGTAATCTACGTATGGTTCGATGCGCTGACCAACTATATTTCTGCACTGGGCTATGGTACCGACCATGATGAACTGTACCAGAAATTCTGGCCTGCTGATATCCATTTAGTTGGAAAAGATATCGCACGATTCCACGCTATCATCTGGCCATGTATTCTCATGGCTGCTGGATTGCCGCTGCCCAAGCAGGTATTCGGTCACGGCTGGGTATTATTGAACAGCGGAAAAATGTCCAAATCCAAGGGCAACGTGGTAGACCCTAACGTTCTTTTAGATAAATACGGCGTTGATGCTATCCGTTATTTCTTATTGCGGGAAATTTCTACTGGCTCCGACGGCTACTATTCCGAGGAAGCATTGGTAAAACGCATCAATACCGATTTGGCCAACGACTTCGGAAATCTGATCAGTCGCACTGTGGCCATGATTGATAAATATTTTGAAGGCACCGTACCTGCCACCGCAACAGAACCTGCTAGCGAATTCGACGCAGAATTAAAAGAATTGGCTTTGACTGTGGGCAACGAAGCCGCAGCTTACTTAGAAAAAATGGATTTCCCCAATGCACTGGCTGCAATCTGGAAATTAATCAGCCGTGCCAACAAATATATTGATGAAACTGCACCATGGGTATTGGCAAAAGACGAACAGAAAAAAGCGGCGCTGGGTACTGTACTATACAATTTGATGGAATGCATTCGCATCAGCACCATTTTGTTGTCTCCATTTATGCCATTAGTTCCGGGCAAAGTTGCGGAACAGACGGGGCAGGCACTGGAAGGACGTACCTGGGCAGATGGCTGCCAATGGGGCGGTGTAGAAATTGGCGTCAAAGTATGCAAAAAAGAAGCCATCTTCCCACGCATTGACCCAAAATCTTTGGATATGCCAAAGGAAAACGCAAAAGTAGCTACACCTGCACCAACTGCGTCCAAAGAAGAAAAAGTGGCGACAGAAGGGAAAGCAGAAATCGCCTATGATGATTTTGCCAAATTGGATTTGCGGGTAGTAGAAGTTCTGGAATGCAGCAAGGTGGAAAAGGCTGATAAGCTTTTACAATTCAAATTAAAAATGGGCGATGAAATTCGCACAGTGGTATCGGGCATTGCTAAATTTTATGAAAATCCGGAAGAACTGGTGGGCAAAAAATTAGTCTTGGTAGCCAATCTGGCTCCGAAAAAAATCCGCGGCATTGTTTCTCATGGCATGCTTTTATCTGCTGCCACCGATGACGACAGTCTGCTGGAAGTGCTGCAAGTGGCAAAAGCGGATATTCCATCTGGCTCGACTGTTTCCTGAGGTTCTATCATGTTAAATTATTTTGATACCCATGCTCATATTCTGGATGAAAAATTTGATGAAGACCGCTCCGATGTGATTCAACGCATCTATGATAACATGGCACTGACTGTCAACATTGGCTGCAATTTTGCTGACTGTCCCCGCACCGTAGCACTGGCCGAGGAATATGAAAAACTCTATGCTGCGGTGGGACTGCATCCCGAGGACGTCACCACCTACACAGAAGAAGGCTGGGATATGCTTTGCCAATTGGCCGCCCACCCAAAGGTAGTCGGAATCGGCGAAACCGGTCTGGATTATTATTGGGATGTGTCCACCAAGGATGCGCAAAAAAGATTGTTTCAGCAGCACATTGATTTGGCCTGTCAGCTAAACAAACCTCTGATTATTCACGACCGGGAAGCGCACGGTGATACGCTGGATATTCTGCAGCACAGTCATGCACGGCAGGTAGGCGGTATTTTGCACGCCTTCTCCGGCAGCATAGAAATGATGCAGGAGGTTATAAAATTAGGCTTTTATATCGGTCTGGGCGGAGCTGTCACCTTTAAAAACGCCCGTGTTCCGGTGGAAGTCGCTGCCGCCGTTCCATTGGAGCGATTGGTCCTGGAAACCGATTGTCCCTATCTCACACCTGTTCCCTTCCGCGGCAAGCGCAATGAACCCCTGTTTGTACGCTACACCGCTGAGAAAATCGCAGAAATTCGCGGCATTTCTGTAGAAGAATTGGTAGAGGCCACCTACCAAAACGGAAAAAGAATATATCAAATCAAATAGAAAAATAGCATTGCGGTACAAACCAACCTACCGCAATGCTATTTTTTCGTCACTAAACTATTTTCCTTTTTGCTTACAGCTCTGAATGGCGCCTTTTACTTTGCCGGTTTCCAATGGTTCAACTTCGGCAGCTGCACTTCAAAATATGCCCGCACCTGTTCTGGCGACCAGTTTTCATTGGGCATGTGCCCGGCAAGAAAATCAAGTAATTCCTCCATGCTTGTATAGACGAATTTTCCATCTGCATAGCACCATTTACAGTATTCTTCATTAAAGGTCCCATCGGTTTCTTTGCTGATGGAAGAATCATCAAGGGGCATGCCGCAGCATTGACAAATTAACTTTCTCGGAGAACCCAAAAGCGTATTGATTGAAACGTCAAACAGCTTTGACAACAACTTCAGTGTTTCTGTATTAGGAATGGTTTCGCCGTTTTCCCAGCGAGATACTGCCTGACGCGTCACATGGATTTTTTCTGCGAGCTCGTCCTGAGAGAATCCATTCTTGGTCCGCAGTTCCAATATCACATTTTTTGTTTCCATAATCACTCATCTCCTCTTGTAGTTATTATAACTTCCTCGCTGCCAAAAACCAAGCAACTCGCTGTTGCTATTTGAGAAAATGCTTGCTTTTCAAAATCCAATAGAAGCAACTTTCAAGTTGTATATGAAACATAATAGCTTAAATATTTCATAATGTCTTCTACAAAATTGGACACTAACGTGATTTTTGTTGAAACCATCCCCAATAGAAAAAGCAACCCATTACAACGAAATACTTCCTTGTAACGAGTTGCTTCTATATGCTTTTATACTAACTCGCGCTGAACTTAGAACAACCCGGAAATTTTTCCGTCATTGTCAACATCAATTTTTTCTGCCGACGGCACTTTTGGCAGGCCTGGCATGGTCATAATATCACCGGTATATACAACCACAAAGCCTGCACCTGCAGATACTTTTACGTTGCTGATGGTCACGCGGAAGTTTTCTGGAGCGCCCAGCAGGGTTGGCGTATCAGAGAAAGAATATTGAGTTTTTGCCATACAAATCGGCAGTTTATCATAACCCAGTTCTTCCAGCCGTTTGATTTCTTTTTTGGCAGCTGGAGCATAATCCACACCAGCACCATGATATACTTTCGTCACAATGGCATGAATCTTGTCCATAATACTGTCATTCACATCATAGCTATACTGCAGCTTCGCGCTGTTGCCTTCTGCCAGGCGTACTACTTCTGCCGCCAGCTCTTTGCCGCCTTCACTGCCGTTTCCCCAAACTTCGGACAATGCTACGTTTACGCCTAATTCTTTGCATTTATCATAAATCAACTGCAATTCTGCTTCTGTGTCAGTTGGGAAGCGATTGATTGCCACAACTGCGGGTAAACCGAATACCTGTGTAATATTTTCAATGTGACGCAATAAGTTGGGCAGCCCCTGTTCCAGAGCAGCTAAATTTTCGTTGCTCAGATCTGCTTTCGCAACACCGCCATTATATTTCAGAGCGCGCACTGTAGCGACAATCACAACGACATCCGGCTGTATCCCCATCTTCCGACACTTGATATCCAAGAATTTTTCTGCACCCAGGTCTGCACCGAAGCCAGCCTCTGTCACAACATAATCGCCCAGCTTCAAAGCCATACGGGTTGCCATGATACTGTTGCAGCCATGCGCAATGTTGGCAAAGGGACCGCCATGAATAAAGGCAGGTGTTTTTTCCAAAGTCTGCACCAGATTGGGTTTCAACGCATCTTTTAAGAGCGCAGCCATAGCGCCCTGCGCATTGAGCTGTCCTGCAGTGATTGGCTCATCCTTATAGCTGTAACCGATTACAATGCTTGCCAATTTGTTTTTCAAATCATCAATATCGCTGGACAAGCACAAGATCGCCATAATCTCAGATGCGACTGTGATGTCAAAGCCATCTTCTCTAGGTGTCCCATTCGCTTTGCCGTGCAGACCGCTAACAATATAACGCAACTGACGATCATTCATATCAACACAACGCTTCCAAGTAATACGCCGTGGGTCAATGCCCAATGCATTTCCCTGCTGAATATGATTGTCAATCATTGCAGCCAATAAATTATTTGCTGCGCCAATGGCATGCATATCACCGGTAAAATGCAAATTGATATCTTCCATCGGCACCACCTGTGCATAACCGCCGCCGGCAGCGCCGCCTTTTACACCAAACACTGGTCCTAAGGACGGTTCTCGTAAAGCAATGACAGTCTTTTTACCCATGGCAGACAGCGCATCACCTAAGCCCACTGTAGTAGTCGTTTTTCCTTCGCCGGCCGGAGTCGGATTGATTGCTGTAACCAAAATCAATTTACCATTCGGCTTGTCCTGATATGTTTTCAGCATACGATAATCAATTTTAGCCTTATATTTGCCGTAATTTTCTACAAACTCATCATGAATTTCTAATTTCTCGGCAATTTCATTGATCACTGCCATTTTTGATTCCTGGGCAATTTCAATATCACTTTTAAAACCCATATCCCCATCTCCCTTAAGT
Source organism: uncultured Peptococcaceae bacterium (assembly GCA_910585405.1). Taxonomy (GTDB): domain Bacteria; phylum Bacillota; class Peptococcia; order Peptococcales; family Peptococcaceae; genus UBA7185. The sequence goes on along the minus strand of CAJUDO010000008.1, from coordinate 9,356 downwards.
AAATATATTTATATTGTTTTTAATATACTCCTATGCTTTCCTTTTAATATTTTAACATACCAGAATCGGTTCTGTCCCGTAAAATAATAAATTATTAGATAAATTTTTTATATTATGCTTGGCCAGTCAGCAGCAAAAAAATCAATTCATTATAAAAAAACTCCAACCGTATTTAAACCGATTGGAGTTTTTTTGCGATACAAAATCTATGTGTTACCTTACTTGAAGCGATCTAAAAACATTTCTGCAAAACTTTTTGAATCCTTTTCTAAAGAATCTTTCATTTTACGTCTCAAACCTATAGGTATAAGAACCCTATTAATTTCCAGAAAGGAATTAATGCTACAATTAAGAAAACAAAAGTTAAAGCTATTTTCAAATACATCCCTTTCATAAAATGTTTCATTGTCATAACACCAAAACCAAAGTGAATTAAATATACACCTGATTCATATGGGAAGAATAATTGATCATAGGAAGACAACATTATAAAATATACGGCTTCCGGATTGATTCCTAAATTTAGTGCAACTGTCGCAAAGGGCAGCGTCATCGAAGCAATGATTGCATTTGGCGTCATGAACACATTCAAGATTACACCAATCACCCACATTGTCATCAAAACAAAAGCAGCACTCTTGTTGGTCAAATACGGCATTAAAATATCACATAAAATTTGTCCGATATTCAAATCCGCTGCAACGTTTCCAATGGTAAAGCAGGCCGCAAGGAAAATGACAAATCCGTAATTAATTTTTTTGAGGTCATCTTCTGTCCCAATTTGAATGCCTGGTAAAAAGAAAATGGAGGCACATAATACAAAGCACCAACCAATTTGAATGCCATGCCAACTGCTGGTCAACAGGGAGAATACTAACAACAGGCAAATACCAACTGTGATGATTTCCTCTCTATTAAACTTGCCTAATTTTTTATACTCTTCAACGAAAAATTCTTTTCCTTGGATTTTATTTTGCGGCTTAAAAAGAATAGAAAACAAGAAAACGATAAGGATCGTAAATACAATCGTAGGAATATTTTTAATAATATAATCTAACCATGGCAGAGAATAAGGAAAAATACTGCTGCAAAGTTCTTCCATCATCACAATATTTGAGCCGTACATAAACAGCCCTGCACTTGAACAAGCAAATGCCGATGTAAGCATAATTCCCGCTGCCTCAGAGGACTTACCCATATTTAATGTTTGAATTAAACTATAACATAGAGGTGCCAACAGGAAATGTACCTTTCCGGGTATTACCAATGTCAAAACGATTGCCGCCAAGGTAACGCCAAATAAAATTCCGCGATAAGAGCCACCTGTCAGAATCATACACTTATATACTAATCTCTTGGCAATGCCTACCTTCACCATCATGTCTGAAAGCATAAAGCTTGCTAGTACCAGCCAAATCACGTGATTGCTGAAAGACTGAAACGCGACAGATGCTTTAGTTACACCTAATACCACATAACATACTGGCATTAAAATACCGATTAACGTAATATTCAAATTATTAAAAATCAAAGCAAAAATAAAGAATAAGGTAACAACCAGATACATCTTTATTTGTACTGTAAACACATCATTTACAGGATAGAGATAAATAAGCAAGGGGATTCCCAAGTTAAACAGCCAAGCTAATACAACTTTTATATTTACATCTTTTTGAATAGAATTCGTCATAATATCCCTCCTAATCTGTTTCCTTATACGCGATGCTGTGCCGGCGCCTCAATCGTTTGCGGCGCTTTTTTATACGGTGTAGGAATCGTCTCTTGCGCTAAAGCCATCTGAGATTCACTTTTTTGCAAGACAACCCATTTAAGCCAATTCACATTGTCCATCATTGGATAGTCTTTTCTCCTGACACCTACCCTACTTTCTTTTCTCATATACTCACTGCGCAAAATCATTTCTGACACATCGAGCATACTTTCCACTTCGATTGCCTCTCTCAGTTCATGATAATCCCATGCTTTCATGTTTAGTAAATCTTCATTGCGTAGTTTCGCGATTTTTTCTATTGCTGCCTGTAAATGTTCTGCATCGCTATGCACTACATCATAGGGAATCATTGTCTTGAGTATATTTGCTTTTACCTCATCTGGTTTTTTACCATTGTCTTTTTGCAAATAAGCAAAGAGTGACTCTAATCTTGCCCGGCCAGCTTGTACATACCAATCATCCGATGGCTGCTCTTGCTCGCTTTGCATCAGATATTGATTTACCGCTTCACCAACTAGGCTACCGCTTAATACGGCCCAGCCAAGTTCACAACCGCCAAAGGGATGCTGCATCGCCAACACCGGCGCACTGTTGTCGCCAACAACAAATAACCCGTCCACAGAAGCTTGATTATGATGATCAATCGCGACACCGCCCATACGGTTGGAATGATCCGGTGTATAAGTTTGTTCAACGCCGTCCGCCACACAGATCAATTCCGTAAATGGATCGAGATTGTACTCTGATTTTACACGTTTCCACTGCGCGATTCTCATACTTTTCATGACTTCTTTCGTGTAATCAGATACATTCGTGTAGTCTTCATAAATTGGGCCTCTGCCTTCTTCTATCTCCCTCTTAATAGCCATATTTTGCCCTATTCTGCCCGCTTTTCTCATTTCTGGCGTCATATTTTGAAAAAAGTCTTCTCCCAGCCGGTTGATCATTCGTCCACCCATTTGATAACCGCTGCTGTTTGCAGTTGAAGAAAACAATGTACCATTATGCATTACCGTTCTAGGGCGTGAAATTGCACCGCCTCTATCAAAGGACATCATCTTAGCACCTGCATGATAAGCCAGCGAAAATCCCTCTCCGCAAACCTCAAATAAATCCTGCTGATAAGTACACGCGCCCGCTGCCAATACTACTGCCTTAGCCTGAAACAAGTAGGTTTCACCGTTTCTGTAATTTATACCTATCGCGCCATAAACACGATTGTCATGGCACAATATTTGCACAATACTGATTCGTTCGTAGGTCCTCAGCTTTCTTTTCTCAATCTCCCGTCTTAAGGTATCTTGTGCTTGAGGTAAGTTGAATATTGTACATGGATTTCCTGTTCTCTCAATCCTCCAAAATTCATCTTCTTTGTCTGGATGGTGAGGAAAAATCATTTTCCCATACTGCTTGCCCAATCCATCCAACCACATGGCTTTTTTATAACTCTGCTCGATAAAAATCTGAACCCATTGTTGGTCCACAGTATAATCTGAGTTTTCCACGTATTTTTGCATCCACATCTCCGCGTCATCTTCTGGAAAACAAATTGTCATAGCATTACCGCCACAACAAGCCGTTGCACCGGACCACCCTATTTTCCCCTTGCTGACCATCACAATATCCTGCGTAAATTCCGAACTTGAAACTGCTGCCAATAAACCTGCAATTCCGCCGCCAATGATCAGAATTTCACTATGAACAATATGGTCGTATGTGTTAAAATTCTCCATTTGAAACCTCCTCTTTATGTTCTGCTTCTTGCTGGCAAAGCAGTCGGACGCATGTTATCAATCTTGCACGCCTCTCTTGGACAAACCAGGAGACATAACGCACAACTTTGACAATCTTCTGGATATTTTACAAAAACCTTTCCTTCTGCTATTGCAAATACATCATTGGGACAGATATCATAGCACTGCCCACAATTAACACATAACGTTTTATCTATTCCTTTTATCGACATAGTATTGCTCCTTTCTACAGTTATAATCGCGTGACAAACGGTGTATTCACTTCATCAGGAATCTCATATAAATTTTCAGGGATGCTTTCTGTAAAAAAGCACATCTGATTCTCATGTTTCACAAATCCAATCCATTTTTTCCAATGCAAATTATCCATGAAAGGATAATCTTCTCGACGTACGCCAACTCTACTTTCTTTTCTATATAATTCACTGGACACAATCATCACTGCTACATGAGCCATACTATAAACCTCTAAAGTTTCCCGCAATTCGTGCAAATTCTCGGCTTTGGCTCTGGGTAAATCCTGTTGTATAAAGTTATAAATTTTGTCCAAGCATTGCACCATGGCTTTTTCATTGCAATGGTGAATGTCATAAGGAATCATAATTTGGATTAACATTTCTTTCAGTTCATCTGGCTTTACTCCGTCTTTCTTTTCTAACAACGCCCTATAACGTGCCAATTCTTGTCTCACTTGAATGTCATTCAAATCATTTTGACTATTCATAGTCATGTCTGCACAATACTGTGCAACATATTTGCCAACACGGCCACCACTTAGCAAAGCCCAGCCCAAATCTGAACCATTGTAGGGATGTTGAAATGAAATTTTTGGACAAGATGCATCTCCCACTGCAAACAAACCTTCAATGCTTGTTTGCCCGGTACAGTCAATCCATACGCCACCCATACGGTTGCTCTGGTCTGGTGTAATAGTTTGTTCTATATGTTCCATCGGTATCGTTTCCGTAAAAGGATTTTTGCCATATTCCAACTGCACACGCTTGACCGCCGCGCACCGCAACTGGCTCAATACAGTTTTCACATTATCCGGCAAATTGATAAAATCTTCATAAATAGGACCTCTGCCTTGTTCGATTTCCCTCTGGATTGCTCGATCCTGACCCACTCTGCCTAGTTTTTTCTCTTCCTCCGTCATGTGCTCCTTAATGTCTACGCCTTCGCGATTCACCAATTTACTGCCCAATGCATTAGCCATACTGCTGGAAGCCGAAGAACATAACAGTCCGCCTCGCATCACATCTTTCGGTCGCATGATGGCGCCGCCCCTGTCAAAGGACATCATTTTCGCCCCGATCTCATATGCCATCGTGTAGCCCTCTCCGCACACATCAAACAAATCTGCTTTATAAGTGCAGCACCCCGTCGCCAATACAACAGCCTTTGCTTGAAACAGGTATACTTCCCCTGTACGATAATGAATACCAATGGCACCCGTGATTTTTCCTCCCTCTTCCAACAATTTAGTGATCATAATGCGTTCGTATAAAACTGCGTTTGAGACTTTTAATTCTTTAGAAAAAGCTTCTAATGCAGAATATAGATTGCAGAGGACTGTGCGAAAAGGATTGATTGCACGATTGATTCTCCAAAAAGCTCCGTTTTGCTTTGGGAAAATCTCCAAACCATGTTTTTCGCCCAATGTTTCCAGCTTAAGCAATTGTGTATAACTTTCCTTTAGGAAAATCTCTATCCAATTTTGGTCAGCGGTATAATCAGACGACTCAACAAATGCTTTTAGCCAAAGAGCGGAATCATCTTCAGGAAAACAGACCGCAATATCATTTCCCCCACAAACTGCAGTTGAACCGGACCAACACATTTTCCCTTTATTGACCACGATTACTTTTTGCCCATACTCTAAACAGGAAATTGCTGCCATAGAACCGGCTAGTCCTGAACCAATAATCAGCACATCACCTGTTACAACATGTTTTATTTCATCCATATGCTCCCTCCTCATATAACGCATCTTGTCCATATATCAATTTTATGTATTTTATTTTGTTATGTGTAGTGTGTAATTTCATGTAGAATTTTCAAATGTTACAACAAAATACTTCTTGTATTGTTTCTTCTTATAAGTTATGATAAATATATTAATAGGGGGCGATTCTATGCGTACCGAACATTTGCAGTATCTCTTGGAAGTCATCCGTTGTGGTTCTATTAATAAAGCCAGCCAGAAATTATTTTTGTCTCAACAGCAATTAAGCAAAATCATTTCTTCACTGGAGGAAGAATTTCATACACCGATTCTAGTTCGAACATCAAAGGGAATTTTAGTAACACCAGAGGGAAAATTAATCGTAGAAAAAATATGTCCTCTGCTAGATGAAATTTCTGCTCTGCAAAAAGATTTTTCTGCCAAGAGTACACCCAATATAGAAGGAACAATTTGTATCTATAAAGAGCCTAGCATCGTTTCTGATATGTTTGCACAATTGATTCATGAAATTTTAACAATTCAGCCTGGCATTCATATTAAGGTTATTGAATCCTATTTTTGCAACACTCTATTGGCATTGGAGAAGGATGAGGCGCAAATCGGTATTGTACATCTGTTAGAACAGCAGCAAGCTCTAATTCCTGACAAATTTGAGTTTATTCCTGTTTTACTTCGTGTTCCTGCAGTTTATGCTGCAACAAACAGTAATTTTTGTCGTCATCATAATTCCACTTCTTTAAAAGCACTTTTAAATGAACCTCTTATTGATTATAGTATTTCAAATCAAGACAATGATTTTTTAAATAGCTTATTTCACGCAATCGGCACTCCTCAAATAAAATCTTCAATCGGCAATTTAAATTCATTGCTTGATATTCTTAAAGAAGGGAATTTCCTTTATATTGGTTCCAGTCCTGCAAAACACCACCCGGTTATACCAGATATTACAGTCGTGCCAATCCGAGACAAGCTCCCTATTATACAAGGACTAATTCTGCCTAAAGAATTTGAAAGCAATCCGCTGATACAATTTTTTCTTCAAAAATATCTAAATTTTTTCGAAAAATTTCGCTAACAGTCCTAAAAAAACAGTGTGTAGCCATGAAACTTCATAGTTACACACTGTTTTTTAAGACAGCATTTCTTTTACTTTTTTTAATGCGCTACGTTCCAAACGAGATACCTGCACCTGGGAGATCCCGATTTTTTGTGCCACCTCCATTTGTGTACAATCACGATAAAAACGTAAATAAAGAATGTTTTTTTCCCGTTTCGGCAAACGTTCCAGTACTTCTTCTAATGCAATATGTTCTAAAAATTTGCCATCATCCTCACGATCAGCCAATTGGTCGATTACATAAATAGCATCTCCATCGTCCTGATACAATTCTTCATGAATTGACGTAAGATACTGTGTAGCCTCCAGGGCTTCTGTGAGTTGTTCTGGTGTTAATTCTAACTTCTCCGCTACCTCTGACAGTTTAGGCTCTCTGCCTAATTCTTTTGTCAACTGCTCTTGTGTGTATCGAATGCGAATTCCCGTTTCTTTCAAAGAACGACTGATTTTTATAGGACCGTCATCCCGTAAAAAGCGGCGAATCTCTCCAATGATCATAGGAACTGCATAAGTGGAAAACCGCACCCCGTAGGAGGAATCAAATTTGTCAATAGCCTTCATCAACCCAATTACACCAATTTGAAATAAGTCTTCCATTTCACAATCCCGATTTGCAAAACGCTGTATCAGATTAAATACCAATCGCAAATTACAATTGATGATGCGCTCTCGTGCTGCTTCGTCTCCTGCTTTTGCCTGCACCAGCAGAGCTTGTACTTCATCGTTAGATAATAAGGGGAAGCGCGGTAAATTCATATCGGTCAATCTACCTGCCATGGTATCACCTTACCCTACCTCGTCAATTTGCTGCTCGGTCGCAGGCAACAGTTTCTGCATTATTACCGTAGTCCCTTCGCCTGGTGTAGAAAATACTTCTATATGATCCATAAAAGTTTGCATAAATACAAATCCTAAACCCATATGTTCCTCTCGTGTAGAATAGGCTGGCTCCATGGCTTGTGCAATGTCAGCGATACCTATGCCATGATCCTCTACTTGAATTGTCAATTGTCGCTCCTCTACTTCCATTGTGACAGTCACTTCTTCATCTTCCCGATCACCATAACCATGAATCATACAATTCGATACTGCTTCGGACAATGCAATTTTTATTTCATCCAAAGCATCCAAAGTTAAATCATAGGGATAGAGAAAACCACTGGCCATCATTCGTACCAGGGATACATTTTCGCCAATACTTTTCACTTTTAATGCTACACGATTATCTTTTGCCATTTCCTTCACCCCTCACAGTTCTTTGTGGTTCCATTCGCATTACCGGCATTAATTTTTTCATACCAGATAATTCTAAAATGCGGTATACATTATCATTGGCATCACAAATTATCATTTTTCCCTGTCGCCCGTGCATTATTTTATAACACCCGATTAACATACCCAAACCAGAACTGTCAATAAAACGCACCTCTCCCAAATTCATAACCAACATCTTCAGACCATTGCGAGCACATAATAACGAATCAACTTGTTCTTTCACTTTTTTCGCTGATACCAAATCCAAATCGCCTTGCGGATAAATTGTCAATGTATCTTTTTCCATTTTCCACTCCAAATCAATCACTTCCTTTTAATTCCAGATACTATCTTTTTCGCTGTCTTGTCTCCGATTCCTTCCAATTTTTTGTAATTATATAAAATCAAAAAACAAAGGAACTAAAAGTAGCGAAGAAATATATTAAAGAAAACAAAAAGAAAAGAATCTATTTCAATTCAACAGCAAAGAAGACTAATGAATAAACTTTACTCATCAGTCTTCCTTGCTGTTGGAATATCATTCGCATTTTTTTGAGAAATGCGATTTATCAAAATTGTCGGCGGTGCAGCAAGCAGAAAATGGGGTAGACGCTTTTCATTTGCACTGCCAACACAAGAAACTATCTATAGCACTAATTTATACTACAACCTTTATACCATGTACGCAAATTGCCCATCATCTGCTTCATTTCATGAGAAAGCCGATGCCAAACTATTCGCATATTCAAACTCCACAAAATTTTTCTTTCCTGCCACTTTTCCTTTTTGGTCATTGTACCATAGTCCGATTCATAGTCAGGGCTACGCCACTGCCCACATTGCACTTCACGCAAACCATTTACCCATATATCGCTATACTGTGAACATTCTAAACAGTGCGCACTATAGCCAATGGGGACTTCAAATTGATTGAGGTTATCAAATTGTAACGGCGCGCCACAGATAGGGCACCGCAATACTTGTTTATTTGGTTTAAACATATATATCCTCTCCTTTGGCCTTTTTAATAAATTCATCCAATATTCTTTCAAGAAATTCTTTTTTGATACTACGCTTCTCTAGTTTTTTCACCACTTCTCCTAGCATCTTTCTGTAGTTCATATCTGTTATTATAATGTATATATACAGAAATGTCAAGGGCCAATTTATAAAAATTAGGCATAAAAAGCTGCAGCAATTTTCTTGCCATAAGGTTATTAAAGATTTTATTATTCCTGTTATTGGTATCATTTCTGAAAGTTAAATATAAAATTTGCAACATAAAAAGACAGACAACATATTGCTGTCTGTCTTTTTGGCAGGGGCACTAGGACTCGAACCCAGAACACGCGGATTTGGAGTCCGCTGCTCTACCAATTGGAGCTATACCCCTATGAAAATGGCTCCCCAAACTGGACTCGAACCAGTGACATCATGATTAACAGTCATGCGCTCTACCGACTGAGCTATTGAGGAGCATATCCTGGCAATGCCCTACTCTCCCACGAAAAGAATACGCAGTACCATCGGCGC
>CAJUDO010000007.1 GCA_910585405.1 uncultured Peptococcaceae bacterium | reverse complement strand
GGATATCGGCTAATTTATCCTTATACCGTAGCCTAATATTATTGTAGTAGAACCTTACATTTATAATCAAATACAAAACGGCTTTATTGAAATTTCTAGCAACCCCTAAAAAACTAATTTTTAAGGATAAGCAACCATCTCAATAAAGCCGTTTTTACGCTTAACGACGTTCTATATTGTAAGTGAGCACTTCCAAATTTACTGTAAGGTCCACATTGCGAACCTCCACCTCTTCTGGAATCGTCAACACCACAGGAGCAAAATTTAAAATTCCTCGAATATTTGTTTCTACTAAAATGTCAGCAATATCCTGTGCATATTCGGCCGGCACTGCAATAATGCCAATGGATACATCATTTTTTTCAACAAAATCAGCCATCTGCGTCACTGCATAAATGGGCAAACCATTCAGCTTTAAGCCCACCTTGTTTAAGTCATTATCAAACACGCCGATAATTTGAAAACCTCTCTCGCGAAAGCCTCGATACTGACTTAGAGCAGAGCCCAAATTTCCTGCTCCAATCAAAATCACATTCCAACACTTCGTCAAACCCAAAATACTCATAATCTCCTGGTTTAACTGCTTCACATTATACCCGACACCGCGAGTGCCAAATTCTCCAAAATAAGCCAGATCTTTTCTGACCTGAGCAGGTGTCCCGCCCACACCCTCTGCGATTTCTCCGGAAGAAATACTGACAATCTCCTGTTTTGCAACCTCAGTAAGATATCTGGAATATACAGAAAGTCTACTCACCGTAGCCTCCGGGATTTTTAATTCCTTCAATATGACCACAACCCCTTTTAACAAACTGTCTCTACACCTATTTTATTTATTATATCTGTATTTTTTCAGATAATCAATACTATTGCGCAATTTTTCACGAATCTATTTTTTGATCGCTTTCATCTCGGATAAAACTATGATATTGCTCAATCAATTCCAACAAACAACTTTGCGCCAAAAGTACCACTTTGTCACTCTTTTTTTCCGAAATCAGCTGCAGGCTTTCTTCATATTCAGCAGTCACCGTCATCAAATCCAATATGCTGCTCGCCATCGGATCGCTGGCAGCATCGCTTAAAAGGGCTGTCCCCTTCTGCTGAATCAATTCCAATTCCTCCATCAACTGCTGAATCATTTCTGACCAGTTTTCCTCACTGCAAGCATCATAGCGATAATCTTGAAACATCTTCAAAGAATGCTTAAGCACTACATCATAGCTGCTGAGTAACGTAGACACCTGCTCCATAAGCTGTCCGTCTTCTGCGGAAAAACGAAATGCTGCTTCATTTAAAATTAGCTTTTTCACAAAGATATCTCGGCTGCCATCGCGCACTGTCTCCGGCAAATCCGCCACAGATGGCTCCTTCCCCAAACAGCCCAACCAAAGCTGAAAAGGCGGCCCCTGGGAAACACATACGCGATACCCCATTTGCGCCAGCTCATTAATTCTGCTTTGTCCCTCCACCGCCTCCTCATAGGCACCCAATTGAAACGTATAATATGTCATAGGCTCCAATTGCAACACCATCTGCCGCACGACCTTTTCTTCAACTTGAGGTTCCAGCACTGGTCCAGTATTTTGGAAACTACTTAGCTGTCCAATCAGATAACCGCCTACCGCCTGTACAAAAGCAAACAGAAACAATACCGACAGCATTGCCGTTGCTAATTTTTTGCCCCATCCCATAGCATCTTGCTCCTCTCTTCATCAGATATCCTATGGGTATGCAAAGATATTTCAGCTTAGAACCTCATGCAGCAAACGTCGGCAGTCCCCCAACAGATACAAGGAACCCGTGATGCATAAAAGCTGCCCGTCCTTCAACTGCTCCATTGTCTGCCGCAGAGCTTTCCCATAATCCTCATAGAGATAACAGACGCAATTGGGCGAAAGCGCACAAATCTTTTCTTGCAGGTTCATCCATTTTGTTGCCCGCTGATCGTGCTCCGGTTTGGTCAAAATCACGGCATGGGCCAAGGGTACAAGCTGCTGCAAAATAATGTCCTGCTCCTTATCATCTAAAATGGAGAGAAATAATATGATCTCTCTATCTGCATAAAGTGTGCGCAGATTTTCCGCCAACATACAAGCGCCCGCTCTATTATGCGCGCCATCCAATAGCATTCCTTTTCTCTCACCGAGAGGCACATATTCCATACGTCCTGGCCAAAAAATACGTAGCAGTCCAGCCATTATTTGCTCCCTGGTAAGTTCGACAAGTCCTCGTTCCAGCAAATTCTGCAGTGCAGCCAGAGCCGTATTGCAATTTATCTGCTGATAACTCCCCTGCAGATTGGTTTGCACCGGCTGCAATTGCTTTTCTTCCAGCACAAGCAAAGGCGCTGCGCGCCGTGCGGCAACCTGCTGCAAGACCATAAGCGCCGCCTGCTGCTGCGGCGCAATTACCGCCGGCACGCCTCGTTTTAATATGCCGGCCTTTTCCGCAGCAATCTTTTCCACCGTATCGCCCAAGATATGGCAGTGATCCAGACTTATGGGCGTAATGACTGTCAGAAGCGGCGCAGCAATAATATTAGTCGGGTCTAATGTACCGCCCAATCCTACTTCAGAGATCACAAAATCTGTGCGCCCCTGAAAATAAAGCCAGCCTGCCACAGTGAGAAGCTCAAATTCGCCGGGATGCGCCAACCCTTCTGCCAACAGCTGCGGAATAATCTGCTCAATCAGCATTGTCAGCAAAGCGGCAAAAGCTTCCTGAGAAATCAATTGCCGGTCAATTTGTATTCGCTCCTCATAGCGCTCCAAATGGGGCGACGTAAACAAGCCTACGCAATAACCGCCCTGCCGCAATACAGCGTCAATGGCTGCTGCTGTGGAGCCTTTCCCATTGGTACCGGCAATATGAATCACACGCAGTTTTTCCTGCGGATTGTGCAAAAGCGCCGCCATCCGCATCGTTCGCGCAAACCCTCCGGGGACACCCATCTGACAATGAACCTGCATATAATCCAAGCATTCCTGATACTGCACCCAACTCACCAGCCTTCTCTTTTTTGCAGGAGTCCATTACCCCTGCTGCAAATCACGCTGCATTTCCTGCAGCAGCTTTTCCAGATCAGCGCGATCAAAATGATACCGGCTGTTGCAAAAATGACAGACAACCTCGCTCTCGCCGTCCTTTTCCAAAATATCTTGCATTTCCTGCACGCCCATACTTTTCAACAAACCGCCAATGCGCTCTCGGCTGCAGTCACAGTGCCACTGCACAGGCTTTTCCTCCAAAAACTGCACCTCTACTCCAGGCAGATAATTTTGAATCATAGCCGACAAATCCGCGCCATTGTGAATCAGTGTGCTGACAGGAAGCACATGCCGCAGCTTTTCCTCCATATCGTCCAACACAAGCTCGTCCGCATCCGGCATCGCCTGCAAAATAATCCCTCCTGCGGCAGCCACCGTATAATCAGGATTCACCAGCACACCCACAGACACCACCGACGGCGTCTGTTCCGAACTCATCAGATAGCTGGCAATATCATCGCCAATTTCACCGGTCACCAAGGGAACACTGCCGGTATAAGGGTCTTTTAGGCCAATATCTTTGGTGACGTATAGATCTCCCTTCCCTATGGCACCGCCTACATCCAGCTTTCCCTTTTGATTTAACGGCAAATCCGTCTGCGGCTCCTGCACATACCCTTTAATATTTCCATCGGCATCGGCAGTTGTAATTATCCCCCCTAAAGGACCATCCCCAAAAATGCGCAGCGTAATATGCCCTTCTCCTTTTAAGCCCCAGGATAAGAGCAGTGTACTTGCCATGGTGCGCCCCAATGCGGCAATAGCTGTAGGGAATGCATCATGACGTTGTCTTGCCGTCTCTACAGCCTCGGTGCAAACCACCGCCGACACACGTACTTGTCCATCATAAGCTAGAGCTCTCATAATTCCATCGGACATAAAATCGTCCTCCTTCCAAAATATCATCAACTCAAAAAAGTATTCACTCTGCTTTTTGCAAAAAAGAAAAACAGAGACTGCTGTACAGGTTATCACCGATACAACAGCCTATAAAAAACAAAATATGAAACGCTTACAGCGCTAAAATCTGCTGTACAATGGCACTGATGCCTTCCTTAGAACAGGTCATGTTGTGTCTGATCTGCTTCTTATCCAAATTCTCCAATCCTCTGTGTTGTGCAATTCCAGTCTTCGCCACTAAATCCTCCAGTTGCTGCAGCTCAGTGGCTTCGCTGGGCTGACCATTCAGCGCTGCCAATACGCTAGCCACAAATTTGCATGGATGGGCAGTAGAATCAATCACTGCAATCCCGTCATACTTTGTGCGCGCCCGATATTCCCTGCTCACTTTCAAAGCCACCGCTGTATGGGTATCCAGTACATAGCCGTTCTCGGCATAACATTGGGCAATGATCGCCAGCGTTTCCCCTTCATCTGCTGCACCGCCCACTACAAATTTTTCCATCTGTTCCTTCGTGGCCTGATCCACAGTAAACATTCCTTCATTCTTCAACTCCTGCATCCACTGTGCCACTTTGTCCCCGTCATTGCCGGTCATCGCAAAAAGAAAACGCTCCAAATTGCTGGAAATGAGAATATCCATGGAGGGACTATTGGTCTGATAAAATTCACGGCGGCGATCATACACACCGGTCGCAAAGAAATCGGTCAGCACCCTGTTTTTATTGGAAGCACATACCAGCTTTCCAATTGGCAAGCCCATTTGCTGCGCATACCAAGCAGCCAAAATATTGCCGAAATTGCCCGTCGGCACGACAAAATCCACTCTATCACCATAAGAAATCGCCTGCCGTGCGACCAGATTGAAATAAGCGGCAAAATAATATACAATCTGCGGCAACAAACGCCCCCAGTTAATTGAATTTGCAGAGGAGAACTGGCAGCCTTTCTGTGCCAGTTTTTTTGCCAGTACTTCATCCGCAAAAATTTCCTTCACCGCACTCTGACAATCGTCAAAATTGCCCTCCACTGCAACCACATGCGTATTATCTCCATCCGTTGTCACCATTTGTAGCTCCTGCACATGACTGACGCCGTGGGCGGGATAAAACACGATAATCTGCGTACCGGCTACATTTTTAAAACCTTCCAGTGCAGCCTTTCCAGTATCGCCGGAAGTAGCCACTAAAATGACGACTTCTTTTTCCAGGCCCAATTTTTTAATGGCTTTTACCAAAAGCCGCGGCGTCAGCTGTAGGGCCATATCCTTGAAGGCAGCGGTTGGACCGTGCCATAACTCCAAAATATATTCCTGTTCGCTTAACTTTACCAGCGGCGCGATTTCAGCTGCATCAAAATTCGTATTATAAGCGCCCTGGACACATTCATCAATATCCGCAGAGGTATAATCGGTTAAATATTTTCCTAAAATCCACCGGGCAATATCCTGATAAGATTTCCCTGCCATCGCTGCGATTTCTTCTCCGGTCAGGACAGGAATCGATTCGGGCACAAACAATCCGCCCCCCGGCACCATACCTTGTACGATTGCCATCGCTGCGCTTACCGGTTCGCTATTATTTCTGGTACTGATATACTTCATTTTTCCTCAACGCCTCCATTATATCGTCATTGCATAAATTTCTACACAATAAATCAATTTTATTTTACTATATTTTTGCGGCGCTGCCTAGTCTTTTCCGACAAATCCTAGAAGAATACAGCACACAAATTGCATATATTTTTTATATCATTCCGTTTTGCTGTAATTCATCCTCTAGCACAATATCCAAAAGATCGCTGCTTTCTGTCGTCTCACCGATTTCTGCTGCCAGAATATCCTGCTCCAAATTACTTCCATTTTCGTTGCGGAACGGCTCGAGCAACACTTCCAGCGCACTGCCGGCCTGCAAATCCACCAGCTCGCTCACCAGCGTCGCCATACCCAGCAAGAAAATATTTCCCAGATAGGTCAGCCCTGCCGGACAGGATCTGCGACACTGCTGACAAGACATCTGTTTTTTATGCGGTTTTCCTGATTGCTGCCTGCCGAGACCTCTGTTTGCTTGCACGCTCCATCCCTCCCCTTTTTAGTATATGAATCCCCACGCTTTTTGCCTATAGCCTTTTTCTTTTTCTCCTATATTGCTGCAACACAAAAAGGGATGGTACCTTGTACTTCCCATCCCTCGCCGCAATCCTTTTATTTAATTTCCGATGGTTCTTCCGTCTTTTTCCTGGTATGCTTATTGCCCCGCACATAGCCATGATCCTTCACATATTTGTACCAGCTGCTGCGCGCTGTGCCCACAATGGCGCAAGCCTCCTGCACACTAATCTCTCCATCAGCCCAACGCTTTGCTGTGCGATGGAACAACTCCCAATCCAGCTGCAGAGGAGGGCGTCCAAAATGATTTTCTGCTGGAATGGCGTCGCTGCTCCGCGCCTTGCGCCGGGAAAACTGCGCACCATACCGCAAGCTCTCCAACACCAACTGCTCCATTTCTTCTCCCACAGCGCCCAATTCCTTAAAATGAAGACTATTCAGCGGCAATGCTCCCTTCAGCACCACCACATCCACGCCGACCTCGTGAATCAGTCGCTGCCATTCCGCTGCAATCTGCATCGGCGTACATCCCAAGCTGGACAAGTCATCCACATAAAGCACATCACCGGAACGCAGCATATTGCACAGGAATACATAATTTTTGCGCTGCTGTTCCCTGCCCTCTTCATCAGAAAATAAAAACCGCTCATCATCCACCAGAGTCAACAGCTGTTGACGCAAAGCGTCTTCTCCCTCTTCTCCTGTCCGTATCCGCATATAGCCAAAATGCATCTATCTTTCCCCCCTCTGCTCTATTACTTCACATCAATAAAAATTTATATTCTTTCATATTCTCCGACAATTTGCTGCAGATAGTGTAAAAACGGGCCCCGCAAATCCTCTCTTTGTAAGGCAAACTCCACCGTAGCCTGCAAAAAGCCCAGCTTGTCTCCCACATCATGGCGACGGCCCTTGAAGGCATAGGCCAGCATTTTTTCCTTTGTCGCTAACGTTTTCAACGCGTCGGTCAACTGAATCTCATTGCCCGCACCCGGCGCTGTTTTTTCCAGAATGTCAAAAATAGCAGGCGTGATGATATAACGGCCCATAATGGCCACATTGGATGGCGCGGCTTCCGCCTTTGGCTTCTCCACCAGAGAGCGCACCGTATACAATCCCTCAGCGATTTTATTACCATCCACCACACCGTATTTATGAATGTCCTGCAGAGCTACTTCTTTCACACCCAAAATAGAGCATTGCTCCCGCTCATACAAATCCATCATCTGTTTCAGACATGGATACTCCGGTGAATCCACAATATCGTCACCCAGCATCACCGCAAAAGGCTCATTGCCGATAAAATTTTTAGCGCAATACACCGCATGGCCCAAGCCCAACGCCGTCTTCTGCCGTACAAACTGGATATTGGCCATCCCAGCGATATCCTGAATCTGTTCCAGCATATCATACTTGCCCTTTTTCTCTAGCTCCATTTCCAACTCCACCGAGCGGTCAAAATGATCCTCGATCACCGACTTATACCGGCCAATGACGATTAAAATATCCTCGATGCCGCTTTCCACTGCTTCTTCCACAATATACTGAATGGTGGGCTTGTCCACCACCGGCAGCATTTCTTTGGGCTGACTCTTGGTAGCCGGCAAAAAGCGGGTGCCAAACCCTGCTGCTGGGATGATTGCTTTTGTTATTTTTTGCATGAAAGTTTCTCCTCCCTTACAAAGTTTCACTGAACTAAAATTATCGCTCCTATATATTTATATAACACACACTTATCTTTTTTGCAGGAACAAATACAATAAAATGAATGTTCAGTTGTAAGTAATAGAAGTTGGTGGCAACGCTATTTGGAAAAATATAGCTATCTTCCATCATACTGCACTAGTTATAAAAAACATATAACTGTAAATTTTTTACATTAGACTATAGCTTTCTTAATAATTAAATTTCATTATGTTCTATACACTCATAATTTCCAATAAAGATATTCTCTATTACTTAAATCTTGATTTGAAAAAATATTCTTTACATCAACCAAAATCTTTTTTGAATTCTTTTTATACAAACTATCTAATTTTTCCCAACTTATATTTTTAAACTCTCTATGTGCCACTGCAAACACTAATGCATCTACATCAAAAACCTCATCAAAATCTAATAACTCTACATTATATTCATTGCGTACCTCTTCAGCATCTGCCCAAGGATCTACTACAAGCGGTGTAATACCATATTCAGACAATCGTAAAATAATATCTTCAACTTTGCTATTTCTTATATCTGGACAATTTTCTTTAAAAGTAATCCCCATGATTACAACCTTTGAATCTTTTACAACTTTGCCTGCTAAAATTAACTTTTTTATCAATGCATCAGCCACAAAAGCCCCCATATTATCATTTACTTTTCGCCCAGCCAAAACAATCTGGCTATGGTAACCTAAATTTTCAGCTTTATAGACAAAATAATAAGGGTCAACCCCTATACAATGTCCCCCCACTAAACCAGGACGAAAACCTAACGCATTCCATTTTGTATCCATGGCATCAACAACCTCATTAGTATCTATGTTCATACGATCAAAAACCATTGCAAGTTCATTCATAAACGCAATATTAATATCTCTTTGACTATTCTCAACAACTTTAGCTGCCTCGGCTACTTTGATTGATGAAGCTCTATAAACACCCGCTTCAATTACCAATTCATACACATTTGCAATACTATTTAAAGAATCAGTATCTATACCAGACACAATTTTTTTTATATTATTTAATTTGTGTATTTTATCGCCTGGATTAATCCGTTCTGGCGAGTAACCTACTTTAAAATCTTGTCCACATTTTAAACCTGATTCTTTTTCTAATATAGGTATACAAATCTCTTCTGTCACGCCTGGATATACTGTTGATTCGTATACTACTATAGAACCTTTGGTAAGATTTCTTCCTAAAATTTGACTTGCACTGATTACTGGAGATAAATCAGGGGTCTTATCTTGATTCACTGGTGTTGGCACAGCAATAATATGAAACTTTGCTTTTTTTAATTCTGTCTCATCAGATGTAAAATGCACTGTCGTCGCCTTAATGATTGCATCACCAACCTCATTTGTCGGATCTATTCCCTTTTTATACAACTCTA
The DNA here is from genome assembly GCA_910585405.1 of uncultured Peptococcaceae bacterium. Taxonomy (GTDB): domain Bacteria; phylum Bacillota; class Peptococcia; order Peptococcales; family Peptococcaceae; genus UBA7185. Next base: position 86,708 of record CAJUDO010000007.1, on the reverse strand, counting down.
TTTTTTCATTATTTAAATCAAATCCAATTACATCAACTTTTTCGGCAAATGCAACTGCAATTGGCATACCCACATAACCAAGACCTATCAAAGATAGTTTTTCCTCTTTTTGCATTAATTTCGATAAGATATCCATGTTCATTTATGCCTTTCTTTTAAGAATCATTAATTTTCTATACGTGTTAGCTAATAATTGAGCTAATTTGTAACTCCTTGAATCTTTAATTTGTTTTAAATCCTCTTCTAATTTACTAATTTTTAAAGTTAAAGTTTGTTCTTTTTGACTACTGGAAAAAAGGACCTCTAGTTCATTAAGTACATAACTATTTAATGTCCCATCAACTTCTTTTAATAAATCAATATCAATTATTTTATTTGCATAAATCAATAATTCCAATAATTCTAGATTTTCGATACTCAAATTCTTTAATATAACTTTTTTATATTCTTTGGAGAGCCGTTGTACTGTATTATAGTGCAAGGTTGCCAATCTATATTCTTTCGAAATTTTTAGATTGTCAATATGACCTCTTACCATATCATTGACACGCCTGTTATCCCAATTAACTACTTTATGGCCTTTTCTATATCGATAGACTATATTCGGAATCGCATAAAATTTCTTAGCAAAAACCATAGCTTTTACTAAAAAAGGAGGATCTTGAAATCTTAAATAATTGGGAAAATTAATACAATTTTCAACTAAAAATACTCTCTTATAAATGAAACGGACATAGCCATAATCAAACTGAAAATCTGAATATTCAATAAATTTTTCTTCATTAAAAGTATACTTTGCAAATTCTCCATCATAATGACTCTTTATAATTCCGTTATTATATTCACTAAAGGATCCTCCACAGATTAACGCAGCATTTTCTTCTGCCTTTTCATACAATATTTTAAGTACATCCTTTTCTGGATACCAATCATCTGGATCCAGAAAAGCAACATACTCCCCTCTTGCTAAAGAAATTCCACGATTTCTTGTCGCCCCCACACCTATATTTTCTTGACTTACCACCACGATTCGATCATCTTTTTTGGCATATTCCTGCAAAATTTTTAAACTTTTATCTGTTGAACCATCATCCAAACACAAAATCTCAATATCCAATAAACTTTGAGAAATTATACTATTTAAACATTCTTCTAGATATTCTTCCATATTATAAATAGGTACTATAACTGAAACCTTTTTCATAAATATCCCTCTTAATATATTATTATATTATTTTCGTAATTCATCTCTAACCCGTATCATACAATGTTTGAATCCTTTTTGTTTTAAACACCGTAAGGAACGTTTCATTAAGTTTATCGACTGACATTTTTCTTTTTCGTTATTTTTTTTTCTATTTTCTATCCTTTTTACATGTACGTAATATTCACTTGGATCTTCCATAATCATTATTAAATTGTTCCATGAACTTTCAGTAAAATAGTCCCTATTCAATTCACCTTTTTCTTCTGCCACTCTAAAATCATTCGCAAATTTTTGTAAGAATTCTTTCCTATAAATATCCGCACTACGGTTATATGCTGCCATATATCCTTTATATCTATGAAAAGAATACACATATTTTATTCTTTCATATAAGTCTTTATCTTGAATTAAAATGTTGTAAATATAATCATATTCACTGCAAGGGAAATAAATTTTTTCTTTATTAAAAACAGATGAATTCGGATTATCCCTTCGATTCATATAAAAAGGTTCATCCAAAAAATAGACTCTTGTCGCATAACAAAACGTTTGGAACCAAAAACCAGTATCTTGATACGAAGCTCCTGGAGACTCATGATGCCGAATAGTATAATGATCCAAAAAACTTTTTTTATAAATACCGCTCCATGTATTCATAATCAAATTAAATAATGCTTTATTTTGTTGAGGATTTAAAACTCTATTGTAATAATTTCTATTATCAGTTAAGTGATTATAAATTAATTCTTTATTCTTACCTTCTCCACGAAACCTATAAAAATCAGCTTTTATAAAATCTAAATCTTTCTTTTTAGCAATTTTATATAATCGTTTGCACATATTTAATTTTATATAATCATCTGGTTCTACAATTCCAATATACTCACCTACCGCATTGTCAAGCCCTATATTCATAGCGTGACCATATCCTGCATTCTCTTTATCGATAACTCTTACGCGATCATCTTCTTTTGCATAATCTAATAAAATTTTTAATGAATCGTCTTTAGAACCATCATTAACACAAATAATTTCTATTTCTTTTAATGTTTGCTGGACTAGACTATCTAAACATTCTTTCAAATAATTTTCCACATTATAAACTGGAACTATGATAGATATTTTTATATCTTTTGGTCTCTTATCAAAATTGATGTATTGATGAATTTTAACTCTATTTTGTGTAACATCTCTTAACATATTCCTTATAAGACCTTCTTTCCCATTAAAAAATTTACTAAATAATTTTTACTGCTACTTGTTCCCAGTCTGGAACATATCCGATATACTCATATCGTAAATTTTTTTCGTTTACAAACTCTTGAAATGCTTTAAATTCATTTTCTTGCCAAGACGGATAGTTAAAATATTCATCAAAAACTATAATTGTTCCCTCAACAAATTTGTCCTCTAGAAATTCAAAAATAGTTTTAGTTGAGCTATATAAATCACAATCAATGTGAATATAAGCACAATTTTCTAAATGTTTTTTTACAAATTCAGGTAACGTTTCATCAAAATATCCTATTTCCAATTTCACATTTTCTTTAACTATTGGCAACTTCTCCATAGCAAATTCATTTTCAGGAAAACCTGTCCTCCAAGTTTCTGGTAACCCTTTAAAACTGTCGAAGCCATAGATTGTTTTTTCAGGTTTCAAACCAGCAACTTGATTAATAGATTTTCCAGAAAAAACACCAAATTCAAGATATAAACCCTCTATTTTTGACTGAGAAACCGCATGTTCCCTTAATAGCTCCGGTGTTTCAAATATGTTTACTTTCGCCATATATTCATTTATATATTGAGCTGTAGATAGTCCTGCTAACTCCCAAGTTTGTTTTACTAAATTTGTGTTTTTTCTTTTATTTGTACGTTTTTCACAAATCTGAGTAATTTTATTAACAAGTTCTTTTTCCCTTTTAATCATATCAAGTTTATTCTCGACAATTTGACCTTCCAAAACACAAATTTTGTCCATTTGATTACTCAAAATATCTTTCATATCATTAAACTGTTCATCTAATTGCTTAGTTATTTCAAATATATTTTTTTCATTTGCATTACTTCGCTGCTGTAATTTTCCCGTCTCAAAGGATAACGTTTGTAAATCTAATAAAACAGTCTGAATTTTTTCATTAATAATATATTGTTGATCACTAATTTTTTTTAATTCATATTCTAAAATATCCAGTCTTCCATTGGTTGTCCTTGATGAGGCAGGTAAATATTTCTTCAAAAAGGTCTTAAACTTCCCCAATCACTAACACCTCCTAATATTCATTATCCATCTAAGCTACTTTTTCATATATTTCTCATACTCATCACACATCTGCTTTGTATCGCCGATCCCGCGCATCTCGCCTTTTTCCAGCCAGACCACTTGGGTACACATCTCCCGAATCTGTGCCATAGAGTGGGATACCAATATAGTGGTAGTGCCGCCGCTCATCATCTCTCGCATACGGTTCTCGCTCTTCTTCCGAAAACCGATATCCCCAACTGACAATACTTCATCCAACACTAAAATATCCGGATTGACTCTGCTGGCCAATGAAAAGGCCAGCTTGCTCTTCATACCGCTGGAGAGCTTCTTAAAAGCTACATCCTCAAACTCTCTCAGCTCAGAAAACTCTATGATATGCTCATATTCCTCATTCACAAAATCTTTTGTGTAGCCCAGCATAGCTCCCCGAAGGTAAACGTTTTCTTTTACCGTCAAATCCCCATCAAAGCCCGCGCCCAATTCCAATAATGGTGCAATGGAGCCATTGGCTGTGATATTACCTTTAGTGGGCGGCATAATCCCCGCCAGCACTTTTAAGATGGTCGATTTCCCAGAGCCGTTGGAACCGATAATGCCCAGCAGAGTTCCTTTGTTCACATGAAAGCTCACATCTTGCAATGCCCAAAACTCTTTGACCATCATCTGGCCTTTGGCTTTGCGAATCAGATATTCTTTGATCCCAATGTCCTTAAAGTCGCCCATAATATAACGGACGGATACATCTTTTACATCTATCATTGTTTTTCTCCTATACGTAATACAGGAATTTGTAATTATATTTTTTGTACATCCAGCAGCCTATGGCAAAAAAAATCAACGAATACAACAGTGTATATACGTGAAACGCCATAGATGGAATAGTTCCGCTAATCACCACATCACGGAAATACGTTACATACAGATACAGCGGATTCAGATAAAAGATGTTCATCTTATCCCCCATAATATCTACCGTATAAAAAATAGGCGTAAAGTACATCAGCGCCGTGGTAAACACACTATAGAGATACTGCACATCCCGAAAGAATACAAACAAGGCTGATAAAATCAGACCTACTCCCAAAATCAAAATGAACATACAAACAATGGGATACAGTAATGTGATAAACTTCCATGTAATAGGCAGACCATAGGCAATTACAAAAATAAAATAGACAATCAATACCAGAAAGAAATTAATACTGCTGGAAGTAATCCTAGAAAACAGAAATAAATATTTGGGGACTTTTACTTTAGAGAAAATCCCTGCATTGGCCATCAATGAATTCATAGCGCTATTCGTTGCCTCGCTGTAATACTGAAAGATCAGCCAGCCGGAAAACAGGTAAATGGTGTAGTTTTCCTGCGTACGACCAAAAAAGTGTCCAAATACAAAGTTCATCACCAATAAGGTGAACAGCGGAGCCAACATGCTCCACAACATCCCCAGCACACTGCGCTTATATTTCTTTTTAAAGTCACGCTTTACCAGTTCGGTAAAGACGAATTGATATTGTTTATATAAATGGAATAACTTCATAATTCTAATAAATCTCCAATAATCTACACCAATTTTTATTGCTGCACACTTCCTGATATCTAGCTCGATAGTCTTTTTTTGCGTTTGGATATCTCAAAAACAACTTCATGCAGTACCAAAGCAATATCGTTCCTGTTTTTATAAATCCAATTTTTTCTTTCTTACGCAAATTATACTGACTACAAATCGAAATCAACTCTTGATGAAATAAATCAGATTGAACTTTTGAAAAATGCTCAAAACCTGCCAAAACATCATTTACTGCTTGTAACGGAATTTTTGCCGCCGAATAATTTCTCCTCATCATGCATTTTCCCACACGCCGTATTAACATATATATACTATTCCGAACGGATTCTTCATGTATCATATTGGTGATTAGAATATTACGCATATAATAATATTCTAGCGGTAAGCTCAATTTTTTTTCAAAAGGCTCATGCCATACGCCAATTCCATTCAAAAAATCCAACTTTTTTGTAACACGCAAGCCATATTCAATATCATCATTTTTAATGAAGTATGGCATCGGTAAATTATTCTCTTTTATCAGTTGCAAAGGAATGCTCAAATACCACCAGCCGCAAAAATCATTTTGCTCAAACAGCTCATTTTGCAACAAATCTTTCGCTCGGCGTAAATCCATATTGGCTCGGCTGGTCTTTACTTTGTACCCTGTCCACTTTCCACCTGCTTCATGCTGCACATTCATTTGCTCCAACCGCAGCATACTGCCACCGATGGCTAAATCTAAATGTTCTGACCGCAGTATCTGCAGAAAACGAATCGTTTTAACTAAGACATTGCTTTCTAACAAAATATCATCATCCATCAATAGTACATGACTGAATTCCTCTTTGCGCCGTAAGGCCTCAATGATACCTCGGGTAAAGCCACCGCTGCCGCCACAGTTTTTATTGGAGAACAGACGAATCTTTTTTGTCTCAATTTCCTGTCTGTCCAGCGTTTTACCGTTATCCACCACAAACACTTCCAGATATTCAGAGATATCCTGTTTATCTGTGAATATCGTCTCATTCAAATGTTGCAGATTCCGTTTTACATAGTTCTCTCTCTTATAGGTACAAATCACTGCCGCTAACTTTGTGGGGTTTATCTGCTCCTTTGGTATGGGACTGCCATAATAGCCTAACTCCAGTACCGCCTCTTGGGACAAAGCTGTTACTTCCAAATACAAAAAACCAGTACCTTTCTCCTGACTGAAATCATAGAGCAAGGTCACTGCTTCCATCTGCTCCCGCCGCACTTGCTGCGTCAGTAGCACTGTATGCTGTACTTTTTTGTCTTTTTGTTCCGCTTTGATCAACCGCAGCTGAACTTCACCCTGTATCTTCAGATGCACTTCCAATATGCGTGCATTGGTATACTGTAAATATTTCTGATAGGAAAAACAATTAAAATAGGTATCCAACGTCAACACGGTGTTTTCTTTTAACGTAAGCTGCCCACTTTGCTCTTCATATTGCACCGGTTGACTACTGCGGTAATAGAGTTCTGTTTCTGTACAAATATTCGATTTTGGCAAGGTAATGGGAAATAACTCCATTCCAATACTCCTTCTTTTCTCAATTCATGCGCAATTCGTGATTGGCTTTCTCTTTCAACACAAATCTTGCCCCTCTACTTATCAGGCTGCGCCGTCGGGTACCCGGCGGCAGGATCGCATTCACTAACTTCATGGTCTGCAGCGTGCCTTTACCACCGTCCAAATGAGCAAAGTGAATGCGAGGTAATTCGCAACTTTTTACCTCTGCTGTCTGCTTCAGATAGGTATACCAAACGCCAAAGAGCCGTTCTGCCAGATAACCGTCTACCCGCAAAGCCACCGGATTTCCTCTGTATTTGTCCCAATCGTTGCGGCAATCGAACTCTTCCAATAGAGGGAAAAGCCAGCTGCAATATTGCTGAAACAATCCGTCTCGCATGATATACATATTTTTCAGATATAGCTTGCTCCCTTGAAAATACTCCTCCATCGCCTGAGTATATTCAGGATAGCGTTCCTTTATAATCTGTTCTATCAGCTGTAAGTCTTCTATGTCGTGATAGGGTGCGCGGCGATAGTTCTCTCTGACTGTCTCATACATCTCTTCCGCCTGAGGCACCAGTAAATCATATTGGCTGATTAATTGCTCCATCTGCTTCGACTCATATCCCATGCACTCTAAGGTGGACCCATCGGGTCGGTCATAGATGAGATAGGGGCGCTTCGCTGCCCGAAAGGTAAAGTAACGGCGATAGTGATAAAATCCGTAATAGTCTGCCTGTTCATTCTTCCAGGCCCAGTATTGTCCGGTCAGCTCACAGTAGCGAGGATTTTTCTCTGAAATGTTTGGACCGGTATCATCGTGCAGCATATCCGGTATGGGTTCATGCAATGCTGTGCCAATCTGCAGCGGAATCAAGAGCGGATGCTCTGGAATGTAGGTTGGTTTGTGGCTTGCGATATAAAGTTTGATCTTCATGCCTGTCTTCCACCTTTTTCTCCAGATGTCCCGTTTTCTCATTCTGCTTCTGCATTTTTGCGAATCCTAATTTGCATACTTTTTTCAAACAAAATTTGGGCATAAAAAAATGGATATATAGAGTTCACACTCTACATATCCACTAAATAGTTTGTACAGATATATTGTTCCAAAAAGTATGCTTTTTTAGATTTTTCTATAGACTATAGTATACCTTTATGATTATGGCATTGTCAATATTTTTTCCTGTGTAATCACGCTGCAAAAACAATCGCACCTTTAAAATATTCCTATATATAGAAAACTATTGGTTTTTATGAAACAATTTTTATTATACTCAGACACCAATTACAAAAAAGCAGAGCCCTCCTTTTCAGGCAGACTCTGCTTTGATTGTGTAACGATCACTTCTTGATAGGATTTCCTGCAACAAACAACTATTACAGGAAATATTTTACGCCGGCTGCAAAGATTTTCTGATCTTTTTCTCCGATGATATTTTTGGCAATATGGGTGCCAATTCGTTCGCTGTGCCCCATTTTCCCAAATACACGTCCATCCGGGCTCAAAATCCCTTCTATCGCCATGCAGGAACCATTTGGATTATGTGCCACATCCATAGATGGCATTCCGGCGAAATCTACATATTGGGTAGCAATCTGACCGTTTGCCGCCAATTGTTCCAGTAAACTGTCTGAGCACACAAACCGCCCTTCACCGTGGGAAATTGGAATGGTGTGCAGATCTCCCACTTCCACCTTGGAAAGCCATGGTGATTTCACGGAAGCAATCCGAGTTGTCACATAGCGAGACTGATGACGGCCAATCCGGTTGAAGGTCAATGTCGGACTGAAAGCATCGGTATCTACAATTTTACCATAAGGCACCAAGCCTAATTTGATCAAAGCCTGGAATCCGTTACAAATTCCTAAAATCAAACCATCATTTTTATATAGCAGCTCATGAATGCGCTGTGTCAAAATAGGATTGCGCATGAAAGCGGCAATAAATTTCCCTGAGCCTTCTGGTTCATCCCCAAAGGAGAAGCCACCGGGGAAAATCATCATCTGTGCGTCCTTTAAAGCCTTTTCCATACGGGCAATGGAATCCTCCAGCATAACCGGCGTCAGATTGGCAACATTGACAATCTCTGCATGTCCCCCTACCCGCTCTAAGATACGGGCCGTATCGTATTCGCAGTTTGTGCCTGGGAATACGGGAATAACTGCTTTTGGCCGAGCAATTTTTGTTTTTGCTGTGTAGTCAGGACGTGCTGTGAAGCTGTATGCTTTGACTGTGCCATGATCTTCTGTGCGAGTTGGATATACATCCTCCAGTGTACCTTCCCATATAGCAGTCAATTCGTCCAGGGAGATGCTGGCGTCTCCCAACACAATTTTCGGCTGGGCAATGGTGCGGCCAATCAACACTGCACCATTGATGGGCGCAGTTGCCTCTACTACAATGGCACCATAATTTTTCTCAAACAAGACCGGCAGATAAATGCTGTCCAGGCTACTGAAACCAATTTGATTTCCCAGCGCCATTTTAAATACAGCTTCTGCCACGCCGCCTTTTCCCAACGCCCAGGCAGCTGCAACTTTTCCTTCCATGATGGCATTGTTCACCAACTGCCACATTTCTTTGATTGCAGTCATCTTTGGCTGACCGTTCTGATCATAAGGCGCTGCAAATAAATATACTTCATGATCTGCCGCTTTGAATTCGGGAGATACAACCTTATCCGAATCAATCGTACCAGCAGCAAAGGAAACCAATGTCGGCGGAATATCCAAATCCATAAAGGAACCGGACATGGAATCTTTTCCGCCAATGGCACCAACGCCATAGGCCATCTGTGCTTTAAATGCGCCCAAGAGAGCCGATACAGGCATCGCCCAGCGTTTGGCATCCCCGCGTAAGCTGGGGAAATATTCCTGGAAGGTCAAATAACAATCCTCTGTTTTGCCTCCGGCAGCCACAATACGAGCCAGAGACTCGGTCACGGCACACATCGCACCTAAGTGCTGATTCTTTTCAGATATATAAGGGTCAAAGCCATAAGCAAAGAGAGATGCAGTATAGCTTTCACCATCTAATACAGGAATTTTTGCCGCCATAGACTGGGTAGGGGTCAACTGCGTCTTGCCACCAAAAGGCATCAATACGCTGCCGGCTCCGATGGTACTGTCAAAGTATTCTACCATTCCCCGTTTGGAGCAAACATTCAAATCCGCAAGCATTTCTTTCAGCGCAGATGCCGCATCAAAATCTTCTACAGGCTCTGTCATTTCTGCTGCCGGGAATGGCGCAATATTGACAGCAGTATGCTTGCTATCCCCTGCGGAATCCAAAAAGGCACGACTCAGATCGACAATGGTATTGCCTTCGTATTCCATGACCAGGCGAGGATTTTCCGTTACATAGGCCACAACCGTTGCTTCCAGATTTTCACTCTCAGCAGCAGCAATAAATTGCTCTAAGCTTTCCGGAGCCAATACAACTGCCATACGTTCCTGCGATTCGGAAATTGCCAACTCTGTAGCAGATAATCCTTCATATTTCTTTGGTACGCGGTCCAGATAAATGTGCAAGCCTGCTGCCAATTCTCCAATTGCCACCGACACACCGCCGGCGCCAAAGTCATTGCAGCGTTTAATCAATTTGCTGACTTCCGGGCGGCGGAACAAGCGCTGAATCTTTCGTTCTTCTACCGGATTCCCTTTCTGTACTTCTGCACTGCAGGTAGCCAAAGATTTCTCTGTATGACTCTTGGAAGACCCTGTCGCTCCACCGCAGCCGTCACGCCCTGTGCGACCGCCCAATAACACAATCACATCATCGGGAGCGGGGACTTCCCGCACAACATTTTCAATTGGCGCTGCACCCAACACGGCACCAATCTCCATACGTTTTGCAACATAGCCAGGATGATACAACTCATCCACTAAGCCTGTTGCCAGACCAATCTGGTTGCCGTAGGAGGAATATCCTTGTGTTGCGGTGGTTGTGATACGGCGCTGCGGCAATTTTCCAGCTAAAGTTTCTTCCAATGGCTTGCGCGGGTCTGCTGCACCGGTCACACGCATTGCTTGATAAACATAAGAGCGCCCCGACAGCGGGTCACGAATTGCACCGCCCAGGCAGGTAGCGGCACCGCCAAAGGGTTCAATCTCTGTCGGATGGTTGTGGGTTTCATTTTTAAACATGAACAACCATTTTTCAGTCCCTTTATCGGTCTTTACATCTACCTTTACGCTGCATGCATTGATTTCTTCACTCTCATCCAGATTCTTCAAGATACCGCGTTTTTTCAAGGTTTTTGCAGCAATAGTTCCCATATCCATCATCGTAATAGGTCTGGTTTTGGCCCGTTCGCCATACACTTCTTCTCTGGCGGCCAAATATTCCTCATAGCTTTCCTTTACCAGCGGATCATCCAAGGTAATATCGGTAATCTGCGTCATAAAGGTTGTATGACGGCAATGATCGGACCAGTACGTGTCAATCATTTTTAATTCTGTGATGGTCGGATTTCGTTTTTCCTCATCGCGGAAATAGCTCTGCATAAACCGCAAATCTCCCAAATCCATCGCCAGTCCGTATTGCTGCCGCAACACGTCCAGCTGGGAATCGTCCGCGTTTACAAATCCATCCAGATAAAAAACGGGTTCCGGTTCTTCCACTGCGCTGATTAAAGTATCAGGTTTCTCCAATGATGCCTCTCTGTTTTCCACCGGATTGATCAGGTACTGCTTCATTTTCTGCAAATCTGCATTGCTGATCTCGCCTAAGAACGCATATACCTTTGCAGCCTGTACCACCGGACGTTCCTTGGTAATAATCTGCACACACTGTGCGGCAGAGTCAGCGCGCTGGTCATACTGACCGGGCAACGATTCCACTGCAAAAATGGTATGTTCTCCGGCAATCTTCGGTAATTCTTCTCTGTACAGCTCATCGCACTGCGGTTCGGAAAAAATCAGGCGACCGGCTGCCTCACAATTGTCTTCTGTCAGACCATCCACGTCATACCGATTAAAAATGCGCAATCCCGTCAGCCCTGTAATATGCAGGTAGCCCTGTAAAGTAGCTAACAGCCCTTGTGCTTCAATGTCGAAACCCGGGCGTTTTTCTACAAAAAAACGATAAATAGTTGCCACAGATTCCATCCTCCTATAGAAATGCTTTTTTGCCAATATCAGTACGATATTGCATATTTTCAAACTTGATCTTTTCTACACCTTGATATGCGTTGGCAATCGCCTGGGCAATATCTTTTCCCAAAGCGCTGATTCCCAGAACACGACCGCCATTGGTCACAATCTTGCCGTCTGCCTCTTTCGTGCCGGCATGGAAGACAATGGCACCGGTGGCGCTGGCTTCTTCCATGCCGGTTATTTCGCGACCTTTGTCTGAGCTTTCTGGATAGCCGCCCGATGCCATCACAACGCACACTGCGGCTTCCTCATGCCATTCAATTGTCATTTCATCTAAACGGCCATCAATAATTGCCAGAAAAATATCTACCAGATCGGATTTTAACCGAGGCAGCACGGCCTGAGTTTCCGGATCTCCGAACCGTGCATTGAATTCCAATACCTTTGGACCGTCATCTGTAAGCATCAAACCAGCATATAAAATACCTGCAAAGGGGCGACCTTCAGCACGCATGGCTGCAATTGTCGCTTCCAACACCTGCGGCACTACAATGGCGTTTATCGCATCTGTATAGACCGGAGCCGGAGAATATGCACCCATTCCGCCAGTATTTAATCCTCTGTCGCCATCCCAAATTCGTTTATGATCCTGTGAGGAAACCATGGGAACTACCGTTTTACCGTCAGTAAATGCCAACATGCTGACTTCCTGACCTGTCAAAAATTCTTCCACTACCACGCGGCCTCCCGCATCCCCAAACTTGTTGTCCACTAAAATATCATCAATTGCGCTTTCTGCTTCTGCACTGGTTTCACAGATCAGCACACCTTTGCCTGCTGCCAAACCATCCGCTTTTACTACGCAAGGAAGACCTACCTCCTGCAAAAATGCTTTTGCCTTTGCAGCATCGGTAAACGCCCCGTATTTTGCAGTAGGAATATGATATTTTGCCATAAGATCTTTTGCAAAGGTTTTACTGCCTTCGATCTCTGCCGCTTTTCCGCTGGGGCCAAAAATTTTCAGTCCTTTTGCCTGGAATTTGTCTACAATACCCAATGTCAACGGTACTTCCGGCCCTACTACTGTCAAGTCAATCTGATTTTGCAGTGCAAATTCCAAAAGCCCGTCCAAATCGTCAGCTTTAATATTCACACATTCTGCCAATTGATTGATACCTGCATTGCCTGGTGCACAAAATATTTTATCTACTTTAGGGCTTTGACTGATCTTCCAAACTAAAGCGTGTTCTCTGCCACCGCTGCCAATTACTAATACGTTCATGTTATCCCTCCACAAAATTCAGCTGCTTAGTGTTTGAAATGACGTACACCGGTAAATACCATTGCAATCCCATGCTCATTGCAAGCATCAATGGATTCCTGATCGCGTACAGAACCGCCAGGCTGAATTACTGCGGTAATTCCTGCTGCTGCCGCTGCGTCAATAGTATCACGGAATGGAAAGAAAGCATCGGAAGCCAATACAGCGCCCTTACATTTTTCTCCAGCCTGTTCAAATGCAATATTGGCAGATCCTACGCGATTCATCTGACCTGCCCCTACACCAAGGCTCTGACCATCTTTTGTCACCACAATTGCATTGGATTTTACATGCTTTACAATATTCCACGCAAAAATCAGTTCTTTCATCTGCTCTGCCGTCGGCGCTTTTTCCGTAACTACTTTGACATCTTCAGCTTTTAGAACATGATTATCTAATTCCTGTACCAAGAATCCGCCGCTTACCTTTTCAATCCACATATCATTGTTAGGTACTTTTTCTCCAATTTCCAACAAGCGCAAATTCTTCTTGGTACGCAAGATATCTAAGCTTTCTTCATCAAAGGACGGCGCAATCACAGCTTCCATAAAGGTCGTCACAATTTGTTCTGCAGTAGCTTTATCCATGGGACGGTTTACTGCAATAATTCCGCCAAAAGCAGATACCGAATCCGCCTCATATGCACGATGATAAGCTTCGGCCAATGTTTCTCCGATGGCAGTTCCGCAAGGATTGGTATGTTTTATGATAACAGCCGCCGGCTGTACAAATTCATTCACTAACTGCCATGCTGCATCCACATCTACAATATTATTGTAGGACAATTCTTTGCCATGCAGCTGTTTGGCATTGGCCACTGTGCCGCTGGCAGGAATTCCAGAACGATAAAATGCTGCTTTCTGATGGGGATTTTCCCCATAACGTAGTTCCTGTATCTTTTGACCGCCAAAAGCAATTTCCCCAGAAAAAGGATCTGCACCAAAAGCATCGCTGAGATAGTGACTGATAGCCGCATCATACTGTGCTGTATGTTGGAATGCTTCCAATGCCAGGCTCCGTTTCGTGGCCAAGCTCAATGCTCCTGTCTCTTTCAGTTCTGCAATCACACTGTCATAACGGACGGGATTTACCACAATTCCTACACGGTCATGATTTTTTGCTGCAGAACGTACCATGGTAGGACCGCCGATGTCAATGTTTTCAATAGCGTCTTCCAAAGTCACGCCCGGCTTTGCGACAGTTGCCTGAAAAGGATACAAATTCACCACAACCAAATCAATAGGGGTAATGTTATGCTCTGCCAACACTGCCATATGCTCTGCGGTACCTTTAGCCAAAATTCCGCCATGTACAGCTGGATGCAACGTCTTTACCCGGCCCTCCAAAATCTCTGGAAAATGTGTTACATCAGAGATGCCAGTTACAGCAACCCCTGCTTCTTTTAATGCCTTTGCAGTGCCGCCTGTAGAAACAATTTCGTAATCCAACATTGTTAATTCTCTGGCAAACTCCACAACACCTGTTTTATCCGATACACTGATTAATGCTCTCTTCACGGTTTTATTCTCCCTTCACTTTTACAATGCGTCCACAGACTTCCAAGCGTCCCTGCGAGAACAATTGAATTGCCTCCGAATACGCTTTATGCTCCTGCTCCAAAATGCGTGCCGACAAAGTATCCTCTGTATCATTGTCTAATACCGGAACAACCTTCTGCAGGATGATAGCGCCGCTATCCATTCCTTCATCCACAAAATGCACAGTGCATCCTGCCACTTTCGCCCCATATTCCAAAGCCTGTCTCTGTCCATGCAGACCAGGAAAAGCTGGCAGTAAAGCCGGATGAATATTCATCACAGGGCAGTGTGCCTGACTGATAAAATATGGACTCAAGATACGCATATATCCTGCCAAACAAATAAGCTGGCAATCTGCCTCTCCAATAATGCGCAGTAATTCTTTTTCATAGGCTTCCTTTGTATCGTATGCTTTAGGATTTACATGATATGCGGCAATACCAGCATTTTTTGCATGTTCCAAAGCTTTCGCTTCCTCTTTATCACTGAGTACTACCGCAATTTTTCCGTCAATTTTTCCTTCCGCGATAGAGTGCATAATCGCCACCAAATTAGACCCCCTGCCTGAGGCCAACACCGCAATTCTTATTCCCATAATCCGCCCCCCTTTTTATCTGATTCAGTTATATCTAATTTCTATTCTAAGAAACTGGAAAAAGGACTGCCGCAGGAATTACGTTATTTCCTTTTGCAACAATCCTTTCCTCCTTTGCATCACTACTTACAGTTCACAGCTTTTATCAATAACCACTTTTTTCTCACCGCTGACCACATTTCCGATTTCATATACAGGCTGTTCCATCTGAGCACATGCTTCTTTTACTTTTGCAGCATTTTCTTTATCACAAATAAGCACAAAACCAATACCCATATTGAATGTACGATACATTTCTCGTTTTTCCACATTTCCTTTTTCCTGAATCAGCTGGAAAATAGGTAATGCCGGCCATGCGGTGCTGTCAATCTGTACCTGACAATTTTCAGGCAGTACCCGCGGAATATTTTCCAACAAGCCACCGCCAGTGATATGTGCCATGCCTTTGACCTCACACTTTTGCAATAACTCCAAAATTACTTTCACATAGATTTTTGTTGGAGTTAAGATTACATCACCCAACTTTGCACCCAAAGAAACAATTTCTTCGTCCATTTTTAAGCCGGCATATTCTAACAATACTTTACGAGCCAGGGAAAAGCCATTGCTGTGTACGCCAGTTGATGGCAATCCCAAAACCACATCACCAGCACAAATTTTACTGCCATCAATCATTTTCTTCTTATCTACAATTCCTACAGTAAAACCAGCTACATCATATTCCCCTACCGGATAAAAGCCCGGCATTTCCGCTGTTTCGCCACCAATCAATGCACAACCTGCTTGGCGGCAACCTTCAGCAATTCCGGAAACTACTGCGGCTACCTGCTCAGGCTCACACTTTCCTACTGCAAGATAGTCCAAGAAAAATAGTGGTTCCGCGCCATTTACCAATACATCATTAACGCACATAGCTACTGCATCAATCCCGATAGTATCATGTTTTCCCATTTCAAAAGCAATTTTTAACTTTGTACCAACGCCATCGGTGCCAGAAACTAAAATTGGTTCTTCATATTTATCTTTATCAATCGCAAACAAACCGCCAAAGCCACCTAAATCCGTAACAACTTCCTTACGGAAAGTTGATTTTACAAGAGGTTTCATCAGTTCTACAGCCTGATTTCCTTTTGTAATGTCTACACCAGCTCCGCTGTATGTCAAGCTCTGTTCTGCCATCACCTTGTCATCTCCTTTTATTCTAAAGCTGCTTTCACATTGTCATAATTTGGAGTTCCCATTGGGTATTCCCCGCTCAAGCATGCAGTACAAAAACCACAACCGCTCCACTCTACCGCACGTAGAATCCCTTCCATACTCAAATAATGAAGGCTGTCCGCGCCAATATATTCACAAATTTCATCCACACTTTTCTTTGAAGCAATCAACTCATCGGGATTTCCTGTATCAACGCCGTAAAAGCAAGGATATTTTACTGGCGGTGCACTGATGAGCATGTGTACCTCTTTTGCGCCGTATTCCCGCAACAGCTTCACTAACTTACGGCTAGTTGTTCCCCGAACAATAGAATCATCTACTACTGCAATCCGTTTTCCTTCTAAAGCATCCCGAATTGGATTCAGTTTCAATTTTACCATTTGTTCCCGCATTTCCTGAGTAGGCATAATAAAACTGCGGCCAGTATAGCGATTTTTTAAAATGCCTTGGGTATAAGGAATACCGCTTTCTTCTGCATAGCCAATTGCTGCTGTTGTGCCTGAATCTGGTACTGCAATGACGGTATCCACATCCAACGGTGCTTCTTTTGCCAACTCTCTTCCCATCAGGCGACGTGCCTTGTTTACATTGATTCCATCAATATTACTGTCGGGACGGGCAATATAAATGAATTCAAAAATGCACAGTGCATTCTTTTCATGATTAAATAGTTTTGTAGAGTGCAGCCCATTCTCATCAATTGTGAGAATTTCACCTGGCTCTACATCCCGCAAGAAGGTTGCGCCGATCGCATCCAACGCACAGGATTCAGAAGCCACTACATAACCGTCCTCTCCAATTTTCCCCAGACACAGGGGACGATTTCCATAGGGATCCCGCACTGCATATAATTTGTTCTCCGTCATAATTACTAAGGAGTAAGACCCTTTTAAATCAATCATTGCTTTTAGCATAGCCTGTTCCATGTCATCCTGTCCATGACTGGCAATCAAGCCAACAATCTGCTCAGAATCAATTGTGGTGTGAAACAGGGAACCCCGTTCCATTAAATGATTGCGCAGCTCTGCAGCATTCGTTAAACTTCCGTTGTGCGCCAAAGCAATTTGCCCATGTTGAAACCGCGCTACAATAGGCTGGGTATTTTGCTGTGTTTTGGATTGTCCACTAGTGGAATAGCGTACATGACCAATTCCTAAATATCCATTTAGGCTATCTAATGTCGACTGGTTGAATACATCTGTCACCATACCTAAATTTTTGTAGTGATTTATGGCTTTGCCTTCGCTGACTGCAATCCCACAACCTTCCTGTCCTCTGTGCTGCAAAGAGAATAAACCTAGATAAATTAACTCTGATACAGAGCGTCCCGGCGCAAAAATTCCAAAAACGCCGCATTCTTCATTTATTTTTTCCAGTCTGTCATCAAACACGATTCCATCCTCCTAAAATTCTTAGTTTAATACCTGTCTCAAACGGCTCAACACAGTCTGATAAGCTTCTTCTACATTGCCGAGGTCCCGTCTGAATCGGTCTTTATCCATTTTCTCATTTGTGGTCGCATCCCACAAACGGCAACAGTCAGGAGAAATTTCATCAGCTAAAATAATTTCACCATCCGTGGTCCAACCAAATTCAATTTTGAAATCAACTAAAATCAAATTACATTTTTGAAAAATATTTTTCAGGATCTCATTTATTTTCACTGTCTGCGCCTTAATTACGGCAAGATCCTCTTCTGTAGCGATACCCAACGCTATAATATGCGATTCATTTAACATCGGATCATTCAATGCATCATTTTTATAACAGAATTCCAGAGTAGGCTGTTTCAAAGGGGTTCCCTCTTCGACACCATAACGTTTGGCAAAGGAACCAGCTGCCACGTTACGTACAATCACCTCTAAAGGAACAATCTTGACAACCTTTACCAATTGTTCCCTGTCATTCAGTTTTTTTACCAGATGATGTTTGATACTGGCTTTTCCCAGTTCATTGAACAACAGCGTCGTGATTTCATTGTTCATCACACCTTTGTCTGTGATGCTTCCCTTTTTCACACCGTTGAAAGCGGTTGCGTCATCCTTATAACGAATCAAATACAGCGATTCGTCATCTGTTTTAAATACTTTTTTCGCTTTGCCTTCATATAACTGTTCTAAAACTTCCATTGTTTTTCGCTCCCGATGATCAATTTATTGTATTCCTGTGCTGTTAAATGTATCTGCTTTGTTTAAAGCAAGCCACAACGTTTGAAAATATAGTCTACATTTTTAGTATGATAGCTGTAATCAAAGATATTGTCCAACTCTTCTTTTGTAATATATTTCATGATATTTTCATCCTGCAACACCAAATCTTTAAAAGGCGTCTTGGTATCCCACGCCTGCAACGCATTGGACTGTACCCATGGATATACAGTATCTCTTGGGACGCCTTTGCCTACGATTGTCAGCATCAGTCTCTGAGAAAATACCAGGCCCAAGGTTTTCTCTACATTTGCCATCATCTGGTCTTCATGCACTTCCATATTTTTTACGACACCGATTGCCAGCTTCAAAATATAATACAATAATGTTGTACTATCTGGGATAATAATTCGTTCTACTGAAGAATGCGCCAAATCTCTTTCATGCCATAATACAGAATTTTCAAATGCGGGCACTACATTACCGCGAATAACACGAGCCAGACCACAAATACGTTCACAAGTCATTGGATTACGCTTATGGGGCATTGCAGAAGAACCTTTTTGCCCTTTTTTGAATTCTTCCATCACTTCAAAAATTTCCGTTCTCTGCAAATTGCGGATTTCCGTCATAAACTTTTCTAAAGAAGTGGCCACGATTGCCAAAGTTGTCATATATTCATTATAATGGTCGCGGGAAATCACTTGCGTGGAAACCAGTTCCGGTTTTAGTCCCAAATGCTCGCAGACATATTCCTCTATACGAGGGTCAATATTTGCAAAAGTACCTACTGCACCGGAAATTTGCCCTACACTTACAGTTTCAATAGCTCTTTCCATACGTGCGATATTGCGCAGCATTTCTTCGTACCATACAGCCAATTTTAAACCAAAGGTAATTGGTTCTGCATGCACTGCATGAGTACGACCAATACATAAAGTATCTTTGTACTGAATTGCTTTTTCCCGCAGTATATCTGTAAATAGTTTCATTTGCTCTAAAATTGCCTCGCCGGCCTGTTTCATTTGTACTGCTTCTGAAGTATCAAGTACATCGGAGGAAGTCATCCCTGCATGCATATATTTAGCATCATCGCCAATATACTCACCAACGCAGGATAAAAAGGCAATTACATCATGCCGTGTGGTTTTTTCTATTTCATTTACTCTATCTACATCAAAATTTGCTTTTGCTCTGATATTTTTTGCAGCTTCCTCAGGAATTTGACCAATGGCAGCCATCCCCTCACATGCCAGCACTTCCACTTCCATCATAATTCTTAGTTTGTTTTCCTGAGACCAAATCTTTGCCATCTCTGGCTGCGTATACCGCTCAATCATAAAACCCAACTTCCTTCCTCACATATTTAATTTTTTATTACAATCCGTTTTTATATAATCAACGGAACTTGTACTATAATAATTGCTATTCAATCACCGTTTCCTGCACCCGTTTATTCTTTTCCTCTACCTGCTGTGCCATTTTCTCTTTATAAGCTTTTAGTTTACTGCGCAGCTCTGGCTCTCTGCAAGCCAATATTTGAGCAGCTAAAATGCCTGCATTTTTGGCACCATTAATGGCAACAGTGGCCACCGGAATACCCGACGGCATCTGCACCATCGCATACAAGGCATCCACACCATTAAGCGCAGTGGCATTAATCGGTACACCGATCACAGGCAAGGTAGTCACAGCTGCAAGAACTCCACCCAAATGCGCCGCAGCACCTGCACCTGCAATGATTACCTGCAAACCCCGTTCTTCCGCACTTTCAGCATATTGTAAGGCTTTATACGGCGTACGATGCGCTGAAGCTACAACTAATTCACTTTCTATTCCAAACTCCCGCAATACCTTCACTGCATCCTGCATAATCTTTAAATCAGAATCACTGCCCATTACAATTCCTACTTTTGCATTGCCCATAGTATTCCTCCTCAATCCATCTCAACTTGTTAACCAGAAAATAATATTATATAACAGAAATTCCTGATAGACAACCTATTCTGTCATAATTTACGCTCATCTCTAAAATAATCTATTATTCTTGTATTGCTGGCATCCAGTAATCGTCAATAATACTCTCTCCATAGCCATTGCCTGGAACTGCCCAACGCCCGTTTAAATCTATCCATCGCTCCGCAATCCCTCGTTTCACATAAACAAATCGACTATCCAATAAATCACACCCTTCAGGTAATGGTTCCTTTGAAGCATACGCATAAAGGTGCTGAATGTGTGCTTCTACTCCGTCTGCAACAGTTAAAAAAGATAATCCATGCAAGCCCGGAAACGAATACACTCTGTATGGGTCTGCACCGTTTAGAGCTTCCTCTCCGGTATTTTCTACACCTGAGGCCCCTAATCCGCAAAAGTTATTTTGAAAATCCTGTACAGAACCATAAAATTGAAAATAGCCTGTTTCTTTTAATGCCTGTGCAAAAGCCAAGTCACCACGGATATTATATTTTTTCCCAATTTCAATATATAGTTCTGCAATATTTTCTGGGAACGGCAAAAACTCCCTATCAGGATAATTACGTTTCATCATGGCCCGCACATCATCTTCTTTACGTTGCAAATAATCATTCAGCTGTGCTGCCGTAGCAACAGAATCTCCTTGAATAGTAAGCGTGTAATACTTATTTTTCACATCCACAGTTTCATTCTGCTCTTTTTCATCTTCAGCCGGCAATATTTCCGCTCTTTTTTCCACAATCACAACGCCGTCCTGCCACTGCACATTACACCGCAGCGCCTCCCCTACCAACCGCAGAGGAACCATTGTTTGCCCGTTTTCTGCGATAAAAGGCGCCCCCAGAGTTTCATCTGCGACCAACGCTTCTCCATTCAGCCAAATTGTAACAGGTGTATCTTCTGCCACCCGAACCCCATCTCCGGTTAAATTCAAGGTGCTATTTACATCTGCAATGTGTACTTGCCGTTTTATTTCCGACCATCCTACCTGATATCCTAAACTTTCCCCGACAAGCCGCAGAGGAACATATACACGATCATCTAATAACATCGGCCCTGTTTGCTGTCCGCTCTGCATATAAAGCTGATTGTCAATAATTAGCTGTAATTCGTCCGCTGCCCAAGCAGTTGTTCCCACGGAAAAGCTAAAAAAAGATAACAATAATCCCACCACAATTTTCTTCTTCTGCAACCCCACCAACAACTCCATTTCCATAATCCATATTATTTTCATACTATCTAAAGAACTTGCAATTTTTATAAACAATCGTTTTTTCAAATTTATAGTTCATTTTAGCACATCTTTCCGCCCTTTGTCTGCCCTTTTATCCAGTTTTTTTATATTTTTTAACAAATTTTTTATAAGCACTAGGTTATATAGAAAAATTTTTATTTCACAAACAATAGGTTATGTGATATGATGAATATATTAAAATATATTTTTGAGGAGGACTTTTAAATGTCTCAAAATCCTGTTGTTACTATGACGATGAACAGTGGCAACTCTGTAAAAATCGAATTGTATCCAGAGGTTGCTCCAAACACTGTAAACAATTTTATTTCTCTTGTAAAGAAAGGTTTCTACAATAATCTTACTTTTCATCGCGTAATCTACGGTTTTATGATTCAAGGCGGTTGCCCTAATGGTAATGGAATGGGCGGCCCAGGCTACAGTATCAAAGGAGAATTCAACCAAAATCGTTTCCAAAACGACTTAAAACATGAACCTGGCGTGATCTCCATGGCACGTTCGATGCATCCTGATTCTGCTGGCAGTCAGTTCTTTATTATGCATAAAAATGCACCTCATTTGGATGGCGCTTATGCCGCATTTGGCAAAGTAATTGAAGGTATGGATGAAGTAAACCGTATTGCAGAAGTGCAAACTGGCTATGGAGACAAACCGTTGACACCAGAAATCATTAAAGAAATGACGGTTGAAACTTTCGGGGTAGAGTACCCAGAACCGAAAAAAATGTAAGTACAAAATTTTCTTCTGAATAGGGGCATTGTGTTTGGGAGTGATGTCTGCAGATTATTTCATGTACAGCAACCCGCAGATGTTTCCCCCCTCTTTTCAGGAGTTGTTTTTTGCTGCTCTTTATGGCAGTTTTTTCGTTAATTTCCTTCCAGAAATTTTGCATAGAATCCCTTCCTTTCTTATGCTATGCTAAATACAGCATTTATTCTAATCTTCATTTTCCCAATTATTTTTAGAAGATTTAGAAACAAGAAGGAGTCGAGTATGATGCAAATTAAAGTAATTTATGAGGACAACGCCGTGTTGCCAATCAAGGAACTAATCGCCCAATTAGACACGCAGCAGCTCTTTTTTGTGGAAAAGTTTATCCAGCAAAAAAGAATGCAGCAAAAACAAGAAGTTTTCCAGCAATGGCAAATTACGTTAGACAGTCTGGTAAAAAAAAACTGAAGAAAAAGTAGCACTAGGTTGATATAAGGGAGGTCTTTTTTTGCAAATTTTATTCCATGGACACGCCTGCTTCTCTATTTTTACAGAAAATAACACCCATTTATTAATTGATCCCTTTTTCAGCGGAAATCGCCTGGCCCAAATTACTGCCGATGAAATATCGCCTGCTGTCATTCTTTTAACACACGGGCACTGGGATCATATCGGTGATACTGTGCAGATTGCACAGCGCACTGGCTGTTTGGTCATTTGCGTACCGGAAATTGTAACCTATCTCAAGAACAAAGGGATCAGGAATTGCCACGGTATGAATATCGGCGGTGGTTATCAATTTGATTTTGGATACGTAAAAATGACTCCTGCTTTGCACAGTTCTGGTCTTGAGGAAAATGGGCAGGTTATCTACATGGGAAATCCAGCTGGTTTTTTACTTCAAATAGATGGTAAAACAATTTATCACGCTGGAGATACCGGACTCAGTCATGAAATGACTTTATTGGGAACTGCCAATCGCATTGATTTAGCGCTCTTGCCAATTGGCGGCAACTTCACCCTGGATCCAAAAGATGCTATGCTGGCAGCCCGTGCATTACATGCCCGTCATGTAATTCCCATGCATTACAATACGTTCCCCGTGATTGAACAAAACGAAAATTTCTTTTCCAATCAATTGCTCAACTATGGAATTCCCTGCACTGTACTGCAGCCTGAAGAATCTTTCACTTTATAATGCAATTCTATAAACTACTTTTTATCAAGAAACGACAGAAGGTTATCTATATCATGGATAACTTTCTGTCGTTTCTTAATTTCTCTTTCATTTCCTACAGAAAACCCAGACAGGCAAGCTGTTATCGGCGGGAAGCAATACAACCGCTACTACAAATCCTTTTGCCACGCTACCAAAACCTATTTACCTTTATACGCTGTATAATCATAATCTACAGCCCGAATTTCTCCGATATCAATTTCTGGCTTTCTTCCTTCCTCTAAAAAACGCAACTGCAACGGGGTATCCAATTTATAATAATACTCTGATTTTCTCTTTAATAAGCGGCCGCTAAACCAATTGCGCAATTCATACCGATTCTCATAATAGACCACGTCGGCAAATATGCCAACGCACTGCCCACTGTCTTTTCCCCAAGATATTGTCTGCGTTTCAATCTCACAAACACCCTGACACCAAGAAGGATATCGTTCCGCTGTAATAACAACACATCCCTTATCTGGAGCAGGAATATTTTCAACATAACCTAAGAATACATTCTGCCGTACTTCTCGCTCCAATTCAGTATGAAATTCCATACGTCCACCCAACAGTAAAATCAAACCAATAGCCACTCCTAGGATAAGTAAAAACCATATCCTCTTTTTTCTATCATTTTGTTTTTCCATTTGTACTCCCGCCTATTTAGCAAACATCTTTCATTGTACTTTATTTACTGACTTTTTATGTAAAAAACAGGACGAATCATAAGATTCGTCCTGCAGCAAAGTTATGTGTGATCCAACTAGAGATCAATATTCTTTCGGCATATTGTTCAACTGTGCTTGGCTAAATACCGGACCATCTAAGCAAACATAACAGGAACCAATATTACAACGGCCACATTTACCAATTCCGCACTTCATGCGAAGTTCCAATGTCGTGATAATATCTTCATCAGGATAGCCCATACCCGATAAAATTGGCAATGTTAATTTTATTAAAATTGGAGGACCGCATACGGCAGCAATCTGCGCATTTGGTGCAATTTCTTTTACATAGTCTGGCACAAACCCTACATGACCATCCCAGCCTTCCTGTGGACGGTCGATAGTTACATACACTTCTGTGTTCGGAACTTTCGGCCAGTTTTCAAATAAATCTTCCTTAAAACACAAATCTTCCTTACTGCGGCCACCATAAATAATGGTCAGTTTGCCAAAATCTTCTCTGTTTTTCATACAGTATAAAATCAGACTTCTTACCGGAGCCAAACCAATCCCACCGGCAATGAATACAATGTCTTTTCCTTTGAACTGTTCGATAGGGAAACCATTGCCATACGGCCCACGAATCCCCACTTCCTGTCCTGGTTCCATTGCGTGCAATACACTAGTCAATACACCATCGTTATATTTTTTGATGGACATATCAATATAATCATCACCATAGCTGGTTACGGAAAACATTGCTTCACCCACTGCTGGCATAGAATACATCCCTAATTGACCAGGCATAGGAGTAAATGGTCTCTCTCCTTCCGGCGTGCTGATGCGGAAGGTTTTTACGTCTGGTGTTTCATCCAAAATTTCTCGCACAACGCCTACTTTTGGGACCAAATTATTAATTCGCTTTACGTCATTTGCAGAAGCTACTTTCACAAAAAACCCTCCTTATTGACCGATTACCTGTTGAATAAATTTCGTAATATCCAGATTTACCGGACATTTTGCCACACAACGTCCACAACCGATACACAGGAACATACCATGTTTTTCGTTGAAATACTGCAGTTTGTGTAAGAAACGATTGCGTACTCTTTCTTTTTTACCTGCACGAGGTTGATGACCACCGGCCATCAAAGTATACTCATTAAACATGCAGCTGTCCCATGTACGCAATTTCATACCTACTTCACCACGGATTTTGTTATTGATATCAAAGCAATGGCAAGTTGGACAGATATAGGTGCAAGTACCACAATTTAAACATTTAAACTGATAGGAATCCCAAATTGGATCTTCGAACATTCCTTTCAATTTTTCTGGTAGACCAGATGGATCAAATTTAATAGTCTGTGGCTTCTGATCAGGCAGCTTGCTTTCTGTTTCACCTAAACCAGTTACAGCATCCAAACATGCTTTTCCTTTGTCAGAAATAACTTCAAAACCATATGTGTCTCCGAAATCATATACCTGCACGTCAGCAACACTCGCTTCTGCATGAGCACGATCTACTCCCATAGATTCACAGAAACAAGTAGCTTTTGGATTGTTGCACGCTAAAGAAAATACTATCGTATTCTCTCTTTTATTTTTATACTGAGGATCTTCAAATTTTTCATCCAAAAATACTTTATCCAGACACTGAATTGCTTTCGTATCACAATGCCGTACCCCAAATACTACCTGTTGTTTATCCAATTCAGGCAATTCTTCGATAGCCAGTTTTTTCCCCTGCGCGCGGAATTTATACATTGCTTCTGACTGAGGCAGATACACTGTTTTGGGAGATACGGTTACATTGCCATCAAAATATAATTTAGAAACGCCTTCCTGCACCTGACTATATGGCGCAAACTGTGTCAGGCCGTTGTAATCAACTGGAACCAGCACACGATACTGCTGTGCCAGCTGACTTAAAAATCCGTCTAATTTTGCTTTTTCAATAGTCTTCACAATAACCGCCTCCTTTACATAAATTCTTCAGGGTCAGATACTTCATAATGACTCAATGGAGTTGGCCCTTCTGTTTCAATCCCTGCTTCATAAGCACCAAAGAGTGTGTCGATATCTTTGATAAATTTCTTATTCATCAGCATAATAGGAATGTCAGACGGACAAACCATTTCACACTGCCCACATTCAATGCAACGACCAGCTACATGGAATGCACGGGTTACGCCGTAGAACTCATTTTCAGACGCATTAATATCTTTACTCTGCCAACCAGAAGCACTCTGATCAAAAATACAGTTGGTGCAGTTGCAAGCAGGACAAATATTGCGACATGCATAACAACGAATACATTTTGAATACTGGCTCTGCCAGAATGCAGCCTTTTCGTCTTGCCCCATAGCTTCGATTGCCTCTACATCAGCAAAATTCTTTTCAGTACACCAAGGTGTAACATCCTGACCAATCTTACGATCAAATACGACAGGATTTGGATAACGACATTCTTTGCAGGCATTCGCCATAGGTACTTCTGCACCTTCCGGCAAGCGAGCTGCAGCTTTGGCATTCTTCATCCCAGAACACGGTACGCCGATAATAATGCATTTATCCGCAGTGATACGTTTATCCTGAATTAAGCGATTGTAAGCTCTCGTATCACAGCCTTTGGCAAAAATCGCTACTTTATCTTCTGTGTAGATAAAATCAATCAGGTAAGGGCTCAGATTTTGCTGGCAGTATTCATCCCAAATCAGCTTATCCACTTCAGCAGCAGAACGGATCATCACCGGTGTGGAATTATACGGCATCGTACCTTTTTCCCAGCCGATAACCACAGTTGCTTCGCCAGACTCCAACAATTCCTTGGCAACTGCTCTCATTTCACTTTGGATATCACTCATTTGTTTCCACCGCCTTTACATCTATTTCTATATCATCACGCATCTTATCGTTGGGACCGATTGCTTTTACTTCTTCAATCATTTCTGTTACTACCTGCTGGAACTTGGGACCTTCTGCACCAGAAATCCATCTTGTATGGAAACGGCGGGAATCAATACCCATATAATCCATCATACGAGTGATTAACAAGAAACGACGGCGGGTATAATAGTTTCCTGTTGTGTAGTGGCAATCCCCTGGATGGCATCCAGCCACTAGCACGCCATCAATACCCCGTTGAAATGCGCGTAACACAAACTGTGGATTTACACGACAGGAACATGGCACACGCAACACCCGCACATTTGGTGGATACTGCAGACGGCTAGTGCCAGCCAAGTCAGCACCGGCATAAGTGCACCAGTTGCAAGCGAAAACCAGAATTTTTGGTTCAAAATTTTCTACAGAATTGTTTGACATAATGCATCCACCTCCGCTAAGATTTGCGCGTTTGTAAAGTGTTTCAGATTTGCTGCACCAGAACGGCAAGTTACGGTACAAGCACCGCATCCCTGACACAGGCTGCTGTTTACATTGGCAACCAGACGTTCAATTGTTTTGCCTGCTCTGCGTTCTTGAATAGTTTCCAACGTAATTGCTTTATACGGACAAACCGGTACGCACAGTCCGCAGCCAGAGCAAATTTTTGTATCAATTTTCGATACGGTCGGCTCGGTTTCTAATTGATCTTTGGACAACAATGCACATACTTTTACAGCAGCAGCACCGGCCTGCGCTACAGAATCAGGAATATCTTTCGGTCCCTGACAAGCACCTGCCAGGAATACACCTGCAGTATGGGTTTCTACAGGACCCAGCTTTGGATGGGATTCTGTGAACCAACCATCTTTATCATAACCAATTCCTACGATTTGTGCCATATGCTCAGAATCAGGATTTGGAATCATTGCATCAGCCAAAATAACCAAATCGGCAGCTACTTCCACCTGCTGACCCAGTAAGGTGTCTTCCCCTTTTACAATCAGCTGTTCGCCTTCCTGATAAATTTTGGATACACGACCGCGAATATATTCTACGCCATATTCTTCTCTGGTACGGTTGTAAAATTCATCATATAACTTGCCCGGAGTACGTACATCCATATAGAATACATATACTTTTGTGTCAGGGCAATGGTCACGAATCATGGTAGCCTGTTTTGCAGTATACATACAGCAGGTTCTGGAACAATAACTCTTGCCATGTTCTGGATCACGGGAACCAACACATTTTACCATAACTACAGTTTTAGGCTCTTTGTGGTCAGAAGGACGCACAATATGACCCTGGGTCGGACCAGATGCATTTACCAGACGTTCAAAATGCAGACCAGAAATGACATCTTTATATTTACCATAACCATATTCCCCATACACGCTATGATCAAACTGTTCATAACCGGTAGCCATTACAATGGCACCATATTTTTCCGTTACTAATTCATCTACCTGTTCGTAATCAATGGCACCCGTAGGGCAGAATTTTGAGCAAATCCCGCATACATCCTTACCATTTTCTCTGCTTTTAAATTTCAGACAGTTTACACGGTCGATAACTGGTTTATTGGGAATAGCCTGTGGGAATGGCGTATAGATTGCTGTACGTTTGCGCAGATTCATATTAAATTCATCATCTGCTTTGCCTGGACATTTAGTCATGCAGGTACCACATCCAGTACATTTCTTCATATCAACAGAACGCGCTTTTTTCCGAATGGTTACTTCAAAGTTTCCTACATACCCATCTACATGTTCCAATTCAGAATAGGTAATCAGACTGATATTAGGATGGCTGCTCGCTTCTACCATTTTTGGTGTCAGAATACAAGCAGAACAGTCAATTGTCGGGAATGTTTTATCAATCTGAGACATTTTTCCGCCAATTGATGGAGTCCGTTCTAAAATATCTACCTGGTAACCGTTGTTTGCAATATCCAATGCGCATTGAATCCCTGCAATACCGCCACCTACAACCAAAGCGCGTTTGGTAACAGGCGCATGTCCCTTTTCCAGTTCTTCATTTTTGCATACTTTGGAAACAGCCATTTTTACCAAGTCCGTTGCTTTTGCTGTTGCTTCTTCATTTTTACCCGCATGTACCCATGAACAATGTTCACGAATATTTGCCATTTCAAACATATATGGATTCAGGCCTGCTTTTTCCACACAAGCACGGAATGTTTTTTCATGCATACGCGGAGAACAGGAAGCTACAACTACACGATTCAAATTGTGCTCTTTTATTGCATTCTGAATCATTTCCTGTCCAGGTTCAGAACACATATATTTGTAGTCTGTGCTGAAAGCAACACCAGGATAATTTCTTACATTTTCTGCAACCTTTGCACAATCGACAACCGCGCCGATATTAGAGCCGCAGTGACAAATAAATACCCCAACTCTTTCCACTATGCTTCACCGCCTTCACTGGTTTTTCCGATTTTCGTCAGAACTGCTTCTGACGGAATAAAATGCCGATTAATGCCTAAGTCTTTATTTGCCATGCCCAAAGCAACACCCACTAATTCGGTGATAAAGAATACCGGCATATTTGTCGTACCATTTGCTTTGTTCAACTGTACCTGACGCATATCCAAGTTAGAATGGCACATTGGGCAAGCAGTTACAACACAATCTGCGCCTGATCTTCTGGCAGCATCCAGAATTTTTTCTGTCATATCTAATCCTACGCCAGGACGACAAGCAGTCAAACCTCCACCGCAACATTCTGTCTTGAAACCCCATGGAATAACCTCTGCACCCAAAGCTGTCATAATCTCATCCAAGCTGATAGGATCTTCTACATCATCACAGGCCAATTCTGGTGGACGAACCATCAGGCAGCCGTAATATGTCACAACCTTCAGACCTTTCAGAGGTTTTTTTACTTTTTCTGCAATCTTAGCTGGACCAAGATCACGATACAAAATATCTGTCAAATTTCTAGCTTTGCTTTTTCCTGTATAAGGACGCCCAATAATTTCCTCTATTTTTTCTCTTGTTTCTTTGGACTGTGTTACTTCCAACTCCACTCTTTTACTTCTGCCATAGCAGGCTGCACATGGAATGGCCACATCTAGGCCAGCGGCTTCTGCAATTGCCATATTGCGGGCAGGCAAAGCCAAAGAAATCCAATGGCCCCTGGAGTGTGCACTGCTGGCTCCGCAGCAATTCCAATCTGGGATTTCAATTAAATTGATCCCCAGCGCTTGCGCCACTGCTTTTGCAGACATATGAAACTCAATCCCTGTAGACTCCAGAGAACATCCGGGAAAATATGCATAATCCATTATTTATTACCCCTTTCTTCTCGATCCATCGCTTCCGCTTTAGCAATCAGAGATTTAATTTCAGCCATATTTTTAGACTTATATGGAATCAGTTTCAGCTTCTGTTTAGTGATATATGGCACACCATAAGAAGTATCCTGGAACAGTTTCCCGGTAGAGAAGTTACGGCCAACAATCAGAGCAGGCTCGTACATTCTGCCAATGTTTCCGATGATTCCCATCCATACACTGTGGAATTTATCCACATTTTTTTCTGCAATATAACCATGTTCTTTTGCCATAATACGCAGGGTTTCCATTACTTTCGCAACATCCACCCCTTTTGGACACCGTGTCGTACAAGTTGTGCAAGAAGCGCACAGCCAAATTGCATGGCTCTTCAATGCATCTTCAATCAGGCCCATTTGTGCCAAACGCATTACTTTGTTGGTCGGAATGTCCATATGATCGCCCACAGGACAACCAGCAGAACATTTTCCACACTGATAGCACTTGGAAACATTTACGCCGCTGCGTCTGAGGAACTCTTTGTTCAGTTCTTCATTCCGTTTCTGTTTT
This sequence comes from uncultured Peptococcaceae bacterium, assembly GCA_910585405.1. Taxonomy (GTDB): domain Bacteria; phylum Bacillota; class Peptococcia; order Peptococcales; family Peptococcaceae; genus UBA7185. The sequence goes on along the minus strand of CAJUDO010000007.1, from coordinate 55,649 downwards.
TCATTCAGCGTCAACAGTACCACTCTCCCTTTTCTCCTTTTTCTTACATATACTACTACATGTAGATCTTAAACTAAGTCTCATTATATAGTATCAAAAAACAAAAGTCTATAGTTCTTAGTGAACACTAGCACAAAATTTGTTGTATAGGCTTCATTAAGCCATTTTTGAGTGTTAAGGAATTTTAATTTTTCATATTATTCTTTTTTATGGCATCATAATTTTTGGTTATAGAGAAAAATCATGACTATTTATAGTTATTTATAATAATGTACTATGCTTTTCAATAAAAAATTATTACTTATTTTATCCTTTTTTCTTTTTTAGTCATCATATAAAAATCTATTTTGTGTCTTTTTTCCATATTACTATTCATTAAAATTAATTTTGTGAATTGAAACACAATTTTCAACTATAAAAAAGAACAGCCTGTTCAAAAGACTGCTCCAATACTTTCATATTCATACTATTTGACGATTCGTGCTTTTGCCTGTTGTTTTTGTACTAAATCCTGCAAAGTAATATTATCAATCACACTATCCACTGCATCATTGATTTGCTGCCAAACCTCTAGCGTCACACAATTATTACAGCGCTGACACTTATTTGGATTATCCTCCAAACAACTGACCGAAGACAAATTACCTTCTATAAGCCGTAAAATCATTCCTACTGTATAATTCTCCGGTGCTTTCACTAAACGATATCCGCCTTGGGCACCCCGTATGCTTTTTACAAAATTGGCACGACTCAATTGCGCTACAATCTGCTCTAAATATTTTTCTGAAATATCTTGCCTTTGTGAAACTTTCTTGATTGACACATATTCATTTTCATTGCTGTATTGGGCTAAATCCAACATCAGGCGCAATGCATACCGCCCTTTGGTTGATATTTTCATTGATAACACCTCGATATCCCTATTATATACTAGGAATACAGAAAATGCAATACCTCACTTGCTTGGATTCAGAGCAAGAAATTAAAAAGCTGAAAAACGAATACACTTTTCTCATCTATTGTTCTGTGACATCCCATGTAAGTATGCCTGTTTTTATCGCTTCATCATAGCGAGAAATTTTATAATTTAATCGTTCTATTGTTTCCTGATATTTTTTAAGCTGAACAGTGATTTCCTCCTTCGCCTCCATGAGCAGCTCCCGCCTTGCTCGAATAGTATCGTCATCTTCCTGAAATAATCGCACATATTCTGCCAATGTTTCCACAGAAAGTCCTGCGTTTCGCATACAAATTGCGTTTTCTACCCAACCTAAATCCTGCTCTGTGTAATCACGAATACCACTTTTGGTACGAGTTATAGAAGGTATTACTCCAACTCTCTCATAATAGCGTAATGTATCCGCGCTAATATTATATTTTTCACAAACTTCTTTAATTGTCATTATAAAGTTTCCCTCCCTTTTCCTTTTTTCAATTGACTTTATTATATACTTTAGAGTCAACTCAATGTCAATAATTTTCTTAAACTATAAGCGTATAAAAAATCCGGAAAACTCCATTTTTCTATGGAGCCCTCCGGATTTTCAACAAAAAAGAGATGTCATTCTTTTATGTGCCTTTACTCAACTGTTACACTCTTTGCCAAATTACGTGGCTGGTCGATTTCACATCCACGAATTTTAGCGATATAATAAGAAATCAACTGCAACGGGATCACTGCCAGCACTGGAATAACAAAATTGTTGATTTTGGGAATTTCCATCGTCTGATCAACAAACTTCGCCGTTTGGGTATCGCCCTCGTTGATAATCGCCAAGACCTTGGCATCTCTGGCTTTTACCTCTTTTACATTTGACGCCGTCTTATCATAGGTACTTTTCTGTACACAAATAGCTATAACTGGTGTTTTTTCTGTCACCAATGCCAATGTACCGTGTTTTAATTCTCCAGCAGCGTAAGCCTCCGCATGAATATAAGAGATTTCTTTTAACTTCAAAGAACCTTCCAAAGCAATAGCCCAATCCATGCCACGACCGATAAAAAAGATATTTTCTGCCATTCCATAGCGTTCTGCAGCACGTTGAACCTCAGCCAGATATGATTCGGTTAACAGTTTAGCTGAAACTTCCGGAAGCTGCTGTAGTCCTTCTAAAATAGCCGCCCGCTCATCCAGATTGGCCATTTCTTTTTGCTGTGCCAGATATACACCCAATAAATATTCTGCTATCAGCATTGTGGTATAAGCTTTCGTGGATGCTACTGAAATTTCCGGACCCGCCCAGATATAAATTACATAATCCGCCTCTCTGGCGATGGCGCTGCCGACTACATTCGTAATCGCTAATACCTTGCAATGATGCATTTTCGCTTCTCTTAGCGCCGCCACGGTGTCTGCCGTTTCTCCCGATTGGCTGATCACAATCACCAAAGTGTGTTCATCCATCATGGGATCCCGATACCGAAACTCGCTGGCAATTTCCACCTCTACCGGAATCCGCGCCAGTTTCTCTATCACCTGCTTGCCCACCAACCCCGCATGGTATGCAGTACCGCAAGCCACAATATAAATTTTCTGCCATTGATTAATTTCTTCTGCTGTCAAAGAGAACTCGTCAAAATGTACCTGATTCCCGTGAAGTCTTCCAGACAACGTCCTTTTGAAAGCCTCCGGCTGTTCAAAAATTTCCTTGAGCATAAAATGCTCAAAACCGCCCTTTTCTGCCGCTTCTGCATCCCAGGTAATGGTGTGAATTTCTTTCTCCACTAGCTGCAACGCATGATTTTTAATGGTAATTCCATCCTGTGTCAAAATACACAGCTCGCCCTCTTCAATATACATACAGCTACGAGTATATGCCAACAGTGCAGATACATCAGAAGCTATAAAGCTCTCCCCTTCTCCTACGCCTAATACCATAGGACTGTCTTTACGACAGGCAATCATTTTATCCGGCTCATCCGCACATATCATCACCAGCGAATAAGCACCTTCCAATACATCCAATACTTTTATGACAGTTTCCGCAAAATTCCCATTATAAAACTTCTCCAGCAAATGGGCAACCACTTCGGTATCTGTTTCCGATGTAAAATGATCCCCTGCCAAATATTTTTCCTTCAACGCCAAATAATTTTCTACAATACCATTATGCACAACGGCAAATTTCCCATTTTGACTGGTGTGCGGATGTGCATTGGCATCAGAAGGCCGTCCATGCGTAGCCCAGCGCGTGTGCCCAATCCCGATACCACTTTCCAGAGTCATGTCTTTTATTTTATCCCGCAGATTTGCCAGCTTTCCTTCTGATTTTTCTACAACAATCTGCGCCTGTTCTATAACTGCAATTCCCGACGAATCATAGCCGCGATATTCCAGCTTCTGCAACCCATCAAGCAAAACGCTGACTGCATTTCTTTTCCCGACATATCCTACGATCCCGCACATAGAAGATCCCCCCAATAATCACCTTTTTATCTATCGTTTGCGCATGAAATAATCCTCTGCGATTTCTTCTGTATCGTTTATTTACAATATACATCCTTTATTTATATGCAAATTTTACCGTTTTATTATACTATTCCCGACAGAAAAACACAATACACATATTATATCCCTTTTCAGAAAGAGACATCACACATCCTCGTCCTTCCTTGCCATATCCAGCAGCTCCAACTCATCTGCTACCAAAGTTTCTGCCTGTTCTAAATCCAACTGCAGCAGATCATTGGAAGGCAAATCCTCCAAGCTCTCGATATTAAAATACTGCAAAAATTTTCTAGTCGTTCCATATAGAATAGGACGGCCCGGCGCATCCTTGCGTCCCCGTTCTTCGATCAGCTCTTTTGCAATTAAATTCTGAATAATTTTGTCTGCCTTTACTCCGCGAACCAATTCCACCTCACTGCGGGTCACCGGCTGTTTATACGCAATAATGGCCAACGTCTCCAAAGCTGCCATAGACAGTGTATTCATTTGCGGCCGGTATAGTTTTTCCACATAGGGCAGATAATCCTGCTTGATAGCCATAATATAGCCATCTCCCAGCTTCATCACACAAATTCCTTTTGATGCGTCACTGTAATCCTCTATCAACCAGTCCAATACATCCATCACATCATTTTCTTCCAACTCGGCCAACTCGGCCAGCTGCGCCGTAGTTAAGGGTTCATTGGTGATAAACAACAAGCTTTCCACCACGGCCCGAATCTTTTCTACATACTGATACTGCAACTACTTCACCTCATTGTTAGGTTGTCGGGGGAAAATCCACAATGCGCCAAAATTGTCCTGCTGCTGAAAAGACAATTCTCCCAGCCGACACAATTCTAAAAGCGCCATAAACATCGTAATGACTTTGCGTTTTCTATCCTTACGCTGAAACAACGTGGCAAATTCAATACTATGTTCCTTTTGCAGTCTTTGCCGAATTTGCAGAATGCTGTCTTCAACCAGATATTCTTCGCGGGACAACGTCAACTGATGTACCTCTTTCTCCCCCTGGACCTGGTCCATCGCCTGTAAAAAAGCTTCCATCAATTGCTGCATTGTTACATGCTCCAAAGGATTTCCCGGTTCCAACTGACTGGTCAAAGCTTCAACATCATGCGGCTTTAACATATAGGTGCATTCATGCTGTTCTCTCTGTTGCAGCATGTGCGCCGTTTCTTTATAAAATCGATATTCTACCAATCTGCGCACCAATTCAGCGCGGGGATCTTCCTCGCTATCTGCATCGTTTTCATCTGATTTTTGCTTTGGTAAAAGCATCCGCACCTTAATATTTAACAAAGTCGCCGCAATGAGCAAAAATTCGCTGGCGATTTCCAGATCCATCTCCCGCGCTTCTTCTAAGTATGCCAAATATTGCTCAGTAATCACTGCAATAGGAATATCATAAATGTCCATTTTATTTTTGTCAATCAAATGCAGCAGCAAATCCAAAGGTCCGTCAAAGTTGTCCAAATGAATTTCATACTTTTTAATTTCTTCCATTGCCGTCCTCACTAGAAAATCAGTTGTAAAATAAAAGTAAAAAAGCTGAGTATCACATTAGCAACAGGCACCATGATCATATCTGTAATATTGAAAAAAATTAGCAGCATCAAAATCAAAAATCCATACTGTTCCACTGTGTTCAAAAATTTATAGGCAGTTGCCTTCGGCAATAAACCGGCCAAAATTTTTGAACCGTCTAACGGCGGAATGGGAATCAAATTAAATACTGCCAGATAGATATTCAAGGTCACTGTCGTACTCAGAAAGATAGACAAAAAAGGAATCGCAGCAAAACCACTGCCTGCCACATAAATAAAATATGCAGCAAAAGAAATAATTAGATTGGTCAGCGGACCTGCTACCGACACCAGCATCATGCCTTTCGTGCGGTCGCCCTCAAAATAAAACGGATTTACCGGCACCGGTTTGGCCCAGCCAAAACCAAAAACGAACATCATCAAAGCGCCGATGGGATCCAAGTGAGCAATGGGATTTAAGGTTAAACGGCCTTGATTTTTCGCCGTAGGATCTCCCAAACGATATGCTATATACCCATGGGCTGTTTCATGAAAAGTGATTGCCATAAGCACAGCCAACAAGGTAGCGACCATACTGGTCAGTGAATTTCCAAAAAACATCATAAATCGTTCTCTCCTTTTTCTCACAACTCTGTCCAGTCGCTACATTATATCATAAAAATTTTTCACAGAAAAGCAACTTCACAGCATCTTATTCTTTACAAAATTTCCTTGAAAGAAAGAAAAAATCCTGCAAAATAGAAGGATTTCATAAAATAATTACATAAAAACCTGTGTTGGCTTTACCTTAATTAACATAAAAAACCGGTTCCCCAACATTCACGACTTTCTGATTTTTAGGAACCGGTTCTTATTCAACATTTTACATCAAAAGCCTATATCTGGCTTATTACAATTCATTGATGGTTTCTGTAATGGCCATTGCCCGTATCCTTTTTGCCGGAGCATATACTGCAGCAAAAGCAGTAGCAAGTACAAATACTGCAATGATCAGCAACAAGCCCACCGGTGCGGACCACGCAACCCCAAAATGCTCTGTAATCAAACGGGTATAGAGATATTTGCTGAGAGGAACTCCTATGCACAACCCAACCAACAATCCAGAAACTGCATAAGTAACTGCCTCCGCTGAAATCATTCGTGTAAGCTGCCTGTCATCCATACCCACTGCACGCATTGCGCCATATTGCTTAATCCGTGCGGACACACTCATAGAAATGCTGTTAAGCATATTAAAAATGGTAATCAGAGCAATAATAATCAGGAAACCATATACCACGCCTCTCGCTGCAAAATAGGTAGCAGTATCTTCTTTATTTCTTTCACGGTCATCGCTGAAAATAACATTTGGTGCAGCAAGCTCTGCTATCTGTTTCACTGTCTGTTCATCTGCATCGTTAGCAAATTGCACTCCAATCAGATTATACTTTTGTTCGCCTACCAAACGGTCAAAAATTTCCTCAGGACAAATCACAATTCGTTCAGCGGAAAACAGCCCATCAGACAATGCACAGGCAACTTCAAGTTCTGTTTCCACCAGTTGTATGGTGTCCCCTACCTTTAGCGGATTATCTCGATTATAGATAGTCATGACCTTGTTGCCATCTCCGGTAATCGCTGAAATATTGCCTTGCGAAATGCTTTCCTTGGCATATTCCATCATATACGTATCATAAGAAACTAAATTGACCTGGTCCACAGAAGAACATGAGGAAGTCACGGGAATATGGTTCATATAAGAGCTGCCCCAAACTTGAGCCACACCGGGTATTGCAGTAATTTTCTCTGTAAGGTTCCTATCCAATACCAGCGCATTTCTATATCCACAAAGCGTTACATCAGGCTGCCAGGAACGCAGGCTGGGAAGTAACGCATAGGCCAAGTCCATTCCCACTGAAAAACTGAGAAACAAAATAATGCTAAGAGAAAAAGAAGCTGTCATCAAAATCCAATTTTTTCTGTGAGCTACTGCATGATGCACACCCAGCACGCTCTCTATTTTGCCAAAGCTATGTTTCGCTCCATGCCGTAGCGAGCGAGGATCACCTGCGTTGCCTGAGACCGCCATGACAGGAGAAACTCCGGCCGCGCGCTTAGCAGGGGATCTTGCTGCCAGAAGAACCGTTACAACACCAACGACAGCGCCACAAGTAAGCCCGATAGGACTGAACTTAAATACAGGCGTTGCAGCAAATTCTCCGCCAATACCATAACGGAGCCAACAGCAGAGCCCCCAGCTTATAGCTGTACCAAAGGCTAATCCAACGGGAACCGCTGTCTTGCACCAGTTCAACGCCTCCAGTCGAACAAAACGAATAATCTGCTGCCTACTTGCGCCAATACAACGCATCATTCCAAAAAATTGAATTCGCTGTGCTACGTTACTGTTCATACTGCCGGAAATCATCAACACACCGGCAAAAAGAACTAAAAAGAATAACATGGCTGCAATACCATAAATGTTTTTCATTGATTCATTGTTACTTTTTCCCGCCATTGCCATCACGCCAGTATTTTCTGAAATCAAATTGTCGGTGAAGGAATATTGCGCTTTTAATTGGGGAATTGCGTCAGCAGCTTTTGCGGCATCCTGAAATTGAATATAGCAAGTGGGAGCATAGTTTAGCAAACCATTTTGTTCCATTATCATCTCAAAAGCCTCCCGCGTCATGGTAACACCTAACGCATAGAATTGCCCCTGATAATATTCTTTATCATCAGTGCCAAAACCGGATACGACAAAATCCGTTTCCCCTGCTGGCGTATACAACGTAAAAACATCTCCGATTTTCGCATCTAAAACCAGCTTTGCATTTTCTGTAAGCATAATTTCATTTTTACTTTGCGGAAAAACACCTTCCGATACACCATTGGCAATCTGAGTCATATAGGTCTCATCTGTTCCGCACAGCACCGCTTTTCGGTCGCCAATATAATAGGGCGCATCACAATCTACATTGAAAGTTTCCGCCCAACCCAGCGCTGCAACGTCAGAGCGCTGTTTGATATTCTCTGCAATATCCTGCGAAACTTGTTCAATAGAGACATGCCAATTCCCATGCTTAGTCAGCATAAAATCACTTTCCATCCGAATCATCATATCGGCAACACTGAAAATCGTCGTCACCAACAAAACAGAAATAATAATACATAGGATCGTCATGCGATTCTGATTTCTACGCGCTTTGGCAGAAATCGAAATAAGATTGAGGTAGCTTTTCATTCCCGGCACCTCCCAAAATCGGTCAGTTCGCCGTCGGATACGCGTAAAATCCGGTCCGCAGATTGAGAGATACTTCTGCTGTGGGTAATCATAACGATGGTCTGCTCATAGAGTCTGGAAGCTTCCTTGAGCAGTGAAATCACCTCACTGGTATTCCGCGCGTCCAAATTTCCTGTAGGCTCGTCGGCGAGAATCAAGGCTGGCCGGGTAATCAGCGCACGTCCGATTGCCACGCGCTGCTGCTGGCCGCCGGATAATTGGCTGGGCAGATGATGACGGCGTTCTTTGAGATTGAGTACTGTCAGTAATTCTTCTAAATATGCTCGGTTGGGCTTCTGATAATCCAGCAGTACAGGAAAAATTATATTCTGCTCCACAGTTAATTCGGGAATCAAATTGAAGCTCTGAAAAATAAAACCAATATTTCTGCGCCGAAAAATTGTCAGGTTACGCTCTTTCATAGAAAAAATATCCTTGCCGTCAATGTACACCTTCCCAGAAGTGGGTGTGTCCAATGCGCCAATCATATTCAGTAAAGTACTTTTGCCTGATCCTGATTCACCGACAACAGCAACAAATTCACCCTTGGGAACAGAGAAGCTTACTTCTTTCAAGGCATATACACTTGTATCTCCTTTCCCATAAATTTTAGATAGGTTTTCAACATTTAATAAATCCATTTGGTTCTACCCCTCTTTCTTTTTTGATATAGAAAGAGTATCATATCAACCCTACCACAAGATGACGTACAGCCTACAATTTTGTAGGAATTATAAAATTCATCGTAAAACTTGTGCCGACTCCCAGTTCACTGTCCACTTCAATGGTTCCGCCATGGCTTTCGATAATCGCCTTTGCCAAAGAAAGTCCCAGCCCAATCCCTTGTGCATCCTGAGAAAAACGACTGCGATAGAAGCGTTTAAAGATATGAGGCAAATCTTCCGCATGAATACCGCTGCCATTATCCCGAATAGTAAGCTGAATCACTGAAGCAAGTTCTCTCCAAACAATTTCTATTGTATCTCCCGCATTTGTATGGTCAAAGGCATTTTTCACAATATTGTTGATAGCCTCTGTCAGCCAACTCCTGTCGCATAGCAGGACAACCTTATCATCGCCGGATATAGATAACGTCTTTCCTGTCTGCTCGGCCTGATAAACAAAATGCTTTTCAACAGAATACACCATTTCCGCCAGATTTTCAAAGTTCTTCTCCAACACAATCGTCCCCGCATCCAGCTTAGTGATTTTCAATAGATTTTGAACAAGCGTCCCGATTCGGTCAAGCTCCTGTTCGGATAAAGAAGTAAATTCTTTGAGAACCGGCATCTTCTCCGTCTCCTCCTGCAGAATACCGTTATAGATATTCAATGCCGCCAAAGGCGTTTTCAGCTGATGAGAAATATCAGAAATCGTCTCCTTCATGAATATTTTTGAACGTCTCTCATTCTCAGCATGGGCATTTAAAATTGCTGCCAGAGAATTAATTTTATGAAACAGGAGATATAATTCCCCTTCCTCATCACAGGAAATGCGTACATCATGATCTCCTGAAATGTAGTCATCAATCTGTCCAATGGCTGTCTCTACGATTGTACTTTGTCCCCTAAGATACCAGTAAAAAATCACTAAAATGAAAATTTCCATAGCTATAGAAATTACCAGCACATAAACCGCTGCATTATTTAACGCCGCTTTAATGCAGATAGCAGAAAACAGTGTAAATATCGCCATCAACAGCAGTACACTGAAAAAAAGAAATTTTGTTTTTTGATTTACCAATAATTTCACAGCGCACCTCAATCCACAGTATTCCATTTATAACCCATACGACGAACAGTCACAATATTTTTCGGAAGAGCAGGATTGTCCTCAATCTTCGTGCGCAGCCGACGAATATAGACCGTCAGCGTATTATTGTCTATGTAATTTGCGTCGCAGTCCCAAAGCTTACTCAATATTTGTTCTGGCGAGAGCACAATATCAGGATTTTCCATAAACAGACATAACAGCTTATACTCACTTGCAGTCAACTCGATAGGTATTCCCTGTTTATAAACTTCTCCCTTGAGCAACTGTACCCGGATGCCATTGGAATACAATTCTGTTTTAGCTTGATTGAAATTTTCACTTCTGCGCAGAATTGCATTGATGCGGGACAAAAATACTGCCAGCTTAAAGGGTTTGGTGATGTAATCATCGCCACCAATATCAAGCCCCATGATAATATCAGTCTCTTCATCTGCTGCAGTCAAAAACATAATGGGCACCTTGGATGTACTGCGTATTCTTTCACATAAATCAAATCCTGATCCATCGGGAAGCGATATATCCAAAATAACTAAATCATAGTTTCCTTCCTGCCACAGCCGTTCTGCCTCAGCGCTTGTCCTGGCAATAACAAGCTCGTACCCCTGTTTTTTTAACGCAAAGGATAAACCAGTAATTAAATTCAAATCATCTTCTACAAAAAATATACGTCTCATCATATTTGCAACCCTTTATATTTTTATGCTATTCTATCGCTTTAACAATGCACTGCTGCCCAAACGATCCGCACCGGCTTCAATCAAAGCTTCGGCTGTCTCTATATCGCGAATGCCTCCTGCTGCTTTGATTTTTACATTTTCTCCTGTATATTCTCGAAAAAGTCGAACATCTTCCACAGTTGCGCCGGCATTTCCAAAACCAGTGCTGGTTTTGATATAATCAGCTCCGGCTTCTGTTACAATTTGGCAAAGCTTTATTTTTTCTACCTTGGTCAAACAACACGTTTCCACAATAACTTTCAAGGTCCGAAAACCACAAACTTTTTTTAACTGCCGAATTTCCTCAGCTACTTTGTCAAAGCTATCGTTTTTCACATCGCACAAGTTGATTACCATATCAATCTCATCCGCACCATTTTCAATTGCGTCCTTCGTTTCCGCCACCTTTACTGCTGTTGTCTGATACCCGTTGGGAAAGCCGATTACTGTGCAAATAGGAATTTGCCGCTGCACATAAGCGCGCACCTGTGCCACATAGCAGGGCGGAATGCAGACTGAGGCCGCGCCGCCCGCTATCGCTTCATCACATAACTTTTGGATAGACGACCAATCTGCGGTTTGTTTTAATTGGGTATGATCAATTTTTTCATAAATTTTCATGATTTCCATGGCTCTTGTTTCCTTTCTCAAATTATCAATACAAACTTTTTACTGCATGATGCACATGTGCAGCAAACAAATAGAAAAATATCTGAGATAACAGAAACTTTATCTCAGATATTATCTCCTATTTTTTTACTTTTCTTCTGGTTTATAACTACCCTTCAAGGATACAGTCTGGTTAAACACCAGATGCTCCGGCGTGGAGTATTTGCTGTCTACGCAGAAATATCCATTGCGCAAAAACTGAAAAGTTTCTCCTTGTTTTGCATCCTTCATGTCAGGAGTTACCTTGCAGCCTGTTTTTACTACTAAAGAATCAGGATTCAAATATTCCATAAAATCCCCGTCTCCCTGCTCCGGCAATAACAAGAAGTCCAGCATATGCACCTCTGCATCCAAAGCAGTGGAGGCCTCTACCCAGTGCAGCGTCCCCTTCACCTTACGAGCAGCATTTTCCATCCCGCTGCGGGTCGTGGGATCATAGCTGCACTTTAATTCAACAATGTTGCCCTCGGCATCTTTTATCACTTCATCACACTGAATAATATAAGCATATTTTAGCCGCACTTCTTTACCCGGTTTCAAGCGGAAAAATTTATTATTTGCTTCTTCTCTGAAATCCTCCCGCTCAATATAAATTTCTCTGCCAAAGGGCACCTGATACGTGCCCTTTTCCGGCTGATTGGGATTGACTTCCGCAGTCAGATATTCAATCTGTCCCTCTGGATAATTGGTAATAGTGATTTTCAGAGGGTCCAACACCACCATAGCACGGGGAGCATTTTGATTCAAATCTTCCCGCAAGCAATACTCCAGCATAGGGAATTCTACCTTGCTATTGCTCTTAGATACTCCTATCATATCACAGAAATTACGAATAGCTTCCGGTGTATAACCGCGCCGACGCATTCCAGAAATGGTAGGCATACGAGGATCGTCCCAGCCATCCACAATCCCCTCATCCACTAATCTTTTCAGTTTGCGTTTACTGGTGATGGTGTTGTTCAGCTCTAATCTAGCAAATTCATACTGATGAGGGCGAGACGGAAAAGCAGCAAAGTCCATCAAGTTGTCCAATACCCAGTCATACAATGGTCTGTGATCCTCAAACTCCAGCGTACACACCGAATGGGTAATCCCTTCAATGGCATCGGAAATAGGGTGGGCAAAATCATACATGGGATAAATGCACCACTGATCACCGGTACGGTGATGATGGGCCTTGGCTATACGGTAAATGATTGGATCACGGAGATTGATATTGGGCGAAGCCATATCAATTTTGGCCCGCAAAACTTTGGCACCGTCGGCAAAGTTTCCTTGCTTCATCTCCTCAAATAAAGCCAGATTTTCCTCCACGGAACGTTCACGATAGGGACTGTTTTTGCCCGGTTCGGTCAGGGTACCGCGATATTCCCGCATTTCTTCCGCTGTCAAATCGCATACAAAGGCTTTACCTTCTTTAATTAAATGGACTGCACAATCGTAAAAGGTTTGAAAATAGTCTGAAGCATAATGCACATTGCCCGTCCAGTGAAAACCCAGCCATTCCACATCTTCTTTGATAGAATCTACGAATTCGGTATCTTCCTTCACGGGATTGGTATCATCAAACCGCAGATTGCACCGGCCGTGGTTTCGTTCTGCCAAACCGAAGTTGAGACAAATGGATTTTGCATGACCTACATGCAAATAACCATTTGGTTCCGGCGGAAAACGAGTATATATATCCTGCGCGCCATTGGCTACGTCTTCATCAATGATTGCCTGAATAAAATTTGATGTACTTGTTACTGTCACAATGGTTCCTCCTACTAAAAATAGTTATGCTTTATTATAATACAAGTATTAGTATATCTGCAATTAAAAATTCAAAGAAAAAAGACAAAAGCGTTAAAACAGATTACGCTTATACCGCATCGGACTCTGCCCCATATCCACAATCACAACTTCCTGACCGATTTTATGCACAGCGGACCAGGGAATCTGCAAACTGTGTTTTTCCGACCACATCCCAGTAAATCCATTACGCCCACCCAGATAAAGCTGTTCAATTTTCCCTGTCTCAGAATCAAAAGAAAGATTCGGTTCATAAATCACACCCAATCGTACACCATCATAAATATTTACAATATTCTTGCCTACCAAATCGCTGAGCCGTATGGTCCCGCAATCCATGTTTATCGTCCCCTTTCTGATAGTATCCGCCGCAAACATAAAAGTACAAGAGGTTGCAGACATGCCAGCAAAATTGATAAAAGCGCCAGCGGGTCCAGAAGCATATCTAAAAAATTAACCTTCTGCGGCATTTCGATGCCCAAAAAACTAACCAGCATCACCAATGATAGATAAATCCCTCCGGCAATTCCTACCAACTGGCTCATTGCCTCAGCCAGAGGGCTGCTGATGGTCTCCTCACGCCAATAAGCATTGCTGCGCATCCGCAGTTTTAGTGCAATAGTAAAAAACACAGCCAGTCCTGCCAGCAATAATACCAAAGACATCATCTTATTCACCTCATCACACTATACGATGCGTGAACGAAAAATAGAACTGGCCTATCAAACTTTCCGACTTATTGCAGTCGATAAAGCTCTTCTACCTCCTCTGCATCTACCATCTCCCCGTGAATCTGGCGTTTCAGGCGACTCAAATTCCAAGTCTTATACATGATACGCTCCGCCTCCACAGTAATATTCCAGTAATGCAGCGGCAGCAAATCATCTGCTGCTTTCAACACTTGCAGCATTTCCTGCTCTACCTGTATTGCCCGACAATCAAAAGCATGCATCATTTCTTCTGTGAGGGGCTTATCAAAAAGCAGGTCCTCATAAATACGCTGATGATTATACAACACTTCCATCAAGTATTGGTATACCAGCTCCCGCACCACATCACAGTTCTCTAAACGCGGAGAAAGCACAATACTGCGGTGAATTTCCACCAAGCGTTCCAAATTAGAGGCAAGGGCGTTGATCGTGCGTCGCGCCAAATAAAGTTCATCCCTGGCCTGCGTTTCATCATACCCCAATCTGCTGTCTACCGAAAGTTTATAAATATTGCGAACCTCTTGAATCTGATCCCGCAGCGCCATGACCTGTTCCTGTACTACCTTTTTATCCAAATGTTCTGTACGCCGCAAATCCTCCGCGCAATCTCGATATAGTTGTTCAAAATCTCCACGCAGCGCATCAATATGCTCTAAAAGGCGATGCCGATGCTGAGGCCGCACAAAGAAATTCAAGCCAAAACCAATCAGCAGACCAATCAAAATCATACTGACTCGCTGGACAATCGCCGTTGTAAAATTCTCCAAGGGTGTTTGCCCGATGAGGATAATGGTCACCAATAACAAGACGATACTTTCCTTCAAATTCAGCTGTACACAGAGCATGATGGCCAATACCGCACTGACAGCAATTGCAGTGTAGCTGCCATGAAAATAATAGGCTACAATAATCGCCAAGCAGCAGCCAAAACTGGTTGCGATGAGTTGATTTTTAATCGTCGTCATAGAACCTTTCAGGGAAGGCTGTACCGCTACGATGGTAGTGATTGCAGCCAATGCGCTGTTTTGAAATTGCAATAAATCACACACCCAAAAAGCCAGCCAAATTGCCAATGCTGTTTTCATGGTACGCATACCCAGGCCCCAGTTATGATGCTGCATATTGTTTCTCCTTTCCGCAAACAGATTCTCTATTTTTAATTATCCCTCTAGCGCACGATTTCCTGTTTTTGTTTTCCCTTTTCTTTTTTGAAAGTTCAAAAAATATTCTTATTCTTTTTTCATCCTCTTGACGCTACGCGCTGAAACATCTATACTTCTCAAAGAAGATAAAAATTACAGCCAAACGGCTATCCGAAAGAAAAGAGGTTTATGGTATGTTTCATATCGTTCTAGTTGAACCGGAAATTCCTGCAAACACCGGAAATATATCCCGCACCTGTGCCATAACTGGCACCTCATTGCATTTAGTAAAGCCATTAGGCTTCTCTATTGATGATAAACATTTGAAACGGGCTGGACTGGACTATTGGCATCTGTTGGATTTACACATTTATGAAAATTTAGATGATTTTCTGGCGCAGCATAGTGACAAACGTTTATTTTTAGCTACCACAAAAGCGACAAAACACTACGATGAAGTGCAATTTCAAGATGGTGATTTCCTTGTCTTTGGTAAAGAAACTGCAGGATTGCCGCAAAAAATGCATGACCGCTACGCCGATACCCGCATCAAAATTCCTATGCTAGACAATGCTGCTGCGCGCTCACTGAACTTGTCCAATTCTGCAGCCATCCTTCTCTATGAAGCACTGCGGCAAACCGGATTTCCCGGATTAAAATAATATCACAGGATTCTATGTCAAACACACAAAATTATATGATACTGTACAAAAAAGGACGGATGATAAGCCATTGGTTTGTCTCCGCCCTTTTTTCCTATCTGCTATTTTTCATGTAATTAAGTAGTCATCCTTATAAAAATCAACATTTCATTCATTTCAAACATCATTTTTCTCTACTGCACTTTGCACTACGTTTTCTCACATAGAAGACAAAACGAAAGATTATTTTTTAATATCCAGTTTAATGTGTAATTCGCGCAGCTGTGCGTTGGATACAGGAGAAGGTGCTTCCATCATGACATCCATTGCGCTCTGTGTTTTCGGGAAAGGAATCACGTCGCGAATGGTTTCCCGTTTCGCCATCAGCATCAACAAACGGTCCACGCCGAAAGCCAATCCACCGTGTGGTGGAGCGCCATACTGGAACGCATTTAACAGACCGCTGAACTGCTCCGTATACTCTTCTGGCGTCATATTTAACAGCTTAAACATTTTTTCCTGCAGCTCTCCATCATGAATACGAATACTGCCGCCGCCAACTTCCACGCCATTCAGTACCATATCGTAAGCCCGAGCCCGCACTTTGCCAGGATCTGTCTCCATCAAAGGCACATCTTCCAGCATAGGACAGGTGAAGGGATGATGCATTGCATAGAAACGCTGGGTTTCATCATCCCATTCCAACAATGGGAATTCTGTTACCCACAGGAAAGATAATTCGTCCTCATCAATTAGTCCAAAACGTTTTCCCAATTCCAACCGCAAATGACCTAATGCATCACAAGTAGTCTTAAAGGTGTCCGCTACACAGAAAATGATATCGCCCGGTTCTGCCCCAACACGGTCAAAAATCGCCTTTACTTCTTCTTCACTTAAAAACTTCAATAATGGAGATTTGACCTCATTTTCATCACTGATTTGGAAATAGGCTAAACCTTTGGCGCCATAAATTGCTACGTATTTTGTCAACGCATCAATATCACGACGGCTTAATTTATGCACACCGCCTTTGGCATTGATTGCCTTTACCACGCCTCCATTCGCTACAGTCTGGGCAAACACTTTAAAGCCACAGCCATCGGCAATGTCGCTTAAATCCTCCATTTCCAGACCAAAACGCAGATCCGGTTTGTCAGAACCATATTTATTCATCGCTTCATCCCATGTCATTCTGTGGAAAGGCGTAGGAATATCGCGGTCCAAAGCCACTTTGAAAATGTGCCTAATCAGTCCTTCATTCAGTGTCATGATGTCTTCTTCATCCACAAAGGACAACTCCATGTCCAGCTGCGTAAATTCAGGCTGGCGATCTGCACGTAAATCCTCGTCGCGGAAGCAGCGCGCGATCTGGAAATATTTTTCCATACCGGCAACCATCAGTAGCTGTTTAAATTGCTGCGGAGATTGGGGCAGCGCAAAAAATTCTCCTTCATGTACACGGCTGGGTACCAGATAATCACGAGCACCTTCTGGCGTGCTTTTCTGCAAAATCGGAGTTTCGATTTCCAAAAATCCCTGTTCGTCCATATAATCCCGCATC
Organism: uncultured Peptococcaceae bacterium; assembly: GCA_910585405.1. Taxonomy (GTDB): domain Bacteria; phylum Bacillota; class Peptococcia; order Peptococcales; family Peptococcaceae; genus UBA7185. The sequence goes on along the minus strand of CAJUDO010000007.1, from coordinate 38,386 downwards.
GCCTTTACCACTTTATGCCGGAGGATCATATTATTTTTCATTTCTGGACGGCGTAAATCCAAATAACGATATTTCAAACGAATATTTTCGTCCACATCTACATCATCCGTCAAGTAGAACGGCGGCGTTTTCGCCTTATTTAAAATTACCATTTCTGTGGCAACTACATCAATTTCACCGGAATCCAGTTTTTCATTGACCATCCCTTCAGGACGCTGGCGCACAACGCCTTTCACTGCCAGCACATATTCACTGCGCACTGAGTCGGCTACAGCAAATACCTCTGGCGAACAGGTTTCCGGGCTAGCCGTCACCTGGGCAATCCCTGAGCGGTCGCGCAAGTCAATAAAAATAACGCCGCCATGGTCTCTGCGTTTCTGTGCCCATCCGTTCAGGATCACTTCCTGTCCCACATGAGCCTTCCGCAGGTCATTACAATTATGTGTACGTTTCAACATTTATTTTAATCTCCCTTCCAAATCTTCTGCCAACTGATTCAACTGCACTTCATACTGGTCGCCGCTAGTCATCTCCCGCACAATTGCCATGCCCTTCTCCAGTTCGCTGTCGCCTAAAATAACAGTATACTTCGCATGAAACCGGTCCGCTGCCTTCATCTGTGCTTTCAGGCTCTTTCCCAGATAATCCTTCTCTGTATAAATACCTTTCTCTCGCAGTGCTTGCGTCAGCACAAATGCTTCCTTCTGCGCCGATTCCCCCAAAGGCGCAACATAAACAGCAGGTGCAGTACTGACAGGCAATTCGATTCCCTGCTCCTTTAATGTAAGTAGTAAACGCTCCAGACCGATGGCAAAGCCGATTCCCGGCAAATCATCACCACCGAATTGAGCCAACAATCCATTATAGCGACCGCCTCCGGCAATAGCATTTTGCGCGGAGCCCACACTATCAATCACAATTTCAAAAGCAGTCCGTGTATAATAGTCCAAGCCTCGTACCAAATTAGTGTCAATCTCATAGCGCACCCCTATTGCATCCAGATATTCCTGCAGTTTCTGAAAATGGGCGCTGCAAACATCGCAGGCAGCCTCAATAGTTGTAGGCGCACCTTTGGCAACTGCCTTACAGCCTTCTTCCTTGCAGTCCAAAATTCGCAGAGGATTACGCTCTAAGCGGTCTCGGCAGGTAGCACACAGTTTATCCTCATATTGGCGGAAATAAATTTTTAATTCCTCCATGTGGCTGGGACGACATTGGGCACAGCCTACCGTGTTCAGCTTTACTGTAAGCCCGGTAAGCCCTAAACGCCGAAAAATTTCCACAGCTAAAGCGATCACTTCTGCGTCAATTGCAGCATGATCGGCGCCAAAAACTTCTACGCCAAATTGATTAAATTGGCGATATCTTCCCGCTTGCGGTTTATCATAACGAAACATCGGTCCAATATAATACAATTTGGTCGGCTGTGGATTTGCATATAATTTATTTTCCAAAAAAGCACGTACTGTACCTGCTGTCCCCTCGGGACGCAAAGTCATGTGTCGGAAGCCTTTGTCTTCAAAAGAATACATTTCCTTTTCCACAATATCGCTGGTCTCTCCCACACTGCGCAGATATGCTTCAGTATGCTCAAATATAGGGAGGCGAATTTCCTGATAGCCGTACTCAGCACAAACCTGACGGCACAGTTGCTCTATATATTGCCATTTTTCACTTTCACCGGGAAGAAAATCATTCGTTCCTGTTGGTCTTGTGGTTAACATTTAGCCCATCCTTTCCTTGACAACCTTATCTAATTAATTTTAGTGAAAGAGTTCTTGTTTGTCAACAAGAAGGGATGTTTTTTGGCAAAAAATTCTTCTATTTTGCCAAACCGCGCTATTTTTTACTTAACACATAAAGTTCACTTTGAAATAATGCCTCCACTGAAATCTGATAATCACGAATACGCTCTGCTTTGCATATTTTTTTCTTATACTCTGCACCATGGGAAAACAGCGGCAGCATATAGGCCCACAATTCACGCATTTTATAAAGAACTGGCTTATCCCCAGAAAAAGCTTGCCGGTACCCCTGTAAAATTTCATCGTGAAACTGCTTCAATACAAAATAATCTAAATCCTTTCTACTGCGTATCTCATCTACCAAGCCAGGATTTCGCAATATTCCCCGTCCCAGCATAATCTTCTCTATCGCAGGGAACTCATCGCAAAAACGTTCATAATCAGCCACCGTAAAGATATCTCCATTATAACATAAGGGCGCGCGGCTCATTTTTACCGCTTGGGCAAATACCGACCAATCCGGCTTATTTCCATATAGCTCCTTTTGCAAACGGGGATGAATGATCAACTCCTTTATAGGGAACTGGTTAAATACATCTAAAATCTCCCCAAATTCCTCTACTCTATCCACACCAATCCGTGTTTTAACAGAAATATCCACAGGTGTTTCCGCAAAAATTTCCTCCAAAAAATGCTCTAACGCATCAGGTGCCGCCAGAAATCCAGCGCCTTTCTTTTTACTTACCACGGTAGCAGACGGACAACCCAAGTTCAAATTTACTTCACGATAACCCAACTGCTCCAACATTTTTGCAGTATGAATAAAATGTTTCCCCTGATTGGTCAAAATTTGCGGCACTACATCCATGCCCATATTATGCGCTGGCAGCACGTCATTTTGTTCACGCGCCGTAAAACTCTGATTTTTATTTGGCGCTAAAAATGGCGTATAATAGCGCTCCACATTGTGAAAAAATTTTTCATAGGCATTGCGGTAAACATAACCGGTAATCCCCTCTAACGGGGCAAGATAAAACTGCACAGGCACCTCTCCTTTTATTGTTTGTTTAATCTATCGGCAATCTTAGCAAATTGCAGACATATTATTTGTTTTCTTACACACCCATGTTCGATTTTTTACAGAATTTCACATTTTTCTCAAAAAGGATCTAGTATTCCTTGCTGAAAATTATCTTCCCAATTAGGATTAATATATAGCAAATACAGCAACCGACGTTTAAATAGCTTTCAATTAGCCAAAAGGAATGGTGAAAATTATGTTAACTCATCCAACAACTCACTCTAGCACACATCCTACTACTACATGGGAATACCTCACCTTTCAGGAAACACTCTGGCATCCTGACTGCGGCAACTATATTTCTTTCGGAATCGGAGTATATCAGCTGTACACACAGCAACGCACATTCGTCTCTGCAATTCATGATATTTCCCTGAAAGAAGAACTGGTGAAAAATCTGACCAGCCTATTTAATCAATTGCAGCTTTCTCCGATTCATTTTCCAGAAGTGATTTCGGACATACTTTCTCAATCTGCTCTGGAAATATAAAAACATATTTGTCAGGTAAGCATCCTGTATGCAGAAGCTTATTTGCAAAATTGTCTAAATGCAGTAGGTAAGGCAATCGTTCTCTGCAGGTTCTCTTTATCAGCCCACACAAACAATGCATTTTTGCTGCGGCATTGTATGATATAGCAAGTCATATGCCACTCTACATGGGTAAAAATATGTTTTCCGGTACGGACTTCCTCTACGTTACAAGGGTTTACACCCCAGCTGGTCGCTTGATTTAATGCCTGCTGGGTGTCCAAACACCCTTCTACATTGGGAAACTGCCACAGTGCAGCCAATAATCCGTGGGAAGGTCTTTTTTCCAATGCCGTACATTCTTTGCAGCGTAGTATAAATATTGTTTTTTCTTCCACGCGCCGCTTTTTACGTGGTTTTTTTCGCGGCAATTGCGCCCATGTATCATTGGCATAAGCCAAACACCACTGTTGCATTGGGCAAAGCATGCATTTTGGTGCGCCATTTGGTACACAAATTGTCGCACCCAATTCCATCAGACTTTGATTGAACAAATATGCCTGCGCGCCGACAGGATAAATGGCTGCTAATTGCTCCTGCAATTCTTTTTTAGTGCGATTTTCCAGCACATCTGCAAAATTTTCCGTGATGCGGCTGCACACGCGCAGCACGTTCCCATCTACTGCTGGTGTGGGTGAACCAAAACAAATGGACGCAATGGCCCCTGCCGTATAATCTCCGATGCCGGGAAGTGCGCGGATAGCTTGGTACGCACTGGGAAATACACCGTGATATTCTGTCATGATGATTTTTGCCGCTTTTTGCATGTTGCGCACTCTGGAATAATAGCCTAAGCCCTCCCAGAGCTTCAGCAGCAACTCTTCCGATGCCTCTGCCAGGGAAGCGATATCCGGCAACTGTTCCAAAAAGCGCTGATAATAGCCTTTTACAGCTTCCACTCTAGTCTGCTGCAGCATAATCTCAGACAGCCAGACATGATAAGGATCCCGAGTTTGACGCCATGGCAATACACGGGCATATTGCGCATACCAAGACAAGAGCTGCTCAGGCAAACGCGCCAATAGTTCTTGTCGCCGCTGCAGTATTTGTTTTATGCGCAGCAATATTTTTTCATAAACGGGAACCATATGGGGTTCACTGCAATATTGCTGCCACTGACTAAGGGGAATCCAGCTCACCTTGCTGTTTTCATCTGCATTCACCGTTAAAGGCTCCTTATCAGAGGCCAGTAGACCATATGTAATATTATAATGAATATGCGCCTTTATTTCTTTTCCGTTTTTACTATGAGCTTGTACCGGCAACACATCAATTGATATAATTTCACTGGAAACAGGCAGCACCTTTTCAATGCCTGTTTCCTCTTGTGCTTCCTCTATCGCCTTTTGCAGCAAATCTTCAGCACCATCCCCATGTCCCCCAGTCCAGGACCATGACTGATAAACATTATGATACACCATGAGCATAGCAGTTTGCTGCTCATTTAGGATCAATGAAGAAACTGTCACATGCCCCTGCTCTGGACGCCGAAAAAATTCTTGCCCTAAAACATCCCATTGCTGTAGCAATTGTGTCTTGCTTGTCTGTTCCATTTTATCTGCAGGTTCATAAGCCAAAATCTGTTCTCGCAGTGTTTTCACAGTTCTGTCACGCACCTTATCGCAATTAATTTCATTATTATTTTACAGTATCACAGCCTGCTGAGAAAAACAACTCTAAACTTTTTCAACACCACCAAAATAATTTCACAGTCTCTAATTATGAGCGCTCCGACTATTTCCTTTGCTATAGCGAATTGCCCATTTTCACCAAAATTTTCTTTGCAACAAAAACCCCTAATAAAACGCTGATCATCATTTCAACGCATGCCTTAGGGGTTCCATGATATTCACAATTTATAAATCTCTCAAAATTTTGCCCAGCTCTCCGTTAAGACAAATTGATTGTTCTACAATTTCTGTCGGCGCGTAAGCCTCACCATAATTAATACAGGCATAGATCGCGTTTGGATTCTTCGCTGTCATCTGCCAGAAAGGATATTTGATGATGCCCGGCGTGTTCATCCCCACGCCTAATTCCCAAAATAACACGCGCCTATTTTCCTGCCTCTGAATAAAATTTCGATAACGCTCTGACCCCTTGCGCCAACCCTGATCCTCCACAAAAGTATCATCACAACGCAAATTCATGGTCATCGGCTTCCCGCACTTGGGACAGTAGGGAATGAGCTCTTCAGGAACGCTCATATTTTTTTGCGCTGCAATCATCTGCCGCACAACAGCTTCATTGTCATAAGTTTCCTCATGGCAGGGCTCTGCGCATTGCCACAAACCATAATCACCTTGCGTATAAAACAATCTTTCTTTGGCAAATCCCACTTTTTGAAAACAATGATCAACATTCGTGGTGAGTACAAAATAATCTCTGTCTTTTATTAATTCCAGTAATTTCTCATACACTGGCTCAGGAATGTCTACATAGCGATTATAATAGATTTGGCGGCTCCACCATGCCCAATATTCTGCTAAAGTTGCATAGGGATAAAATCCACCAGAATACATGTCTCCGATTCCATACTTGACAGCAAAATCTCCAAAATATTTTTCAAAGCGCTCGCCACTATACGTAAAACCTGCTGCCGCAGAAAGACCAGAACCGGCACCGATTACCACAGCATCCGCCTGCAAGAGCTCCATCCTAAGCCGTTCAATTTTCTGCCAGTACGCTTCTGTAGATTTCTCTGTCCCAATCCTTGAACACATTAAAAATCACCTTCTTAATACTCGTTTTTGTCCGCATAAATTCTTTTACAGCAGAAAAGGCAATCTCAGCAGCTTTTTCCTGTGGAAAATGAAATTCCCCTGTCGAAATACAACAAAAGGCTATACTCTCCAATCCCTTTTGCTGTGCCAATTGTAGACAGGAACGATAGCAAGAATTCAACAATCTACAATCGTCCTCTGTGAGATTCCCCACAACAATCGGTTCTACTGTATGCAAAATATAATCGCAAGGCAAATTATAGGCAGGGGTAATCTTTGCCTGCCCGACAGGTTCCTCATAACCCTGCGCCTTTATCAGCTTATCGCAGGCAAGGCGTAATTCTATACCCGCGAAACTATGAATGCAGTTGTCAATACAACGATGATTGGGAATATAGCAACCGGTCAGCCCACTATTCGCCGCATTGACAATGGCGTCACAGCGTAACGTGGTGATATCCCCCTGCCAAAGATAGAAGCAATCCCGAATAGGTACAAGTTCATTTGCATCTGTGATTCCCTTTTGCTTTATTTCCTCCTGTAAATAGGCATCTTGAATTTTTAAAAAATTTTTATCTATCTCCTTCGGCAGGCGAATATTCATAAGTCCGCGCAAAAGAACCTTTTGTTCTTCTGGAGATTTAGGAATCTCTATTTCATGACAGGCGCCCCTTTCTTTCAAAAGCGCTTCAATTAAGATTTCCCTTCGTTGCTGCTGATTCATTATTACAACCTCTTTTCTATTCTCGGCATGGAAAACATTATTCCCATTGGTTACATTGTATCAGCGTCCGCCTGCTCTGTGAAGTACGCACAATATTGTGCTATAGTTACCTTAAAGAAACCATGTTTTCTTTACATCACCAGCCAATTTGGCATAATCTACTCATCCTGTTCGGTTAAAACGATTGTATCATCCATACGGCAAAAATAGTATTAAACTCCAAATCACAAGATTTTTGAGAAAAAACGGCAGCTTTGTTTGTTCAAAACCGCCGCACAATCTGAAAAGCTATTGTCTATGCATAATAATACCTCTCCCGGTTCTGCACCAGAAAAATTACCGCTACAAGCATGGTAAGTAACTCCGCTACAGGTACCGCAAGCCATACACCTATCACACCCCAAAAATGCGGCAGTATAAACAGCAGCACCGTAATTAATCCAAACGTCCGCAGAAAGGACAGACAAGCGGAAAGCTTTCCATTTGATAATGCTGTAAATGCCGCAGAGATAAAAATATTCAGTCCGCAAAACAGAAAACTAATGGAGAACATCGAAAAACCATTTTGCGCGATTTCATAAAGGGACGTTCCTTTTGCTGAAAAAATTTGCACCAACGACGGACCAAACCAAAAGGCTATCACAAAAACGATAACAGAAGCAAAGAGGACAAAGCGCATTGAGAGAGAAAATACACTCTTTAGCTGTTCCCAATCTTGCTTTCCATAGTGATAACTGAGTACTGGAGCGACGCCCATAGAAAATCCTATGTAGAGAGAAGACAATAAAAACTGTGTATAGATCAGGATTGTGATTGCCGCAACGCCGTCCTCGCCAAGCAGTGCCAGCATCGTCCCATTAAAAAGAAAAGTGGTAACCGCTGTCGCTGCCTGACTCACCATTTCCGAAAAACCATTGGTACAACTTTTCACCAACACTGAGCTGTCCAGGACAGGTTTCCGAAAATATAAGCTGCCCTTTTGCTGCCCAAAGAACCATACACCTGCTATTGTTGGTATCAGATAACCGATTCCCGTGCCCAATGCAGTGCCTTTTATCCCCATCTGTAAAGGCACCATAAACACGTAGTCCAATAAAATATTGGTGATTCCCGCGCTTACACCCAGCGCCATACCTAGTTCTGGACGCCCCGCTGTCACCAGTAAATTTTGAAAAAGTACCTGCAATATGCTGGCAGGTGTAAACAGCAGCAGAACAAAAAGATATTCCCGGCAATAGGGAAACAACACATTGCTCGCCCCCAACGCCCAAACAATCCTGTCGATAAATACTATGCCCAAAACTGCAAGCAATACGCCCAACAGACCACCTGCACAGATAATCAGCGTAAAATCCTGCGACGCTCTCACAGATTCTCCTGCCCCCATTTTGCGGGCTACAATGGCACTGCCGCCTGTGGCAAGCATGGTCCCCACCCCTACGAGTAAATTGATCACAGGACAAACGATATTCAGGGCAGACAGTGCATTGGTGTCTACAAACCGCGCCACGAAAACCGTGTCAACAAAGGTATAGAAACCCATGAACAACATCATAAGCATCGTCGGAAAGGCAAAGTACAGCAAGGACTTTAGCGTAAAATTCTGCGCCAGAGGCGTTTCCTTTTGCCGGATGTCATGCATATTCTCCAGTCTCCAATTTTTCTGCCTGCACAGTGAGATGTTCCGGCTTTGGTAATATGAAACGCTGTGTCGGATAGCCAAACTCGACTAACAGCTCTGCCTGGGTAAAGCCAAGGCTTTTCCAGATTTGACGATATCCAGTGTCTGCTTTGTCACCCGCCCGAAAAGTTGTGACACTGAGCTGTGCAGCCTGGGTGAGTTCATGCAGCGCCTTGTCGCAAAAGGCTTTTGTGATGCCGCAGTTTCGATACTGCGGATGCACTCCGAAGAAATCAATACTTCCCGTTTGTTCCTGTAAAGCCATAATTCCCACTGCAGTATCTCTATTTTTCAAAATCAATGCCCATCCATTTTTGATATACATTTCTAATTGCCCAAGGTATTCTTGTTCATCCAAATGGGGAAACCCATCAATGACAAGATGAACCAGTTCCATCCACTGGGGAATGTCCTCTTCCGTGGCTAAAACAATTTTCTCCTGCCAACGATTTTCCTTCAGACTTATCTGGTTCTCCTGCAAAATATATCTTAGCTGCAAAGGATAAAACGCTTTTTCTGCTCTATACGCTCCGGGAGACTTTTTGTACATAGCTTTGAAGCTATCCGTAAAAGACTGTTGGCTCTCATAACCCGCAGACAAAGCAATTTCCAGAATCGGTTTGTCAGAGAAAACAAGCAGCTTGGCGGCTTCGGTCAACTGGCGGCGCCGTACATAATCATGAATTGTCAGACCAACCGTCTCTGCAAACATGCGATGCAGATGATATTTGGAATACTGCACGCCCTTTGCAACAGTTTCCAGCTCCAGCTTCTCGCATAAGTGGCTCTCGATAAAGTCAATCACCGCCATGACATTTCTAATATTGCGCTCCATTGCGACGCCCTCCTTTCTCCCTACATAATAGCACAATATTCTGTTTTCCTCTTCATATATCTTGCTGTTTTGAGAAAGAATTCCGCAAATAAAAAGGCTTTGCCTATTGGGAAAAATATTCTACTTGATTGACCATATCAAAATAAAATGTGTACAGAATTGCAATAGCTCTTACTTTTTATTAAAGTGATATGTTATACTATATCCCTTCCATTACACGCTCTGTTTAGCAGGAGCGATTTCTCCATAGCCATTCCAGGCAAACAAAGCCTCTTCATCAGCATTTCCGTAAACCTGTTCCACATCACAAATATATAGATAATGATCACCTACTTCATGGTATTCTTTCAAGCTGCACTGAATTGCCACACAGCTGTGAACGGGAATTTTGATTGCACTGTTTTCTACTTCTGTGAGTTCGATGCCAAATTTTTCTGCTTTATCGGTATTTCTGCCTGTAGTGCTACCACACCCCATCACAGCTTCGGCGATTTCTGCTCCCGGAATTGTAAGAATGACTTTTTTGTTGTTCCGCACCATCTCTCCGCTATAAGAGGTCTTGGCCATTGCATACGCAATCATGTTCGGATGAAACGAAAGATAGGTCCACCAGGATACGGTGGCAAGATTGGTGGAGCCGTCTGGTTTTTGAGTGCACACTACTGTCACCGGATTGGGAGAGGTAAAGCGTGCAGCCTGTGATAAATTGATTTTGTTCATAATACTTCCTTCCCTTCTGTTGTCTACTGAATAGATTTTCCTAGCTCATAGGCTTGCTCCAGTTGGGCTTTGCCAAGGATATCGCCTATATCTCCATTGCCCCCTGCAAGAACATGACCGAGATTTTTCCAATTTAAATGTGTCATCAGGTGATCATAATAGGTCAGGACGTCCTCAAAACCGTTCCCTTCAGCCGCCATCAAAAGTGCGCCGGCTCTGTCGTGTCCCCGGAGCAAATTGCCGTCCCCTTCTTCCAGCGCAAACAGACGGTCAATTGCCGTTCTGAGCTGTCCGCTCATATTCCAATAATATAAGGGCGTTGCCAGAACAACCACGTCACACGCCTTAACAGCAGGATAGATCTGCGACATATCGTCCTTTTGCACGCAGGGACATTCCCGACTGCTATGACCGCCAAAACAGCCTTTACAACCATGAATCTCCATTCTATCAAGGAAAAATTCAGTAACCTTGTTTCCAACGCTTTCCGTACCTTCTGTAAACTTTTGAACTAACGCGGAAGTGTTCCCTTTTCTGCGGGGGCTACCATTTAATATCACAATGTTCTTTGCCATAGCTTGCTTCACCCTTTCTCTCAAATCTTTTCTGCCAGCGCAGCAGCCTGTTTGCAGCCGTCCGTTTTTTCAATATCGCCTGCGTTCAACACGCCGGGAATCAGCACCTCGCCAACCATGTTCCATTTCATCAAAGCGGCGGAGCGCTCCACAGGAATGCGGACACCGTCCATTACAGACAAATCGTTTTCCTCACAGCAGGCGATCAAGGCACATTCCTTGCCCTCAATATCCTTGCCTGCAACACAGAAAGAAAACAGCTTATCAATGACTCCTTTGAGCTGTGCAGGAATGGAATACCAGTAGACAGGCGTGGTGAAGACCACTGCATCCGCTTCCAGAATAGCCGGAGCTATGGTATTAAAATCATCGTCAAAGGAGCACGCTTTTCCTGTCTTAAAACAGGTTTCACAGGCATGACAGCCGCCAACATTTTTCATCGCCGCATCAAAGCGGGTGACACTATGCCCCTTTGCTTCTGCCGCCTTGATAAAAGCCTCCGTCATTGCAAAGCTATTTCCATTTTTTCGAGAGCTTCCGGTAATCACTACAATTTTCTTACTCATATAATCTTCCTCCAATTCTACGGGATTGACTTTCCCCGTTGCCGATATTATAATCATAGCAAGAATAAGAATAAAAACAAGTACGCACATTTAGGTACGATACTTACACTAATGTTTGATACTTACCAAAAGGAGAGTGTAAAATGAGCATAGAGTGTATTAAAGACGCCAAGCTGGAAGAAACAGGTTTTAATTATACAATGTCTCTGATTCAAGGAAAGTATAAAATGTTTATCCTTTATGCTTTGATGGGGTTTGGAACTGTTCGCTTTAACGAACTGAAAAAATATATAGGTACCATTTCTTACAAAACATTAAGTGTTACGCTAAAAGAATTAGAAGCAGATAATCTTGTTCACCGAGAAGAATATCCGCAAATTCCGCCCAAAGTGGAATACAGTTTAACAGAACGGGGAAAATCTCTCATTCCCATATTGGACGCAATGTGCGACTGGGGCGAAAACCACCGCATGGTATAAAAGTACTAAAAAGTAGGTGATAAGCTGAGCCTATCACCTACCTATTTTGCTAGAAGAATGAGTTTTGAAACAGCCACACGGCCAACATCACAGCAAAAAATACTCGTCTCGCTGGGGTTGACAATATTTTTTGTCAAAATATAAAAACGTCCGCACAGCACAAAGCCATCCGAACGTCATAAAACAACACTATATTAAAAACACTTAATATGTGAACTTCCCATTAAGAAATCACCTAGCGACATTTTCCTATTGCCGCCTCTGTATCAAAACACATCTGCTTTATTTTTTAAAGGCTGTTGTGTTATCTTTTAAACGAGCCTTTGCCTCCTCTACCGTCTCTCCATCTCTAGTGAGATAGCGACCGACGAAGGCATCCTCAACCTTTGTGTAACTGGCAACTACAGCATCTTCAATCTTCGTATAGCTGCCGACGACAGTATCCTCAATTTTCTCATATGTGTCCACAACTTTTTTGGCAATTTCTTCGTTTGCCTTTACAAGTTTAGACTGTGCCATTTCTTTTCTTCCTCCTCTTGCTGCCTTTTCGCATTGTAAAAATGCCAAGCAGCCATATAAATAAGCAAACTGCCATTCCGGTCAGTCTATTCATCATCGCCATATCCGCAGCATCCATCGAGCCAAATGAAACAAGCATAGAGCGCTGCAATGTCAAAAGCGATGCAGCTACCTCCGCATAACCGATTGTACGGATTGCAATCAGCAAAGGAGCATTGTTTCTGCGCTGCTTTATGGCTCTTATGACTGCTGCGGTGATTTTGTAAAAACTGTAGGTTGCAATGGTAATCATGACAATCTCATCATGTTTCACAGCGATATTTTGCGCAAGACTGATATAGACCAGACTAGTCAAAAGAAAACCCATCAAAATCAGCATACCGCCACACAGCTTGACCACAAAATACTCTGCATCTTCAGAATACGCAGATCTTCCCCTCCATTCGCATAGAACAGCAGAAAAGCGCATCGCACCTAAAACGACATAGTACGCCCCCATTGCAACGAACCAAAGGGACTGATTTATCAAGCCCAACATACCATGATAAAAAGCGTACAAAATGTTGATGAGCAGACCTACAGAAGCGGAAAATATCACTCTGAACTGCTGCTCTCGAATGAGTCGTCTTCCAACTTTTGTTTTCTCTATTTTCCCGACAACAACTTGTCTTACGTTCATGCTTGCAAGCCCTTTGTCAACGGAATCAGGCAGAGTAAAATGACAATGCCGATCAGCCCAATGACGATGCCGAGCACTATTTTTCCCCAGACCATGCAAAAACACATACCAATTCCCAATGCCAATGCACCAACCACACCGACTACAGCGGCAAAAACGTTTTTGGCCGAAAAACGGATAGGCGCCTTGTGCTCCATCTTGCGCCAAATAATCACAGTAACCAGCCCCAACAATAATCCAACGCAACCAAACACAATCCCTGGCTGAAATGCTCCCCACTCTGGGATAAGAGCCATGCACATGCCCAACGCAAAGAGTACTCCGCTCACCGTTCCCATAAGCATCGCAACAAAACTGCTTTTTTTCATTTGCACACCTCCTCTTTAAAGCAACAGTTGATTGTCTATTACAAGAATAGTATAATGAGGCGGAAAAACAAAAACAATCAACAATATGCACACAAGTGTTGTGTTAAAGGGGATTTTTATGAATATCAAAAATAATAAACGCAAACGGGCATCCATGCAGAAAATCGAACAGGTTTTGATAGAACTCCTACAAACGAAAGAGCTCAATCAAATCAACGTGTCCGATATTTGCAAAAGAGCAAATCTGAATCGCAGTACATTTTACGCCAATTATGTCGATATCTATGGGTTGGCGGATACAATACGGGAAAAGCTGGAAGCCCAGGTTGCAGATTTGTACAAAAACGAAATTATGCAGGGATTTAACTCCCACAATTATTTGCTGTTATTTCGGCATATAAAGGAAAATCAGATATTCTACCGTACCTATTTCAAGCTGGGATATGATGAAACCTATCAAATTTTGAGTTACGACTACAAGCTTGCCAAAAAACATTTCGCCGATCGCTTCATCGACTATCATATGGAATTTTTCAAGAGCGGACTGACCAAAATGATTAAACTATGGCTGCAAAACGGCTGCAGAGAAACACCAGAAGAAATGTTTGAAATTTTAAAAAGTGAATACCGAGGACGTGAAGAATTTTTTACAGAGCAACCTAAAAAAGAATCCGATACGTCCTCTTTCACTTGACAGATAATGAGCAGGCCTCTCGACTCACCGACATATTAGCTAATCATCGTACAAAAAACACCGTTTCCATCTTTACAGAAACGGTGTTTTTCCTATGGGTCACTTCTGTGACATGCTGTCTGATAAATCCATTCAAAAAAATTAGCAGATTCCTTTTGGATTCTATTTTAAGAGCTCCACTGATGCTTGCGCATATAGCCGTTCACCATGCCGCCCAAGCGTCCGCTCTCAGCTGATGTCAGCTCTCCCCATCCGGCCTGTTGGATTTTTTCTCCATAGCCCAGCTGCTGCGCCAACTCCAGCTTTAAGATATCTCTAGTGTAGTAGGTTTTCGTTCTGCCCACAGTATGCACTTCCTCTCATCTGCATTTGAAATTCAAGTTTTTTCTAGCATGCCCAAATTGCCAGAGTTTATACCTTATCCTGCCCCGCTCTTTCAACAAGAAAAATAACGTATCGCTATCCGATTATATTGTCCCATAGCATTTTCTGAGAAAACAGTGCAAAAGCAATATAGTTATACAATTGCTCCTCGTATTCCAAATTCATTGACCCCTTTTCGTACTTTGCGGAAACGAAAATATTTTGGTCTACTACAATAAAAACGCCGAAAGACTTGACTTGACAAGGCTTTCGGCGGAATTTTTGGCGTCCACGAGAGGATTTGAACCTCCGACCCCACGCTTAGGAGGCATGTGCTCTATCCAGCTGAGCTACGTAGACATTTGTTTATTCAGTTTCTGCTGTGATTTATGTCGCTGCGGACATCCGCCACGCAACGCTCTACCATACATGGCGAAACATCCACAAAATCTGTATGGCTGTGATGACACAGACACAAGCGGCCACAGAGCAAGCGACGCAGACATATTTCCGCTGCTTGCCGCCACCGGCCTGATACTGCCTGCCAAAATACCAGGCTGCGGCAACTGCCGCTACGCCCAATATCAGCAAAATCGCTATCCACAACAACATGACATGCTGTGCTTCCATAAAACACCTCTATTATACTAACATACTCGTCGTCAAATTACAAGAATGAAAAATCTGCCCAGAGCGTTTTTACAGTACGGCACGGGCAATGCGGGCCGCCTCGGCCATGATTTTTTCTGCATCCATAGTCAGTACTTCATAATCCTTCATCAGAATCTTCCCGTTGACGATGGTGGTTTTTACGTCGCTGCCCTGCGCCGAATACACCAGGTCGGATACCGAATTGTTCCATGGGGCAAAATGGGGTTTATTCAAGTCCACCAAAATCAAATCGGCCTTTTTCCCCACTTCCAGTGTCCCGATTTCATCGTCCCAGTGCAGCGCTCTGGCACCGTTGATGGTCGCCATCTGCAAGATAGTTTCGGCAGGCAGCACAGTGGGATCCATGGCATTTACTTTTTGCGCAAAGGAACACATTGTCATCTCCTTAAACATGTTCAGACTATTGTTGCTGGAAGCCCCGTCGGTTCCCAAGGACACATTCAAGCCCGCCGCAAAATATTTGGGCAGATTGGCAATGCCGCTGGCCAATTTCATATTGCTGGATGGATTGTGGGCGATGCTAACCTGATGCTCCCGCAAAATAGCAATATCACTGTCATTGAGATACACGCCATGGGCAGCCAGAGTAGGCAACTCAAACACGCCCAGATCCCGTAAGTATTCCGTGGGCGTCTTGTCGTAGCCTTCCCGGATTTGCCGCAATTCATCCTGCGTTTCCGCCAGATGCACATGCAACCCGGTGTGGCAGTCGGCAGCGGCCTGCACGATTTGCTCCAGATAGGCAGGTGGACAGGTATAAGGTGCATGGGGGGCAAACCACACTTTTAAGCGTCCTTCTGCCTGATTATGAAAATTCTCATACAACCGTACATTTTTTTGAATATTTTTGCCTTCTGTGTCAGAGAACACAATCAGTCCTCTGCTCAGATTGGCCCGCACACCTGATTCCTCTACCACACGGGCCACCTCATGCATGCTGTCGTACATATCGGCAAAGGTCGTAGTACCGCTTTGCAGCATTTCCAAAACAGCCAGACTGCTGCCCCAATAAATGGATTCATTGACAAACTTCGCTTCTGCCGGCCAAATTTTATCATTGAGCCACGGCATCAATTCCATATCGTCGGCATAACTGCGCAGTAAGGTCATCGCCGCATGGGTGTGAGTATTCACCAGCCCCGGCATAGCCAAGGTATCGCGCCCGTCGATTATCTGTGCGCCCTCAGCTGCCTGCGCATCTACAGCGCCGATAGCTGCCAGCTTATCCTCTTCAATCAAAATATCACCGCGCTGCAGTGCGGCGCCTGTCATGGACAAAATTTGTGTGTCGCGAATCCAGATTTTTTGCGTTGCTTCTCTCTGCTCCGTCATTTTTTGCGGCCTCCCCATCCGAAAAATCCTCTCTTGCGAGGCTTTTCTTCCACTGTTTCCTCTACTGTTTCTTCTATATCTTTCTCTGCTGCTTCTTCGGCTTCCTGCGCTTCTTCTACCTCTTCCGTGATTTCTTCCTGTATTTCTTCTATTTCTTCTATTTCTTCTATCTCTTCCTGCACTTCAGCAATCTCCAGCGTTTCTTCCTCCTGTGCAGTATCTTCAGCGGTTTCTGCTTCGTCCTTCTGGTTGCCCTCATCGGCAAACAACGCTTTTCCAAAGGCTTTGGCGTCAAAAAATTCCATATTGTCAATGGCTTCCCCGGTGCCAATCAACTTCACCGGCAAATCAAACTCGGAGCGAATCCCAATCACCACGCCGCCCTTGGCGGTACCGTCCAGCTTGGTCAAAATGACGCCGGTCACTCCGGTGGCATCGCCAAAAATTTTGGCCTGTGAAATGGCATTCTGTCCGGTGGTGGCATCCAGCACCAGCAGCACTTCCCGCAGGCAGCCAGGCGCTTCTCTGTCAATCACCTTCCGCATTTTACTCAACTCATTCATCAGGTTGGCCTTGTTCTGCAACCGTCCCGCAGTATCCACAATGAGCACATCGCATTTACGGGACTTAGCCGCAGCAATGGCGTCAAACACTACCGCCGCCGGGTCTGCGCCCTCCTGGTGGCTGATCACATCGACGCCGACTCTGTCGCCCCACACCTTCAGCTGTTCCGCCGCGGCAGCCCGGAAGGTATCTCCGGCGCCCAAAATCACTTTATGGCCCTGCTGATTGAGCAAATAGGCCAGCTTCCCGATGCTGGTGGTCTTGCCCACGCCGTTCACGCCGACCATCAAAATAATATTCAACTCATCCGCCTTCAAATCCAGCGCCGCCTTTTCATCGCCCATAATCTCGGCAATTTCCTCGACCAAGGCCTCCCGCAGCTGCTCGGCATATTTGAGCTTGTCCCGTTTTTCCCGTTCCCGCAGCCGTTCCACCAAATCCACCGCAGTATTGACGCCGACGTCGCCCTGAATCAGCAATTCTTCCAGCTCATCGTACAAATCGTCGTCGATTTCCTTGCCTGTGAAGGCGTCAAAAATTTTCTCCACAAACCCCTTTCTGGTCTTGGACAAACTGTCGCTCAATGTTGAAAATAATC
This sequence comes from uncultured Peptococcaceae bacterium, assembly GCA_910585405.1. Taxonomy (GTDB): domain Bacteria; phylum Bacillota; class Peptococcia; order Peptococcales; family Peptococcaceae; genus UBA7185. Next base: position 20,939 of record CAJUDO010000007.1, on the reverse strand, counting down.
CCATCGCTTAAACCTCCGTTTTTCTTCTTTATCTATAAAAGTAACTGCCAGATTGCACCAATTATACATAGTCGCTGACCTTCACCGACATCAGACGCGATACGCCTTTGTTCTCCATAGCAACGCCGTAAAGCACATCCGCCGCTTCCATAGTGCCCTTGCGGTGCGAGATGATGATGAATTGCGTCTTGGCAGCGTAGTCGCGAATGAAACGCGCAAAGCGGTCGATATTCACATCATCCAGCGCAGATTCAATCTCGTCCAGGATACAGAAAGGACTGGGCTTTACGGTCAGCAGGGAAAACAATAACGCGATCGCCGTCATCGCCCGTTCTCCACCGGAAAGCAAAGTCAGTACCTGTTCCTTTTTCCCCGGCGGCTGCGCTACAATCTCAATCCCGGTCAATAAATAATCAGTAGGGTCGGACAATTCCAGCCGCGCCTGACCGCCGCCAAACATAGATTGGAATACTTGGGAGAACCGGGCATTCACCTCCCGGTAGGTCTCCGCAAATTTCTGCGCCATGATCTTTTCCATCTCTTCAATGACCTTATTCAGAGATTGTCGGGCATCCTGCAAATCTGCAACCTGCTTCTGCAAGAACTGTAGCCGCTGCTGCACCTGCTCAAATTCTTCAATAGCCGTAAAATTAATTTCGCCAAGTCGGCCCAACAGCCCTTTTATCTCCTGAATCCGCCGCTGGGTTTGAGGAATATTCTCCAGCGCCACCGCCTTGGCCTGCGCTTCCTCATAGGTGCAGTCAAAATTTTGCGCCAATCGCCGGAAACCGCCGGATAAATAGCCCTGCACCTTGTTCAGACTCAAATCCAGCTGATATTTCTGCTCCCGCAGCCGCTCCTTCTCCTGGCGTCCCTGTCCGACCGCTGTCTCCAGAAGCGCGATGCGCTCCTGCTTTGCCTGCCGTTTTTCCCGGTAGTCCTCCAGCGCGGTATTTTCGGCAGCCAGCTGCGCTTGCTCCTGTTGAATATAATGCAAATTTTCGGCAATTTCCTGCTCATACTCCGCTTTTTTTTGCGCCAGCTTTTCATATTCGCTCTGCTTCTGCTGCAATGTGTTCCGCAAGCCCTGATAACGCTGTTCTTCACTGTCAGACTGCTGTGCGAACAATTCCCAGCGCTGTTTTGCTGTGGCCAGCCGCACCGCATTTTCCTGATAACGGTCCTGTACTTCCTTCTGTTGAGTTTGCAGCACTTGCCCTCTTTCCTTCAACTGCTCCGCCTGACGGGACAAGTCTGTTTCCTGTTCCGCCAACACACCCTGTCGTGCCCGCTCCTGCTCCAAGGCAGTCTGATAGGCTTCCCTCTGTTTCTCCTGCTCCTCCAGATGAAACTGCTCCACATGGAGTTCATTTTGCAGCCGTTTTTCTTCTCTCTCCTGCAAACGTTGTTCCTGCTCCAGCTCCACGGCGCTGCGGATGAACGTTTCCTCCTGATTGCGCAGCTGCGCCAGCGCTTCCTTCTTTTCGCCGGTCACAGCATAATAGGCTTCCAACGCCTCATTCTGCTGCTGAATTTGCTGCTCCAGCTGCTTCACCGCATCCTCCAGCTCCAGAATCTGCCGCTGTCTTGCCAGAAGGCCGCCCCGCTCTTTCTCGTGATTCCCGCCGGTCAAAGCCCCGCCCGGCGTTACCAGCTCGCCGTCCAGCGTTACCAGCCGGTAGCTGAAGCCTTTCTTCTTGCCGATGGCTACCGCAGAGGCCAGGTCCTTCACAACCCAGACCTTCCCCAGCAAATGCAGCAGAATCTTTTCATATTTTTTATCGAAGGTAATCAAGTCGACCGCCAGCCCCAGCACATTTTCCTCATTGCCCAGATTTTCTTCGGCCCGCTGTCCTTTTACGGTATTCAGCGGCAAAAACGTAGCTCTGCCCTTTTTGCGCTCTTTTAAATATTGAATCGCCGCCTGCGCCTGCTTGTCGTCCTCTGTCACAATATTTTGCAGACTCACACCCATCGCTGTCTCCACAGCTTTTTCCAAATGCTGCGGCACTGTAATCAACTGACTCACCGTACCGATGATGCCCTGAAGCTTTCCCTGCTGCTTTCGCTCCAAAATGGACTTGACCCCATATTGGTAGCCTTCGCCGCTTTCCTCCATCTCCTTCAGCACCTTTGCCCGGGATTGCTTTTCCTGCCGGGCGACCTGCGCCTCTGTCAGCTGCTGCCGCAAGACCAACTGCTGCCCTTTGCGCTGTTCAATTTCCTGCTCTATCGCCGCCACCTGCTGATGATATTGGCTCTCCCGTTCCTTCTGCACAGTCATCTTTTCCCGCAGCTCGGCCTGTTTCACCTGCTGCTGCTCCAACTCCTGCGTCAAAGCAGAGAGCTTTCCTTTGATTTTTTCTCTGTCCCGCTCATCGCTGGACAAATCCTGCTCCAGCCGCTGCAATGCGTTGTGGTTGCGCGCCTGCTCCTGCATATTGGCAAACACATCGCTTTGATGCTGTTCCTCAGCCTGCTGCTGCTGTGCCCTTTGCCGCTCCAACTCTTGCAGCTTCTGCTCGTCCTCGGCAAGGATGCGCTGCTGCTGTGAAAAGGTTTGCTCTGCCTCTGCTGCCTGCCGCCTCGTATCCTGTACTGTCTTTTCCAACGCTAAGGTTTCCGCCTGCTGGCCGTCCAATTCCTGCTGCAGCCGCTCCAGCTGTTCTTCGACACTTTCCAAGAGCTGCCGATTGGCCTGTACGCCGTTGTTGCGCCGCTCCAGCTGATTCTGCAGCTGATAAAAGGACTGTTGCTGCTCCTGATAAGCCGCCTCCTGTCGTCCAAACTCAAAACGCATCTGCTCCAGCTCTGCTTCCTGCCCAGACAGACCGGCCATACATGCAGCCATTCCGTCTTCCAGTTGCTGCTTCTTTTCCAAAAGCTGCGTTTCCTGAAGCCGGTTCCGGCCAATATCGTGTACCTCCAGGGATAATTCCAGCTGGTCCAATTCCTCCTTCCCTGTCTTATACTGCTTGGCCTTTTCAGCCTGTTCTCCCAGAGGTCCAACCCGTTCCTCCAATTCGCTGATGATATCTGTCACCCGCACCAGATGGTCCTCTGTATCCTTCAACTTTCGCTCCGCTTCGCGCTTGCGATATTTATATTTGATAATCCCTGCCGCTTCTTCAATCAGGCCGCGGCGGTCCTCCGGCTTCAAGGAGAGGATTTCGTCCACCTTACCCTGGCTTATGATGGAGAGCCCTTCCCGTCCCAGGCCGGTATCCATAAAGAGCTCCTGCACATCCTTGAGCCGGCTGGGCGTCTTATTGATCAGATATTCGCTCTCCCCGGAACGATACAGCCGCCGCGATACCGTAACCTCCTCAAAATCCAAATCAAAGATATGGGCGCTGTTGTCCAATGTCAACGACACCTGCGCCATCCCCAGCGGTCTGCGGTCCGCACTTCCGGCAAAAATGACATCCTCCATCTTGCTGCCCCGCAGATTTTTTACACTTTGCTCACCCAACACCCAACGAATGCTGTCCACTACATTGGACTTCCCACTGCCATTAGGCCCCACAATAGCCGTAATTCCACTGGGAAATTCAAATTCCACTTTATCGGCAAAGGACTTAAATCCCTGAATCTCCAATCGCTTCAAGTACATAACATCACCTCTATCTTATTCTAAGATACCCATCTGCACCAAGGTACGGCAGGCAGCGTTCTGTTCCGCCTCTTTTTTGGTCTTGCCTTCTCCCTGCGCCTGCTGCACGCCGTTGATACATACGCATGCAGTAAACTGCTTGGCATGATCCGGTCCCACTTCACGAATAATTTCATAATTTACGGTATCATTGCGGTGCTTTTGCACCACTTCCTGCAAAAGCGTCTTATAATCGCCGTAATGACCCTTGCGCACCATTTCGATTTCCGGCTCAATATAGCGCAAAATCAGAGGACGCACCGCATCAATACCCAGCTCCAGATAAATGCTGCCGATCATGGCTTCCCAGGCGTCAGCCAGATTGGAAGAGCGATCAGCGCCGCCGCAGCCCCGTTCGCCTTTGCCGATGAGCAGATACTCGCCCAAAGACACCCGTCTGGCCGCGTTGGCCAGGCTACTCTCGCACACCAGTGCCGCCCGCATTTTTGTCAGTTCTCCTTCAGGCTTGTGGGGATACTGTTCATACAGATAGTGCCCTACCACCAGATCCACCACCGCATCGCCCAAAAATTCCAAGCGCTGGTTGTTGGCCAGTTCATTGTCCTCCTGCTCCAAAATAAAGGATGGATGGGTCAGGGCAATACTCAGCTGCTCCAGATTCTCCATTTCCAATTCCAACCTGCGCAATAATTTTTGTAAATGAATTTCCCGTTTTTTGGGTATCATAACTGTTCCTTCTTTCCAGCAGCCCGCAACATCAGTTCTTGCTATTGTATTTCCGGGCACTTTGTATTATAATAAACTACAGCTTTTAATTTACTATATTTTAGGGGGAATTTTTCCATGAAAATTTGTTTACCAACCCGCGACGGCGTCATTGATGCCCACTTCGGTCATTGCGACCATTACACCATCTATACCATCGAAAACAATCAGATCGTCGGCGAAGAAACCATGGCTTCTCCGGAAGGCTGCGGCTGCAAATCAGGCATCGCTCCTATCCTGGCCCAAAACGGCGTATTGGTTATGTTGGGCGGCAATATGGGCGATGGCGCAAAAAATGTACTAAATGCCAACGGCATTGAAGTCATCCGCGGCTGCTCCGGTCCTGTTCGTCAGGTGGCAGAAGCCTGGCTGCGCGGCGAATTGCGGGATAACCTCATCGCCTGCGATCACCATGATTGCGACCATCACTAAAAATTTCCCAAAAGCCAGGGTAAAAAATAAGATACAAAGCACATAATCACTGTGGCCATGCCCATTCCCAATACCAGCGGAGGCATGGCTCTTTTTATACTGATATTCAGCATGGACGCAATGAGCGCACCGGTCCACACACCGGTCCCCGGCAGCGGGATGCCCACAAAAATCAACAAACCCCAAAATTCATACCGCCGGATGGTGTCGCTTTTTCCCATTGCTTTCCGTTCCAGTCGCTCCACCAGCGGCCGAAACAGAGATGTTTTTTTCAGCCAGCGGAACACCGGCCGAATCAACAATAAAATAAAGGGAATGGGAATCAAGTTTCCGATAAAGCAGATACATACCGCCTCTGCCAATGGAATTCCCAACAGAGCTGCTGCAATCAATCCGCCTCTCAGCTCCAAAATAGGCAGCATCGAGATCAGAAACACCAAAAATTCTCCCGGCAACATATCTGCAAAAACTGTTGTAAACCAATTTACCAATGCCTCAGCCATGGTGCACCTCCGTCATCATATACTTTTTTATTGTATCACACATTGTCCATCCAGACAATTCCATACAGAAAAAAACCTCCAAACATCACGGTATCTCCGCTGTTCAAAGGCTTTTCACTCTAGTGTATGCAAAATTTCTTCACCATATGCCAAGGCAATCCGCTACAGGAAGTAAAAAATTCCGGACAGACCGCTATGCCAATCCATTTGCCAACGCCAGATGCAAAACAGGAAAGGGATTGCCCTGCTCATCCAGCGCAGAACGATGCTTCACGACAAACCCCATATGCCGATAAAAGCCTGCCGCCTGCTCATTTTGCTCGTTGACATCCACATAGATACTATGCCAGTTTGCCACGGCATACTCCACAAGCGCACGGCCACAACCTTTTCCCTGTGCCGTTACATCTATAAAGAGCATCTCAATTTTTTCTCCGGCTGCCCCCAAAAAACCTGCCGCCTTGCCCTCCTCGAGGTACACTGCCAATCGGGGCACTTCCAGCAAAGCTTCCTGCACCACCGGACGTAATGCAAGGATATCCTCTTCCTGTAAAAACTTATGCGTTGACCGCACAGCGCGCTCCCAGACTGCCAACAACACATCCAAGAAAGCACACCGCGTCTCTCTATCCCACAGCTCTATCATGTCGCTACCTCCCGGATTCCTTCTAGCGAACTGCGATGGCCTCCATTTCCAGCAGCACATCCTTGGGCAGACGTGCTACTTCCACGCAAGCCCGCGCCGGCGCATTCTCCTTAAAATATTCGCTGTAAATTCCATTGACCACTGCAAAATCATCCATATTTTTCATGAAGATGCTGGTCTTTACTACCTGCTCCAACGTCATACCAGCAGCCTCCACGATGGCTTTTACATTTTCCATGACCTGACGGGCCTGCTCTTCCAACTTGTCTGACACAATCGTTCCTGTTGCCGGAACCAGAGGAATCTGCCCTGACACATACAGAGTATCTCCCACCAAAATTGCCTGAGAATAAGGGCCGATGGCCTGCGGCGCATTGTTTGTCTGAATCACTTGCTTCATTGTAATCTCCTCCTGATAAAAAATACTGATAAAACCAGTTTGCAAACTTTATATCTGACAGAGCAGCTTAGGCGCAAACCCCAAATGGTCTGCACTCACCAGCCGGAACTCTATCTCCCACATGCTGCCTTCCAGGGCAGTCTGTATGGCATAGCTGTGCAAATGCCCGTAAAGACAAAGCTCCACGCCGTACTGCTGCATCAATTCAATCAGCGCATTTTTCTCCCGTTTGCCGTTTACCGGCGGATAGTGGAGCATGACGATTTTATGGCCTGCCTCCCGGGGCACACTGTCCAGAGAAAGCTTCAGCCGCCCCAGCTCGCGCTGGAAAATTTTTTCATCATGCGCATCTGCAAACTCTCCGGGGCAAAGCCAGCCTCTTGTCCCGCATACTGCGACATCGCCAAACACAAAGCTGTTATTCTGCAGCACAGAAACGCCCTCGGGCAAAATGGCCTGCACCTTGCGCAAACTATCCCACCACAAATCGTGGTTTCCCTTGGAGATGATTTTTCGGCCGGGCAGTTCGGCCAGAAAGGCCAAATCAGGCTGAACTTCCTCCAAGGTCATGGCCCAGGAGAGATCCCCCGGCAGAAGCACGACATCCTCTGCGGCCACCTGCTCCAGCCAATGGCGGCGGATCTGGTTCTCGTGGTCCCGCCAGGTTTCGCCAAAGACATCCATGGGCTTATACAGATTTCCTGCCCCGTCAAAGGATAAATGGAGATCGCTCAGTGCAAAAAGCTTCATCCTTCCACCTCCCCAGCTGACGAATCATTCGTTGTGTTCCTGTCCTCCAGCAAACGGACTACCCCATGGCTGCGCAGCACATGAAGCACTTCTACAAGCACAGTCTTTCCCGTACCGGCCAGATGGGCGGCATGTTCCACCCGCAGCACATAGCCGTCGATGCGCGCTAAACCATCGCTTTTCTGATGTTCGCAGACCGCTTCAATCTGTACCTGCAGCAGCTCGCCCTTGTGCACCGGCAAAAAGCAGCCGCAGGCGTCCTCCCTCTGCGCCTGCACCTGATATTCCTCCATGGCCAGCTGCCCGTCGCCCTTGAGCAGCAGCTCCTTGCCCAGCCGCTGCTCCAATGCTGCCAGATGGCTTCCCTGTTCGCCCACCAGCCAGGCAGCCACAGCAGGATAACACACCACTGTCAAAATGGGCTGACTGGTGCGCGCTGCCTGAATTTCCAGCTCCTCCAAAATGCGCAGGCCCACCGTCGCCGCGCTGGCGACCCGTCCTCGCTGCCCGCAAAAGGGGCAGGGCTGCTCCAGCACATCGCTGAGCGGCGCCCGCATCTTTTTGCGGGTCAGTTCCACCAGACCAAGCTGAGTCAGCCCCAGCACATTTGTCTTGACCGGATCGCTCTGCAGCGCCTTTTCCAGAGTTTGCAGCACCAGTTCCTGATCCTCCGGCTGCTGCATATCAATAAAGTCTATCAAAATAATTCCCGACAAATTGCGCAGGCGAATCTGCCAGGCAATCTCCACAGCTGCTTCCAGATTTGTCTCTACAATGGTCGCCTGAAAATTCTGTTTTCCGGTGAATTTACCTGTGTTCACATCAATCACGTTCAACGCCTCTGTGCGGTCGAAAATGACATATCCCCCGTTTTTCAGCCAGACCTTCCGCGCGTGAATGCCCCGCAGCGCGCCGTCCAGCGCAAAACGCTCCCAAAGGTTTTCCTCCCGCCAGCGAATCTTGAACCGCACCTTGCGGGAAAGAATCTGCTGCTGCAACTGCTCATACAGCGCAAAATCGTTGACATAGATCCCTTCCAGCGCGTCCTCTCTGGCATACTCGCGGATGACCTGCGCTGCCAAATCCTGGTCGGCCTGAATCAGCCCCGGCTTTTGCGTCTGCGCAATTTTCTCCTGCAGCCGGTTCCAGCTCTGCAGCAGCCAGCGGAACTCCTGCTCCATCTCGCCGGCTGTACAGCTTTGTCCCGCCGTCCGCACAATCAGACCGCACTGCTGTCCTTCCAGCAGCCTGTCCGCCTGTTCCTTCAGCGCCTGCCGTTTTTCCCCAGGCCAGATCTTTTTGGATACCGCCGCATAGGGCTTCCCAGATACCAACACCAGCGTCCGACCCGGCAGGGACAGCTTTGTGCTGACCTTGGGGCCTTTCACCTCGCCTGCTTCCTTCTTGATCTGCACGACCACCGAATTGCCCACCTTCAACACATCGCCAATATTGGGCCTGCAGCCCTCCAGCTCCTCGCCAATGGCCACATCCTCCAGAGCCAGATACGCGTTGCGCTGCCAGCCAATATCTACAAAAGCCGCCTGCATGCCGGGCAGCACCGATTCCACCACACCGCGGTAAAAGCTTCCTGCCACCGGATGATCGTCATTGCGCTGGACAAAATAGTCAGCCAGACGGCCATCCTCCAAAACAGCCACCTGCATCTGCCGAGAATCATTTTGTATCACAATCTGCCGCTCCATGCTTCCACCTCTCTTTCCCTTTCACATCACATGAACTGCAAAAAGTACGCATTACAACAACTGTATCGTACCCTTTACACCACATCCAGAGGTGAAAGCAAAGCGCCTTTTTCATCCAACACATAAAGTCCCAGGCGATGGATGCGCACCACATGCTGCACCATGGGCATTCCCGTTGCCATCAGACCATAGGCTACTTCCTCCGGCCGGATATTCCCTTCATTGCCGCACTGCACCAGAATGTGCAGCAGCGCATTCTTCCCTTCGGCGGTCAGTTCCAGTTCATACACGCCGGGACGGATATTCACCGGCTTTTTGTCCTTGCTGTTTTTCTTATAGCGGTAAATCACGATTTCTTCCTGCTGCCAGAACCTTTCCACAGCAGCGTCCAGCTGTTTCTGGGCGGCCTCCTCCACCAGCTCCAGCCGCAGCACATAGCGGGCCCGCTGGATGATGGACATCAGAGAGGGCGCCTTACCCGTCACCACTTTCATGGCCGGTACCCGAAAGGCCGGCGGCATCACCGCCTGCAGCATCTCCTCTACCTGCTCTATGGGCATCTCCTGAGTCAATTCCATATCCATATACTCGCCGTCGCTGGTGGTTCCCACCGCGCAGGCAGAGGCAAAATTGATTTTGGGATGGGGATTGAAGCCCTGACTGTAGGCCAAGGGCAGCTGAGAACGGCGGATGACCCGCTCCCAGGTATGCATCAAATCCAGATGAGAGAGGAACCGTCCTTCTCTAGTCTTGCAAAACTGCATTCGTATTAACACGGAGCCATCCCCCTTTCAAATCCAGCTGGACATCCAAATCCTGACAGACCCCGCAGCCGTGGCAGGTACCCACGCGGCAGTCCTGGGTGACCTCCGCGCGCATGGCCTTCTGATGCTCGCGAATCAGATAGCTCTTGCGCACACCGCAGCTGATATGATCCCAGGGCAGTATTTCCTCATAGGGAATTTTCCGATAGGCATAAAACTCCGGATCCAAGCCGCATTCTGCAAAGGCTTCCATCCACCAGTCCATATAAAAATACTCGCCCCAGCCGTCAAACTTGCAGCCTTTTTCCCAGGCGCGATAGAGCACCTTGCCCAAACGCCGGTCGCCCTTGGCGAAAATGGCCTCGATATAGCTGACCTGGCTGTCATGATAGTGATAGGTCACCCGCTTGTGCTTGATCTTGTCACGCAAATAGCGCTGACGGCGGCGCAGCTCTTCCCCGCGAATCTGCGGCTCAAACTGAAAGGGCGTAAAGGGTTTGGGCACAAAGCCCGATACGCTCACGGTGACCTGCGGCGCGGGGCCCTGCCCGCCGTTTTCTCTGCGCACCTCGTCCCCAATCTGCAGCACCTTGTAGGCCAGCGCGGCTATGCCGTCCAAATCCTCGTCGGTTTCCGTGGGCAGGCCCATCATAAAGTACAGTTTAATCTTACTCCAGCCGCTGCCGAAAGCCATGCGCGCCACGCTTTCCAGATTGGCTTCCAGCACGCCCTTGTTGATCACGTCCCGCAGACGCTGGGTACCTGCTTCCGGCGCAAAGGTCAAGCCGGTCTTTTTCCCCTTTTGCATCTCATTGGCCAGATTCATGGAGAAATTATCCACGCGCAGCGACGGCAGCGAAACGCTGATATTTTTCGGCGCCATCTCCGCAATCAAACTGCGCAGCAAAATATCTACACTGGTATAATCGCTGGTGCTCAGTGAGGTCAGCGACAAATCATTGTGTCCGGTATTGCAGAGAATGGCCCGCGCCTGCTGCTGCAATTCCTCCACTGTTTTCTCCCGCACAGGGCGGTAGAGCATCCCTGCCTGACAGAACCGGCAGCCGCGGGTACAACCCCGCTGCACCTCCAGCATGGCTCTGTCGTGAATGACATCCAGATAAGGCACAATAGGATTTTCTGGGAAATAAGCATTGTCCATATGCTGTAAATACCGCTTCACCAGTTTTTCCGGCGCGTCGGGATGGTTGGGCACTACCGCTGTCACATGTCCCGCCTCATCGTAGGCCACATCATAAAAGCGGGGAATATACACGCCGGGGATTTTCACCACTTCGTCCAAAAGCTCTTTTTTATTCATTTTACCGTCATGGGCCCGCAAATGCTCCGCCCAGACCTGGTAAAATTCCATGTTCATTTCTTCCCCTTCGCCTAAGAGGACTACGTCCACAAAATCCGCCAGAGGCTCGGGATTATACGCGCAGGGACCGCCCACAAAAATCAGCGGATCCGCGTCGCTCCGTTCCCACCAGCGCAGAGGAATCCCCGCCAGATCCAGCATATTCAGAATATTGCTGTAGCTCATCTCATACTGCAGCGTAAAGGCCAGACCGTGAAACTCTTTCACCGGCCGATAGGACTCCAGGCTGAACAGCGGAATCCCGTTTTCCCGCATCAAACCTTCCATGTCCACCCAGGGCGCAAACACCCGCTCCATGAGGTAATCGGGGTGAGAATTGGCCTGGTGGTAAAGAATACTCAGTCCCAAATGGGACATACCAATTTCGTATATGTCGGGAAAGCCGAACACCATCCGCAATGTCGTGCTGTCCCAGTCCTTATGCACGGCGTTCATCTCGTTGCCCTGATAGCGCAGCGGTTTTTCCACCTTTCCCAGTAAATGATCTTCTATCCAATCTCGCATCATTTCACTTCCCACTTTCTCGTTGATCACATAAACCATTGCTATAGTCTTTTATTTTACCCGAAAAAGCGAACAGACACAACAAAAAAATCGAAAAATCCACATCAGAGATGGCCCCATTCATCCCGTCCGTACCTCTGCGGCCCAGTTTGTTACGCTGGGGCAAGGTGCCCACCACAGCACCTTGCCATTCCTTCCTCCGCAATGCCTTGTCTGTCCTTCTCCCGCCAAAAAGACTCCAGGCATTGCTATGTGTTCCTGCTGATTTGCTCCCCGCCGACAGAGCAGTGCAGCTCTATTTTGTGTTTCCCGTGCAATCCTTTGAGGATGATTATAGCACAGTAGGCAAAAACTGTCAAGACAATTTTTCATAAAAATGGCAATCCGGTCAAAAAAGGGGTCTTGATGCCTGTGAAACGCCAGAAACTACAGTTCATCACACATTTTATACAAATTTTTCCAAAATTTTGGCAGAGGATTTGCTCCATCTCCCTTCCCCATTTCCAATTCGCTTTGACCAAAGCTTCGTCGTCCCATCACCACCAGCACCACTGTTTTTCCATCCACGCGCTATGACTGAGGAACTAAGCAGTATTGTGGTGGTGGTGAAGAAGAAGAACACCACCACCACTTATATATATATTTATATTATTATTTATTATTTACTTCTATGTCAGTATATATATACATCTGCAACAGGTTTTGACTTGTGAAACCACTGGTTTTTGATTGCGTAACCTTTGGTTTTTGATTGGGAAACCTATGTTTTTATTTGCGTAACCTATGGTTTTTATTTGCGTAACCTATGGTTTTTACTTGCGTAACCTATGGTTTTTATTTGCGTAACCATTGGTTTTTATTTGCGTAACCATTGGTTTTTATTTGCGTAACCATTGGTTTTTATTTGCGTAACCTATGGTTTTTACTTGCGTAACCTATGATTTTTATTTGCGTAACCTTTGGTTTTTACTTCCCGAACCTTTGGTTTCTCTGTGATTTTTCACCGGTCTGCCATTGGGACAAGCCATATCTGCCGGCAGAAAAGTTTTCAGCAACAGAAAATTGTAAGGTTCCCGCAAAGTTGGCGCAAACCTCCTGTAAGCTTGACGTGTTATCTTAAACACAGAAGCAAAGGAGGATTTATGAAAAAGTGCAAGTCACTTCACAACTATTTACGATTATCACAAAAAGTATTATAGGAGGAAATGAAAATGAAGAAAAAAATATTGTTTACTCTCAGCGTCCTCGCCGCAGGCTTTGTATGTTTTTGCATTTGGATGGTATCTGGAATAGGCAGCGATGCCTATTACACGCAAATTGATAACACACAGCTCGAAGAAGTCTCTTCACAGGGCCGGTGGTTTGATCTGCACGGCGGTCTACCCTATTCCTACACGCTCCTCGCTTACAATGAAAAGGGGAAGGAAAAGAAAATTACCTTCGGGACAGCCAGAGCGCTGAAGGAGGACGCCTTCCTCTGTTTGACCGTCATGCCTGTCCGCAATGTTCTGGAATGGAGCGAGGTTTCATATGACCAGCTTCCAGAGGCAGTGCAGGAGCACTATAACGCCCCACGCATCATCACCCAGGCAGAATAGCCCTTCACCCGACATGATTTACTTCACAGATAATATAGCGCGCGCCTTCCCTTTGAACGATTGGGAATTTCCGAATGGTTGCTGACTGTTCATCAAAAGCGCTCTGGCGTCTGCATAAATTTCGCAGAGGATTGCGCAATTTCAAAAAAGGAACTCCATCTCAATTTGAGACGAAGTTCTTTTTTATGACTGTTTAATTTTTTTCTCCATAGAGACAATATTCCTGAATCAATTCATCCGGTCGGCTCACTCCCGCTCACCGTCTTGCTGCAAATCAATAGCCATAGCTACCGTTTGATTATCAGACAACGCTTGTGCATTTTCTTCCTCCAGCAATATTCGGTCAAAGTCACTTTGATAAAGTCTATCCTGACGGACACGATACTTTTCAAACTCACTCAAAGCGTGTTGCTCGGCAATTTGGGCAGAAATACTTCCCGCATTGGTCAGAAGTTCTTTTTTGCTCAAGCGAAGCACACCCTCAAACTGCTCTGCCCAGTCTTCCATTGTCATGGGAACTTCTTCTTCGGCTCGCAATTCCGCCAAATCCAAATAGGCATTGACGATTCGTGCCATTGCAGAAAGCTCTTCTTTTGTCAGATAATTCTTGGCAATCACCACATCGAATTTTTGGATTTTTCCGTTGGGCGCATCCTTCCATGTGGTCAACCCCATATTATCCTTGGTACTGTCAGCACGACGGTAAATGGTTTCTGCTGCTGTTTCCCCATGAATTGCCCAGTGAAGTTGATTTTGCACTCTTGCAAAAAACAATCTTGTGGTCTGTGCTTTGGCATCATAATCAATACTGGTAGCATAAATATCGGTAATTTTTTGGTAAAAACGACGCTCTGAAAGGCGGATTTCACGGATACGTTCCAACTGTTCCTTAAAATAGTCTTTCGTCAGAACTGTGCCTCCATTTTTCAGGCGTTCATCATCCATTGCAAAACCCTTTACAGTAAATTCCTCAATGATATGATTCGCCCATTTTCGAAACTGCACAGCACGAGGAGAATCCACCTTGTTCCCCACAGCAATAATCGCGCTTAAATTATAATGATTGGTGTTATAGCTTTTTCCGTCAGCAGCAGTTATTCGAAATTTTCGAATAACTGAATTTTCGTCAACTTCACCGTCAGCAAAAATCTTTTTCAAATGATAATTGATAGTATGCGTTTCCACATGATACAGAAGTCCCATCATTTTTTGCGTCAGCCATACATTTTCATCAAAATAAACTGCATTGACATCACTTTCCCCTGTGGCAGTAATGAAGGTTAGATACTCCGCAGCAGAGGAGCGAACAATGCTGATTTCCCTGTTTACCTTTTTCATTATCCCACCTCGATTTCTGTGCTACGCTTCGCAATCACATTATTTCCGGCATGGATGTAATTAGTCGGACGCAAAAAACTGCGAGCTTCTTTACAAATATTTACTTGCTTCTCTGAGACTCAATTTGTCCATCTTATCTCTATAATTCTCCACAAAATTGCTCACCCAGTCTGGATTGGTTTTGGAATAATCCCGCAGACTCCAACCGATTGCTTTATTGATAAAAAATTCAGAACTCCCCAAATTGTTCACGATGATCTTTTCCAGCAGTTCTGCATTTGTTTTTTCTTTTCTGCAAAGCTGATGGTCAATAGCAACTCTGCGCACCCAAAAATCCTCATCAGTTGACCAGGCAAGCATCAAATCGTTTATTCGCGCATCCGTAAAAGCTATATTTCCCACGATCCGGTCCAAGCCATCAATGGTATCCCACCATTGTTTTGTTTTTATATAGTTTTTTATGTGCGGAACATCATCAAATGCTAAAACGTCTTGCATGGTGATGAGATAATCTATCACAAAATACTGAAACTCTCTGTATTCATCAGCATAACACTTGTCAAGCAGTTCCCAGTCAATCTGCTTTTTGTTTTTCTCCGCTTTCAAAAAATCTTTGTAAACTGCTTTTCTTTTCGGGGTCGGCAGTCCGTAAAAAGGAAATAAATCTCTCATATAGGCAGCCATCTTTACTGCATTTTCCGCATCACGTCTGATTTCAAACTGTTCTTTCAATGCAAGATATTTATCCATTTTTGCCTCAATCCCTTTCCACCAGGGCAAATCGTGGCACGCTGCTACCATCGGGCAGCGTCACATCCTCACAAAACATCTCCAAAGGTCTTGCCCACACGCCGTGATCGCCGTACAATGCCTTATAAATCACCAATTTTTCCTCTGTCTCACTGTGTCTGGCAACGGCTTGCACCTGATACAGCTTATTTTTGTAATGTCGGTAGATTCCACCTATTACTAACTCCTGCATGTGCTCCCGCTCCTTTTTCTCTGATTCTATCCACAGCCTATAACGGCATGGGCACATAGGCCCACAGCTGTTCTGTCACAAACACCACAAATACGGCGCCCAGCGCGACAATCAACAGCCCTTTCTTTTTGTAGGCCAAAAAGATTGCTGCTGCCATACCGGTCACGGCGGATACCACATTTGCCGTGGAATAGAGAATCCCGGGCAAAGTCATCGCCGCCAGCACCGCATAGGGCACATAGTACAGAAAGGAGCGGATAAAACGATTTTGAATTTTGCGCCGCATGAACGTCAGCGGCAACATGCGGGGAATATAGGTGACAATGGCCATCACCGCCACTGCAGCCAGCACATAAAGATAATTATAACTGTGTTCCATCGCTTACGCCTCCCCGTCTTCTTCATCGCCCACAGGCCATTTGACAGCTGCAAAGCTGCTGGCAAGCACTGCGCAGATAATAATCACCCAGCCGCTGGAAAGCTGATTCAGTACTGGCACATAATAAAACACACAGCTGATCAGCGCTGCCAGGACAATCACCCAGGCCAACGCATGCTCTTCCCGCGCTGGCGGAATAATGACCGCCAAAAACATACCGTAGATGGCAATCCCCAAGGCGCTGCGCACCATATCGGGCAGCAGAGAAACCGCCGTAGCGCCAATCAGCGTGCCCAAGGCCCAGCCCCAAAAAGGTGCCGTCATCAGTCCTATAAAGTAAGCCGCTGAAATTTGTCCTTTGGCCTGCATGCTGACGCCAAAAATTTCGTCGGTCACACCAAAGGACATAACCAGGCGTTTGGGAATGGATAAAGCCGGGTCAATGCGCTGGGACAGCGACAGCGACATCAACAGATAGCGAATATTGATGACAAAGGTAGTCAGACCAATCTCAAATAAACTGCCGCCATTGATAATCAGCGCTGTACCGGCAAATTGACCTGCCGAGGTCAAATTGGTCATGGAAATCAGCACCGCAATCCAAAAGGGCAGATCATTTTCCGTACACATCATCCCAAAGGTAAAAGATACCGACAAATAGCCCAAACAAATCGGAATGCCATTTTGCAGGCCACGCAAATAGGCAGATTTTATATCAGCAGACAAAATTTCATCCTCCTCCATTATGTATCACAAAGTAAGTCAAAGAAAATAGCTCACCGCCGTAGGAGCCAGCAGTGAGCCCTTGTTTCATCCTTGCAAGTTTAAATTGTAAAACTTTTTGCAAAAAATGTCAACTATTTATCTTTGGTGCGATAGCGTAAATATACTGTAGGAAAAAGAAAGACAGAATCCCCTTGTATAAATATCAGATTACAAGTTTCATAATAATATAAATTCAAAGAGAATACAATCCTTTTACAGCAGAACGAATCGCCATTCTTTTACGTGCCTGCACAGAAAGAGAACCTTGTTTTGCCCCAATTCCAACATATCTTCTCCATCTTTCTTTATTTTTAAGAGCATTATTTTCTATCATGCAAACATATCATCATTCCATATCAACTTTACAAGCTCAATTAGAACTGCAGTACGTTCCATTATCTCTGCCTTACCGAACTGATCATATGCTTTGAAATCCAGTCCATTGTCCGCAATGAATTTTTTGAATTGCGGATTATTCTGATAAGCAAGTTCTCCCAAAGACTCCGTATAGATGTTGCCTTCATTGGAGCAATATTTCTGCAGCTTGTAATCATACTTTTTATCTTTCAAGCTTGCATTGATACTCTTATGCAAAAGCAGTAATGCACCTACGCTGTTTCTCCATCTGCGGAAATCATCTTGATCGACATACTCATCATTAAACCATTCATAATGGTCGGTAATAATATGCTCTATTTCAAAAGGATTCTTTGTCTGGGTATTCATATAATTGCAGTAGTTTGAAGCAACACCGGTCTGTTCTTCAATAAAGCTGGTTATACGTGCCAGAATGTTTTTAATATATTTTTTCGTAAAGATATTCAGTCTCAAATCCGCAAGAGCTGTTGCCGGGTCAAATGCCAGATTAATATACTGCTGCTCCAGTTTCTGTTTTAATGTCGGGATGTCCACCATACGGATATCCTTTGTAACATTGAAAACAAAATTCTTGATGGTGCTGTAATCGACAGACCGATAATTGGTTACTCTTGATACAATCAAAATATCAATAAACCTTGCTGTCAAATTTATCTTCTCAATGATAACCGGCCATGTATCCTCATAACAAACTGGTGCCAACAGAAGTTGCGGCTGCAAGGTGAAATTCACTTGTGCATTATAATAAACATACTTGGTTTCCTCACAAAAAATAGTCTCTGCTTGGCGGATACGTTCATATACTTCTGCGAGCTTTGCAAATTTCTTGATAAAGAGTTCAAAATCATCGGATGAATCTAGTCCAAGCTTAGTTTTCTCGTCACGCACCCATTTATGGAAAGAACCGCCGATAATATCAAAGTCTTTATTTACTGCGCCTGCTTTCGTGTCACGAATTGTTTCTGCGTAATGTGCTCTGAGCCATGCCTTGAGAAAGGTTTCATCGCCCTTATCATCATCCTTTTTCAGCGCAAGTACCTTCTCTTTCCAGAGTCCATTCATCTTTTCCCTGATACTATCTGATTTGATTTCCGATAGCAGATATCCTTTTAACATTTCTGTAGATGTAAGACTCAGACCACGGTCATTCATCGCAACAAATACTTTATGAGCATCCTGTTCCGTAGTTGCCACTATCTCTATAAAAAAACCTTCTCTGCCAGCCAATCACAGAAATGAAGTAGCATATTATCAGAAATATCCGGAGGAAAGACATCTTGGATATCCAAATATCTGCCATACAAATTCCTAACCGATTCACCGGCTCCTGTTGTATCATACTCTTTATTATTAAAAATTGCTTCCATGCATTCCTGTCTGTCATCCACATTGATGTTAAAAGACTTTGTACCAAACGACTCAGAGAAAATCATAGTCTCAATCATGTTATAGCTTTGTCCGATAGCTTTTAAACGATTATTCAGATACATCAGCAACAAAGTTAAAGATGAAAATCTCTGCTGTCCATCAATGATGGCATTTTCTCTTCCTGCCAAAACAATGGAACCCATAAAATACGCTCCATAGTCTGCAACTGCAGGACGTGCATCACCATGCTGATAATATTCCAGAAATTCCGTGGTCAAGTCATCAACCAGTTCTTCTATGTGCTTTCTCTGCCACATATACTCACGCTGGTAATAATGAATTGAATATTTTGTGTTTTGCAACAGTTATTTCAAATTTTTAGGTGACCCTTCTATCTTTTTCATTGGTGCTCTCCTTTTAAAAGTATTTTTCTTCATCATCAATAGTTACTGCTTCTGCAAGGCTGCAAAATATCTCTTACATTCTCTATTGCTTCTATTTCTTCGAAATCTTCTACTATTTTTCCTTTTTTCATAAATTATTTTACGCTATTAAAAAATCTGCATAGAAGTCAATTTTACTCCATAAATTCCCAATTTACAGCTGCCGGATTTATTCCTGTTTTCCTGCTTTTTGAAGCAGAACCCATGCTCCTGAAACCACGAGCATGACCGCAGCAGGTATATCCAAAATGAGTACTAGGCGGAAAAAGGAGCCATTCAAGGTTTTGAGTTTTACATAGAGGATAACCAGCAACAGAAACAAACCGATAACAGGCACCTTCCTATTCAATTTTTGACTCCGCACCAACCAGCCCAAGATCATGCCAATCGCACTCGAACAGAAACCAACCAAGAGCGTAGAGAAAAACGGACTTGCAATATTTGCTGCCCCAAGGAATGTTGCCAATGCAAAGGTAGCCCACACAGCCGCTGCATACATGATACTGAGAAATCCCATTGCAGCCCAACGCCAAATCCCCAAGTCTTGCTTCCGCTCCAAACGAAAAGCAATTATCAATGTTGTGACAGGAAGATACACTCCAAATGATAAAATGGTATATGCCATAATCCATTCTCCGCCATCCATATCGAACCAAAACCACAGCACGCAAGTTGTCCAAACAGTCATATAAATCAGTATGCTTTTCTTCCAGTCGGCCATCGTTTCTGCATTTTTTCTCTGAATTATACGCATCATTTCCCCTCCTATTGACGAATTCTGCTGGTTCATATTATCCCATACTTTCTCCGGTATGGATTGACCGATTACGTCACTTATTCACAGTAGCGCTGTTATATACAGGAGCTTAGATACTTTCACGAAATCGCTTATACCCGCAATAATTTTCTAAATTTAGAATAAACAATAAATTTATCACGGGTAACTTTGAGGCAAGCCGACAGTTGTAGAATTCAGCAAAAATTCTACTTTCTGTTCGGCTTTCTTTTGATGCGCAGCAGTTTCATAAAATCGTCAAACAAAGAAGTATCTACTGGCTCAAACATAAGCCATTTCCCGTCATGGTAAGTCTGCGCTTCGTCATAAAGCTCCTGCACTTCTTTGGCGTAAGCGTCTCTATCCGCTTCAAATTTTAAACGCTCTGCTTTCCCCAAGATCACCATAAACCCCACACAGTTTTCTCTTGCATATAGCGCACACAGCGTTTTGCCGCCCCGGCGATATTTATATTCATATTTCCATGCTTTGCCGCCTTGATTCCACAGGCACTCCATATCATAGGCTTCCTCAATGAAGGCACAAAGCATCTTCCATATCTCATATAAAGATGTCCCCACCAAATCTGTCATTTCTTCCTCGCTAGGTATTCTATCCAGCATATTTTCCTCTCCTATCCGTTTGCCTTGTCCTTTCGCCCGACTTCAAGCAACGATTCGTGAAATCACTGCGTTGAGAGCAGGACATTATAGATTTTCCTCGCCCCATTGCTTCATATGTTCAAAAACAGGAATAAAGCTTTTCCCAAAGTCGGTCAGATTGTATTCCACATGGGGAGGCACTTCCTGATAGTCATGACGGGTGATAAAGCCATCTGCCTCCAATTCCCGAAGCTGCTTTGTCAGACTGGATTCTGTAATGTCGCCGATATGCCTGCGCAGTTCTCCGAAATGATGTACATTCTGAAAAGCAATGTAGTAAATAATTTCAATTTTCCATTTGCCGCCTAAAATTTTTTGTATGGCAGAAGCCAACGCACTCTTTTTCATTTCTGCCGCTCCTTTTTGAATCAGCATAACACAGCCTTTTCCAAAAAGCAACGCATCTTTTTATTATGCTCTTATTATACTTTTTCACCTGCAATGAGCATATATATTTTTTGCTGCCCATCACCTGTTCTATCTATGATACCCAATGCTTGAAGCACGTTCTGCTGTGCGAATGGTCGGGTAGGTACAGTTGCTTGACTGTCTTTCGCGTTATGGACTACGTCCACCGTTTCAAGAGCAGTCTGCGCAGCTGTTCATATTGATGCAGAATTTTGGTGAAGATAGCGGAAAAGTGAAAACCATAAAACGGCAACAAGTGTCCTGTGGCACAGATTGGAAAAAACTTCTTGCCCCGCTGTAGCTGACGCGACATGCTAGGCATAAAAAAATGTTTACTATGAAAATCCCAATCCATCCAAGTATCAAAGGACACAGTTAA
>CAJUDO010000006.1 GCA_910585405.1 uncultured Peptococcaceae bacterium | reverse complement strand
ACAAGCACAGAAATAGAATCGAAACTACGTAGTAAGTTACAAGTATTTCATTCATACATACACGCCTTACTTCCCGCTAAATCGTAAGCATTTTTATGGGACTTGCTATTTTTCCGCCTGACGTTGTTGGTTGCAAATTAGTTTGCTTGCGTACCATTAGTACGCGGCGCTGCACCAATTTGCAAGCCGCCTAGTCAGTCAAAAAAATATCTGCGTCCTTAGGTAGGTGTAAATGCTTTTGTAAATTACAAGAATTTTCCTTCGACATTTTGTACGTTAGACAGTGTATTACAATAATGTATTATAAATAGAACTACTGGAAATAGGAAAAGCGAAAAACGACTATTCTGCCGAATGGCGGGATAGTCGTTTTTGGTTTGCAGTTTATTTGGTTGGAGGTGCGGACGAGATATATTTTTGCGCTTCGTTTAAAAGGATCTCCAAAAAATATTGCGCTTGGGGAAATTGATGTAAGGCAATTTGATTGTAGGCTACATAATGATGAGACATGAGAAATTTGAAATTGAATACAGTCAGTACGCCGAGATAAGGCAGAATGAAATTGGACGGAAGCAGGGCAAAACAGGACGGGTCGGACTGTACGGAGTTTGCGATGTTGTCATAGGAAATAGGGTCCATGTAAACAATGGGTTTCTGATAAGTAAATCCCAATTTTTTCAGATGGGTTAAAAGTTTTTTCTCCTCAAATTGAGGGTTTGTTTTGATAACTTCAAGGGAAAAC
This sequence comes from uncultured Peptococcaceae bacterium, assembly GCA_910585405.1. Classification (GTDB taxonomy): domain Bacteria; phylum Bacillota; class Peptococcia; order Peptococcales; family Peptococcaceae; genus UBA7185. The sequence goes on along the minus strand of CAJUDO010000006.1, from coordinate 98,234 downwards.
AAGGTGTCAATTTTAACCGGTGTATGAATATGCCGGTAGGCTTGATTCCCAACCAGACAAAAATAATCGGTCATAATTTCGGTTGTTTTTAAATGGGGGATCTGATGAAGCCATTTTGTATAAAAACGGTCCTTGCTGTTCACTTCCGGAGAGAAGCAGGTGAAAAAATAAGGCTCTGCATCTGGCGGAAGGTCAAATGAGGATTCGTAAATATTAACGGGTATGTTTGGATATGCCTGATTAAAAAGTGCTTTGGCCAAATAAAAAATAGATTGGTAAATGGGCAAGGGCAGAACTGCAATATTGATGGCGTCGTAGGTTTGAGTGGTTTTCACAGAGCTGAACAGTTTGTTTTGCAGTTGGAGCAGTTCTTCTACACGGGGATATAGTTCTGCGCCTGCTGCTGTTAGACGGAGTGCGGAAGGACTACGCTCAAACAGTGGAACTCCAAAATAGTTTTCTGTTTTCTTTAGGGATTGGCTGATTGCCGGCTGGGAGATGAATTGTTCCTCGGCGGCTTTGGAAACAGAGTTTAAACGGGCGATAGATTCAAAGTACTGTAGATCTTTAAAGGTCAGCAAAGTGTTCACTCCTTGAAGGTAGATAAGATGTATTGCAGATAATCATGACAGGCGGTGTGCTGCACGATGTTGATATTGGCCAGCAAAAATACGTGAAGGTTTAGGTCACACCCTTTTGTATGAAACGGGACCAGCAATTTGTCAAAAGGCGCAGTTGTATATTGCAAAATGATTTCCGGCAACAAGGCAAGACAGTTACTGGTTGAAATAATATGCTGCAAAGACGGCAGTTTGTTGATAGTTTGGTAAGGACAACCGGGTAATGGTGTGTCTGATAAAAGGAAAATCGGATAAGGTATTTCCTGAGATATCAAATCAATAGAGGCGTCTTGTGCCAAAGGATGGGTATAGAAGGAGCAGATTTGGTAAGGCGATTCACATAAGGAATATACCTGATGTTGGTTTGCATCGTAAGCAGATGGGTTGGTAGTAAAAATAAAATCTGCCTCCGTCGCAGGGACTTTATTGATTTTGATGGATAGTTGTTCTGTTTTTCGCGCGGAGCGGTAGTTGGCGTTGAGCTGTTCGATTAGGGAAATCAAAATAACAGAGTCGGAATAAATCTGTAGTTGCTGTTCGGTATGCCATTTTTTACGCAAATCCTCAATCTGCTCCAGCTTGTCCTGCATTTCCTGGAAAATATCAATTAGATCAACGCTCTCAGGAGCGATTACCGTTCCCTCTTTTTGGCGAATCAGAAGGGGCTGTCCCAGTTCTTCTTCTAATGCATTTAAGGACATTAACAGGGTGGTACGCTTTATATTTAGTTTTTCTGCGGCTTTTTTGATGGAACCATATTGCAGTACCTGTGTAAAATAGTAAATTTGTGCTAAATTCAAGGGATTTCAACTCCATTCGCATGCAGATAAATGTGTATTTAGTATGTCAAAAATAATTATAGCATAAAAATATTTCTGTAAAAATAGGAATTGAAAAAGATATTTATAAATTTTTTAAGTATGTCTGATAAAAAAACGGGAATTTTGCGGCCTTTTATGTCAAAAAAACTTATAATGAAGCGAAATGTCAAATATAAATATTTGCTTTATGGATATGTGATGAATAAAATGTACTTATAAAGAATAAGACTTTTGCCACAGGGCACAAGGGATGACATGATGATAAAAACAAGATTATGAAAATGATTTAGGGAAAATGCGAAAGGGGTTATATTTTATGATTGAGCATCTTATGCAAGCAGGGCAAATAGGCAATATGAAATTGAAAAACCGGATTATCTATTCTTCCATGTCTTTTAATTTGCCGCATCACAATGGACTTTTGACACAGGCGGAGATTGACAGCCTGGCTTATCGTGCAAAGCAGGAATATTCTCCAGGTTTGATTAGTTTTCCAACCATTGACAGCCGTCCGCCCAGTCCGAAAGGGGACAACTTCTGTGCCTCCGTCTATAATGGAGAAAGTGCATTGGCGATGCGCAAGGCTGTGCAGCAGGTAAAAATCAATGGTTGCAAAGTGATGGCCCAATGTGTGGGATATGGACCGCAGGGCTTGGGTCCGTCGGATATTCTGAATACCAATACCGGAAAACCGATTCGCGCGATGCGTGTAGAGGAGATTAAGCAATATGTAGAAGAGGTGGCCGCTAGTGCGAAATTATTGGCGGAAGTGGGATTTGATGCGTTGGAGCTTCACGCTTGTACGGGCAAGTTCTTGAGTACATTCCTTTCTCCATATACCAATCATCGCACGGACGAATACGGCGGCTCTACGTATAACCGCGCACGGTTTGTGATTGAGATTTTGCAGGCAATGCGCAAAGCGGTTGGCAATGATATTGCTTTGGTTGTACGGCTGGGTGTGGATGATTTGATGGGTGAGGACAGTCTGACCATTGAAGATGGGAAGCAGATTGCACAACATATTGCTCCTTATGCTGACGCTATTCAGCCATCGACAGGATTTAATGAATTTAAGTGGACCATTACACCGGCGTATTTTTATTCGCCTGGATATATGCTGCCTTATACAGCAACGATTAAAGAAAATGTGGATGTTCCCATTATCGCTATGGGCAAATTGGGGGATCCGGTATTGGCAGAGCAGACAGTTGCCAGCGGAAAGGCTGATTTTGTATGCTTAGGAAGACCGTTGTTTGTGGATCCGGAATGGATTACAAAGGCGGTGAAGGGGCAGAACAGTAAAATTCTACGCTGCCTTGGCTGTGTAAACTGTTTTATGGAAAACGCAAGACGGGAAATTGTTCCGGCGCAACGTTCCTGTACCTTAAATCCATCACTTTTGAGAGAAGAAAGTTTTAACACGTTAGTACCGGCAGAAAATCCAAAGAATATCTTAGTTGCCGGCGGTGGATTGGCAGGAATTGAAGCGGCAATCACTCTGGCCAAACGGGGCCACAAGGTTTCCCTCTGTGAAAAGAGTGGGGAATTGGGCGGACAGTGGTTAATTGCTTCTCATGAAAAGGATAAAGTGGATTATCGCACTTTATTGCCGTACAAAAAGCAACAGCTTGCGGATGCCGGTGTAGATGTAAGGTGCAATACAATTGTAGATAAAGCGTATTTAGAGGAAGCTAAGCCGGATGCAGTGGTACTGGCCACCGGTGCGGTGCCGAAAGCGATTCCGATTGGACGTACAGACCATCAATTCAATGTTGTACAGGGAAATGATGTGATTATGGGGACTGCAGAAGTGGGACAAAATGTAGTTGTCATCGGCGGTCGCTTTATAGGCATGGAGGCAGCGACGCAGTTGGCAAATCAGGGAAAACATGTTTCTCTGGTGGATGTAGCGGAAATTGGGCAGAATTGTAATCCGAGATTGGGCGGTATCTACCGCAACCGTTTGGTGGAAAGCGGTGTATATCAATATCCAAATTGCCCGGTACGTCGTTTTACGAAAAACGGTGTAGAGATTACCCATATGCATCTGCCATTATTGTTAAAGGCAGACACAGTCGTTTTTGCAGTGGGTACAAAGCCGCAAAATGAATTGGCAAAGGTGCTGGATGAGCTGAATATTTTCCATGTGGAAGCAGGGGATTGCAAGCGAATCGGAGACGCGTTGTTGGCAATTCGTGACGGTGCGGAGATTGGCCGTTTGTTATAAGAAGGGGGCATGAAAATAATGATAGAGCATTTATTACAACCGGGCTACTTTGGCAAACTGAAAGTAAAAAACCGTATTGTTTATCCCGGTATGACTTTTAAGCTGGGGGATAATAAAGGACATTTGACGCAGGCAGAAGTGGATAGTATGGCATATCGTGCAAAACAGGAGTATGGGCCGGGTATGATTACATTTCCGGGATTAAACGAGTCCATGTTTGGTAATGTAAAAGCTGTAAATATTAACAGTGACGAGGCCATGTATGTGATGGCAAAACATTTGGAGCAAGTCAAGATTAACGATACGAAGGCAATGGCGATTTTGGGTGTGCTGAGCATTAAAAACACAGATTATTCGGCAAATTGTAATCTGGGCGCCTCCAATCTGACGTATCCTTATACCACTGTTGCCATGACTAAGGGCGAAATTGATTTGTTCATTTACAAGTTTGGGCAGATGGCCAGACGAGCAAAAGAGGCAGGCTTTGATGCCATTCGTATTCAGACAGGTGTAGCTAAGAAGGCGATTGATTTGTTTCTCTCACCTTATACCAATCGACGCACCGATGAATACGGCGGCGACATCATGGGACGTACACGGCTGCTTCGGGAGGTTTTAACAGAGGTGCGCAAACAAGCCGGGGCAGATATGCCCATTATGTTGGAATTGCGCGTGAAGGAATTGGTAAACAACGGGATCCCGTTGGAGGAAGGTCTGGAGTTGGTAAAAATTCTTGCTCCTTATGTGGATGTATTTGAGCCGACCGTTGGGCGCAATATCAAACAAAGCGCTTTGAGCGCTGTAGAGCCATATTATGCTTCTTACGGTACGCTGCTGCCCTATGTGAAGGCAGTAAAAGATGCAGTTCCTGATAAGGCAGTGATTGCGACTGTAAAAATGGGGCTTCCTTCCTTGGCAGATCGTGTGATTGCAGAAGGACAGGCGGATTTTGTTTCCCTGGGCAGACCGCTGTTTGTAGACCCGGAATGGATTACGAAAGCTGCCAAGGGTGAAGACAGAAAAATATTGAAATGCATCGGTTGTATGAATTGCTTTACAGAGCAAACCAGAAAAGAGGTTTCCCCTACTTGTCACAGGGCTTGCACGGTCAATCCCAACAATTTACGGGAAGAGGAGTTTTATCATCCCGAACCGGCCAAAGAACCAAAGCGAATTTTGGTTGTCGGCGGTGGTTTAGCAGGGATGGAGGCTGCGATTCGTCTTGCCAAGAGGGGGCATGATGTGACCTTGTGCGAGAAAAAGGATGTATTGGGTGGCCAATGGATTCCTGCTTCCAGAGGACCGGAGAAGGGTGACTACCGTACTTTGGTTCCTTATAAAGAAAATGAATTAAAGGAAGCAGGCGTGAAGGTGCTGCGCAATCAGGAAGTAGACAAGGCGTATTTGCAATCCTTTGGACCGGACATCACAGTTTTGGCGACCGGTGCTGTTCCTAAAAGCTTGAGCTTTGAAAAACCGCTGGGCGATGTCAATATTGTGCAGGGCAACGATGTGTTAATGGATCAGGCCAAGGTTGGACAACGGGTTGTTGTAATCGGCGCGAGATATATTGGGATGGAGGTAGCGATAAAGCTTGCCAAGGAAGGTAAAGAGGTATCTCTGGTTGATATGACGGAGATAGGAAAAGGAACCAATCCGGTATTGTTTGATTATTATATTCGCGAGCTGATTGAAAATAAGATTGCGTTATATCCCAATTGTGCAGTGACGGATTTTAGTTCTTTTGGCGTGGATATCACCTATCAGGTTAGTCTGGTGACGCTGCCTGCAGATACTATTGTGCTGGCAATCGGGACAAAACCGGAAAACAGTCTGGTAAGTGTTTTAGAGGAATTGAAGATGCCTTATTGCGCCATTGGCGATTGCAAACGGATTGGCGATGCGCTGTATGCAATCCGTGATGGCGCCGAATTGGGCCACACACTTTAATTGATTGTTGATGCGTGCGATCAATATTTGGGGGAGGTAGGAGTCATGTCAACAAATATAGGAAAGAAATTGAGTAATGGGGAGAAGCTGAAATGGGTCATCTTGGTTGCAGTGCTGGCAGTATTATATTTGCTGCCGGAAGGCGAAGTATATACTGCTCAGATAAAAGGATTTTGTCTGGTCACGATAGCCGGTATTTATCTTGTTGCTTTTGAATTGATGCCCGCTTTTATTGCTGCAACACTGATTCCGGTAGGATATTGGATTTTCAAAGTTGTTCCAGCGGGCGTGGCCTTTGGCTCATGGACGCAGCAGTTTCCGTGGATCATTTTAGGTGCGTTTATGGTTGCGCATATTATGCAGAAAACCGGTGTGAGCAAACGATTGGCCTACAGTCTGATGCTGTTGGCGAGGGGTAATTTTTATATTGTAATTGCCATGCTGATTGTTGCAGGTGTGATTATGGCGATGTTTGTACCGGCGGGGATTGCCCGTGTTGCGATATTTGGCGCGATTGCCTTGAGCATCAGGGATGCCATGGGTTGGCAAGATGATACCCGAAAGACAATTATACTGATCATGGGTGTTTTCTTTGCTGCAAGTGCAGCGTCCTACCTATGGTATACCGGCAGCAATGGAAACGTAATTGTAGCAGGTATGCTGGAAAGCGCCGGTTATGGCGTAAGCTGGACAGAGTGGGCGCTTTATAATGCGTTGCCTGGTCTGATTTCCATCGCGGTCCAAATGGTTGTTGTAATTTTCTTTGTAAATAAATTTTGCAAGGACGATGGACAATCCTTGGTTCCGACTGAAATGAATCGTTATATCAAAGAGGAATATGCCAAATTAGGCAAGATTAGTGCATCTGAAATAAAGGCAACAGTGATGCTGGCGGTACTCTTTATTCTTTTGCTGACCAATGGCAGACTGCACAGCTGGAATCCGGGGCAGGTATTTATGGCGATAGCTTTGCTTGCGTATTTGCCAGGGATTCAGCTATTGGAACAGGCAGATACAAAGCAGATTAATTTTTCTGTGGTATTCCTAATCACCGGCTTTATTGCCATTGGGGACGCGGCTACCAACTTGGGCCTGGGCGATATCTTTGTAGAAAAAGCGCTGCCCTATTTGCCTCATTCTGTGTATGGGTTGTCTGCAGTATCTTACTTTATAGCCTTTTTCGGGAATATGCTGATGACGCCGCTGGCCATTAGCTCAGCATTCACAGTGCCGATGGTGAATATCGCGGTAACACTGGGCATTAATCCTACAGGATTAATTATGGTCTTCTGGAATGCCTGTGTAGCAACATTATTCCCCTATGAAGTCAATGCGGATATTCTGTTGTTCAGCTATGGGCTGATTTCTATGAAGAATTATATCAAGATCGGTCTTATTCGTTCCGTGTTGGTTTTTGTGATGTTATTTGTAATCTATATCCCATGGTTCAAAATCATCGGGATTATGTAAAGCTTTGTGAGCATGTTTATGCGAAAGCGGTAGAGGAAGGTTAGAAGGTTATATAAATTAGAAAAGGAGTGAATATCTTATGCCACCAATGATTGATAAAGAAAAATGTGTGAAATGTATGACTTGTGTGCAGATTTGCGGGATGGATGTTTTCGGGCCATTGGATACAAAAGAACCGACAGTTATGTATCCGGAGGAATGCTGGCATTGCCGGGCATGTGTGATGGATTGTCCTGTAGGGGCGATAACAATGCGTTATCCGCTGCCTATGTCCATGCTTTTTCAAGAAGTGCCATCTGAACAGGAAACGGGGTGTAGAAAATGATTGAGGTAGAAAAAAATATTCAGGATTGTGATGTGTTGATTGTAGGCGGCGGGATTGCCGGTTTGATGGCGGCGATTGCAGCGGCTTCTCAGGGAGCAAAGGTTGTGATTGCCGAGAAAGCCAACAGTCGGCGCAGTGGTTCCGGCGCTACAGGGAATGACCATTTTGGTTGCTATATTCCGGAAGTTCACGGTGATATTGAAGAATTTGTAAAAGAGCTAGGCCAGAGTATGTGCAAAGAAGCAGTGGATACAAAAATGCAGCGTGTGTTTGCCCAGCGCTCCTTCGAAGTTGCGAAGGACTGGGATGAATGGGGTATTGATATGCGCCCACACGGAAAATATGAATTTAATGGGCATGCGCTGCCGGGACGTTTGCGTTGCTTCCTGAAATATAACGGGGAGAATCAGAAACCTGTACTGACGAAAAAAGCGTTGGAAGTCGGTGCAAGAATTGATAATAAAACAGCAATCAGTGAGTTTATCACAAAAGACGGCAAAGTTGTCGGTGCAATTGGGATTGATATTTCTAAATCTGTTCCCCGTGTAAAACTATATCGCGCCAAGAGTATTATCACTGCGACAGGCATTGCAATGAGATTATACCCATCTATCACACCGGGCTGGATGTTCAACCTGTGCAATTGTCCGGCGGGGACAGCCAGCGGACGTGTGGCGGCCTATAAAGCAGGCGCAACGCTGGTGAATATTGACGTGCCGTTCACCCATGCAGGTCCTAAATATATGGAGCGCTGCGGAAAAGCAACTTGGATTGGCGTTTTGGAAGATTATACGGGAAAAGCAGTAGGTCCATTTGTGGAGAAGCCTAGTAAGGAGTGCGGCGATATTACCGGTGATATTTGGCAGGATGTATTTTTAGAAAAGAAAGCCAACGGGACAGCGCCGGTTTATATGGATTGCACAAAAACGGAGCCGGAAGATCTGGAATACATGAAATGGGGCTTCCGCTGCGAGGGGGATACTTCCCTTTTAGAAGCACTGGAAACCCAAGGGATGACCTTTAACAAACACATGGTGGAATTTGATAAATATAATCCCAACATGCAGGGGTGTGGAATTGAAATCAATGAGCGGGGCGAAACTGATTTACCCGGATTATATTGTGCCGGAGATGAATGCGGCAACTTTAATCTGGGAATAGCCGGGGCAGCTGTGACCGGCCGTATTGCTGGGGAAAATGCAGCAAGCTATGTGCAAAATGTGGAAGGTGTCAGTGACGAAGAAATTTTGAACAGTGAAGTGGTACGCAATGCTTGTGAATTTTATACCCAGTTGATGGAGCGCAAAGAGGGTGCTACCTGGAAGGAATTGAACGTTGCAGTACAGCAAATCATGAGCGACTATTGCGGGATTATAAATCCTCGCTCCGAATCTATGCTCTCTGCCGGCTTGAACAATCTGGAGCTTTTGGAAAGACGGGCAAAAGCAAGTGTTTTCTGCGCCAATTCTCACGAATTGATGCGGGCATTGGAATTTTGGAAATGGGCAAACTGATTATTACCGTTTGCCGCGAACGCCGTGAAAGCAGAGGCATGCACAAACGCAGCGATTATACCTTTACCAATCCGCTTTTGAACGATATGTTTATGACGGTGAAGAAGGTAGACAACCAGGCGCAAGTTGGCTGGCGTAAAAAAATATTGGAATAGTTTATACACTGTAATCAAAAACGACTATTCTGCCTAATGGCGGGATAGTCGTTTTTTGAGATATTTTAGCAAATTGGGAGTTATTCGGGCATTCTGCTGAGGTTGCCGAATTTGGTGAATTCTTTGCGGAAGCTCAGGTCCACCGAACCGGTAGCACCGTTTCTATGCTTGGCGATGATGATTTCAGCCTGTCCTTTTTTTTCGGAATTTTCGTTATAGTATTCATCGCGATAGATAAACATGACAATGTCGGCATCCTGCTCCAGGGAACCTGATTCACGCAGATGGCTCAGACTGGGTTTCTTTTCCTGTCCCTGTTCTACAGAACGGCTCAGCTGGGATAAGGCGATAATAGGAATATCCAATTCTCTGGCCAGAGCTTTCAGGCTGCGGGAGATTTGGGATACTTCCTGCTGGCGGCTTTCTACACGGCCGGTGCTGCCCATAAGCTGTAAATAGTCGATGATAAGCAGGGCAAGTCCCTGCTCTGTTTTGAGACGGCGCGCTTTGGCGCGCACTTCGCGCACGGAAATAGCAGGAGTATCGTCGATATAAATAGGTGCTTCCCCCAAGGGGGCAATGGCGTTTACCAGACGAATCCAGTCTTCTCCAAAAATGCGTCCGTTGCGCAGTACCTGCTGGTCAATCTCTGCCTGGGAAGAAATCATACGGTTTACCAGCTGTTCTTTGGACATTTCCAGGCTGAAAATGGCAACGGGCTGATTGGTGAGCAGAGCGGCATTTTGCGCCATATTCAGGGCAAAGGCCGTTTTCCCCATGGCAGGACGGGCAGCCAGAATAATAAAGTCGGACTTTTGCCAGCCGGAGGTCATGCGGTCCAAATCGATAAAACCGGAGGTAAGTCCGGTAAGACCTTCCTGTTTGGTAGAAAGAATTTCCAGGCGGTTCAGCGTTTCACCCAGTACCTCTGATACCGGAGTCAGTCCAGAACGGGTGCGTTTTTGTGAAATTTCCAACACCATACGCTCCGCGTCATCCAGAATTTTTTCTGTTTCTTCCGTATCATCATAGCTGCGGTTGGAGATATTGCTGGCAATGTTGATCAAATCCCGCAGTACGGCTTTTTCTTTTACAATATTGGCATAATGGGTGATATTGGCGGCGCTGCCCAAGGAATTGGCGATTTGTGCTACATAGGTGATTCCTCCGGCTTTTTCCAGATTGCCGTCTTTGTCCAGCTGCGCGGTGATGGTGACCAGGTCCACTGGTACGTTTTGTTCATTCATTTTGCGCATAGTGGCAAACAGTACGCCGTGATCGTGGCGGTAAAAGTCGGTATCCTTTAAGAGCGGAATAACTTCCAGGATTGCATCTCTGTCGTTAAACATCGCTGCCAGCACAGCCTGTTCTGCTTCCAGACTCTGCGGCAGCATTTTATCATTTGTAAATTCAGCCATGCGGGACATCCTCCAGTATTGAAATGGTTTTTTCTTATTATACACTATTTGCAGAAAAAAAGACAATGGGCATGAGGAAATTCCTCTTCTGTGTTATAATCTCTATAGAAGAATAAACAACTTGGAAGGATGCGATGGGAAAGATGTCACAAAAACAAGATATCCTATGGAATGGGGAAAAGGCGGCTCTTGTCGCGAAGATACTGCGGCAGGCTGATAAAATTTTGGTGGGAATTGGGGCAGGTTTTTCAGCGGCAGCAGGATTGCGTCCCTTGCCATTGGAGCAGAAATTGTCTGAAGAAGCATATTGGCCTTTTTGGCTGCCATATATTCAGGAACAGCGGCTGAACAAGGAAACGCCACTTTTGTACAAGCAGCTGGCGCAGCTGTTGGAGGGAACCGATTATTTTGTGATTGACAGCAATCCCGACGGATTTTTACAGCGCAGCGGGCTGGAGTTGGCGCGCATTTATAAGGCACAGGGGGACATGGCGCGGGTGCAGTGCAGCCGAAACTGTCAGAATCATAGTTGGATTGGCAAGCAATATTTTACTCAAGTAGCAGAGGACCCTGCCAATCTGCCTAAGTGTCCTCACTGCGGCGCGCCGTTAGTGATGAATGTGTATGTTGGGAAAAATTTCTGTGATGAACCCTACCGGGAAAAAAATGAAGCATGGTTTCAGTTTATCAATAGCTCTGCCCATGATAAGCTTGTAATTTTGGAGCTGGGTGTGGGATACACCATGCCTGAATTGATTCGTTTTCCTTTTGAACAGATTGTGATGAACCACAAGCATGCCAAATTGATTCGCGTGAACACGCAGCATCCGCTTTGTGTGGAGGAAAACAGACACAAGGCTATTTGTATCGGTGCTGACATTGCTGAGGTGGTGCCGGAGTTGGCAGTGCAGAAGCAAAAGGGAGGAAATTAGATGGCCGAGCAAAAGGGCAAAAAACTGCGGCAGCCCAGGCTGGTGGAAGATCGGTTAAAGCCGGTGACTGATGCAGAGGAATGGCTGATGATATTGGAAACGGCAGCGTATGAGGAAAGCGCCATAGAAAATTATTGGGTGAAGGGACTGCAATTTGCGGAGATGGATTGGCACAGTCTGGCGATTCACAATGTATTGTTTACGGGTTGTCGCTTTTCAGGTTGTCATTTTGAGAAGGCCAGCTTTCGACAAACGTTGCTGCGCAATTGCGATATCTCCAATTGTAATTTTGGCGGCAGCTATTGGGACTGCTGCACCCTGGAGGAAATCAAGGGGCAGGGTCTGCTGTGGCAGGAAAGCAGTCTGCACCATATTCTGTTCCGGCATTGTCAGATGCGCTACGCCAACTTTACGCGGGCGGGCATGGAATTTGTGCAGTTTGAGCAGTGTGGTTTACAGGAGGCCAGCTTTTCTGCCTGTAAGTTCAAAAATTGTCAATGGAGTGAGAGCGACTTGCGCAAGGGAGATTTTTTTCGCGCGCCTTTGTGCAATATAGATTTGTCCGATTGTGAAATCAGCGGCATCATGGTGTCTGATGATTTTCATGAATTAAAGGGAGTGATAGTGAACAGCTTTCAGGCGGTGGAATTGAGTAAGCTCCTGGGACTTGTGGTGAAGTAATACGTTTCGTCCGAATGTATAGCAGTGATTGTGCAAAAAGGGTGCCCCCTAGGCTACGAATCTAAAAATTCGTAGCCTAGGGAGCACCTTTATGTGTGTGGGATTTAGAATATACCATAAGAAAAGATGGATAGGAAGGACGGCAAAAGCAGTCCGATGGAAAGCAAGGCCACTAAAACAGTTAGAAAAATTTTCTGCATTTTAGTCTGTTTGTTCTTATTGAAATACATAGGACAGCCTCCCATACTAATTTCTGAAATATTCCTCAATGCCATGCATCACTGCGCCGCCGTCACCTACAGCAGTGGTTACCTGACGCAGTTTTTTCTGCCGCACATCGCCTATGGCAAACACGCCAGGGATGTTGGTGGCCATTTCTTCATCGGTTATGATATAGCCCTGTTCATTTACTTCTAATTCTGCAGGCAGGAAGGAACCGTTCGGTAAGTAGCCTACAAAAATGAACACGCCGTTGACATCTAATGTGCTGGTGGCGTCGGTTTTTTTATTGCGCAGTTTCAGCTGTGTTACTTTGTCATCCCCTACAATATCGTCTACAACAGTGTCATAGAGGATTGTCAGCTTTTCATTAGCAAACGCGCGGCTTTGTGCCAATCTGTTGGCGCGCAGTTCGTCACGGCGATGAATCAGGGTAACGCTGGAGCACATTTTCGTCAAATACATAGCTTCTTCTACTGCGGTATCGCCACCGCCTACTACAGCAACAGGCTGGTCTTTAAAGAAAAATCCATCGCAGGTAGCGCAGTAGGATACACCCCGTCCCCGCAGGCGCTGTTCGTTGTCCACACCCAGCATGCGAGGTTTGGCGCCAGATGCAATGACAACGGTTTTGCTCTCGATGGTCTGTTTGTCGGTGATAACCCGTTTGACGTCACCATCCAGATCCAGGGAGCATACCTGTTCATAAATCATTTCCACACCAAAGGTTTGCGTCTGCTCAAAAAATTTCATCATTAATTCCGGACCGGAAATACCTTCAGGAAAACCGGGATAGTTTTCAATCATATCCGTAGTCGCTGCCTGCCCTCCCGGCACACCATATTCCAGGATTGCAGTCTTGTAGCCTGCGCGGGCTGCATAAATAGCGGCAGTCATACCGGCAGGACCCGCTCCGATAATTAATACCTCATACATATAAAAAGCCTCCTTTAAAATATACGCATACTCTATATTATAATATCATACCATAAAAAATGCACAGGAGCAATTCCTGTGCATTTTTTCATATTTAGATTTAGTTGCAAAATTATTTCAAATAATTTACTGGATTTTTCGTTGCACCGTTGACGATGACTTCAAAATGCAAGTGTGGACCGGTGCTGTTTCCTGTATTGCCCGACAGTGCAATCAACTGACCACGGGAAACTTTATCGCCTACTTTACATTTGTAAGAAGACAGATGCGCATATCTTGTTTTAATGCCATTGCCGTGATCAATCACAACGCAGTTTCCGTAGCCGTAATACCAGCTCGCCAATACAACTTTGCCGCCAGCGGAGGCATAAACAGAAGTACCTGTCTTAGCAGAAAGGTCGATACCGGAGTGGAAACCACGGCTTCTGGTGCCATAAGGAGAAGTAATTTTGTTACTGCTCAATGGCCAAGCCAGTGTTCCGTTTCCGCCGTTGCTGTTGGTAGCAGAACGGGAGGAAATCTGAATGGAACCGGTACCTTTGTTTACAACTTCGGTAACAGGCTCAGAAATCACAACTTCGTTGACAACGCTCTTTTCTAAAGTAGCGCCGTTGGCTTCTTTTACTTCATAGGTTACTTTTTTCTTTCCGTCAGAACCTTGGGTAACAACTTTGGTTTCACCTTTTAACAGGCTGGCGGTATTTTTATATTCAGTATTGTGAGCGATGGTTTCTTCTACAGTCATTTCTTTGGTGACCACTACGCTCAACAGAGGTTCTTGTTTGGTCAGTGTAATTTCCTGACCGATCTGCAGTCTTTCCGGTACAATATCAGCATTGAGACTTTGCAGCTCTGCTACAGATAAATCGTTGTTGCGGGCGATCATCCAGAAGGATTCGCCTTCTACTACTTTGTGCGTCTTTACTTCTTCTTTGCCTTCTTGAATTGCTTCGATAATTTTATCAGGTGTCTGGATTTCAGATACTTTTACATTACCAGCATCAATGCTGACTTCTTCCTGAAAATCAACAGATTTTACAATTGCACCGTCAGTCTTGGCAGTTGCCAGCTCTTTTAACTTGTCCAACACTTTTTGGCCGTCGGCTTCATTGGCAACAGCAAATTGAATTTCACCGTTGTTGATATTCAGAGTAGCACCTGATACTAACCATTCTACTTCTTCCTCTAACAGTGCAGTCAATTCTTGATTGCTCAGATTGGAATTGAATAATCCGTGATGGATTTTGGTTTCTACGGTATTATAGGAAGAAATAATTTCCATACCGGTTTCCTGCTGTACCTTGTCCTTCGTCGCGGCCATCGCCTGATTTAATGTAGAAACAGAACTGATTTGTCCCACTACCTTGCCATCAATCACTACAGAGTAAGAAGTACTCAAGGAAAATGTACTTGCAAAGAGAATTAAAACAACAACCGCAATCCCACCAAAGAGATATCTTTTAGAACCTTTACTTTCAATGAATTTCATGAACTTTGCCGTCAGATTGTCCATACGTTACGCAGATAAATCTGCTTTCCGCCACCTTTCTTTTCGTTGGAGTTCTTTTTCACCTTCAAAAATATATTAAATTTTAGAGGAAAAAAATCGAGATTAATTTTTAGAATTGTAACTGCTAACATGCATTTTTTAAGCGGTTTTATTTTAGCACAATATTTCCAAAAGGAAAAGGGAAAATGCGGTTTTGTAACCAGAGTGTTACTAAATAAAAACATTTTCCTGTGAAAATATAGAAATTTTCAGAAAATACAGGGATTTCTCTGGAATTTTACTGGAAATATGATAAAATGCAGGAGAGAAGAGAATAATGAGCGAAAAAAATATGAGAGATTGATTTCTTTCTGACAATCAGATAAAGATATAAGATGTGCAGTATATTTATTATTATGAAGCAAAAACAGTATATTGAAAAAGGAGTTATGCAGTATGCGAGGAATTTCTGTACAACAGCTGAACTGGGAAAAGTATCAGCAGGATTTTGCAGCTTTGTCTGCCATTGGGGAAACGGAAGCGGGTATGAATCGCCTGGCTTACACGGAGGCCGACCAGGAGGCGCATGGCTTATTGGCAAAGATGGCGGAAGAGGCTGGTTTTGAAGTGAAGTGGGACGGTGCCGGAAATTTATGGATTACCCGCCGCGGCACGGATGATGGCAATCCAGATATGCCGCCATTGCTTTTAGGCTCTCATATGGATACGGTACCAGGCGGAGGAAAATATGATGGGTTGCTGGGCGTGATGACCGCTTTTCATGCGATGCGCTTGCTGGAGGGAATGCCGCAGCGTCGTACTGTCACATTGATTGTGTTCCGCTGTGAAGAATCTAGCCGTTTTAACTGTGCTACAGTGGGCAGCAAATTGTTGGCAGATCGTTTAAATGGAGAAATGCTGAAGCGTTATGTGGATAAAGACGGTATTAGCCTTTACGATGAAATCAGAAAGCTGGGGGGCAATCCAGACAATCTATTTGCAGAGCGCAATTATATTAAGAATGCCTTCGGATTTATTGAGATGCACATTGAACAGGGACCAGTGCTGGAGGAACGGGACACGGATATCGGAATTGTAAACAGTATCGCTGCGCCCTATCGTCTGCGGATCACAGTGGAGGGCACGGCTGCTCACTCAGGGGCTTGCCCGATGGGTTCCCGCAAGGATGCTCTTGCCGGTGCGGCAGAAGTGATTTTGGCAGTAGAGCAGCTGGGCCGCGCTTATGCGGACAAACGAATTGTGGCAACGGTGGGAAAATGTGATGTCATAAATGAAGCCATCAACATTGTACCGGGACTTGTAGAGCTGTATGTGGATGTGCGGGGAATTGATAAGGACACGGTCACGGAAGTGGTTACAAAGTTATATGAAGAAATGGGCCGCATAGCGGAAAAACGGAATCTTCATATAGAACCGGCCGTTTTGGGGCAGGAAACACCGGTGAAGCTCAATGATGATATGGCAGAGCTTTTGGTGGAACAATGCGTGCCTAATCGGCTTACCTTCCTGCATATGGTCAGCGGCGCAGGACATGACACCATGTATATGGCGGAATTGACCCGCGCAACAATGTTCTTTGTGCCGTGCCTTGAGGGAATCAGCCACAATAAGGCAGAGGCTGTTAGCGATGAGGCAGTACAGAATGGTTTAAAATTGATGTACAGTACTTTATTGCGAATTTGCAATTTGGACCCAGAGGAAGAACGGGAAAAGGAAGAAATGCACCGCCGTTTTGTAGAAGCAATGTGACAGCAGTTATGTAGCAGAAGATAAAAATATAGGTATAGATTCTATTTGACTATGATTTTTCAAAATGTTTCACGTGAAACATTTTCTGTTGAATTTTGGATATGAAATGTTGTAAATAATTTAGACGCTGTTTCAGAAAAAGATGGTATAATATGCACAGAAAAGGCGGCAACCCTTGATTTTTCGGGGGTTGCCGATATTTTTGTTACTAATTAGTTATTAGTTCAATGTTCATTTTTAGTTCTTCTATATTTTTATGTGTGTAAACCCGTTCACCCGTACCTTTGGACTTATGCCCCATGATCCGATCAATGCAAACCTTGTTTGCCCCGGCTGAATCAAGGCGGCTTCTGAATGTGTGGCGGCACTCATGCGGGGTGTGCCGCATTTCCAGCTTCCCCATGATTTCAGCCCACAAAGCCCTATATTGGGTTTGGTTCAGCTTCTTCCCATTGTACTCAAACAGATAGCCGCTTTTGGACTGTTCAACCCGCTTTTGAACAATGGATTGAATTTTTGAATGAATCGGAACAAGCCTGTTCTTTCCCGCCGCTGTTTTCGTTCCCCCTTGCATTGTACCCACTTCAAAATCAATGGTGGAAACTTTCAGTTCAATCATTTCTGAAATCCTGAACCCCGTGTAAAGGAAGAACAGGATTGAATCAACCCACGGGAAATTTTGATTTTCCCACAACCGGGAAACTTCTTCATCCGTGAAAATTTCCTTACTTGTTTCCGGTATTGGTTCAGAGGTAAGCAGATCAGAACAGCATTTTGAAATTATATCAAGTTCCATTGCGAAACGGTCAAGATGCCCGAAAAGGTTTTTGATTGCCCCTTGTGTGGAGTACCCACAGCCGCAGCTATCAATGCAATCTTGCATTTGGTATGATTTGATTTGCTTATACTTCAATTTTTTCAGCTTGGAACAATGCTTATATGCAGATTTCAGGGAACTTCTGTTTGAATCGCCCAATTTCACAGCCCGCTTTTCAAGCCACAGTTCATAGAGTTCTTGAAAAGTGATTTTTTCCGTTTCAATATCCCACGGATCATTGTTGTAATTGGCAAGCATTATCAAACCTTCTTCCCGTGTGGCGGCGTAACCTATGGGCTTTTGCCTTCCTGATACACCTTCTTTCACGATATAGGGCTTTCGCCTGTTCCCTGACAGCTTCGTTACTGTTCCATATCCATTAGGATTTTTCATAACTTCACCGCCTGTCTTGAAAAATCAGGCGTGAAGTGATATAATATAGACAGACCGCCTAAATCACTTCATCCTGATTTATGGTCGCTATCCCCCGTTGGTGTTGCAGCACTGACGGGGGAATTTTTTTGTTTTCAAAGTTCAATTTGAACCCCTGAATTTGTGTTCAATTCCCGGAATTCTTTAACCAGCTTTGCGGCAGAAGGTGGATTGTTCTTTATATCAAAGCCAATATATTTCAATTCTCCTTGTTCCCCCGCATAAGTAATAATCAAGTATTGGGTGGTGTTTTTTACCTTTTTAGTTTTTGCCCTTCCGCCGATTATTGCACCCAAAGTTCCAAACATTACACCCCCGGCGATTGCCCCGCCCACACTTGAAACAGCCTGATTTTGGATTTCAGTATCAAATTTAAGGCACATATCAGTAATTTTTTCCCGTGCTAATTTGATATTTGTTGTTCCGGCTTTGAATTCAATTCTATCCGGGTATGAAAACACTTCACATAAAAGGTTTTCGGCAATGGGTAAACCGTTGATATGGTGAAACGCCGTATAAACAGTAACCCCTTCAAAACTTTGCTTTTTCTTACCAAACATGACAAACTTCCTTCCTGAATTTGAAATTAACTTTTCAAACCTTCAACTTATTCAACTTCAACTTGTTGTTTCTATTACTTTTATATTTTGAACAACACTGTAATTTCACGGTGATTTTTTTTCTTCAATCATTATAAAAGAGGTTTTAACTTGAATGACTTGAAGAACCGCCATTTCACAGCACTATTCAACTTGAATAAAAACTTGGATGTACCTTGAATTTATGTTGAAGGTTTGAAATCTACATAAATTACATTGCCTTCCCGTTTGATGATTCTTTTTGAATAGAATATTTTTCCTGTTCAAGCAGAATCTTCATTCTTTCGATTATGCTTCCTCTATCGTAAACATCTAATTGGGAATACATAGAAATAGCTTCCATGAATTTTTCACGGTCAATTTGATCTAATTCAAGATATGACCGGATAAGTTCAAAGGCTTCCTTCCCGTATGCCTTTTCGATAAGTTCACAGGCATTTACTTCCTGATGCAATTTTTCATAGTCAATTTCCATTGGAACATCATTTCCCATTAGCCATGAAATATTTACATTCAGTGCTTCTGCTAAAGCATAAAGGGCTTGCTGTTTTGCTTCATAAGTACCATTTACATATTGGCTGATTCTTGGTTTAGATAATCCGGTAGCTTTTACAAGGTCGGCTTGTGTCATATTCCGAATTTGCATAGCTTCAATCAGCCTTTTTCTAAATGTACTTGACAAGAGGATCACCTTCCTTTCTACTTCTTATATTATAAAGCAAAGTTAAGGAAATTTCAAGTAGTTTTGAAAAAAAGTTAAGTTTTCTTAAAAAAGCCCTTGACAAATCAAGTTAAGGATGCTATACTATATTCAGAGTTAAGGAAACTTAACCAAACAACAACGAACAAAGCCGCTGCAACGGCAAGCAAAATGAAAGGATGAAGTGATTTATGAAAAAGTATATGGTTTATCTTGATGATGGAAAGGATTGCTTCAAAGTAGCTGTTCCCGCAGTCAATGAAAAGGCTGCAAGAAAATATGTTGAAGGTAATGGTGAAGTTATCGCAGTAAAGGATATTACAGAAGATTTTCCTATCAGCCTTGATAAAGTGGTGCAAGCCTTGAAGAACGCACAGTTTGGACAAATTGAAATTGATCTTATAACAAGGTGCTTATCCTTTAACGATATTGCGGAATAAGAAAGGCGGTCAATAAATGAAAGAAACCAGTTTGAAACCCGTAATTGAAAAACTTGAAAATTTATTTTCAAAGTTCAATGAAAAGTTCTATAACGGTGAACTTCAAGCCCCCGTTATCACGGTAAGCCCGGACACAACAAAAGGTGCTTATGGGTGGTGTACCGCTTGGAAGGCGTGGAGCGTTGGCGAACAGAAAAAAGTTGCTGACCTTGCAACCCTGACAAAAGAAGCCCTTGAAGCAATGAAGAAAGATGATGGCTTCTATGAAATCAATATTTGTGCGGAACACCTTGCAAGACCTTTTGAACAGGTTGCGGAAACCCTCTTACATGAAATGGTTCACCTTTACAATCTGCAAATTGGGGTTCAGGACACAAGCAGGGGTGGCACATACCACAATAAGAAATACAAAGAAGCGGCTGAACAGCACGGCTTGACGGTTGAAAAGGATGCAAAATACGGCTGGACTAAAACAAGCCTGAATGATGAAGCAAAAGCCTTTGTTGCCGGGATGCAGGATAAGAAATTTGAACTTCACAGAAAGAGCCTTCCGAAAATCCCCGGTGCAGCTAAAACAAAGCAGAGTTCCCGGAAATATGTTTGCCCCGTGTGCGGGTGCATTATCAGGGCAACAAAGGAAGTTCATGTTATATGCGGCGATTGCAATGTTGAATTTGAGGAAGAAGCCTAAACAGCTTCTTCCCCACCCAAAGAAAGGAGTGATAAAATGTCGTTCAATTATTCAAAGTTAAGGGGAAAGATCAAAGAGAAGTTCGCAACGCAAAGTGCATTTGCTAAAGAACTTGGGATTTCCAGCGTTTCACTTTCCGCAAAATTGAATAATCGTGTGGAGTTTTCGCAAATGGAAATGGATAAATGTTGTGAACTTCTTGAAATTCCCAAAGATTTTATACCTATATTTTTTTACACAAAAAGTTAAGGAAACTTAACCAAAAGAAAGGCGGTGAACAGGATGAAGAAAGTGATTGCGGCGTGTATTGACCGGGTTTTAGAGTTCGACACACAGCAGGAAGCGGCAAAGTACCTTGAAACCTTGCGTGATAAGAAATCCGAATTTCGGGTTTTGAACCGTGAGGAAATAGCCGGGAAGTACCGGATCAGGATTCAGGAACAGTACAACAAAAGCCCCATGATTGAGGGCTGAACAAAGAAAGGATGAAGTGAATATGACATTTGCAGACAAATTGAAAAACCTTATGAAAGATTTGGACTTGACACAATCCAAACTTTCAGACCTTACCGGGATTGGTAAATCCTCTATCAGTCAATACCTTTCCGGCAAGAATGAGCCTTCCAAAGACCGCAAACAGGAAATTGCCCGTGCGTTGGGGGTTCAGGAAACCTACTTTGAAATGTTTGAACCCGCTGCAACGGTTCAGCATGACGGGGTTGTGAATTTGCCCGTTACCCTTGCGGCAAAGCTGATGAAGAAATCTAAAGAATGGGTTATGCAAGGGTTAAGGGATGGCGTTTTCCCGTGGGGCTATGCGGTGAAGCTGACAAATTGGAGTTACTTTATTTCTTCCGTGAAGTTCACCGAATACACGGGAATTGAAGTTCCCCTGAATGAAATTGCCTGATGGCAGAAAGAGAGGATAAACAAAATGAGTGAAACAGGAGTTGTTAAAGGGTTCAAGGTGTTCAATCCTGATTGGACTTGCAGCCCTAACGGGAACACAAAACAGTACACTTGCCCCGGCAAATTTGAAGAAGATATTACCCCGATCCGGTGCGGGCGTGGGATGCACTTCTGCAAAAAGGCGGCTGATTGCTTCAATTACTACAATTTCAACCCTGAAAATAAGGTTGCGGAAGTGGTTGCCTATGGTGACATTGCAGAAGAAGGTGATAAGTGTTGCACAAACAAGCTGGAAATCGTGCGTGAAATCCCGTGGGCTGAATTGCTTGAAATCGTGAATATGGGAAAGGGTTGCACCGGACTTTGCAACAGCGGCAACCGGAACAGCGGCGATTGCAACAGCGGCGATTGGAACAGCGGCAACCGGAACAGCGGCGATTGGAACAGCGGCAACCGGAACAGCGGCAACCGGAACAGCGGCGATTGCAACAGCGGCGATTGGAACAGCGGCAACCGGAACAGCGGCGATTGGAACAGCGGCGATTGCAACAGCGGCGATTGGAACAAGTGCAGCTTTTCCAATGGATGCTTCAATACCACAAGCCCGAAAATTTACCTGTTCAATAAGCCTTCTGAATGGACTTATGAAGATTGGCTGAACAGTGAAGCCCGCTATTTGCTGAATCAGATTCCGGGGGATGTGCTTGAATACATTTGGCTTTCTGATATGACGGATGAAGAAAAGGCGGCACACCCGGAAGCGGAAACAACAGGCGGCTATCTGAAAGTTTTGGATAATTCCGAATGTGCGGTTATTTGGTGGCGTGGGCTTTCTGACCGTCAAAAGGCAATTATCACAGCAATTCCGAATTTCGACAAGGCTATTTTCAAAGAGATCACCGGGATTGATGTTGATGAAGATTAAGGGGGGGTGCTGATTTATGCAACTATTCCCCCACCAACAGAAAGCCCTTGACCTGACAGCCGGGAAAAATCGTGTTGCATATTACCTTGATATGGGTTTAGGGAAAACATTTGTAGGCGGTGAAAAGGCGAATTCTTACCCTGAAAGAATTGTGCTGGTTTGTCAAAAATCCAAAATTGACGATTGGATCAGCCATTTCAAAGAGCATTACCCGCTGACCGTGTTTGACCTGACGAACAAAAAGCAACTTGAAGAATTCACGGGAACAATCGGAAAGTGCGTAGGCGTTATCAATTATGATTTGGTGTTCAGGCGTTCATATTTCGCCCGTATAAGCGGTTTTACATTGGTGCTTGATGAAAGTTCCATTATTCAGAATGAAACGGCGAAACGGTCAAAATTTATCCTGAAAATGCAGCCTGAAAATGTGATTTTGCTATCCGGCACACCAACAGCCGGGAAATATGAAAAATTGTGGTCGCAGCTTCGGTTGCTTGGATGGAATATCAGCAAAGAACTTTTTTACAAGCAGTATGTTGAAACGGAATGGATTGAAGATCACAACAGCGGGTTCAGGATTCCCCATGTGGTAGGTTACAAGAATGTTGACCGCCTGAAAAAGAAACTTGCTGAACACGGTGCAATCTTTATGAAATCGGAAGAAGTGTTTGACCTTCCCGAACAAGTGATGATCCCGGTTCATTCCAAACCAACAAAGGAATACCGGAAGTTCATGCGGGATGCGGTTATCACCATTGAAGGGCGTGAATTCATAGGCGATACCACACTTTCACACCGTACTTATTCCCGTATGATGTGCAGCTACTTAAACAAGGAACGGGTTGCAGCCTTTAAGGATTTGGTGCAATCCACAGAAGATAGGCTGATTGTGTTCTATAACTTCAATGACGAATTGAACACCATGCAAGCCGCCCTTGCCGAATTGGAACGCCCTTTTTCGGTGGTAAACGGGGAAACAAAAGACCTTGCCGCCTATGAGGAACACGGGGATTCAATCACCTTTGTTCAGTATCAGGCGGGGGCAATGGGGCTGAATTTGCAGAAGGCAAACAAAATTATTTACTTCGCCCTGACAGATAGAAGTGAACTGTTTGAACAGAGCAAGAAGCGAATTCACAGGATCGGGCAGGAAAAGACTTGTTTCTATTACCTTATGATTTGCCCCGGAACAGTTGAAGAAGATATTCTTCACACTTTGGAATTAAGAAAGGATTACACAGATGAACTATTCAAGAAATATCAAGAAGGCTTCGATTGGTAAGCGTGTTCTGATTTCGTGGGTAGTGGTAGCAATTATCTTTTCCCTTGTAGGGTTCGGCATTGGGGCAATCTGTTCAAAAGGTGGCAGCAGCCCCGAACAAACCGAACCGGAAACCCAAAAGGAAATTCTGATTTTCGGAAAGCCTGACGGGAAAATCTTTGAAGGTGAAATGCCCGGTGAATGGGCGAGGGATTTGAAATTTGTTCCGCTTGATGTGCCTATGGATGAAGATTTGCAAGAATTTGTTTTCTACCTATCCGCAGCCTATGAAATGGATTTTACCTTTGTGATGGCGTTGATCCAGCAGGAAAGCGGCTTCCGGTCGGATGTTGTGAGTGCAACCAACGATTACGGGCTAATGCAGATCAATGAAGTAAATCACCAATACCTGAAAGAACAGCTTGAAATTGCTGACTTCCTGAACCCCTATGACAATATCAGGGCGGGAATGTTCATATTGCGGAAGCTGTTTGAAAAGTACGAAACCCCGGCAAAGGTGCTGATGGCGTACAACATGGGTGAAGGCGGTGCTTCCTACTTATGGCGGCAAGGAATTTTTGAAATTAACTATTCAAAATCAGTTTTACAGATTCAGCAGGAAATGAACGCTGAATTGGAAAGGAGTTCAAACAATGATTAAGTGTAAACAGGCAATAGAAAGTTCCGCTTGCGGCAAAGTGTGTTGCTGTTTGGAGTGCGAGGAAAGGGAAAGCTGCAAGGATATATGCACTGAACTTTCCCCGGATTGTGAAGATGCTTTCAGCGAGGAAACAGCCCTTGCAACCATGCAGACAGAAGCGGCGGCGATTATCAAGGGCATTGCAGCATTGACCTTACAGAAGAAGCAGATTGAGGATCAGGAAAAGGAAATGCGGGTTCAGCTTATGGCGGCAATGGAAAAGTACGGGGTGAAATCCTTTGAAAATGAGGATGTGAAGTTTACCTATGTTGCAGCCACAACCCGAACCACCATTGACAGCACAAAATTGAAGAAAGAATTGCCGGATGTTGCCGCAAAGTATTCCAAAACAAGCAATGTTTCCGCTTCCGTCAAAATCACGGTGAAGTGATGGGCGGTTACTTCGACACAAGGGGAACTTCTGAACATGGTGAAGTGGTTTGTTCGCAGTCACAGCGGAAACACCAGCCTTGCCGGAAAACGGCTTGCAAACACCATATTTGCCATGTGAAGGCTTCCCAAAGTGGAACTGAATTTTTCGTTAGAAATTTGAAGAAAGAAGGTGCGTGTTATGACAAGGGCAGAACGGGAAGCGAACCCGGAAGAATCCTTTGATGGTGGTTATCACCTTTACGCAAAGGAAAAGCACAAGGAACGGGTTGCAAAAAATTCTGATCGGATTGCCTTTGCAATCAAGCAGTTTGAATTGAACAACATTGAATTCACCTTAAAGAATGAGCAAAGCGGTCATTTCCATTGTAGAAGAAAATCGGATGATAAGCTGTTCCAATTTTGGGCGGGAACGGGGAAAATTCTTGGTTATGACCGCTTGCGGGGAATTCATTCCCTTATCAAATTACTGTTAGGGTAGGTGATGAAATGGCAGAAGAAAAGCTGTTTGAAGGGCAGATCAAAAAACATTTTCATTCGATGGGTATATATCCGGCGGGCTATCCCACAGACCGAATGAACGCCCCTATGGTTGGATGGTACACCAAAATTTGGGGCGGCGGCTTTCAGAAATCCGGCATACCTGACATTTTGGCTTGCGTGAATGGGGTGATGCTTGCGGTGGAAGTAAAGGCTTCCAACGGCAGACCTTCCGAATTGCAAAAGCTGAATATCAGCCGGATCAATAAATCAGGGGGAATTGGGGTGTTTCTTTACCCGGAAGGGTTTGAACAGTTCAAGGAACTTTTGAAAGGGGTGATAAATTGCGATATTCACACAGCAGCGTTGATTGCTTTGAAAAATGCAAATGCAAGTACAAAATGCGTTATCTTCAAGGAATAACCACCATTCCGGCAACCGAACCTGACAACCCTTTAATTTTGGGGCAAGCGGTTCATACCGGAATTGAAAAAAGCCTTGAAGAAGCAATCAGGGAATATTGTTTCAGATTCCCGATTATCACGGATGAACACATAAACGAGATAATCAAGTTTGAAACGGTGATCCCGCTTGCAAAGATGGCGATCCCGCCCGGTGGACAGTTTGAAGTTGAAATCAAGGATGATGATTTTCACGGCTTTATTGATTACCTTGTTCCGGCAACAATTTTTGAACGGGGTGTTGAACTTCCTGATACTTATGATCTTTACGATTTCAAATATTCAAACAATGTTTCAGGCTATAAACAATCGGGGCAGCTTCACGAATACAAGTATTTCTTCGAGAAGAACAACCCCGGAAAGAAGATTCGGAATATGTACTTTGTGTTTATTCCCAAAGTTACAATCCGGCAGAAAAAGACGGAAACCCTACTTGAATTCAGGCAACGGCTGAAAGAAGCCTTGTCCGGGGTAGAAGTCAAAACGGTTCAAATAGAATTCAACATTGAAAAAGTGATTGAATTCTTGTTTGGAATAAAGGCGGTGAATGAGGAAACAGAGTTCCCGCAAGAAAAAAGTTACTTATGTAGGTATTGCGAATTTCAAGAATTTTGTGAGAAAGGATGGAACTATTTTATGAAGTTACCTGAAAACAAGAGAAGAAACATTGAAGCGGTTGAAAAGCGTGTGCTTTGGATTTATGGTGTTCCGTTTTGCGGCAAAACCACCTTTGCAAATGCTTTTCCTGATCCCCTTATGCTGAATACGGATGGCAATATCAAGTTCGTTGATGCCCCGTATATCCGCATTAAGGATGAAGTGAAGGTTGAGGGCAGACAGACGAAAAGAACCCTTGCTTGGGAGTTGTTCAAAGACACCATTTCCGAACTGGAAAAGAAGGAAAACAGCTTCCGCACGATCATTGTTGACTTGCTGGAAGATTTGTATGAACATTGCCGCCTTTATATGTATCAGCAGATGGGAATTACCCATGAATCGGATGATTCCTTCCGTGCGTGGGATAAGGTGCGGGGTGAATTCCTGAACACACTGAAACGCCTGATGAACCTTGATTATGAAAATATTATCCTGATTTCCCATGAGGACACCAGCAAGGATATTACCCGCAAGGGCGGCGATAAGATCACAGCAATTAAGCCGAACTTGCAGGAAAAGGTTGCAAATAAGGTTGCCGGAATGGTGGATGTGGTTGCCCGCATTGTTGCGGATGGTGATGCCCGAACTTTCAGCTTCAAAAGCAATGAAGTGATTTTCGGCGGCGGGCGTTTGAAGGTGAACGCAAAGGATATTCCCCTTGATGTGGATGCCCTGTTTGCCGTGTATGATGAAGCGAATAAAAACGCCGCTTCCGGTGCAGCGGTGACACCCGCAGCTACTACCCCGGCGAAAGCTGGAAGAACCGGAAGAAAGAGAACGGAAACCCCCGCCACAGCCGCAGATAAGCCGCAGGACAGCCCCAAAGAGGAACAGGCGGTAAATGATACCACAGAACAGAAAATCCCGCAGGAAGCCCCTGAAACGGCGGCAGAACAGCAGCCCGAAAAGGAAGCTGAAAAGCCCGCAGAGGAAACCCCCGTTGAAGGTACAATGAATCCCCCGGAAGCCCCGGCAGAGGAAGAAAAGCCCCGCCGTAAGCGTAAAGCAAGAGAGTAAAGAAAGGACAGGTGCAGAACATGAACAATCCGTTCGGTATTCCTGATGAACTGATGAACGCCGTTATTTCGGCGGCGTTCAAACAGCAGCAGGAAATGAAGAAGGGCTATAAGCCGGAAAACCCCTTCAACATTGATCCGGCAGCAGCGGCAAAGAAATCCGCTTCCACGGCAAAGCAGCTTTATGATGCCTATGTGGAAGCCGGGTTCACGCAGGAACAGGCTTTTGAATTGGTTAAGGGTATCTTGACCGCAAAGAAAAACTAAAACAGAAAGGTTAAAAAGGTGAAAAATCATGGCTAACATTTGGGATGAATTCGACAAGGCGATTGACACAGAAGGGCTTGCAAAGGATGTTGAGGAAGCAGCCGAAAACGGCGGGCGGCGTGAAGTTCCGCACGATACTTACGAGGTCGCAGTTACAAAGCTGGAGCTTGTCAAGAGCAAGAAGGGCGATCCGATGGTTACTTGCTGGATGAAGATTGTGGAAGGCGAGTATAAGAACAGCCTGATCTTTATGAATCAGGTGGTAACACAGGGCTTCCAGCTTCACATTGCGAATGAGTTCATGCGGGCGTTGGTTGCGGAAATGGCTGAACCGATTGATGTTCAGTTCAAGACCTACAATCAGTACGGCAATATGATTATGGATATTGCGGAAGCCATTGACAACAACTTTGAATACAAGGTGCGTTACTATGACAACAAGGGTTATAACGCCTTTGCTATTGAAGAAGTTTATGTGCTGGAAGATTAAACGCAGAGCCACGGGGCAGCAATGCCCCGGTAATGCGGGGGAACGGTGGCAACCCCGTTCAAAATACAGAAAGGAGTGAAGCAAGTGCTTTTCTATGATTTTGAGGTTTTCGCCTATGATTGGCTTGTGGTGGTTATGGATATGACCGCAAAGAAAACCCATGTAATAATCAATTCGCCGGAACAGCTTGAAGCCTTATATAAGGCGAATATGAAAGAAATATGGTGTGGTTTTAACAGCCGCCACTACGATCAGTATATTTTGAAAGCTATCCTTTGCGGGTTCGATCCTAAAAAGGTGAATGATTATATCATTGTGAAGGGAAATCCCGGCTGGAAATTCAGCAGCCTTTTCAGGAACTTTCCCCTTTGGAATTATGATGTGATGCTTGGTACTGATGTAGGCTTGAAATCCTTTGAGGGCTTCATGGGGAACAACATAAAAGAAACTTCTGTTCCATTCAACATTGACCGCAAATTGACGGAAGAAGAAATTGCTGAAACCGTGAAATATTGCAAGCATGATGTTGAACAGACAATACAAGTTTTCCTGAAACGGACAGAAGAATTTAATACCATGATGTACTTCATTAAACACTTTGGTTTAAGCATGGATTCCATATCAAAGACGAAAGCCCAACTTGCCGCTGAAATTTTGGGCGGTAACAGGAAGGGGGCAGATTTCAGTGATGAATTCAGCTTCCCAATACTTGATTGCTTGGAACTGAAAAAGTACCGTCACATTGCGGATTGGTACGCAAACCCGGAAAACCACGATTACACCAAAAAGCAGGATAAACAGATTGTGGCGGGGGTTGAACATACCTTTGCATGGGGCGGGGGTCACGGGGCAAGGCTGAAATATTCTTCTTCCGGGGTGTTCCTGATTATTGATGTGACCGCATATTACCCTTCCCTTCAAAAGAAATATCATTTTGGGTATAGGGTAATGGATCACCCTGAAAACTTCGAGTTTATCCACGATAGCAACATTGAGTTCAAACGGAAAGGCGACAAGAAAGCCCGACAACCATTTAAGATTATGGATAACGCTATTTCCGGGCAGATGAAGCAGAAATCTTCTGCATTGTATGATCCTATGAGCAACAACAGCATTTGTATAAACGGGCAGTTGCTTTTGCTGGATTTGGTTGAACACATTGAACCGTATTGTGAACTTATTCAAAACAATACTGACGGTATCATTGTAAAGCTGAATGATTATGAGCGTGACTTTGATATTTTGGATGATATTGTTTATGAGTGGGAGCAGCGAACCGGAATGAAAATGGATTTCGATACCTTCATAGGCACGATATACCAAAAGGATGTGAACAATTATTTGCTGATTGACAGGCACACCGGAGCAGTAAAAGCAAAGGGCGGCTATGTGATGAAGCTGAATGATTTAAGCTATGATTTACCCATTATCAATAAGGCATTGGTTGATTACATGATAAAGGGTATTCCGGTTGAAAGAACGGTTTTAGAATGTCAAGATTTGCGGGAATTCCAGCTTGTTTCAAGAATAAGCAGCAAATACACACACATTCTTTACGGCGATACGCCTATTAAAGAAAAGTGCATCAGGGTGTTTGCTTCAAAAAACCCTTCCGATCCGGGGGTGAAAAAGGTTCATGCCACAAGGAAAACAGCCGCAAAACTGACAAATTCCCCGGCACATTGTTTCATTTTTAATGATGATGTGAAGGGTGTTTCCGTACCTGATAAGTTGGATCGGCAATGGTACATTGATTTTGCAAATAAAAGATTAGCAGATTTCGGGGTGATGTAATGAACGATTTTTATAAAACTTGCCGTTGGTGCCATTGGTTCAAGAATGGGAAGTGCTTGCACGGTAAAACATTCAGGAACGGCAGCGAAACGGATATTGTATATTTGGCAGAAGAAGGCGTTCTCAGTGAAGCCATAAAAGAAGGATTCACAGAAAAAGCGTTTTCTAAACTGAAAAGCAATCTTGAAAGTTCACTTTCAAAAAAGAAGGCAAAGGAATTCATGCAAGCCTTCTTTGAAGAATTGGAAGCAGCAAAAATTGATTGGGTGGAAACCATTGATGAAGCTGTTACCACAGCATTACAAAATGCGGTTGATGAAAGAGCAGAGGAAGCGGCAGAAATCATTGAACCGGAAGAATTTTGTTGCAAATATTTCATGTAAGGCGGTGATTAGAATTGTTCTTCAAAGGTTTTGTTGAAACAAAGAATAAGAAGTGCATAGAGAAATTCAAGGGCAGAACAGATTTCAAAACCTTTGAACAGGTTCAGTCATTGCCGGAATACGCTGGAATTTTGGCAACGGAAACTATTCTGATTGATATTGATGATTCTGAAACTTCTGAAATACTGTTCAAAGTAGTAAAGGAATACGCTTTGACTTGCCGGGTTTATAAAACCAGCCGGGGAAAGCATTTCCTATTCAAGAACAGCGGAGTACCAACCAACAAAACAGGCTGCAAACTGGCAATAGGTTTGACCGCTGATATTAAGATCGGCACAAGAAATTCTTATGAAGTGCTGAAACACAACGGGAAACAAAGGGAAATCCTTTATGATACCGCAGAAAATGAGGAAGCACAACCCCTTCCCCGCTGGCTTTTCCCCGTGAAATCAAATATGGAGTTCCTGAACATGGAAGCCGGGGATGGAAGAAACCAAAGCCTGTTTAACTATATTCTGACCTTGCAAAGCAATGATTTCAGCGTTGAAGAAGCAAGGGAAACAATCAGGATAATCAATAAATTTGTGCTGAAAGTTCCGCTTGCGGATGATGAAATTGAAACAATCCTTCGTGATGATGCTTTCAAAAAGCCTGTTTTCTTCATGGGTTCAACCTTCTTGTTTGACAAGTTCGCAACCTTCTTGAAGAACAATCACCACATTATCAAGATCAACAATCAGCTACATATCTACAAAAACGGGATTTACATTTCCGGGCTTGCAGAAATTGAAGCTGAAATGATAAAGCACATACCACAGTTGAACAGGGCGAAAAGAACGGAAGTTCTTGCATACCTTGATATTCTTATCAGGGAAAACACAAAAGCGGAAGATGCGAACTTGATAGCATTTGCAAACGGGCTATATAACATAGTGGATGATTCCTTTGTGGAGTTCACGCCGGAACATATTATCACAAACAAAATCAGATGGGATTACAACCCGGAAGCCTATTCTGAATTGGCAGATAAAACCCTTGACAAAATCGCTTGTGGTGATCCGGCTATCAGGGCATTGCTTGAAGAAGCCATTGGGTATTGTTTCTATCGCAGAAATGAATTGGGCAAAGCCTTCATTCTGACCGGGGATAAATCCAACGGAAAAAGTACCTTCCTTTCAATGGTTCAAACCCTGTTAGGGGAAGAAAACATTGCTTCCCTTGACCTGAAAGAATTGGGTGATAGGTTCAAAACCGCTGAAATGTTCGGCAAGCTGGCAAATATCGGTGATGATATAGGGGATGAATTCATTGCAAACCCGGCAATCTTCAAAAAATTAGTGACGGGTGAAAGGGTATCAGCAGAACGCAAAGGGCAAAACCCGTTTGAGTTCAACAATTATTCAAAGCTGTTATTTTCGGCAAACAACATTCCCCGTATCAAGGACAAAACGGGGGCGGTGCAGCGGCGATTGACAATCATTCCTTTTGATGCACGGTTTACCGCCGCTGATCCTGATTTCAACCCGTATATAAAGCACTTGCTGAAAACGGATGAAGTTATGGAATACCTGATAAATTTGGGGATTGCAGGATTGAAGCGGGTGCTTACCAACAGGCAGTTCACAGCTTCTTCAAAGGTTCAAAAGGCAATGGATGAATACGAGGAAAACAACAACCCAATTTTGGGCTTCTTCAAAGAATGTGAAGATGAAGATTTTCAGATTGAGAACGAACCCACAAACAAGGTTTACAAGCGGTATCAGGAATATTGCCTTGCTAACAGCTTGCAGCCTATGAGCAACATTGAATTTTCAAAGCAAGTGAACCGCATTTTGAACATGAAGATTGTTGATAAATGGTTAAACAAAAAGAAACACCGGATATTTGTTCGAGCAGACAGTTGAAAGGGGTGAACATTTTGAATGAACACAGCAGAGAGAGAGAGAGAGAGAGAGCAGAAAGTAAAGATTGGGTAGGCAACCAAAGAAGCATTTACACAACATTAGGTGCTTCCAATCACAGCGATAAAGACAGGCAGCAGCATGATTATTACGCCACAGAACCCCGTGCAATGGAACTTTTGCTTGCAGAAGAACAGTTTTCCCCGGTGATTTGGGAATGTGCGTGTGGTGAAGGGCATTTGTCAAAGGTGCTTGAACAGCACGGTTTTGAAGTGATTTCAACAGATTTGATATACCGGGGCTTTGGTGATCCTGAACCGCTGGACTTCCTGAAAGAAACCCTTGATGATTTTGAAGGGGATATTATCACAAACCCGCCTTACAAGTACGCTTTGGAATTTGTTGAACAGGCGTTGAACAGTGTGCAGCCGGGAAGAAAGGTTGCAATGTTCTTAAAGCTGCAATTCCTTGAAGGAAAGAAGCGAAAAGAATTTTTCTTACATAACCCACCAAAGGTTGTATATGTAAGTTCTTCCCGCCTGAATTGTGCAATGAACGGGGATTTTGAAAAATACCCTTCTAACAATGCAATATGCTATGCGTGGTTTGTGTGGGAAAAAGGATTCAAAGGTGATCCGGTTATCAGGTGGATAAATTGAAAGGGGTGAAAAGATTGAATGAACGCTTTTACACAGCACACACACACACACAAATTATTTTGGATTTATGCGGTGGTACGGGTTCATGGTCGAAACCGTATAAAGAAGCCGGGTATGATGTGCGGATCATAACTTTACCTGATTATGATGTGCGAACCTATAACCCGCCCCAAAATGTATATGGCATACTTGCCGCCCCGCCTTGTACTGAATTTTCTGTTTTGAATTGCAAGGCTGAACCACGAAAGCGGGATGAAGCGGCGGGAATGGAAATAGTAAATGCGTGTATCAGAATAATCAATCAGTGCAATCCGGTATTTTGGGCGTTAGAAAATCCACGGGGGCATTTACGAAAATATTTAGGTGTTCCAAAGCTGAACTTTCAGCCGTGGTATTATGGCGATCCGTGGACGAAAGCAACGGATATATGGGGGAATTTCAACATTCCCCAAAGACTATATCAAGATTGGGCTGATGTTCCAAAGCTGGATTTATATATTAGACCGAACAGAGAAAAACCGAATTTTGCTTATTTACATAAAAGTGCATGGGATAAAATACCCCAATTACAATTTCACAAGCCGGAAACGGATGCTGAATTTAGAGCAATGACACCGCCCGGATTTGCGAAAGCCTTTTATGAAGCGAACAAATGAAAGGTGGCAAAGATGAACAATCCATATTATAACAGTGAAGGCTATGCCGATCCTACGGCTTACGCCGGGACAAAGAACATAATTAGAGAGGAAAGCGAAACCGAAAGGCGGGCTTCCGAACTGATAAAGGTATTGAAGTTCATTATTCGTTTATCAGGCTTTGAACTGATTGAACGGGTAAAAATCAAAGACACGAAAACAGGAAGGGAGTTCAAATAATGAATAATTTTACTGAACAGGATAGAATTGAACAGTTCAAAGAGGTAATGAAACCGTGCGTTCCTTATAAGTTCCATTGGGAGTTTATTGACATTCTGAAAGAAAAGGGCTTCTTCGTTGCCCCGGCTTCCATTCATCACCACGGGGCATATTCAGGGGCGTTGTTCGATCATTCGCTTGCCGTTACCAATTCGCTGTTATCGCTTACAAAACGGCTTGAATTGAAATGGCAGAACGAAAACAGCCCCTTGATTGTGGGAATGTTTCACGATTTTTGCAAGGTGGATAATTACCACAGAAGCAACAACGAAGCGTGGGAATACAACAATGCAACCCTTCTTCCGGGGCATGGTGATAAATCCGTGATGATGCTGCAACAGTATATGCAGCTTACGGAAGAAGAAATGCTTTGTATCAGGTGGCACATGGGGGCGTTTGATGATAAAGAAAATTGGAACAGCTACGGGCGGGCAGTAACACGCTATCCCAATGTACTTTACACCCATACCGCCGATATGGTGGCAGCCCGCATTTTAGGTATTTAGAGAAAGGGAGGTGCAGCAATGAACAAGATTTATAACGGAATTATGGGGCTTGTGGTCGGTGATGCTTTGGGTGTTCCGGTGGAATTCAAAAAGCGTGATACCTACACCATAACCGATATGACGGGGTACGGAACATATAATCAGCCGCCCGGTACATGGTCGGATGATAGCAGCCTGACACTTGCAACCCTTGATAGTATGGTGAAATTGGGGAAGATTGATCCGGCTGATATTATGCAGAACTTCTTCTATTGGCTGGATGATGGAATGTTCACCCCTTACGGCAAAGTGTTTGATGTGGGTGGTGGAACAAGGCGGGCGATTTCCCGCTATGCCAACGGAAAAGAACCCGCAAAATGCGGCGGTAAAACCCGGATGGATAACGGGAACGGGGCTTTGATGCGTATTCTTCCGGTTGCTATGTTGCCGGGCTACCCCGAAAAGCAAAGCGAACTGTTGAGCGTGGCACACCTGACACACGCCCACTTCATTTCAGATTTCGGTTGTATGGTATATACGGCAATCGTTGAAAACCTTATGAACGGTATTCCCAAAGATGAAGCGGTGTTGAATGGAATTCAGAAGTTCAAACCACAGCTTGAAACTGTTTCAATGTTGGGCGATTATTTCAAATTGCTTGATCTTGAATGGTTGGAAAGAACCTTCGTGAAAAGTTCAGGTTATGTGGTTGACACGCTGGAAGCCGCCCTTTGGTGTTTTCTGAACACAGACAGTTACCGGGATTGTGTGCTTACCGCCGTGAATTTGGGTGAAGATACTGACACAATAGCGGCGGTTACTGGCGGGCTTGCCGGGATATATTACGGTTGTGGTGGTGAAAGCGGTATTCCTGATGAATGGATTGCACAGATTCCCCGCCGTGATTGGATAAAAGCCTTGTGTGCAGAACTGATTATTGAAAGTTAATTTTCAAAATTCAAGTTGCCATTCAAGATATATTCAAGTTGTGATTGTTGGAACTTGAAGGATGAAAACACTTGATATTATGCGGGTTTACTGGATTTCATTCAAGTTATTCAAGTTGATTTTGATTTCTTTATAAACAAGAATTTTACGCACTATGATTTCACAGTGTTTCGCTAAAAATAAATATAGAGAAAATGAAAAGTTGAAGTTGAATGACCGTATAAAAACATTTTTCTAATCCGCACGAATAAAGGGTTTTTCACTCATTCAAGTTACACATTCAAGATAAAGAAAGGATTTAGCCTATGAAAGCGAAAGAATATTTGCAGCAGTTACAGCGGTTAGATACCGTTATCAATCAGAAAATCAAGGAAGTTCACGATTTGCGGCTTCAAGCACAAAGCACCGGGGGCATTGACTATTCCAAAGAGAGAGTGCAAACAAGCCCTTCCGGGGATGCCCCGTTTGTGAAGCCAATATGCAGGATCATTGACCTTGAAGCAGAAATCAATGCTGAAATTGATAAGTTCGTTGACGAAAAACACAAGATAATAAATCAGATTCAGGGATTGAAGAATTCTGATTATATCGCCCTTCTGTTCAAGCGGTATGTTGAGTTCAAGAAGTTTGAGGTTATCAGCGTTGAAATGAACTTTACATATCAATATGTAATTGAAATGCACGGGTACGCCTTGAAGGAATTTGAAACAACCTATGAAAACCTATGAAAACCTATGAAAACCTATGTGATCCATATTGCAACCTATGAAGGGTAAGATGTAAAATATACAATGAGAAATCAGCAAGGGAAACTTGCTGATTTTCTTATTTTCCCGGTGGGGTACTCATAGCCGATTTCGGGCAAGGTCGGTGAACTCCTACCCACCGGGAATTTTTATATGCCTTGAAAGGGGGTGTTGCCGGATGGCACGAATGACAGAGAAACAGAAGCGATTTGTTGAAGAATACCTGATTGACCTGAACGCAACACAGGCTGCAATCAGGGCGGGCTACAAGGTAGACAATGCAAGGCAGACCGCAACAGAAAACCTTGCAAAACCTTACATTTCAGAAGCGATTGAAAAAGCCCTTGCCGAAAGAAGCCGCCGAACCGGAATAAATCAGGATCGGGTTGTTCAGGAACTTGCTAAAATTGCATTTGTCAAGATTACTGATGTTGTCAATAATGATTGTGAAATCCTTCCTGATGCTGATGAAGCTGATCTTGCGGCGATTGAATCAGTAAAAGTAAAAACTATCCCTACAAAAAACGGTGAAACAGGTATTGAACGGGAAGTAAAACTTTCTTCAAAGTTGAAAGCCCTTGAATTACTTGGTAAGCATTTAGGTATGTGGAATGACAAGTTGGATGTGAATATGAACATTCCTATTATCTTTGAGGGGGAAGCAGACCTTGAAGAATAGTGAAGCGTTCAGGATAAACCTTCCGGCGATTGTCGGCAAGAGTTACAAAGACTTTTGGCACACAAAAGCAAGATACCGTGTTTGTAAGGGTTCAAGAGGTTCAAAGAAAAGTAAAACAACAGCCTTGAACATGATTGTTCGGTTGTTCAAATATCCGCAAAGCAACGGGTTATGTGTTCGCCGCTATTCAAACACCTTGCGGGATTCCGTGTATAGTGATCTGAAATGGGCAATTCACAGGTTGGGGCTTGATGGTTACTTTGAATGTACTGTTTCCCCTATGCAAATAACCCGGACAGACACAGGGCAAAAGATTTTGTTCCGTGGGCTGGATGATGGCTTGAAAATCACTTCTATTTCAGTTGACAAGGGCGTGCTGTGTTGGGTATGGATTGAAGAAGCCTATGAAATCACAAATGAAGATGATTTCAATAAACTTGATTTGTCAATCCGTGGTGAAGTGCCGGAAGGGTATTTCAAGCAAATAACCCTGACCTTCAACCCGTGGAGTGCTACAAGCTGGCTGAAAGCCCGGTTCTTTGATACACCTGATGAAGATACCTTTGTAAAAACTACCACATGGAAATGTAATGAATGGTTGGATGAATCTGACCGCAGCATATTCCTGAAAATGCAGAAGAACAACCCCCGCCGATACCGCATAGAAGGTGAAGGTGAATGGGGCATTGCGGAAGGGTTGATTTACACCAATGTTGTATGTGAAGATTTCAATGTTGACACGATCCGGGCAATCCCCGGTATAAAATCAGCGTTCAACCTTGATTTCGGTTTTACTGATCCAAACGCCTTTGTGTGTGAAATGGTGGATAATGCTGCAATGCGGATATACATTTTTGATGAATGGTATCAAACAGGCGTTACCAACAAAATCATAGCTGAACAGATTAAGAAAATGGGCTATGGCGGGCAGAAGGTTATTTGCGATAATGCAGAGCCGAAAAGCATTGTGGAATTGCAAGATGAAGGCATCAAAGCAGAGCCTTCCCGCAAGGGCAAGGATAGTGTGAACCACGGTATTCAGCTTATACAGAACTATCAGATTGTGGTTCATCCCCGGTGCGTGGAGTTCAAGAAAGAAATTGAAAACTACTGTTGGGGTAAAGATAAAGATGGGAAGCTGACCGACAAGCCGGATCATGAATTTTCACACGGTATGGATTCTATGCGGTATGGTGTGACAAAACTTCTGTTGCCGGATGCGTTCAGCTTTGACTAAAAATAACACATTAGTAACAAAGAGCCTTGAAAACCGTGTGTTTTCGGGCTTTTGTTTATATTATGCGATAGAAAGGGGTGAAAAAGGTGCTGAACGGAATTGAAAACGCATTGAACCGGATTTCAAATTTTATGCTGTTCGGGTTCAAAGCCAAAATGAACAACAAAGAATTTCTTGAACAGGAAATCATGCGTTGGAAGGGTTCGCCGGAACGGATCATGCAGATTAAAGGGCAACTGTACTATCAGAATGAACATGATATACTTACCCGCAAAAGAACCATGATCGGGGAAGATGGGAAGCTGCAAGTGGTTGAAAATCTTCCGAATAACCGCCTGATTGATAATCAGTATGCAAAGATGGTGAACCAAAAAGCGAACTACCTTTTAGGACAGCCCTTTGCCATAGATGGGAAGAACGAACTTTACACCGAACTTCTGAAACAGGTGTTCAATAAGCGATTTATGAAAACCTTGAAGAACGGCGGGAAAGCCGCCCTGAATCATGGTATTTCGTGGTTGTTCCCCTACTACACCAAAGACGGGGAATTTTCTTTCCGGCTGTTTCCGGGGTATGAAATCCTTCCTATTTGGGAAGATAGCGAACACACCATTTTAGCGGGGGCAATCCGGCTTTACTTGGTGGCGGGCTATGACGGTATCAAGCCAACAATCATTGAAAAGGTTGAAGTGTTTGATATGCAAGGTATTCATTGCTATATTCTTGATGGCAATGTGCTGATTCCTGATTTGACCGTGGAAGAACAGGATTGTGCCTATGTGATGAACAACGGCAAGCCTTTGAATTGGGCGAAAATCCCCCTGATTCCTTTGAAGTACAACGAACAGGAAATACCGCTGATTAAGAAGGTGAAATCCCTTCAAGACGGTATCAATGTTATGCTTTCGGACTTTGAAAACAATATGCAGGAAGATGCCCGGAACACAATTCTTGTTCTGAAAAACTATGACGGTACGAATTTAGGGGAGTTCAGAAAAAACCTTGCCACATACGGGGCTGTTAAAGTTCGCTTTGACGGTGAAACCAAAGGCGGGGTTGAAACCCTTGAAATTACCGTAAATGCGGAAAATTACAAGGTTATCTTGGAAATCTTCAAGAAAGCCCTGATTGAAAATGCTATGGGCTATGATGCAAAGGATGATAGGCTTTCCGGCAACCCTAATCAGATGAACATTCAATCAATGTATTCTGATATTGATTTAGATGCTAATGAAATGGAAACCGAATTTCAGGCAGCCTTTGAAGAAATCCTTTGGTTTGTCAATGCCCACCTTGCAAACACAGGAAGGGGCAATTTTGAGAATGAAGAAGTAACCATTATCTTCAACCGGGATATTCTTATCAATGAAAGTGAAGCCATTGCGAATTGTGCCGCTTCCGTTGGTATCATTTCGGATGAAACAATCATTGGTATGCACCCGTGGATTGATGATCCGCAGCAGGAACTTGAACGGTTGGAAAAGCAGCGGGAAAAAGAGAAGGAAGAAATGCTTGAACAGCAATATAACCCTTTCGGGCAGCAACCCGGCAATCAGCCGCCGAAAAAGGAAGGTGATTCAAATGGCGAAAATCAGAAAGATTGACATTTTACCCGTTCCCCTTGAAGTGGAGTATAACAGCCCCATTTTAGGGCGTGTATTTGCTTTCTTTGCGTGGCTGATGTTGATGCGGTTCAAAAAGTTCAATTTAACAATAAACAATAGAACAGTATGCAGCTTTTACCGCCTGATTGTTCCCCGCTTTGTGAAAGGCGGTGGGGCTGATGCAGAATAGCGAATATTGGAAGTTGCGTTTTGAACAGCTTGAAGCCGCCCAAAATGGGCAAGGTGCAGCCGCCGTTGCTGAAATAGAAAGGCAGTACAAGGAAGCCCAAAAGCAGATTGAAGGGCAGATTGCCCGCTGGTATCAGCGTTTTGCCGACAACAACGGAATTTCCCTTGCAGAAGCCCGACAATATCTGAAAGGTGCAGCCCTGAAAGAATTCAAGTGGGATGTTCAGGACTATATCAAATACGGGCAGGATAACGCTTTAATGGGCGGCTGGATGAAGGAATTGGAAAATGCTTCTGCAAAGTACCATATTTCAAAGCTGGAAGCCCTGAAAATTCAGACACAGCAAAGCCTTGAAGTTATGTTTTCAAAACAGCTTGGAACAGTAACCGGGGCAATGGGTGATTTGTTTGAAAGCGGCTATTATCATACCGCATACGAACTTCAAAAGGGGTTCAATATCGGTTGGGATATTGCTGGGCTGGATCAATCACAGATTGAAAAGGTGCTTGCTAAACCGTGGGCGGTAGATGGGAAGAACTTTTCTGAAAGGATTTGGGGCAATAAGAAAAAGCTGATTTCAGAAGTTCACGGGGAACTTACCCAAAATATCATGTTGGGTGCTGATCCGCAAAAGGCGATTGATTCACTTGCAAAGAAGATGAAAACTTCCCGATATAACGCCGGAAGGCTGATAATGACGGAAGAAGCCTATTTCAGTTCAGCGGCACAGAAGGATTGCTTTGAAGAATTGGGTGTTGAACAGTTTGAAATTGTTGCAACCCTTGATTCCCACACTTCCGATATATGCCGCAGCCTTGACGGAAAGCATTTTCCCATGAAGGACTATCAGCCGGGAGTTACCGCCCCGCCCTTTCATGTGTTTTGTCGTTCAACCACAGTTCCCTATTTTGATGAAGATTTCGGGGATATTGGGGAACGGGCGGCAAGGGATGAAGAAACGGGCAAAACCTACTATATCCCGGATGATATGAATTATCAGGATTGGAAGGAAACTTTTGTTGATGGTGGCGATAAATCCGGCTTTGATGTGGTGGATGATGGTTCAACCCTTCATTACAAGCACCACAAAGAGCCTGAACCCACGCCGCCCCCGAAAAAGGAATATCTGACAAAGAAGAAGCTGCAAGCCAAAATTGCGGAAGCGGATGTTCAGCTTGAAGATTTGGAAATACAGTTCAAGGCTGTTTCCGGGGGCTGGACTTATGAAGAAGCAATTAAGGATTTCGGAAGCCTTGACGAGCTGGCAGATGGTGATGATTTGGCAAAGCTGAAAGACCTTCATTCACAGGCAGAAGCTATTGAAGCCCAAAAAGCGGAGTGGCAAGAAAAGCTGAATGAAAAGTTGAAGGCTGAACAGAAGAAAGCCCTTGCAAAGAAGCAGCTTGAACTTGAAGTCGAAAAAGCAGCCATTCAACAGCAGCTTGACGATTTCGAGGTAAAGACCTATTCGGGGATTTGGTACGGTAAGGATGTAACAACCGCCGATTGGCAAGGGCTGAACATTGCCGGGAAAAAGCAATACTATGAAGGCAAGTTCATTACTGAAACCGATCCTGACCTGATGAAGAAATATCAGGAGTTTTACAAGCAGCTTGAAGAATTGGATGCAGAAGGCAGCAGTTACCACGATATTCAGCAACAGTTAAAGAAGATTGAACAGGAAATTGCAAAAGTTCAATCTGATTTGAAAAATGTTGAAAAAAGTGGTATAATAGATACAGCGGTAGATGATGCCTTTTCGCAAGCCCGCAAGGATGCGGCAATGTGGGCGAAAAGCACCAAAGAAGCGGATGCCCTGTTGCGTGATAAATGCGGCGAGGTATGGCGAACTTCCCCACCCATTCAGAAAAATGCAATTTATGATTACACCCAAAGCTATCACAAGTTCAATGAGCCATTGCGGGGCATTGAATACGGCAGCGAAAAGTTTTTAGGCGTTGGCAATGTGGACTTGGATCAGATCGGTGTTAAATATTCCGGCTGGAAGCCCGGAGCAATGCGAAAAGAAATTAACGCTATGACTGATATAATTGAAAAATCAGTTTATCAGGAAGATTTTTGGTTGCAGCGTGGTTGTAGGTTTAAGGGAATGGATAAGTTCTTCAATGTCCCAATGGATAAGCTGCAACACGCTTCACAATCAGAGTTGGAAGCCTTGCTTTTGGGAACAACGCCTACGGAATACGGCTTTTGTTCGTGCGGCGTGGCAAAGGGCAAAGGGTTCAGCGGTGATATTATCCTGAACATATACGCCCCTTCCGGTACACAAATGATGTATGTTGAACCGTTTTCAGCTTTTGGAAACGGCGGGGGTAAATCGTGGGATGGGCTGAAGCCACAAAGCAGTTTCGGGCAAGAATCGGAAATCATATTGCAACAGGGAACAACATTCCGTGTTACAAAGGTTGAGAAAACGCCCGGAATGATTTATATTGATCTTGAAGTGATAGGGCAAAGCCCGCAGCGGTAGAAAGAAGGTGGTTGAATGGCTGAAAAGAAAACGCTGGAAGAACGGTATGCGGATGAAGTGTTGACAGACAACACCCAATTTGATAAATGCCGACAATGTAAAGATTGCATATTCCGTGATGATGGCACAGTTTATTCAAACCATTATCAAAAAGGGTGTTGCAGAATTTACCCTTACCCACAATTCAAGCCGCTTGAAATTGTGATGAACAAGGCTGAATGTGAGTATTACGAAAAGGAAAAAGAGAAGAAATAACCACTTTTGAAGATTAACTTTCAAAGGTGGTTTTTTCATGCCCTTTTTCAGAAAGAAGGTGATCCGCCTATCTTCCAACTATGGGTTAAATAGCGATTTCGTCTTTTAAGCGTTGCAGACGGTAAAGAACAAGGTCAAATTTCGTGGTTCGTTACCCACGGTAAAAAACGGAAAATTTGAAAGGAAGGTAAACACAATGAACAAAGAAGATTTGATTGCAATGGGATTGACAGAGGAACAGGCAAAAAAGGTGATGGATTCCCTTGATGGAAACTTTGTCACAAAGACAAGGTTCAACGAGGTAAACGAGGAAAACAAGACCTTGAAAAAGTCTGTTTCGGACAGGGATAAACAGCTTGAGGATTTGAAGAAATCCAGCGGTGACAATGCGGCGTTGCAGCAGCAGATTTCCGATTTGCAGAAGCAGAACGCCGATCAGCAGAAAGCCCATGATGAAGAATTGGCAAAGTTGAAGCTGGATAACGCTGTTGAAATCGCCCTTTCCGGTGCAAAGGCAAAGAACGGAAAAGCGGTTAAGGCTATGCTGGATATGTCAAAGGTGAAAATCGGGGAAGATGGTAAACTTTCCGGCTTTGATGAACAGATTGAAGTCTTGAAGAAGTCTGAC
Source organism: uncultured Peptococcaceae bacterium (assembly GCA_910585405.1). Taxonomy (GTDB): domain Bacteria; phylum Bacillota; class Peptococcia; order Peptococcales; family Peptococcaceae; genus UBA7185. The sequence goes on along the minus strand of CAJUDO010000006.1, from coordinate 55,555 downwards.
GGATATATGTTTGATGTTCAGGAACAGACACAGCAGCAGTTCACAGGCTTTCAACCGGGGGCTTCTTCTACTGTTCCCAATTCCACGGCAGCGGGATATGAAGCCCGCCTTGCGGATGCCCGCAAGAATAACAACCAATTAGAGGTTATCAAAATCAAACAGGAAGCCGCCGCAGAAGGCGTTGTCCTGATGTAAAAATTAAAACGAAAGGTTAAATAAGGTGAAAAATATGCCACAGGTAACAGGTATTGGTACTACTTGGAATTTACCCAATTATGCGGGTGAACTCTTTACGGCTGATCCTACCCAAACCCCGTTTCTTTCTATGATTGGCGGGCTTACGGGCGGCAGACAGACCGACAATTTTGAATTTCCTACCGCCGTTCTTTATGACTTCCCGGAAGCGGAGCAGCCGGAGATTTCCGAAAGTGCTTCCGCAACAGCCCCGGCAGCAAGCCATATTGCAAGGCAGCAGGAAAAGAATGTTGTTCAGATTCATCAGGAAGTGATTGATCTGACTTATGCGAAACAGAGCAATTCCGGCAGAATGTCCGGGCTGAACACGGCGGGGCAGAACCCGAACCCGGCAGATGAAAAGGCGTGGCAGATTCAGCAGAAATTGATTAAGATTGCCCGTGATGTGGAATTTTCCTTCATTCGTGGCACTTATCAGATTTCCACGGCGGCGAATGTCGCAAATAAAACCCGTGGTATGCTGGAACTTTGCACTTCTGACACCGGAACTTCCATTGCCGCCGCTGATGCAGCCCTGAACAAGAATTTGCTGGATCAGCTTTTCCGTGAAATGGCTGACAATGGAGCATACTTTGGTAAGATGGTTCTGTTTTGCGGTGCATATCAGAAGCAGGCTATTACCAACCTTTACGCCGATCAGTTCAAGGCGAATATGCAGACTACGCAGAATGTGGGCGGTATGAATATCACAGAGATTGAAACCGACTTCTTCAAGATGGGTATTGTTTGGGATCGCTCCATGCCGAATGATTCCCTTCTGATTGCGGATATGGCACATATCGCCCCGGTATTTCAGGCAGTTCCCGGTAAGGGCGTACTGTTTCAGGAAGATTTGGCAAAAACGGGTGCTTCTGACAAGGTGCAGATTTACGGGCAGATCGGGCTTGCACATGGTCCGGCTTTCCTTCACGGTGCTATTACCGGGCTGAAAACAGCCACAGCGTAAAGAAAGGGTAAGGTGATTGTATGTTCAAGGTAACAAAGAAACCGAAAACCCCTAACATTCTTTGGGATGCTTCCAACAATCGCCCCCTTTGCAGATTTGTAAAGGGGGTATTTGAAACCAATGATGAAGCCCTTGCTTCCAAACTGAAAGATTTGGGGCATACGGTTGAAGGGGAAGCTGATGCAAAACCCATTGATGAAATGAAGGTTGACGAACTGAAAGCCTATGCAGCGGAACACAACATTGATTTGGGTGAAGTCAAAAACAAGGCTGATATTCTGAAAACCATTCAGGAAGCGGAAGCCAAAGAGTAAAGGCGGTGATCCAATGCTGGAAATGGTAAAAGAACGGTTGAAATCGTTTGGGTATGAGTTGCAGGAAGAGGATGAATTTGCCCTTACCTTTTCAATTCAGAAGGTGGAAAACACCATAAAGAACGATTGCAACACGCCTTCTATACCTGATGGCTTGGTGAATATCGCTGTTGATATGGCAGTAGGCGAATTCTTAACGGCAAAGAAAACCTTTTCGCCGGATAGCATTGCAGGGCTTGATTTAGATATGGCGGTAAAGCAGATACAGACGGGCGACACCAACACCGTATTTGCAACCGGGAAAGGAAGTTTGACCGCTGAACAGAGGTTGAACGCTTTCTTGAACTATCTTCTGACTTACGGAGGGGATGAATTTTCGTGTTACCGGAAAATCAGGTGGTGAAGCTGACCGCCGCACAAAAAGCGGCAAGGAAAGCGATTGAAAGCACCTATTCAGGTGTTTGCACCATTATTGAACGCCGGGATGTGCGGGATGAAAAAACCAAAATCACCCGGAAGAATGAAGAAGTTCCCGTTGTCGAAAATCAGCCTTGCAAGCTATCCTTTGAAAAATTGAACGCCGTTGTTCAAACTGACACGGCGGCAAAGCAGACACAAGGCACAAAGCTATTCATAGCACCGGAAATCAAGGTAAAGCCCGGTTCAAAAATCGTTGTGGAACAAAACGGCGTAACAACCGAATATTCCGCAAGTGGTGTTCCCGCCGTTTACCTATCCCATGCGGAAATCATGCTTGAACTGTTCGAGGGGTGGGCGTAATGGCAAATATGGGCGGGTTTTCGGTTGCAGGAATGAAGAAACTTCAAAAGCAGTTGAACAAAATTCAGCAAGGCAATGTTGAAGCCTTCATTGATGCTTGTGCAAAGGAACTTGCCGCCCGCCTATTGGCAAAAGTTATCAAGCGTACACCCGTGGGGCAATACCCCGCAAGTTCAGGTAAAAAAGGCGGTACACTTCGCCGGGGCTGGACTTCCAAAACCCATGAAGAAGCGGAAAGCGGGAAAAAGGCAAGTGCGAAAGCATACGCTGATTCCCTTACGATCCACCATTACGGAAACACCCTTGTTATTGAGATAGTGAACCCGGTTGAATATGCTTCCTATGTGGAGTACGGACACCGGACAGCCAATCATAAGGGGTGGGTTCAAGGGCGGTTCATGCTTACGATTTCGGAACAGGAAATACAGAATATAGCCCCGAAAGTACTTGAAAGCAAAATCAAAAAGTTTTTAGGGGAGTGCTTGCAATGATAAATTCCATAATTGAATCAATCAGCATTTCCTTAAATGCTGAATTTGGTGATGATTACACCACTTACACAGAATCGGTTGAACAGGGTTTGAACGAACCTTGTTTTTTTCTGTTCTGCATAAATCCCACAAACCGGGTGTTTCTTGGAAAACGGTATTTCAGGGAAAACCAATTCTGCATACAATACTTCCCGGCTGATAAAGACCGGGCAAAGGAAGAATGTAATGCGGTTGCCGAAAGGCTTTTTTCTTGCCTTGAATATATAACCGTTACCGGGGATTTGGTGCGTGGCACAAAAATGAAATATGAAGTAGTGGATGGGGTGCTGAACTTCTTTGTGAACTATGATTTGTTTGTTTACAAGGCAGCGGCTTCTGATGCTATGGAAGAAATTTCTGAAAATGTTACCGTGAAAGGATAAGGTGATGTGAATGGCGGTAAAGAAAAGCAAACCCGCCGCAAGCGAACAGGGCAAAGTTGAAAGTTCATTTTCAAAAGAACAGTTGCTTGCGGCTGAACGATTTCAGGGCAGGAAGGATATTGTGAACACCCTTCTTTCCCCTGATAAGCAATACACGGTTGAAACCGTTGAACAGATGATTGAAAAATATATGAAAGGACAGGTGAAATAACATGGCTTTAGGCGGTGGAACTTTCGTTACACAGAACAAAGAATTGCCGGGTGCATATATCAATTTCATTTCGGCAGCTTCCGCAAATGCCGCCCTTTCTGAAAGGGGTATTGCAACAATGCCCCTTGAATTGGATTGGGGCATTGACGGTGATGTGTTTGAAGTAACCAACGGCGATTTTCAGAAGAACAGCCTGAAAATTTTCGGTTACGATTACACGCATGACAAGCTGAAAGGGCTTCGTGATTTGTTCCTGAACACGCAAACCCTTTATGCGTACAAACTGACTTCCGGGGGAACAAAGGCGGCAAATACCTTTGCGGAAGCCCTCTATGGCGGGGTTCGTGGCAATGACCTGAAAATCACGATTCAGGTAAATGCTGATGATGATACCCTGTTTGATGTGAAAACCGTGCTTGATACGGTGGTTGTTGACGAACAGACGGTTGCAAAGGCGGCTGACCTGACCGCAAATGATTTTGTAAAGTTTAAGGCTTCCGCAACGCTGGCGGTAACGGCTGCAACGCCTCTTTCCGGTGGTGAGAATGGCACGGTTGACGGGACAGCTTATCAAACCTACCTTGATAAGATTGAAGCCTACACTTATAACACAATGGGCGTTGTGGTAACAGACGATACCACAAAGGGGCTTTTCGCTTCTTTCGTCAAGCGTTTGCGTGATGAAATGGGTATCAAATTCCAGCTTGTGCTTTATAACAAGGCGGCTGACTATTACGGCACAATCAGCGTGAAAAACCGTGTGCTTGATGAAGGTTGGAGTGAAGCAAGCCTTGTTTATTGGGTAACGGGCGCTTCCGCTGGTTGTGAAGTAAACAAGAGCAATCAGAACAGGATTTACAACGGTGAATTTACCGTTGATGCAAACTACACGCAGAACGAGTTGAAGAAGGCTATTAAAGCCGGGGAATTTACGCTTCATAAGGTCGGTTCTGATGTTCGTGTGTTGGAAGATATTAACACAATGGTTACTACTTCCGATACACAGGGCGATATTTTCAAGGATAATCAGACCGTGCGTGTGATGGATCAGATCGCAAATGATATTGCGGTTTTATTCAATACAAAGTATTTGGGCGTTGTTCCCAACGATGCAGCGGGAAGAATTTCCCTTTGGTCGGATATTGTGAAGCACCATGAACAGTTGCAGGAAATCCGGGCGATTGAAAACTTTTCGGATTCTGATGTGACGGTTACACAGGGCAACACAAAGAAATCCGTGGTGGTAAATGACCTTGTAACGGTTGTAAACGCTATGAGCAAGTTATATATGACCGTTACGGTGGCATAAGGAAGGGGTGAAACAGAATGAACGGTAATGTGGTTATGAAAGCCAAAGACACGGTATTTGCGGCTTTGGCTGAATGTTTCGTGACTATCGGAACACGCCGTTACAATTTCATGCAGGCTATCAACCTTGAAGCAAAGTTTGAGAAGAACAAAACGGAAGTTCCCATTCTTGGCAAGACGGGCAAGGGAAACAAGGCTTCCGGCTGGAAAGGTACGGGTTCGGCAACCTTCCACTACAACACTTCTATTTTCCGGCAGATGATGTTGCAGTACAAGGAAACCGGGGAAGATATTTATTTTGAAATTCAGATTTCAAATGAAGATCCCACTTCCGGGGCTGGCAGACAAACAATGATCCTGATGGATTGTAACATTGACGGCGGTGTGTTGGCAAAGTTTGATGCAGATGGTGAATATCTTGATGAAGATATGGATTTCACCTTTGAAGATTTCAAGATGCCGGAAGCCTTCAAAGACCTTGAAGGATTTCTTACGAACTAACAACCAATGGAAGGGCTGAAACCCCTTGTGTGCGGCTTATATAAGCCCATATAAGGGGTTTTGCCTATTCCGTGATAAATAATGAAAGGAAGATGTAAAATGTCTAAATTCGCAAAATTTATGAAGGCTAACAAAGCCGTGAAGGAAAACGGGTTCTACCCGGCAACAAAATCCCTTTGTGACGAGAAGGGCAACCCCCTTGAATGGGAGTTCAAACACATTTCTTCCAAAGAGAACGAGGAAATCAGGGAGAATTGCACCATTGATATTCCGGTAACGGGAAAGCCGAATATGTACCGCCCGAAACTGAAATCCAGCCTTTACATTCAGCGTATGATTGCGGCTTCCGTGGTTGTGCCTGATTTGTTCGATTCCGAATTGCAGGATTCCTACGGCGTGAAAACCCCGGAAGATTTGCTGATGGCAATGGTTGACGATCCCGGCGAATATAACGATTTGGCGGCTTTCGTTCAGAAATTTCAGGGCTTCAATGTTTCCTTTGAAGATAAGGTGAATGAAGCAAAAAACTAATTGAAGAAGGGGATTGGGAAGCGAACTTTGCTTACTATGCCCTTCTGAAACTTCACATTTTGCCTTCCGTTTTCCTTGCTATGGATGAAGAAGAAAAGGCTTTTACCGTGGCGGCAATCAAGGTGAAAATGGAAGCTGACAAAAAAGAGAAAAAGAAGATTGAAAGTAAATCCAAAAAGAAAGGTAGGTGATCCGCATGGCTACAATCAGAACGGCGATTGAATTACAAGATAACTTCACAAGCGTTTTGTATCAGGTTATCAATTCCGTAAATTTGGGGCTTTCCGCTATGGAAGATTTGCACCAAACAATGAACAGCCCCGTTGACACAGCTTCTATTGAAGCAGCACGGGATTCAATCAATCAGGCTACTATTGCAGTTCAACAGTTGGATGCGGCTATGCAAGGGATTGAAACCCCCGAAACACAAACACCTACCGCCCCGCAAAGTTCAGCCCCGGTTGTACTTCCCGTGCAGCCGGATGTGCCTGATCCTTTGGTGGAGCAACCGCCCCCTGTTGATATGCCGATTGAACCGGAACAGCCCGAACCCGTGGAAGTTCCGGTTCATTGGCAATCTGACAGCTTGGAAGTTTTTACAAATTCCGGGGTGGAACGGTTTGAACAGGAAGTTCAAAGTGCAAACAATATGTTGAACACTTTGAACCAAACGCAGGAACGAATTGTGCAGACAGCGGCAGATATGGATTTCTTACCGCCCGGTGGTTTTACGGATTTATCCAATATGCAAAGCCGCTTGCAAGCAATTCAGCAGCGTATTCAGACAATAGAAAGTAACCCCCTGAATATGGGTACAGATACCGCAAATGCGGAATTGGAACAGTTGCGGGGGCAATTAGATCAGGCGGTTCAGGAACAACAGAATTTGAACCGTGCTGTTGACAACATGGATGTTCAGGCAGCGAATGAAGCCTATTTGCGGTTGTCGCAGACAATAGGCAATACTGAAAGATATATCCGTGATAATGTTGACGAACAAGGGCGGTTCAACCGTGAAATTGAAGAAGGCACGAATGAAGCCAATGAACTAATGCAGACAATCAAGGGTGCGGTTACAGCATACGCTACAATTCAAACCCTTTCAGCGGCGTTGAACTTATCGGATCAGCTTACTTCTACAACCGCCCGCTTGAATTTGATGAATGACGGATTGCAAACCACACAAGATTTGCAGAACATGATTTATCTTTCAGCGGAACGGGCAAGGGGCAGCTATCAGGCAACCGCTGATGCCGTTTCCAAACTTGGACTTATGGCGGGTGATGCGTTCAGCAGTTCGGAAGAAATCATTGCCTTCATGGAACAGGTGAATAAACAGTTTACCATTGCCGGAACGGAAGCGGCGGGCATTGATGCCGCTATGTTGCAGCTTACACAAGCAATGGGTTCAGGCGTTCTTCGTGGTGAGGAATACAACAGCATTTTGGAGCAAGCCCCGAATATCATTCAGGCGATTGCTGATTATATGGAAGTTCCAAAGGGGCAATTAAAGGATATGGCAGCGGAAGGACTGATTACCGCTGACATTGTAAAGGCGGCTATGTTTGCAGCGGCTGATGATACCAATGCAAAATTTGAACAAATGCCGAAAACCTTTTCGCAAATTTGGACTTCTTTTCAGAATACCGCTTTGATGGCATTTCAGCCCGTTCTTCAAAGAATGAATGAAATTGCCAATAGTGAAGCGTTTCAGGGCTTTGTGAACAATGCGATTGAAGCCCTATCAATGGTGGCGGGCATTGCCCTTGAAATCTTTGATTTGCTTGTGGGCGTTGCTGAAATCGTTGGTGAAAATTGGTCGTGGCTATCCCCTATCATTTACGGTGTAGCCGGGGCTTTGGCTGTTTACTACGGCTGGTTGCTGTTGACAAAAGGTGCTGAAATGGCTATGGCGGCGGTTCATGGGATTGTTGCGGTAGCAAAGGGCATAATGGCAGCGGCAACAATGCTTGTAACGGGTGCAACATGGGCTGAAACAACCGCACAATACGGGCTGAACGCTGCAATGTACGCTTGCCCTATCGTGTGGATCATTATTCTTATAATCGCCCTGATAGCCCTATTCTATGCGGCGGTGGCGGCGGTGAATAAATTCGCCGGAACTTCCGTTTCCGCAACGGGTATAATTTGCGGGGCGTTCATGGTTGCCCTTGCCTTTATCGGCAATATCTTTGTTGCCCTTTGGAATTTGGTTGTGGATGTGTTCGTGCTTATCTATAACCTTGTGGCAACCGTGGCAAACTTTATCGGCAATGTGTTCACCGATCCTATCGGTGCGGTTTGTCGGTTGTTCTTTGATTTGGCTGATACCGTGCTTGGTATTCTTCAAGCGTTGGCTTCGGCTATTGATGCAATCTTCGGTTCAAACCTTGCGGGAAGTGTTCAGGGTTGGCGTGATTCTCTTGGCGGTTGGGTTGATGAAACCTTCGGCAAGGGTGATGAGGTAATGGCAAAAATGAACGCTGACGATATGAAACTTGGGCGGTTTGAATACGGGGCGGCTTGGGATGCCGGGTATTCCTTTGGTGAAGGGATTGATGAAAGCATTGCGAATTTCGATCCTTCCAGCCTGTTTGATACCAATGTACCGGGTGCGGGTGACTACGCCGATTTGAGCAATTACGGGGCGGGGCTTGCCGGGGATGTTGGCGATATAGCGGGCAACACCGGGGCAATCAAGGATTCAATGGATATTACAGAAGAAGATTTGAAATATCTTCGTGACATTGCCGAACAGGAAGCAATAAACAGATTTACAACCGCTGAAATCACTATTGAACAGACGAACCACAATACCGTTTCCGGTAAAATGGATTTGGATGGAGTAGTTGACGGGCTGACGGGTGCAGTAAATGAAGCGGTTGACATTATAGCGGAAGGGGTGCATGAATAATGAGTAAAAGCGGATATGATTTCTACCTGAAAAAATGCTTGTTACCAATCGCCCCTGAAAAGCTGCAAGTGAAAATCAATAACGCAAATGACACGCTAACCCTGATAAATGAAGGGGAAATAAACATTTTGAAAACCCCTGAACTAACGGATGTTGAATTTGAGTGCAGAATACCACAAGTAAAATACCCGTTTGCAACCTATAAATCAGGGTTCAAGGGGGCTTCTTATTTTCTTGATTACTTTGAAAGTTTGAAAGCGGATAAGAAGCCCTTTCAATTTATCGTTTCCCGGACAATGCCAAATGGAAAGGTTCTGTTTTCAACCAATATGAAGGTATCATTGGAAGATTACAAAATTACCGAACAGGCGAAAGATGGCTTTGATTTGATGGTAAAAATCAAGTTGAAGCAATACCGGGACTATGGCACAAAAACCGTAAATATCAAAATCGCCGCTTCCAAACCGAAAGCAAAGGTTGAAAAGCAAAGGGCGGCTGATCCCCCGGCAAAGAAAAGCTATGGTGTGGGCGATATAGTGAATTTTCACGGCGGCACACACTTTTATAGTTCCTATCCGGGGGCAAAGGGTTATTCCGCAAGGGCGGGAAAGGCAAAAATCACGATTGCAAACGGTTCAGGAAAAGCCCACCCGTGGCATTTGATACACATTGATTCCGGTTCAAATGTGTATGGGTGGGTAGATGATGGAACATTTGATTAAGGGGGTGCGGCTTTGAATGTAGAACTTTTGATTTCCGATCCTTCCGGCACAAAGGCATATATTCCGGTTGTGGAAGAAGGTATTGAATGGAGTACAGAAAGAAGAAGCACCCCCGGCAAGCTGACCTTCAAACTTGTAAAAGATTCCGTTATCAATTTTCAGGAAGGGGCGGCGGTTCGCCTGAAAGTGGATGGGAAACCCGTTTTCTTTGGGTTTGTGTTCACGAAAAAGCGGGATAAGGATCAGATTATAGAAGTGACAGCTTACGATCAATTACGGTATTTGAATAACAAAGATACTTATGTTTATGAGAATAAAACCGCTTCGCAGTTTATTCAGATGATTGCAGCGGATTTTTCTTTGAACACCGGAACTTTGGAAGATACCGGGTTTGTGATTGCTTCACGGGTGGAAGATAACACTTCCCTATTTGATATGATAGAAAATGCCCTTGACCTGACATTACAGAACAGTAAAGAAATGTTTGTTTTGTATGACGATTTCGGCAAGCTGACATTGAAAAGCCTTTCTTCAATGTATGTTGGTGAGCCGGGGGCATACCTGATGATTGATGAAGAAACCGGGGAAAATTTTGAATACACTTCCAGCATTGACAACGACACTTACAACAAAGTGAAGCTGACCTATGACAATGAAGAAACCGGAAAGAGGGAAGTTTACATTGCACAGGATTCAAGTCACATGAACGCATGGGGTGTGTTACAGTATTTTGACACGCTGCAAAAGGGCGAAAACGGGCAAGCAAAAGCGGATGCCCTGTTGAAGCTATACAACAGCAAAACAAGAAACCTGAAAATCGTGAACGCTTTGGGCGATACACGGGTAAGAGCCGGAAGCATGGTTGTAATAAACCTTGCTTTGGGCGATATGAATTTGAAAAACTTCATGTTGGTTGAAAAGGTAAAGCACACTTTCAAGCTGGATGAACATTTCATGGATTTAACACTTCGAGGGGGTGAATTTATTGCCTGATGCAGTTGAATTGACAAAAGCAATAAAACGGGCGGCGTTGGATGCGGTTGACGCTTCAAAACCCGTTCAAGTTTGTTTTGGAAAGGTAACAAGCACTTCCCCCTTGAAAATCCTTGTGGAACAGAAATTGCCATTGGGTGAAGGGCAGCTTGTTCTTTGCCGGAATGTTACAAATTATGTTACAACCGTTTCAATTCTTTCTGAATACGGATGGGCAACACAAAACCGATCAGGGGGAAGCGGCGATCCCGCCTTTGCTTCTCATAATCACGATATTGTTATCAGCAAGAAGAAAATTACCGTTCATAATGGGTTGGTTGTCGGTGATGAAGTGCTTCTTGTTAGGCAGCAGGGCGGGCAAAAATATATTGTGGTGGATAGAATCGGATGATACCTTCAACCACAGCCTTTCTTGAACAGGATTTCGAGATTGAGGAACAGCCAACCCATACCTACAAAATGAACCTTGCAAGCGAACTTGTACGGGGTTATACAGACAATCAGGAAGCAATGAAACAGGCAATATATAAAATCCTGAACACAGAGCGTTACCAATATGTGATGTATTCGTGGAACTATGGGATTGAATTGCTTGATTTATACGGTGAACCTATTTCGTATGTTTGCCCTGAACTTGAACGCCGGATCACGGAAGCCCTAACTTGGGATGATAGAATCAAAAGCGTTGATAATTTTGAATTTAACATTTCAAAAAAGGGTGAAATCCTTGTAACTTTTACCGCACATACCGTTTTCGGTGATGTGGTTGCTGAAAAGGTGGTGAACTTTTAATGTATGATGTAACCTATAATGAAATTCTTGAACGGATGCTTTCACGGGTATCTGACAAATTCGACAAGCGGGAAGGTTCGGTTATCTTTGATACCCATTCCCCCACAGCCCTTGAATTGGAAATTCTTTATGTTGAACTGAACACCCTGATTGCGGAAGCATACGGTGATAGTGCTTCAAGGGAATTTCTTATCAGGCGTTGCAAAGAAAGAGGAATTGCCCCTTATGAAGCAACCTATGCTGTTTTGAAGGGTGAGTTTACCCCAACAAATATTGATGTTACTGGGCGGCGGTTCAATATAGGTTCAATGAATTTCATTGTAACTGAAAAAATCGCAGATGGGGAATATAAAGTAAAATGCGAAACCCCCGGAATTGTAGGAAATCAGCAGATGGGAACAATGATTCCCATTGATTATATTGAAGGACTTGAAACGGCTGAACTTACGGAAATTCTTATTCCCGGTGAGGATGAAGAAGAAACAGAAGATTTGCGAACCCGTTATTTTGATAGCTTCAATGAAAAAGCCTTTGGGGGCAATGTTCGTGATTACCTTGAAAAAACAAACGCTATTCCGGGCGTTGGAAGTACCAAAGTAACAAGGACTTGGAATGGTGATATTCGCCCCACTGACATGATCCCGAATGAGATTGTGAAAGAATGGTATAACGGAATTATTAACACGCTGAATCCAACGGTGAAAGCGTGGCTTGAAATCGTGTATTCAGCGGCGGCAGCAAAGAAATTGACCGTTGGGGGAACAGTGCTGTTGACAATTCTAAATTCAGAATATGGTGTGCCAACAGATGAACTAATCCAAACAGTGCAAACCGCCATTGATCCAGAACAGAACGCCGGGGAAGGTTACGGAATTGCACCAATCGGGCATATTGTGACCGTGGAAAAGGCAAAGGTGGTAAACATTACTGTTAAAACCAATATCACCTTTGATGTTGGGTACGGATGGAATAATTTGCAATCATCTATCAATGAAGCAATACAAGGCTATTTGCTGGAATTGCGTAAAACATGGGCTGATAACCCGTATTTGGTGGTTCGTATTTCGCAGATTGAAACCCGCATTTTAGGTGTCAATGGTATTGTGGATATTGGAAACACCAAAATAAACGGGGCTTCTGATAACCTGACTTTGGGGAAATTTGAAGTTCCGGTGTTTGGGGGTGCGAGTGCATGACAAGAGAAGTTGATCTTGTTTCTTACCTACCCCCATTTTTAGCAGAGTTCAAAGAAATTGCTGTTACTTTGGAAGCGGAAAACCCTGAATTTGTGCTTGTATGGAACGCCGCTGAAAGAGTTTTGAAAAATGAATTCATTGAAACGGCTGACGAATACGGAATTTCACGATTTGAAAAGTTGTTGCACATTTTCCCTTCGATAGAAGATACCCTTGAAAGCCGCCGTGCAAGAGTTCAAATAAGGTGGTTTTCTTCCATTCCGTACACATGGCGGGTTTTTATTGAACGCCTGATTGCGATATGCGGGGAAAACAATTTCACACTAACAAAACACTTCATTGACGGTTATTTACTTGAACTTGAAGTAAGCCTTGAATTATACGGGCAAATTGAAGAATTGGAACGCCTGATTGAAACAATGTTTCCGTGCAATATCGCATTTATAGCAGAAAACAGTATTCCTTGCTATACAGAAGGCTTTGCCTTTTGGGGTGGTGGCGTGTGTTCCGTGGAAACCTTTTTTATCACAAATGATGAAAAGATCGTTCAAACAATCAAAGGTGTTTCCCTTATCGCTGGTGGTGTTGCGGATGTGGCTTTGTTTCCGCTTGTCACAAATGATAGTGAGGAACATTTTTCTTCCAGCGGAACAGCAGCTTTCCGAGGCGGTACAGTGAACACCGCTGATTACCTTATCACCAATGACAGCAAAGAAAATGTTGCTGTTGATGGTTCGGCGTTACACGGCGGCGGGGCGGTCAATTCCGTTTCCGTTATTATAACCAATGATTTCAATGAACAGTTCAACATAAGCGGCGAAAATTCAGTTGGTTCAGGCGTGATTGCTTCTGAATTCATTGAAATAAAACAATAAGAAAGGATTTAATAACTATGGCAGAATTTTCAAAGTTGGTTATCACCAACAAAGGGCAAGCGTTGCTTGCAAAAATGATTGCGGGAAGTGGTAACATAGAGTTTACCAAAGTATCAGCTTCCAGTACCGCATACACGGATGCACAGCTTGAAGGGCTGACTTCCCTTTCCGATGTGAAGCAAACAAGCCTGATTTCCAAAGTAACCCGCACAAATGAGGTTGCAATTAAGGTTGAAGCCGCCTTTACCAATACCGAACTGACAGTAGGGTATTACATGAAGGCGTTGGGGTTGTATGCGGTTGATCCTGATGATGGGGAAATCCTCTATGCGGTGACAAGGGAAACTTCCGGGAATTGCTATATGCCCGCCTATAATGGGATTACTGTTTCCGGTGCGTATGTGCAGCTTGTAACCACAGTTGGAAACGCTGAAAATGTTTCCCTTGAAGTGGATCAGGCGGCAGTTGCCACAATCGGGGATATTCAGGATTTGCAGAAACAGATTGCAGACCTTGAAGCCTTCATTGGGTATTCTGATGAAGATATTTTCGGCGTGGAAGTGGACTTTGTAAACAAGAAATTTACCCGCCTTTCCGGGGCGGTAAATCGTACACCGGGGGCAGCATTTGATTCAATCAATGCCTTTGGCGGGCGTAAACGCTGCAATGTTGCTGATGATGGTACAGTAACCGCCTACTATGGCGATTCAGGCTATACCACAACCGGAAAGAACGCAGCCGGAACGCCTGTTCAGGTGATGGTTGAACAACCTAAATTTTATTACAAGGTTGTTCCTATGGTGCTTGAAAAAGGCGTAAAGGGCATGAAAATCCGCAAAGCCCGCTACTATGTTTCGGACACCCTGAAACCCGGCTTCAAGGTTCACCCGGCTTTTGTGGAAAATGGGAATGTGAACCCTTACATTTACCTTGCAGCCTTTGAAGGTTCGTTGTTTGACACTTCCGCAAATGCCTATATTTTGGATAATGCACAGGTGGCAGACTTCGCAGCGGATAAACTTTCCAGTATTGCCGGAACAAAGCCCGCTGGCGGCGATACGCAGAATTTGACAAGGGCGAATGTTCGCTTGCTTGCACAGAAGCGGGGTAAAGGTTGGGAACAGGCGTATGCAGCCACAGCAGCTGCTTCACAGCTTTTGATGCTGATTGAATACGCTTCCTTCAATATGCAGAAAGCCATTGGAAGGGGCAACACAGATCAGACTTCAAGTGCGGCGAATATTCAGTACACCGGGGCAACCGTTTCTTTGGGTAACGCTTCCGGTGCTGTTACCAACGCAAACGGTATTCAGCTTATTTCCTACCGTGGGGAAGAAAACTTTTGGGGAAACATTTGGACTTGGGTTGACGGTATGAACGAGGAAAACCCTGAACCCTTTGAAAGCGGGCAAGCCGGAACACTTCATGTTGCGGATCATGGCTTTGCTGACAATTCCAAAGCAAGCCCTTATAAGAACACGGGTATTCACCCGATTCAGGGCAGCGGCTATGTTTCCGCTTTTGGGTACAGTGAAGAATTTGATTGGCTGTTCATTGGTGTTGAATTCAGCGGCAATGATGCCCTTCCGGTTGGTGATTACCATTGGAATAACAATTCCGGCTGGCGGGTTGCTATATTGGGCGGCTCTTGTCATCACGGTTCTAGTGCGGGTGCTTTCTATTGGATTCTGATTCATGCTGCTTCTTCTCGTTATTGGAGTATCGGCGGGCGGTTGGTGTATGTACCTTCCAAAAAGGCAGCGTAACCGTTGAACAAGGTTTGAAAAATTGAATATATGCGGTAGTTCAGGGAGTTTTGTTGTTTACAATCCAATGACAGAATAGCAGAACAAAATAGAAACCATGAAAAAGGTTACTAAATTAGGCAGCTATTGTAATAACAGTTCTAATGCAGGTACTTTCTATTGGAATCTGAATAATGCTACTTCTAATCGTAATTGGAATATCAGCAGGCAGTTAGTAAATGCACGATTCAGCCGGGGAATTTTCCCCGGCTGTTTCAATATAAAATCTGTATTCCTGAAAGACCGTGCCACAGGCAGAACAGACAGCCCCCGAAAGGGGGAAGTTAAAAATAAAATTTGGTCGTGTTGGTAGACTTTGAAAATTAACTTTCAAAGGTTGAAGATTCGGCTGATGTGCATACAAAAGGAACATTCAACAATGAAGCGATACGGGAATCTATATGAACAGATTTATTCTATGGATAACCTACGCAAAGCACACCAAAACGCAAGGAAGGGAAAAGGCTGGTATCAGGAAGTAAGGGAAGTTGATGCAGATGTTGAAACCTACTTGAAAAGGCTTCAAGAAATGCTTATCAATCACACCTACCAAACTTCACCCTATGAAAAATTTATCAAGCGTGACAGCGGAAAAGAACGGGAAATCTTCAAATTGCCATACTTCCCGGATCGAATTTGTCAATGGGCAATTCTACAAGTGATTGAACCGTATTTATTGCGGTACATGACAAAGAACACCTATTCAGCGATACCGGAAAGAGGAATTCACAAGGCTTTGCATGATGTTCAAAAAGCAATGTGGAAAGATGTTCCGAATTGCCAATATTGCTTGAAGCTGGATGTAAGGCATTATTACCCTTCCATAAATCACAGCATTTTGAAGGCAAAGTTCAGAAGGCTTTTCAAAGATGCTGAATTGCTTTGGTTGTTGGATGAAATCATAGATAGCATTTGCACCGCTAAAATTGAAGATATGCGTGATATTTGGTTACTGGATGAAGATATTGACACAGAAACCGGAATACCAATCGGGAACTACCTTTCCCAATATTGCGGAAACTTCTATCTTTCGGGGTTCGATCATTGGATTAAGGAAGAAAAGCGGGTAAAGCATTACTTCCGTTACATGGATGATATTGTGATTTTCGGCAGCAGCAAGGAAGAACTTCACGCCCTGAAAAGGGAAATGGATGTGTATTTCATGCGGGAATTGCGGTTGACTATCAAAGGGAATTGGCAAGTGTTTCCTTCCTATGTGCGGGGTGTTGATTTTGTCGGTTATCGAACCTTCCTGAATTATACATTGCTTCGCAAAAGCACTTGCACCAATTTCAAGAAGAAAATGGTGCATATCAGGAAGAAAACCGCAAGCGGGCAGTTGATGAACTATTCGGAATGGTGTTCAGTAAATTCCTATAAAGGATGGCTGAACCATTGTGACAGTTACCGCTTGCAAAAGAAGTATATTGCACCAATTCAAGAGGACACAGACCGATATTATCGGGAAGTTGTTAAAAAGAAAAAATTTAGAAAGGCGGCGTAAAACATGGTTGACTATGGCAAAGTAAGAAGCACTGTCAAACCTGAACCAATCGTGATTGATGAATTCAGCGTTTGGCAGCACACCAACATTCAGGATGCTTCTGAAAATGTCGGTGAAGAAAATGAATTCGTGGGCTTTGAATATAACATGATTCAATTCACCAAAGATGAATTCATTTTGCAGCAAGCAGCCCACAATGCAGAGTTGGGCGAACTTGTAAATACAATTTTGGGGGTGAATGAGTAATGAACAAAATTTTTCTTGCACAACAGATGAACCGCTTTGTTCAAATGTCTGTTCAATCTGCAAACCTGACGGATGAACAGGCAATGCAGATTGCCGATCTTTACCCTGATTGGGCGGCAATGAAAGCCTATGCAGCAGATGAAATTGTGAAGTTTGGCGTGAACGCTGACGGGGAAACGCAGCTTTACAAGGTTATTCAGGCACACACTTCACAAGCAGACTGGACACCGGACACAGCCGCTTCTCTCTATAAGAAAATCGGCTTTACTGATGATGGCGTTTCCATTTGGACACAGCCGCTTGGTGCAACAGATGCCTACATGAAGGGTGATGTTGTTTCCTTTGAAAATCAGCTTTGGGAATCCACCGTTGATAATAATGTGTGGCAACCGGGCGTGTACGGTTGGGAAGTAAAAGCCTAACCAAACTATCAAAGATAGGTTAAAAACCCTTATATGAGGCTTATATAAAGCCTTGTATAGGGGTTTTTGCTTATAAATCTAAAAACAGAAAGGAAGATAAGGTTATGAAAGAAGGAATTTGTACGGGAATCGGCGTTGTAGGCGGCGTTATTGCTTCCCTGTTTGGGGGGTGGGATGCAGCTTTGATTACACTGATGATTTTCATGGGTATTGACTACCTGACCGGGCTTATTGTTGCCGGGGTGTTCCACGCAAGCGAGAAAACAGCGGATGGAACACTTGAAAGCCGTGCCGGGTGGAAGGGGCTTTGCCGTAAAGGTGTAACCCTTCTTGTGGTGCTGGTAGCTTGCCGCCTTGATTTGGTGATGGGTTCTAATTTTATCCGTGATGCGGTTGTGATCGCCTTCATTGCGAATGAAACAATTTCCATTATCGAAAATGCGGGGCTGATGGGTGTGCCTATCCCTTCGGTTATCGTCAAGGCGATTGAGGTTTTGAAGAAAAAGGCAGAAAGTGAGGATAAAGAAAATGAGTAATTCCCCTTTGGTAGATTATGTAAAACTTTCAAAGAACCACAGTGGAAAACGAACACACAGCATTGACACAATCACCCCTCATTGTGTAGTAGGGCAGCTTTCTTGTGAAAGAATTTGTGATTGTTTCCCTAATGCAGTTTATGACAGCGAGGGAAACTTGATTTCCGGTAGAGAAGCGAGCTGCAATTATGGCATTGGATTTGATGGTCGGAAATCCCTTTGTGTAGAAGAAAAATACCGTTCTTGGTGTACTTCCAGCGAAACCAACGATCAGCGGGCGGTTACAATCGAATGTGCTTCTGATACAACCGCCCCTTATGCAATGACGGATGCAGTATATGCCGCCCTGATTGACCTTTGCACCGATATTTGCAAGCGTAACGGGAAGAAAAAATTGCTTTGGTTCGGGGATAAGAACAAAACCCTTGCCTATGAGCCGAAAGCGGATGAAATGATTATCACCGTTCACCGCTGGTTTGCAAATAAGAGTTGCCCCGGCGATTGGCTTTATAACCGTTTGGGCGATATTGCGGCAAAGGTCACTTCCCGTTTGGGCGGCGAAACCCCGCAGCCTTCCCCTTCCGGTACTCTTTACCGGGTACAGACCGGGGCATATAAGAACAAAGCAAACGCCGATTCACAGCTTGCAAAAGTAAAGGCAGCGGGCTTTGATACTTATATGGTGAAGGCTGGCGGCTTGTATAAAATTCAGGTCGGGGCATACAGTAAGAAGGAAAACGCTGACAATATGGCGGCAAAGCTGAAAGCAGCCGGATTTGATACCTATATCACTACTGAAAAGGGTGAAGCTGTTTCTTCCAGCGGAGCAGCAGCGGCTTCCCTTGCGGTTGGTGATAAGGTGAAGCTGGATGCAAATGCCCCGGTGTATGGTGGAACTTCAAAATTCGCTTCGTGGGTTTATTCTTCCACCCTTTATTTGCGGGAACTGAAAGGCAACAGGGCAGTTATTTCCACGCAGAAAACCGGGGCAGTTACAGGGGCAGTTGACAAGAAGTATTTGAAGAAAGCCTGATACTAATTTGTTACTAATTCCCCTATATTTTGCCCGCTTTATATAACTTTATATATTGAACAATCCTGAAAATATCGGGGTTTTCAAGCGTTGTAAAACGGGCTAAATTATGGTATAATATATGCAGAAACTCTTGTCGTGCGGTCTTTCAGGGTGTATTGCCCTGCGTGATTTGCCATCTGCAATATTTGTGGCTTTTTGAAGTGCTTTTGCTGGCATTTGGTTATCTGGCAATATAAGGCCTGGATTTTGCGGAATCATGTTACTTTTATTAAAGAGGTAAAAGCTATGGAAACAAAATTGCTACGAGGAGAATTGGAAAAAGATTTGCAGGAGGCAGCGCAGCTTTTGCGCGATGGTAAAACGGTAGCTTTCCCGACAGAAACAGTATACGGTTTGGGTGCCAATGCTCTGGACGCCGACGCTGTGCGCAAGATCTATGAAGCAAAGGGCCGTCCTGCCAATAATCCGTTGAACGTGCTGATTTATGATCAGGCGCAGTTGGCGGAATTAGTCGACAGCGTGCCGGAGACTGCGCAAAAATTAATGGATGCATTCTGGCCGGGACCCCTTACTTTGATTTTCAAATGCCGAAAACATGCAGTGCCTGTTTGTGTGACGGGAGGATTGGACACCATAGGCGTGCGTATGCCCAACCATCCAGTTGCGCTGCGTTTGATGCGTATGGCTGGGCTATTGGTCGCTGCACCTAGTGCCAACCTATCTGGAAAGCCCAGTCCTACAGCGGCATCCCATGTAAAAGATGATTTAGAAGGGCGTATTCATGCGATTGTTTCTGGTGGCTCTTGTGCAGTGGGACTAGAATCTACCATACTGGATATCAGTGGAGAAATTCCGACGATCCTGCGCCCCGGGGCAGTGACCCAGGAACAGATAGAGGAAGTTTTGGGGATGAAGATCAAGGAACGTACGTCAGATAGCTCCCTTGTGCAGAATCCAGGCGAAAAATACGCGCATTATACGCCGGAAGCGCCGGTATATGTTTGCGATGGTACGCCGGAAGAAATTGCTGCCAAAATTGACCGTGAATTGGAGTTGCATCGGGGCCGTGCTGGTGTGATGCTCTCCAAGCAAACCTTGCGTTTGCTGCAAAATGCCGACGAAAATTTGACGGTTAATCTAGGCTCCCGTGATGATTTAGAGCAGATTTCCGGCAATTTGTTTGCGGCGTTGCGCTATTTTGACCAAACCGAGGTGGAGGCTATTTACACAGAAAATTTTCCTGAAGAAAAAATCGGGGCTGCTTTGATGAATCGTCTCAATAAAGCAGCCAATCATAAAAAGCTGTGAGGTGATAGACAGTGAATCTTCTTTTTGTTTGTACAGGCAATACCTGCCGCAGTGCTATGGCAGAGGCGATTGCTCGCCGTCTGGTTGCGGAAAATATTGAACAGTATGGCGATTTTCAAATTTCTTCTGCCGGTGTGATGTGCGCAGGACCATCGGCAGCTTCTACGCAAGCAGTGCAGGTAGCTGCCCAGCATGGTTGCGATTTGTCACAATTTACAGCAAAGCAAGTGACGGCACCATTGGTGGAGCAGGCCGATTATATTTTTGTGATGACCCGCGGGCATAAACAGATGCTGGAGAGCGCGCTTCCCCAGTGCAGCGACAAAACATTTCTGCTGACTGCATACGCAGAGGGAGATCCTTCAGCGCCGGATATTCCCGACCCCTTCGGAGGAGATACAGAGGAATATGTGCAGTGTTTTGCGCTGCTGGAAGAAGCCATCGGGGCAATATTCGAAAAAATAAAAAAATCTAATGCAGACTAGTTGGTTCAAATGAAGGGCAGGGCTATACGGAAGCGCTGCTTTGCAGTATGATAAAAGAACAGAGCAAGATAGCGTTTGATAAATAGGCAGATGCATACTTCAAAGCAAAGGAGGCGACGATAGGAATGAAGATTGCAGTAGGCTGTGACCACGGTGGGTTTGAACTAAAGCAGGCTGTGATAAAATTTTTGACGGATAACGGTTATGGGTATCAGGATTTCGGTACCTATGATACGCAGTCCTGCGATTATCCCGATATTGCGGTACCAGTGGCAAAAGCAGTGGCAGCGGGAGAATTTGACAGAGGCATTTTGATTTGCGGTACTGGAATTGGCATTGGCATTGCTGCCAATAAGGTGCCAGGTATTCGTGCTGCTCTTTGTCATGACACCTTCTCCGCTCATGCGTCCAGAGAACACAATAATGCCAACATTTTGACCATGGGGCAGCGTGTCATCGGCCAGGGCTTGGCACTGGACATTGTGAAGATTTGGTTGACTACAGAGTTTGAAGGTGGACGACATCAAAGAAGAATTGACAAAATTCATGAACAAGAGGTGCGTTAAAAATGGAAATGAACGAGATTGCAGAGCAGATGCGGCAGGCGTTCAGTGAATATCTGGACGTGGCTAACCTGCGACCGGGCAATATTGTTGTGATTGGCTGCAGCACCAGCGAAGTGCACGGTGGACGTATCGGTAAGGACAGTCAGCCGGACATTGCTGCTGTGCTGTATGATGTGTTAGCACCAATGGCAGAGGAAAAAGGCATATATTTGGCATTCCAGTGTTGCGAGCATTTGAATCGCGCTCTGGTAGTGGATCGGGAAGTCATGGAAAAATATAACTTAACAGAAGTGACAGTCGTACCGCAGATTCATGCAGGCGGTTCTATGGGGAGCTATGCATACCGTCATAAAGCAGATCCCGTTATGGTAGAATCTATTCAGGCCCATGGCGGTCTGGATATTGGAGAAACCTTGATCGGGATGCATTTGCGTCCGGTAGCAGTGCCCAAACGGCTCAGTGTAAAATATATTGGAAAAGCAAGATTGACAGCGGCAGCAAGCAGACCAAAGCTGATTGGCGGGGAGAGAGCCAAGTATACATTGTAATTTGGCAAAGCGGCTAGATCCTGCTGTATTTGTAAAAACGATGCTTGGGTGTTATAAAAATTTTAAAATAAAG
This sequence comes from uncultured Peptococcaceae bacterium, assembly GCA_910585405.1. Taxonomy (GTDB): domain Bacteria; phylum Bacillota; class Peptococcia; order Peptococcales; family Peptococcaceae; genus UBA7185. Next base: position 33,775 of record CAJUDO010000006.1, on the reverse strand, counting down.
AGAGGGAAACATGATGATTGACTACATCAAAGAACTGGTGCAGCCAGTAGATCCTGAGTTGGCAGAAGCTATTTTTCTGGAAAAAAATCGCCAGAACAGCAAAATTGAGCTGATCGCTTCTGAAAACTTTGTAAGTCCGGCAGTGATGGCGGCACAGGGAAGTGTCTTAACCAACAAATATGCGGAAGGATATCCGGGCAAACGCTATTATGGCGGCTGTGAATTTGTAGATATCGCAGAAAATCTGGCCAGAGACCGCGTGAAAAAATTATTCGGCGCAGAGCATGCCAATGTACAGCCCCATTCCGGTGCCAATGCCAACACTGCAGTGTATTTTGCAATGCTGCAGCCTGGTGACACTGTGCTGGGCATGAATTTGAGCCATGGCGGCCATCTGTCCCATGGGAGTCCAGTAAATATTTCCGGGAAATATTTCAATTTCCAGGAATACGGTGTAGAAGAAGGCACCGAGGTAATCGACTATGATAAGGTGATGGCGCGGGCTAAGGAAGTAAAACCAAAACTCATCGTAGCGGGCGCCAGTGCATATCCTCGTGTGCTGGATTTCAAAAAATTCCGTGAAATTGCTGACGCTGTGGGCGCATACTTGATGGTGGATATGGCGCATATCGCCGGTTTGGTAGCCGCAGGGCTGCATCCAAACCCAGTAGAGTATGCAGACTTTGTCACGACTACTACCCATAAAACTCTGCGCGGGCCAAGAGGCGGTCTGATTTTGTGCAAGGAGCAATATGCAAAACAAATCGATAAAGCCATTTTCCCAGGGATTCAGGGTGGTCCGCTGATGCATGTCATCGCAGCGAAAGCAGTATGCTTCCATGAAGCGTTGCAGCCTGCATTCAAAGAATATCAGAAGCAGATTGTAGCCAATGCCAAGGCTTTGGCCAACGGGTTGCAGGAACAGGGTTTCCGTCTGGTATCTGGCGGTACAGACAATCATTTGATGCTGATTGATGTGAAATCCAAAGGGATTACAGGGAAAGAAGCAGAAAAAATGTTGGATGATGCTAATGTGACTGTCAACAAGAATACCATTCCATTTGAAACGGAAAGTCCATTCGTGACCAGTGGCATTCGCGTGGGTACACCGGCAGTGACCAGTCGTGGCATGAAGGAAGCGGAAATGGCAGAAATCGCCGCTATTTTTGAAACAGTCCTGCTGAAGAAGGATGAAGCAACTGCAAAAGAAATGGTGAAAGCGTTGACAGACCGTTTCCCGCTGTATGCTGACTAACAAAGAAAACAGATTGTAAGCGTACAAACATACGAAGAAAAAACCGACTTTACGGAGCGCCATCAATAGGCTAGCCGGCAAAGTCGGTTTTTTATATCAGAAATTGTCATTTCAAGTGGGTTGTCTTGAAAAAGATTGATTCACTCCATAGCAGATTTCCAAAATATTATTTTCCAAGGAATGCTGTCAGGGCTACTGTTTGGAGATGTACTGGCAAGGTTACATCAATTTTCCCGCCTGTGATAAGATGAAGGAAGAATTAATTTTCCGTCTCGTCATTTTCTTGCAGCAATGCTTTTTTCACCTGTACGCCGATAGCGGTTTCCAAGCGCTTTTTCTGCAGCGTGCAGCCCTTATCGTAGGGCTGTGTGAGACTGCCGCCGTAACGGATATTATTGGCGTGGCAGCCGCCGCTGCAATAATAACGAGCCCAGCAGCGCATACAAGCTTCTTTGCTCAAGACGTTGCTCTGTTGGAATTGGCGGCATAGATCATAATTTACGATGCCAGTGTCTACAGTGCCCACTTTGTAGGCTTCTTCCCCCACAAACTGATGACAGGGATACAAATCCCCCTCGGGACTGATAGCCAGATAGTCGTGACCTGCGCCACAGCCGCTGAGACGTTTGGGCAAGCAGGGACCACCACTCAAATCCACATTGAAATGGAAAAAGTTATAGGGATCTCCCTTTTGCACATAACTCAAATAATGAAGCGCCAGCTTGTCATATTCTTTGCAGGCGGCAAAGACATCTTCATCGGTAAGGGCATAGTCCATTTCGGCAGGTGCGACTACCGGCTCCATGGATAATTCGCGGAAGCCCAAGTCTACCATATGGGCCACATCAGCGGCGAAATCGGTATTGTGGTGCGTATAGGTGCCTCTCAGATAATATTCCTGTCCGTTACGGGTTTTTACGAAATCCTGAAAATTCTGTACAATGGCGTCGTAAGAGCCGGTACCGTTAGGAAATTGCCGCATGCGGTCGTTGGTTTCTTTGCGTCCGTCCAGGCTGAGTACAGCGCTGATTCCCTCTTCATTTAAAAAGTCCTGCACCTCTTTGGTGAGAAGTACACCGTTTGTGGTGAGGGTGAACTTGAAAATTTTGTTGTGCAGTTTCCCCTGCTCTTTGCCATAGGCTACCAGTTCTTTGCAAACGTCAAAATTGAGCAGCGGCTCGCCGCCGAAGAAATCCACTTCGATGTGTTTGCGGTGCTTGGACGCTTTGATGAGAAAGTCGAGTGCCTTTTTGCCCGTTTCCAGGCTCATCAGAGAGCGCTGGCCGTGGTATGCGCCGCTGTCGGCAAAACAATATCCGCAGCGCAAATTGCAATCATGGGCCATATGTAGACAGATGGCTTTTACAATAGGCTCTGTGTGAGGTGTAAAATCAGCCAGCGCGCGATCATCACTGAACAGTTGACCGGCTTGCATCAAATCCCCCAGATCATCTACTACACTGATGGTTTCCTCATAGCCATATTGCTCCATCATCATGGACACCGCTGTTTCAAACGGGTTGACCAGCAGATAATCCAAAAAATCCCACGTGGGTTGGTCAATGACATGTACAGAGCCGCTGTTTACATCTAAGAGAATATTCAGGTCTTCAAAATGAAAACGGTGAATTCGGCTGAAATCTAAATTTTCCATGAAAAAAACTCCTTTTATACAGTTTCATATTCTATATTTGAGTTTACGCACTGAAAAGCAAGGTCCTTTTCAGTGAACGCTCAAGCACTATAGCTTCTTCTAATTGTAGAAGCTTTTGCAAGGTTCGTCAACAGCTTGTTTTTTGGAGTGATGATAAAAATTTTCTTAACAATTCCTTGAATAATTGATAACCAATTCATCAAAAAAGTTCGCTATAATAAAAAATGTAAAGTAAACGCAGATTGTTGCAGCAAGAAAATGGTTACAATAAGTAAGACAATATGGTGAACGAGGAGTGTTGAATATGTTAGATGAAAAATATGACGCTTTCCAGGAGGCGCACGTTGCCTCACAGGATATACAGGACGCTGCAGTGCGTATGGAAGAAGTTGTTTACAAGGAAGCGCCGAAAAAAGATAAAAAAAATAAAAAGTCCAATGGTTTCAAGGCTGTGGTAGCAACTGGACTGATTTGTTCCCTCTTAGGCGGCGGAATTGGCGGCGCTATCGGGGCCAATATGACCATGCGGAATGCAGCGGAAGAATTGAGCAATACCAGTGGAACTGGACATCAGGTACAGCTCATCGGCAACAAAAGCCAGATTTCTCCAGTGGTTGCTATAGCGCAGAAGGTCATGCCTTCTGTGGTAGGTGTCAAAACTTATGGCACGTATAACTATTGGGGACGGCAGATTGACAACCAGGAACTAGGAAGCGGTTCAGGTATTATTTACAGTGAAGACGGTTATGTGATTACCAATTATCACGTGATTGAGAATGCCACTTCTGTGACAGTCACATTGAGCGACGGCGCCGAATATGACGCCCGCATTGTAGGAGCTGATTCTTCCAGCGACTTGGCAGTGCTCAAAGTAGAAGCGCAAAATCTGCCTGCCGCTACATTGGGCGATTCTGATGAATTGCAAATCGGGGAACTGGTGGTAGCCATCGGCAATCCTCTGGGATATGAAAATACTGTGACAGACGGGATTGTCAGCGGATTGAACCGACAACTGACCAACTATACAGACGCTATGACGTTGATTCAGACCAATGCCGCTATCAACAGCGGAAACAGCGGCGGCGCTCTGGTGAACAGCAAAGGGGAAGTCATTGGTATCAACAGTGCTAAGCTGGTAGCTTCCAATGCTGAGGGTATGGGATTTGCGCTGAGTATCAACGAGGTTAAACCAATTGTAGAAGAATTGATCAGCAAAGGTCATGTAAGCCGTCCTTACATGGGTGTGACTATCAACAGCCAGTATCAGGTGGATGAAAGTACCGCTGAGAAATATGAAATTCCTATGGGCATTCAGATTGCAGATGTTATGAAGGGCGGTCCGGCAGAACGTGCAGGCTTGCGAGCCGGAGACATCATCTATAAGGTGAATGATACGTTGATTCAGAGCTTTGACGATTTGAGTGACATCATCGACAACTGCAAGGTGGGTGATACACTGCGCGTGTTGGCTGATCGCAACGGACAAAAGGTTACTGCCAATGTGACGTTGGCTGAAGGCAACAACTAAAAATTTGCAAATGTTTACTATGAAATAATTTACAAAAGTATAGATGGCCATATAGCGTGAGAATTACTCCGTAACTGCATCTGACTCCCCTCCAGGATGCACATTGTAATATATATGTTCTCCCTAAAATATCAGGGCTGTTGTATCGAATAGATATAGCGGCCCTGATATTCTGTTTAGGAGGAAGGATTTTGCCAGCGGCAGGGGAATATTTATTTTGTGGAAGTTAAATTTGGAAAGAGGTGCAGAAATGTTATGAATCAATTATCTCTAAAAAAATTCACGCAGTTTGCCATTATTTTTGCCGCACTTTATCTGGCAGTAAAATATTTTTCTGATCTTATAAAATTAGGCAGTGTAGTGTGGAGCGCAGCTTCCCCATTGGTCTGGGGATGTGTGATTGCCTATGTGCTGAACATTTTGATGAAGAAAATCGAGAGTCTCTATTTTCCCCATTCCACCAGCGTACTTGTACAGAAAAGCCGTCGTCTGGTATCTGTACTGCTGGCATTTGTGGTGTTATTTATTATCTTGCTGCTGATTATCAATATTGTTTTGCCGGAGTTTGTCTCTAGTATTGAGCTGATTGCGCGGGAAATTCCCGGCGTATGGGATGAAGTGCGTGCGTGGGGTATTGCCAATGCTGACCAGCTGCCGGCAATTCAACAGATGCTGGAGCAAATGGATTTAGATTGGGCGGACTCGCTGAAGAAAATGATGAATACATTGGCTATTGGTGCTGGCGGCATGTTTAGCTCTGTAGTGGGACTGGCTACATCCGCGGTAGGCAAGCTGGTGCGTTTTGTAATCGGATTGATTTTCGCTATTTATTTGCTGTTCAGCAAGGAAAAGCTCCATGCCCAGGGAATGAAAATTATGGAAGTCTACTTGAAACCGCAGCAAAAGGAAAAGCTCCTCTATGTGTTGCGCACAGTGGACGAGTCTTTTACCAATTTCATCGTGGGCCAGTGCATGGAGGCAGTTATTTTAGGTGTGCTGTGCGCTCTGGGCATGACGCTGCTGCGCTTGCCTTATGCAGTGATGACTGGCACTATCATCGGCGTGTCAGCATTGATTCCCGTGGCGGGGGCGTACATTGGTGGTGCGTTGGGTGCATTTATGATTTTTACGGTAGATCCGTTAAAAGCGCTCATCTTTCTGGTGTTTTTAGTCATTTTGCAGCAGATAGAAGGAAATTTGATTTATCCCCGTGTAGTGGGTAATTCCATTGGCTTGCCGGGACTGTGGGTGTTGGCTGCCGTTACAGTGGGAGGCGGTGTGTTGGGGGTATCCGGAATGCTTCTAGGCGTTCCGCTGAGCGCAGCGCTATACAAAATCTTTGCCGATGATGTAAAACGCAGAGCAGCGGATATGGAGCAGTGACAGGCGCGCAGACGGGGACATGATTGTATTTACCGAAAGAAAACGGCAATGTTAATTTGCGTTGCTTGTAGCAACGGGCTTTCCTCTGTATGATAGCAGTGAAAGGAGGGCATTCCTGATGCTAAATGAAAATATTAAAACAATTAGAAAATCCAAGGGACTTTCGCAAGAGGAACTGGCAATCAAGTTGAATGTAGTGCGGCAAACAATTTCTAAATGGGAAAAAGGGCTGTCGGTGCCAGATTCCGATATGCTGATTGCGCTGTCGGAGGTATTTGAAATACCTGTAAGCACATTGCTTGGAGAAACCATTGTTGAGACGAAAGTGGATGACTTGAGAGCAATTGCTGAGAAACTTGAGGTCATAAATCTGCAGCTTGCGCAGAGAAAGGCAACGATACAAAAAACGATTCATTGGTTTTTTCTAGTATTGTGTGCGGTCACAGTGGCTGCTTTTGCAGTGTTAGTCCTGTTGAACAGTCCTTACCTAGGCTGGGATTATAGTAATCCTGAAACCGCAGTCATGGGCGTCGTGTTTCACGGATTTGAGTGGCTGTTCGTTAGAATCGCACCGCTTGTCCTGATGGGAGCAATCGCCGGGGTTTGTTTGACGCGGGGAAAAGTGTGAGACGGTACAATTTTTCAGGAAACAAGCCAAATTTAAAGCTTGGGTAGTTACCGCGCGCTCACAGGCACTTTTCCTGAAGGTATGATAGTAGGGATACAGTATAAAAAGGGCAAGGCAGACCGTTGTGGTCTATCTTGCCCTCAACTTCTTTATGAAGCTTTCTGCTTATATGTGTGCATCTTTTTCGGCGATACTTTAAGTGTTTGCCTCGGGTTCTGTCGGTGTTGTTTCCTTGGGCACAATGATTTCGTAGGCGCGGGGTAGTACTTTGATGGTGATATCCTGTAAGTTGCCTCCAAATTCGCCGTCCAGTGTCCAGGAGACATCTTCCTGGGAAGATATTTTCAACGCACTGGCGCGAAATGCATGCAGACAGGGATTACTCATATCATTCAACAACAGTGCTGCAATGGTGGCCTGTAGTTCTACTGGATTTCGTGGTTTTTTGACCAACAGTACCTCCAGCAAACCGTCGTTCATAGACACATTGGCGCGGGTGTTCATTTTGAACCCGCCTACTGAGGTAGAATTAGAAATCATACCATAAATAAATTCTCCGCTGATTGTTTCTTCTCCATATTCTACGGTGAGCTGATAAGATTTAATCTCGGCTAGATGCTTAATGCCTTCCAAAATATATGCCGCTCGTCCCAACAGGTTTTTGTATTGCTGCGGTGTGGAATAGCTTACCTCGGTAAATGCTCCAAAGGCAGCTACATAGACAAAATGGCGTTCGTTGAACAGGCCTACATCGCAGGGAAAGGGTCTGCCGGTGACAATATTTGCAGCGGCTTCCTGCATATTGCGGGGAATGTCCAAGCTGACCGCAAAATCATTGGTGGTACCGGCAGGAATGTATCCCAGTTGCGGTTTGCAGTCGGTTTGTATCAAGCCGCCTACTGCTTCATTTAATGTGCCGTCCCCGCCAGAGCAAACGATTAAATCGTAATGACAGGCCTCATCGCGAATAATTTCAGAGATTTCTCCTGAGTATTGCGTGGTGCGCACCACCACTTTCCAGTCATGTTTTACAAATTCGTCAATGATATCTAATACGCTGTTTTTTATTTCTGATTTACCCGCTTTGGGATTTACCAAAAAGAGTAATGTTTTCTGCACAGCCGTCTCCCCCTAAAATAAAGCTGCAATTTCATCTATATGCTGTTCTGCTAAATGATATCCATATTGATAGCTTGCTTCTATTTTATCAATGTCTTTTTCAAAGCTGTCAATAATTCCTTCTTCTGCCGGCCGCAGCAGCACAGCTTTTCCCTGCTGCTCCAGCTCTTCACAAAAGCGTACGGTTTCGTTATATTTATGATGTCGTGTCAACAGAGGCTCCACCAAAGCAGGATACTTTCGCCTTAATACCCTCGCCGCTACTTTATTACTGCGGGTCAGCTCTTTCTGATAGCCTTTAGGCCTAGTCAGCACAATCAATAGTTTTTCGTTGCCGTCAGCCAGAGCCTTGCGTACCGGAATGGGGTCGCAAATACCGCCGTCAAAATAATTTTGTCCGTTCAGAGCGATTGCGGGAAACACCAGCGGAATGGCGCAGGTCGCTTTTACCATGGTATTGGCTTTGTCTAAGTTTTTCCCATTTAAATATTCGGTTTTTCCAGTGCGGGCATTGGTGACCCCTACCAGGTATGTGCCGTCATATTGGGCGAAGGTGTCCCAATCGAAAGGAATCAAACGGTTGGGAACATCCTCAAAGGCAAACTGCAAACCGAATAAGCTGCGGCATTTGAGAAAATTGCCTGCACCGATATAGCGTTTGTCACAGCGATATTGTTTTAAAACTTCTAGGTTGCGTCCAGGTTGTCGTGATATATAGGAAAAACCGTCGGTAATTCCTGCGGAAACTCCGATACAATATGGAAACATAATGTCATGTGCCAACATGGCATCCATTACACCAGCACTAAAAATGGGGCGAAAGGTTCCCCCTTCTAAAACCAGTCCCGGCATCTTGTTCATCCCCTCTGTATGTGTTAAAACCATGTATTGCGTTATGTTTGTTACGCTATTATACTATTCTGCTTATATTTGGGAAAGCCCTTCTAAAAAATTTATTCATTGTTTTCTATTTTTTAGAAAAAATTTTTCTTATAACACTTTCTTTTTTTCTATCTATATGTTATACTTATAATAAAGAAAAGAATTTTTTAACTTTTCTTTGCTAACAGTTGATTGATAACATCAGGAGGGATTTTTATGTCTAACATGGTTATTACAATTGGTCGAGAATACGGCAGTGGAGGGCACGAAATTGGCGAAAAACTTGCAAAGGCCCTGGGCTTCACATTCTATGATAAAGAGCTATTAACGATGGTTGCCGAAAAAAGCGGCATTACGGAGCAGGTTTTGCAAAAAGCGGATGAAACTGCTTCCAATCCATTGTTTGCACCATACTATCCGCCATCTATTGATCCTGGTTCTTTAAATGATCGCGTATTTAGAATGCAGAGTGATTTGATCAAGGAGAAGGCTGAAAAGGAAAACTGTGTAATTGTAGGTCGCTGTGCCAACTATGTATTGGATGACCGTGATAATGTAATTCGCGTTTTCATCTATGCGGACATTGAAAAACGCATCAACCGTATCATGAGCCGCCATGGCATTGTAGACCGTGATGTAGCGGTTAAGCTCATCAAAAAGACGGATAAACAGCGCCGCAGCTATTATCAATTCTACAGTGAAATGAAATGGGGACGCATAGAGGGGCAGGATATCCTCATCAACAGCGGTCTGCTAGGTATTGACGGCACCGTTGCTCTGTTAAAGACATTAGTGGAAGAGAAAATGGGAAAATAGTTGTTAGATTTTGAATAGGAGCACAGCTTTAAGCGCTCTGTAAATGGGCTGTAAAAGCTATTGTGCATCATTGCGAAACGTGTAATAAGAGAAGAGGCTGCTAGGAAAATCTCCCGGGCAGCCTCTTTGTATGCAGTTTAATAAATGCGGTTTATCTTGAAATTTTGAGCCTCCAATGCTTCGATGACTGCTTTGATGTGGTCATGGCCATTGGTTTCGGCGGTTACTTCCAACTGTACATGCTGTACACGGTCCAGTGCTTTGAATTGGTTGTGCTCCAGCTTGATGACATTAGCCCGTTGGTCGCTTAAAATCTGCGCGATTTTTAAGAGCTGACCTGGTGTATCGGGCAGGTCTACGGTGAAGCACAGCACACGGCCGCGGGTAACCAGACCGGAGTTGATGGTGGAAGAAATGGTTACCATATCAATATTTCCGCCGCTGACAACGCAGGCGATATTTTTGTTGCGGGTGTTCAGTTTTTTGATTGCAGCTAAAGGCAGAGCGCCTGCTGCTTCAGCGATGATTTTATGCCGTTCCAACAGCATGAGCAGCGCTTCCATGATTTCTTCTTCTGTCACCTGAATGATGCCGTCAACATATTTGCTACAAATATTCAGACAATTTTCACCTACTGTTTTCACGGCAACGCCCTCAGCGGCGGTGCGAACTTGGGGCAGGGTAACGACATGACCAGCGTCCAAAGCTGCGGTCATGCTGGCTGCGCCGACTGGCTCTACGCCAATCACCTGCACGTTGGGATTGATGGCTTTAGCTGCTAGGGCGATACCGCTGAGCAAACCGCCGCCGCCCACCGGTACCAAAATCTGGTCGATGTCGTGCATTTCTTCTAATATTTCTAAAGCAATGGTACCTTGTCCACAAATGACATCGTAGTCATTGTAGGGATGGACGAAGGTATAGCCATATTCTTCGGACAATTCCACTGCTTTGCTGTATGCTTCGTCATAAATATTGCCATGGAGCACCACATCGGCGCCGTAGGATTTGGTGGAATCCACTTTAATCAGCGGTGTGACCAGAGGCATGACAATGGTAGATTTGATGCTCATTTTGGAGGCAGCCAGAGCAACGCCCTGGGCATGATTGCCTGCGGAAGAAGCGATAATGCCGCGGGCACGTTCTTCTTCAGTCAGGTTGGCAATTCTGTTGTAAGCGCCGCGAATCTTGAAGGAACCGGTTCTCTGTAAATTTTCCGGTTTAATAAAAATTCGATTTCCAGTCTCCTTACTGAAAAAATCGCTGTAAATCAATTCTGTCTTCCGCAGTACGCCGTCCAGATTGGCAGCAGCTTTGCGGATGTTTTCCAGATGATTTGTTGTGTCCAAGTTCATTTCACAATCTTCCCTTCTCAAATGATAGTAGTTGCGGCAAAAATACCGTGGTTTTCATTATAGCACTATGAATGGCAGAGATACAAGGTGAACAGTGCAAAAAACTTGCCAATATAAAAAGAATTATATGAAAATTAAATTAAGAAAAGAGTGATCTTTGGAAAAACGGGAACTTTTTTAATCGTAGCGCGTCTAAATGATATGTAAGAGCAAGTAAAATATTTTTCGTATAAAATAAAGGAGCGTATGATTTATGATGCAACACAAAAAAATCGTCACCCTGGCTTTGGCAGGCGCTTTGACCGCCACAATGTTTACACCAGCACTGGCTGTAAATAATACAGAAACAATATCGAGTACCCCGTTGATTGCGCAACAGGAGGAAGTTGCTGTGGGATACACAAGAACAATAGGTGTGGTGCAAGAGGTAGATGTGCAGGCGCAGAACATTTTGGTAAAAAATGAACAAACTGAAATTCAGTTCAATTTGGATGAGAAAACCTGGCTGGTAGATGGGGAAAAGGGCACTGCCATTGATTTGGCGGATTTGAAAGGGAAAGAAGTGGTGGTAGCGCACAGTATGGCTACGACCAGAAGTCTGCCGCCGCAGAGCTATGCGTATGCAGTGGTGACAAAGGGCGAAGTAACGCCTAACTATGCAATCATCGAGGCAGTGGAAGCAGGAAAGGACAGCGCGGTACGCCTTACCACCAACAATGGCGGGATGTGGGTAACTGTGACGGAAAAAGCTGATATAAAACCGTTGGCTACAAAAGATATTGTGACCTTGGAGGATTTGCAGCCCGGTGCGCAGGTGATTTTATATTATGACATCGTAGCATTGAGCTATCCGGGGCAGGCTTATACAGACAGGGTTGTGCTGCTGAAGCCCGCTGAGGAACCTATTGCAGAAGAAAATGTAGAGATGGTTGGTATACGGCAGGCTGCCAGTGAATTGGGGCTGGATGTTGCTTGGGATCATGAAGGGCAGACAGTGACCTTGAGTAAGGAAGGTTATAAAGCGACGATTTCCGTTGGCAGTGCCAAATATGGCTATACGAAGCTGGTCGAAAAGGACGGAAAACAGACTGAGATGATAGCTGACGCGCTGGCTGAACAGGCGCCAGAGCTTCGCGATGGACGCACCTATGTGCCAAAGAGTATGTTGGAGGCGCTAAAACAGCAAATGCAATAAAAGATGCAGTATGACTGTGCAGAGATAAGGCAGTTAGATAAAAAATAGAGCGGCAAATAGGCAGGAACAAGAAAATTTGTTCTTGTCTATTTTTTTGTATGGGTCAACTGTACAGGAAAAATTTTTCTGTACAGTTGCTGAAAAACCTGTAAAAATGACTTTATTCTTGCAGAGAAATCTTCTATAATCATAGTAGAGTCATTAACAGCAAAAAGTAAGATGGAAAGGGGAACGTCATGCGGATTTTGATTGATGCCGATGGGTGTCCGGTGGTGGATCTTACTGTGGCGGCGGCACGGGAATTTGGTCTAGAGTGCATAATTCTGTGCGATACGGCGCATTATTTTGACAAAGAGGGTGCACGCACGATGGTGTTGGCACAGGGTGCCGACAGTGTGGATTTTGCACTGGTGAATTTGGTGCAGGCCGGTGATATTGTGGTGACGCAGGATTATGGCTTAGCGGCAATGTGTTTGGCACGCAAGGGAAAGCCTATCAATCAGAATGGTCTGATTTACCATGACGGAAATATTGACAGTATGTTGGCGAGCCGCCACGCAGCGCAAAAAGTGCGCAGGGGCGGAGGTAGAACGAAGGGACCATCTAAGCGTACCAAGGAGCAGGATGAGGCATTTATGTGGCAGTTGCGAAAATTGATTGAGGCGGGACTGACAGATGAGGATAAAGGCAATCAAGGAAATAAAGGAGGCTTTGCATGATGATGCAGGAAACATTAAGAAGGCAACGAGAGTTTTTCTTCTGTGGCACTACACTGGATATTGATTGGCGTTTAAAGCAGTTGCGGGCGTTGCGTAAAACGATCAAAAAGTATGAAGAAAATTTGTTATGGGCATTGGAAGAGGATTTGGGCAGATCGGAATTTGAGGCCTATACGACAGAAATTGCCATGGTGTATGATGAAATTAATACTGCTTTGAAATCTTTGCCCAAATGGGCGGAAATCCGTCAAGCTGATGGTGGCGGATTGACACAGTATCCGGGACGGTTGTTGTCTTATACGGAGCCGTTGGGGCTGGTGCTGATTATTGTATCGTGGAATTATCCTGTGCAATTGGTGTTTTCTCCGCTGGTTGCAGCTATTGCTGCGGGAAATTGCGCTGCTGTAAAGCCGTCAGAGTTGGCGCCGAAAACGCAGCAGGTGGTGCAGACAATCATTGAAGAAACCTTTGATTCTACGTACATCAGTGTGTTTACTGGCGGTGCGGAAGTGGGGCAGGCCTTGTTAAAAGAGGATTTTGATCATATCTTCTTTGTGGGCAGTCCTCGTGTAGGGCAGTATGTGATGCGGGCGGCGGCAGAGCATTTGACCTCCGTGACTTTGGAACTGGGCGGCAAGAGTCCATGCATTGTGGAGGATACCGCTGATTTGAAGGTGGCTGCAAAACGGATTATCTGGGGTAAGTGTGTCAGCTGCGGGCAGACTTGCATTGCGCCGGATTATGTATTGGTGGATCGCAAGCGCAAGAAAGAATTGATGGAATATATGGTGGAGTATATCCAGGAGTTTTATCCCGGCGATATTTTTGAAAATGCTGATTATTCCCGTATCGTCAATGAAGAGCACTTTGACCGGTTGTTGAAATTCTTGGATGACGGACATATTGTGTATGGCGGACGTTTTGACAGGGAAAAATTGAAGCTGGAGCCGACCATTCTGGATCAAGTGGATCCAGAGGAAAGCACGGTAATGAATGAAGAAATTTTTGGCCCGATTTTACCGGTAATTCCTTATGATTATCTGGAAAATGCCATTTGCTATATACAAAACAAACCAAAACCGTTGGCACTGTATCTGTTTACCCGTGATCCGGTGGTGGAACAGACGGTGATGAATCAGGTTTCCTTTGGGGGTGGTTGTATCAATGATACGGTGATACATGCTGCTGGTGCGGAAATTCCTTTTCGTGGTGTAGGCCAAAGCGGTATGGGTGGCGCATACCATGGAAAAGCAGGATTTGATACCTTCTCTCATCAGAAGGTGGTTTTGAAACAGTCTAATGAGATTGAACTGCCTTTACGCTATGCACCGTATAAGAAAAAACTGAAATGGGTGCGCACGTTGATGCATTAGGGCTTTTCCACAGAGTTATCCACATTATCCACAATATTATCCACAAGCAAAGTGGGGAAATTTCAGTATTTACAGAGGATTCTGTGCATAAATAAGATTAGGATATGCACAGAATGCACAACAAGACAAAAAATTTTGTATACTTTACTGCAGATTGGAACAACAAAAACTCCATCTGCAGTATTTTTATGCTTTATCTAGTGACAATGTCGGCATTACTCAGGGATTTTTTATAGCTGCGGCACAACTGGACAAGCAGAAAAATAGTGGATAAATGCAGGCTTTGCCATGATATGAAAGTACTTTGCGTATTTTAGCGATGTAGTGGGAAATCAGGTGCGCTGATTTTAGCGAGTTTTGTTGTTTGAACAAAGTGTGACGAATTAGCACGATTTGTTTCAGTTTTCAAGTATGGAAATTTATGGTATTCTGTGTTTGCAAAGGAGGGATGCAGGATGCAGAAAAAAATAACAGCGCATCTGGCAAGAAAATTTGCCGGCAAAGCCGGTAACGGAGGATTTACATTGGTGGAGTTGATTGTGGTGATTGTCATCATGGGGATTCTCACTGCAGCGATTTTGCCCACGGTTACTGGTTATGTGGCGGATGCCCGAGAGCAGGTCAGCAATTCTAATCGGCACATGGTGGAGCAGGCTGCGCGGCTCTATCTGACTAACTGGGAAATGGAAAGCGGCGGTGCCGATAGTGCTACCATTACTGCCGCTGAATTGGTACAGCAAGGGTACCTGTCCGCTTTACCAGAAGGCGAGGATTACAACGTAACGATTACCAAAACAGACAATCGGTACGATGTGACAGTGACACCCACCGCCAACAGCGGTGATTGAGGACGAACGGGTCTGAAGCCATGCGGCGATGACGGAGACAGAAAGCCATATGTCACTTGAGTGCCTGAAATTTTTCAGAAATATGACGCGATGCGTCAGTGGTCAGGTACTCAAAGTGGCAGAATGGGATAACATACCGAATAGAACAAAGAAAAAATACATAGAAAATGAACCGCTTTTTCTGGTTATGACAATATATAAATGAACGGCCGTAAGTTGGATATAGAAGGGAGGAGCATCAATGGAACTGGCAGGTTTAGAGCAATTGGCGGAGCAATACGGAGGTGTGTTGTATGCCTTTTGCAATCAACTGACAGGTTCTCGCCAGGAAGGAGAGGAACTGTATCAGGAAACATTCCTGAAAGCTGTGGAGCTGCATCGGCAGATTGACGCAGTGCAAAATCCCAAGGGCTTTTTGGTTGCAGTGGCTGCTCGTTTGTGGCGCAATCGCCGTCGGAAATATGCTTGGCGGCAGCGTATCGCGCCTATGGGACAATGGGACGAACAAGAGGAGCAACAACTGACACAGACATACTGTAACAATCCAGAGGAACTGGCGTTGCAGTGGGAACAGCAGAGATTGGTCCGTCAGGCTGTCTCAGAACTGCCGGATAAATGGAAGCTGCCGGTATATATGTATTATACAGTGGGGCTTTCTATAGAAGAAATTGCTAGTTTGCTGCGAATTCCCACGGGAACAGTGAAAAGCAGATTATATAAAGCAAGAAAAGTATTAAAAGAAAAATTGGAGGTGTCGTGGAATGAAAAATGACGAAAAACTGGATGATTTATTGCGCCGGAGTTTGCAGGCGGAAAAAACAGGTCCTGTACCCTCGGCACAAATCCAAAGAGAAACGATAGAGAAAATGAGGGAGCGATATACCATGTTATCAAAAAAAACACGCAAATCATTGTGCTTGACAGTGTTGGGCGCAGCATTGGTGGTAGCGGTGCCAGCAGGGGCTTTAGCAGCTTGGCAGCTGCTGAGCCCTGCGCAGATTGCCCATGAGTTGCAGAACAATGCTTTAGAAAAAGCCTTTGCCAGTGAAGAGGCGCTGTTTATCAATCAATCGGTACAGTCCGGCGGCTATCGCATTACTTTGCTGGGCTTGGTATCCGGCGCTGTCTGCAGTGAGTATGTGCCTTCTGATGTAGAGCTTGGACAGGATCGTTTATATGCTGCGGTTGCCATTGAAAACGCTGATGGCAGTCCTATGCCCGATACCGCCAGCGAAGAATATGGAGAAAAAAACTTTTTAGTGACGCCGCTGATTCAAGGACAACTTCCCTGGCAAGTAAATATCTTTACGATGGGTGGCGGCTACGGAGCGTTTGTGCAGAACGGCATTCAGTACCGTTTGGTGGAATGCGGAGACGTAACGGCTTTTGCGGACCGCAATGTGTGGCTGGCTGTCACTGATGAGTTTTCTATCAGCAATGGAACATTTTTGTATGATGAAACAACGGGAAATGTGAGCGAAAATCCCGATGCCCGCGGTGTAAATGTCTTGTTTAAGCTGCCATTGGATGCGGCCGATGCAGATAAAACTAAAGCGGAAGAACTATTAAAACAGTGGGTGGGGGATGATGCCGATAATTGGGAGTATGACGCAGAGGCTGCTGCCGCCCATAAAGAACAATATCAGAACATCATCCGAGAAGGAAAGATGCAGGAACATAAATTGCTGGAGCAGACTGCCGATGGCAGTTGGTGGTATTTTTATGGTGATGGTGGAGAGATGGAATTGCTGCCGGAAGATGCACAGAGCATTGCCAACGGTGCGATGTATACGGATAATACAATCATCATGGCCGATACCGAGAATTGGCAGGCTGTACTGCTGGGTCGGGACGAACAGGGCCGTTTGTATGGAGAACTTTATGTGCTGCCTAAAACTGCGCAGGAGAAAGCCGAGGACGAGGAGGATGTCGTTTCTATCTCCATCGGCGGAGAAGAAGCGTAACGGGAACCCGTTATTTATAATATAAGAGAAAGAAAAGCGGCTTCAGAATTTTTTGTTTGTGTATGAACAGATAAAAGAATCTGAAGTCGCTTCTCTTTTGTTGTGGTATGAAAATAATTCCGATACTTTCTTCTTGACAGATTGTGCATATTGTATATAATGAATATATACAATATAACATGAGGTGCACATCATGAATATTATTATTAGCAATCTAAACGGAAAACCTATTTATGAACAAATTGCCAGTCAGATTAAAGCACTGATTATCAGTGGGCAATTGCATGAGGGTGACATGCTGCCGTCTATGCGTCTGTTGGCCAAGGAATTGCGTGTCAGCGTCATCACAACCAAGCGGGCCTATGAGGAATTGGAACGAGAAGGCTTTATCACTTCACAGACGGGAAAGGGCAGCTTTGTAGCCGGCAAAAATGCAGAGCTGGTGCGGGAAGCACAATTGCAAAAGCTGGAGGAACAGCTGACACAGGCCATTGAAACGGCACGCATCGGCAATGTTTCCCTGGAGGAATTGCAGGAAATGCTGGCACTGCTTTATGGAGGAGAGGAATCATGACATACGCATTGGAATTGCATCATGTGAGGAAAAATTTTGAACATTTTACATTGCAGGATATTTCTCTGGCGCTGCCTCGGGGCTATATTCTGGGCCTCATTGGGGAAAACGGCGCGGGCAAAAGTACGATTATCAAACTACTGCTGAATCTGCTCCACTCCGATGGCGGTCAGATTGAGGTGCTGGGTATTCCAGCGGAAACCTTCTCTGCACAGCGCAACGAGCAAATCGGCGTGGTGATGGATGAACGCGGCTTGCCGGAAATGTTGAATCTCAGACAGGTAAACCGGATTATGGAGGATTTATACTCTAGCTGGGATTCGGATACTTTTTACAGCTTGACGGCGCGGTTTGGATTGCCGGAAAAAAGCAAAATAAAAACCTATTCCCGCGGCATGAAAATGAAGCTGTCCATCGCAGTTGCGCTCAGTCATAACGCGCAGCTGCTGATTCTTGATGAAGCCACAAACGGGCTGGATCCGGTGGTGCGGGATGAGCTTTTGGATTTGTTTTTAGAGTTCATGCAGGATGAGAATCACGCAATTCTGATGGCGTCTCACATTACCAGCGATCTGGAAAAGGTGTGCGATCACATTGCGTATATTCATGAGGGCCGCATAGAGCTGAATATGGAAAAGGACCAGCTGCTGGAAGACTATGCAGTGTTTAAGGGCAGCGAGGAACAGTTGGCGGAAATTCCCGAGAATGCTGTGCTGCGGGTGCGCCGTCACCAATTTGGACTGGAGGCATTGGTCAAGCGGAATGAAGTACACGCTGCGGCTGCTTTGGAGCGTCCTACATTGGAGAGTATTATGCTGTTTTTCAATAAAGGTACCCGGCAGTAGGCGGGGAAAAATTATAAATTGATAAATTGGAGTGAAAAAAATGAGAGGTTTGCTGCGAAAAGATATCCTCATGATGAAAGACGGTATCGGAATTTATCTGATATTTATAATCCTTTACAGTTTGTTTAGTTTTTTTTCTGGGGCACCTGATATTGCCGCTACGATCGTTATCCTCGTAATGATTATGCTGCCGTTTAATACGTTATCCTACGATGAGCTGTACCAGTGGGACCGGTATGTATTGACTTTGCCGGTATCACGAAGGCAAATCATCCGGAGCAAATATGTATTCGCTTTGCTGGTGTCTGGTGCTGCGTTGCTATTCTACGCAGCAATGGACTTATTGTTGGGCGGTAATTTGCGGGAGATAATGCGGGGATGTCTGCCTACCATTATAGGCGGATTGGTAACTATAGCGTTGGCGTTTCCCTGTATATTAAAGTGGGGGCAAAAGGGGCGATTGCTTATAGTTCTGTTCTGCGGCGTAGCCGGCGGGATTATCGGTGTGTTAGGGATTGTCACAAAATATGGCGGCGGATTAGAAATTGCCGTTTCTGAGGGTGTAATGGTTACTGAGAGCGTAGTATTGCTTGGCGCGTTGTTGATTTCACTGCTTACGCTGCTGATTTCCTATAAAATCTCCTGCAAAATCTACGAAAAAAAGCAGTTTTAAAGAAAAATGATAGTCTGCCTGCCCAATTTCCTGCTATGTCGTACCATGCAGATGGTGGAAATTTTACTGATTTTTTTGGGTGTTTATGTTATACTGAAAAAAACAAAGGAGGGCAGAAGCATGGTAAAGCATATCGTAATGTTTCGTTTCTTTGATGAAATATCCGCAGAGGAACGACAGGTAAAGGCAAAGGAAATTAAGGAAAAGACAGAGGCTTTAAAGGAACAGATTGCAGGCATTGGTCAACTGCAGGTATTCATTGCGCCTGTGGGCACAAGCACACACAGTTTTATGTTGGAAGGGCTGTTTGATAGCGTAGAGGCACTGGACTGTTATCAGGTTCATCCAGCACACTTGGCAGTAGGCACGATCATCAAAAGCGTTGCGGGAGAACGGGCTTGTTTTGATTATGAGGTCTAAATATAGCATGGTTGAGCGAAATTTGCAATAATAAAAAAAGTTTTTGTGAAAACTTGTTGTCAAAAAAAAGAGAATGACGTACAATAAAAGAAGCAAAGTTGTGAAGTGATTCGCATAAGTCGACTAACCCATCAAACACACAAAAATCGGCTGACTTTGCTAATGGATGCTTTGAGGATTTTTCCCTGAAGCATCTTTTTTTTTATGCCTTTTTCGTGTAAAATAATATCATTGTGAGAAAAGGAAACGGGGCAGGAAAATGAAACGAAATTTCAAACGGGTAATGGCGATACATGATTTATCAGGTTTGGGGCGTTCTTCGCTGATGGCGGTGACACCGGTACTTTCTGTGATGGGAATGCAAGTGTGTCCGGTACCTACAGCGGTATTGTCCAGCCAAACCAGCGGCTTCCATGATTACACTTTTGTGGATTTGACACCAATCATGCCAAAGTATTTGCAGCATTGGAAAAGTCTACAGATGGATTTTGACTGTATTTACAGCGGCTTTTTGGGCTCGGCGGAGCAAATTCATATGATGCGGGAGATTTTGCAGGAGTTTTCCAATCAGGATACTCTGGTAGTAATTGATCCAGTATTGGGCGATGATGGAGAGCTATATGATACAATGGATATGGACATGGTGAAGCAAATGGCCGGATTGATTCGAGAGGCGGACATTATCACGCCTAATGTGACAGAATGTAAATTGCTTTTGGGATTGCCAGCGGACACGAAACTGTATGCGGAGCAATTGTGCCACTTGCTGCCCCTTCTGGGAAAAATGGGCCCTGATGCGGTGGTTGTGACAGGGGTACACAAGCGGGATGGTGGTCGGTGTGTTTGCTGTTATGAAAAAGAGAACGACCAATGTCAATTTGTAGAGTATAAGGAGTTGCCGGTGGATTATCCAGGCACCGGGGATATTTTCGCCGCAGTGATGATTGGCGGTCTGCTGCAGGGACGGACGTTGCTGCAAAGTGTCCATTTGGCGACAGAGTTTATCTGTCATGCGGTAGCAGATGCCATTGTGGCCGGAGAACCAGTGCGAGACGGCGTGCAACTGGAAAAAAATTTGTTTCGGTTGTTGCCGGAATAAATTAGGCTTGTTTTACACACCCTATCAAAAAAGGTAGGGTGATTTTTTATGCGATATTTTCGGGAAAAGGATGCATTGCCAATAGCTTTGGCTTGCGGTGTGTTATTGATGTTGGGATGGTTTACGTTGACAATTGCGCAACTAGAGCAGAACTCGACGCAGGCAGAGAGTGATCTCACACAGGCAAGTGTGCCAGTGCTGATGTATCATCACCTCTTGCCGCAGGACGCGCTGACCGGTATGTTTGCAGACAATAACGTGGCAGTGAGCGTAGAGCAGTTTACGCAGGATATTGCCACGTTGAAAGCGCAGGGTTACCATACCATCAGTTTGCGGCAGCTGGATGATTTTGTACAGGGAAAAGAAGAACTGCCAGGAAAATGTGTTGTAATTACCTTTGACGATGGATATCTCAGCAATAAAATTTATGCGATGCCTGTGCTGCGTGAGGCGGGATATACAGCTGTTATTTTTGCGTTAACAGGTTGGATTGAGGAGCATCCTCAGGAATTTCGAGCAGCAGGGCTGCAGTATCTCAGCTGGCCGGAGATCAAAGAGATGAAAGATACGTTTCAATTTGCTAGTCATACTGACAATCTCCACGAATTATCATGGAACGGAAAGGGAAAATTGACAACGGTATCAGAAGGGGAGTTGACAGAGGATGTGGCGCGCTCGGTGAAAAAATTACAGGGTACCCAATATTTTTCTTATCCTTATGGGCATTACAACGATATAGCCAAGAGGGTATTGGCACAAGAGGGGATTCAGTTGGCGTTTACGGTGGAGCCTGTCAACGTGCGGGCAGGAGATGATCCCTTAACGTTGGGGCGCTGGGATATGTACCAATACAGTATAGAGGATGTGTTGGCACAGCGACGCCAATAGAATACTGGTTTGACAGAATGGTCTTTTTGATATTTATGATGCAGGCTGCAGAAGAAACTCTGAAAAATCGCTGTTTTAGAGTTGTGACAGGGCTTCGAGTTGTGATACAATAAAAAGAACTGAAACGACGGAACTGGTGGTGATGTATGTGCGGCTGCGTACCTTGCGGATATGGAAAAAAGGGAAGCCTTTATGGCTGTTATTGATTGGCTGGCTTGTGTTTGGTGCGTTGTTTTTGTTGCTTCTGGGTTATAATCTGTTTGATTGGCGAGGCGGATTACCTAAAGTAGCAGTGGCTGATAGTGAGACTATCAGCGCGGATGGAGTACAAGCTGTGGAGCTTCATGCAGAAGGGGTTACTGTGGAGGTTGCTTCTAGTTATGATATACGTGAGATTAAAGTGCAGTTATATGGAAGTGGTTATGTCAATCAGCACGCTGTTTGGCAACAGGATGAAAAGGGGAGATTGGTAATCAAGCTAGCTCAATATCCCGTAACTGCCAACGCCTATGGCAACCGCTATGAAGATAATTTGACCATGCGTGTATTGCTGCCTAAACGCAGCTATGATGAGTTGGCCGCCTATGGAGATCGTTTACATGTTGCATTCTATCAGTGCAAGAGCAAACAATTAATCGCAGATGTAGCCTATGGCTCCATAGATCTGTATAGGGCGGATTTGCAAAAAGCTGAATTGCTGAGCAATACCTCGAAAATCAAGGTTAATCGCAGTCGGATTCACCATCTGGATATAGAGAACAGGGATGGCGATACAAATTTGCTGGACAACGAGTTGCGTTACTGGAGGTATCACAGCAAGTCCGGTGATTTGGAAGCGCTTACAAGCAAAATAAAAGGCATTTGGGAGCTTTCCAGTGAGTGGGGGGATATCCATGTGGGCACGAAAAAGTGGACGGACAACCTGTTGCTGGATTTACACACAGACAGTGGTGTGCTTACGGCTTCCAGCAAGAAAAAGCCCTGGAAGAAAACAATTCCCACAGCGTTGACCGAGCAGGATTTATTGCTTTTGGAGGGCAGGGGAGAAAATATTTTGTCTGTGACCAGCGAAGAAGGCAACATTACGTTGGATACGGTGAAGTTTGTTGAGTAATTGATTGAGAAGAATACGAATATGACAAAATATTTCTTAAAAATAAAAATTTCGTAAAAATATGCGAGAGTTAGAAGAGAGCTCCATGGAAACAGGTGGCAGAACGGGGTATAATCTTTCTGAAGCCAAATGAAGAAAGGAGGATTTATTCTGCATTCCTGTACAAAATTATTTCAACCATACCTTCGTGATCTGGCAGAACAGTACCGAAACAAGCATTACTATTCTCAAGAACGGATGGCGGAACTGCTACAGGTGACAACCCGTAACTATACTGACCTGAAACGGGGCAAACATTCTTTTTCTGTGTCATCGCTTATATTTTTATTGTTGCTCCTTTCTGATGATGAGGTGCAGCAATTTTTAGCACAGATGCGCGCATTGATAAAAGATGCGGAAGATTTAGATTTTATGGAATAAAGAGAGGGTTGTATCTGGAAAGGTTGTGTCGCGATTTTGTGGCACAACCTTTTTTTAGAACGAATAGGAATCTTGTATATATAGACACTATTTATAATAATTTTAAGAAAGTATGTAAGATTAATACCAAGAAAAATGCATAAAAATAAAAAATTCACTAGCCAGAGGGAGAGGGCAGGTGTATAATAAATAACTGCCGACTTTCCGTTGGCATGATATAGACGCATAAAATTTGTGCGGTGTGAATAAGAAAGTAAAAGGGAGAGGGCTTTGTTGGAGAAAGTAAAAATGTTTATACAGAAAGAAATTCTGTCTACCTTAAAGGGTGACATTATCGGCGGGATTTCCGTGGCCTTTGTTGCATTGCCATTGGCACTTAGTTTCGGTGTATTATCCGGCGCGGGTGCTGCTGCTGGTGTGTATGGCGCCATTTGCACAGGGATTTTGGCCTCAATGTTTGGTGGTACCAAAGCGCAGATTTCGGGGCCTACTGGTGCAATGACAGTTGTGCTGGTAAGCATGGCAGACAAGTATGGGTTGGAAGGCTTAGTCGCTTCTATGATTTTGGCCGGCATCTTCGAAATCATTATGGGATTGTTGAAGCTGGGTAAATATATTCGCTTGATTCCCAAACCGGTTATGGTGGGATTTACCAATGGGATTGGCATGTTGATTTTTATCAACCAGTTTAAGTATTTCAATATGAGTCCTATACTTTGCACATTGTCTATCATATTGATGCTGATATTGCCTATGATTAATAAAAAGTTGCCGTATGCCATCATTACCGTGATTGTAGGGACAGTAGTTTCTAAGATTTGGCTGCCTATGCCAGAGGCTTATGTGGTGGGGCAGATTCCCTTGGCGCTGCCGTCGCTGCAGATTCCAAACTTTTTTGCCATGAATATCATGGATCTCTGCCAAGCGGGGCTGACACTGGCGCTCTTGGGCGCGATTGAATCGTTGCTGTCTGCTCTTGTGGTAGATGAGATGACCAGTACCAAACATGACAGCGACAGAGAAATCTTAGGGCAGGGGATTGCCAATACTGTGGCAGCCTGTTTTGGCTTCTTAATTGGTACCGGTGCCATTGCCCGTTCTGTAGTAAATGTCAATGCAGGCGGTCGTGGCCGCATGTCAGGGATTATTCATGCTTTGGTGCTGATTTTGCTGATTGCTGTGTTTGGCGATTTGGCGGCAGGCATTCCACTGGCGGTACTGGGTGGCGTACTGATGGGGACAGCACTGCGTATGATTGAGTATGGGGAAAGTTATCGTCTGGCCCGTGCCTCAAAAGAAGCTTTTGTAGTGATTGCCATTACAACTGTACTGACTGTTGTGGTGGATTTGACTTTTGCAGTGGCAATTGGTACAATGGTATCGGCATTGGCTATGTTGTTCAGCGTTGCCAATGGGTATCTGGAAGAATATCCGGTTCCCTGCAGTGCCAACCAGAAATATATTAAATCCTTCAGCATTCAGGGACAAATGTTTTTCCTTGTATCCGAAAGCATTATTAGTTCCTTGGAAGTAAAATGTAAAGGCGCTGATATTGTAGTACTCAATATGAGTCATGCGCAGGTGGTAGATATTACAGGAATTATTACGTTGGGCAAGATTAAAGATTCGCTGGCTCTGCAGGGTGTACGTACTATCTTCACCGGCTTATCGGAGGCTGCCTATAAAAAAATGCTGGCGCTGGGTATTGTAGACGGCAGTGAGGAAGCCATCAATTGCGGTGATAAATTGGAAGCTGTAGCTTATGCGCAGGCATTAGCGCACAATGATGAATGGGGTGCGCATTGGATTATTTATGAGCAATTGCAGATGAACGATGAACATCGCATTGCTGAAATTACTGAGGAAGGGTTGTTGTTCAATGAAAACACTATTGGTTAATGGAAGTCCTCATGCGAAGGGCTGCACCTATACTGCGTTGTGTGAGGTAGCTGCTGCATTGGAACGGGAAGGCATTGAGACAGAGATTTTTCAGGTAGGCACAAAGCCAATTTCCGGTTGCTTGGGCTGTGGCGCTTGTTTGAAAACAGGGCGTTGTGTCATTGCAGATACAGTAAATGAATTTTTGGATAAGGCAGAAAAAGCCGACGCCCTTGTATTTGGGTCTCCGGTGCATTTCGCTTCAGCTTCTGGTATGCTGACATCCTTTATGGACAGGGCTTTTTATGGCCGGGGCAATCTGTTTGCTTACAAACCAGCAGCAGCCGTTATGAGTTGCCGTCGCGGCGGCGCTACAGCGACCTTTGAGCAAATCAACAAATATTTCACCATCAGCAATATGCCGATTGTAGGTTCTCAATATTGGAATATGGTGCATGGTAACACGCCAGAAGAAGTGAAACAGGACAGCGAGGGAATGCAGACCATGCGCACGCTGGGGCTCAACATGGCTTGGCTGATGAAGTCTATTCAAGCGGGAAAAGAAGCAGGCTTGGAACTGCCACAGAGAGAGGCAAAGATCAATACCAATTTTATTCGGTAAAAGTGTATTGAAAGTTTGTGTTGCGTAGTATAAAAGAAGGATATTCTTATCGTAAAGACAGATAGAATATCCTTCTTTTTGTATTTTGAAATGATTTTATTTGAATATAGAATCAATGTGCAATTAAAGTAATGGCGCATAAAGTCCTAGGATATACCATAATGGAAATACGACCAGCATAAAGAATAGTGAGAATACAACTGCTTTCATACCCATCCACTTTATAAAATCTTTCATACTCATTACACCGAAGCCCATTACCATTAGGTACATGCCAGCTTCATAGGGTAAAAACAAAATGTCGCAGGAAAAGTTCATAGCATATAGAACAGGCATTGGATTGATTCCCATATTCAGCGCTGTCTGCACTAAAATATCAGGGAAGATCAGCTGCATAGCGACTGGCGTTAAAACAAAATTTGCGATAACACCCATCAATAATGTGGCCCATGTTGTGCCGATAGCGCCGAAATTGCCGAGTACACTTGCACATGCAGACGCCATCAATTGTGTAGCGCCACAATAAGTTGCTGCACCAGCAATACCTAAACAGCTTGCAATAAAAATTAACAAGGAAAAATTTAAACGTTTAAAGATTTGTTCGTCAGCGAGTGAAATTCCTGGCAAAAAGCAAACCAATGCGGCTACAATGAAACCATAGTTTATGTTTAAACCAGTTAACGGTGTTGACAATACATAAGCGATTAAGGCAATCAAAATGACAGCGGCTTTTTTCTCAGGAATACTCATTTTACCCATTTTAGCTAATTCTGCTTCGAAATATTCTTTTCCGCCTTGAAGCGCAATGTTTTTTGTTTTAAAAACTTTCATCATTCCAATAATGAAACCGAAAACTAAAATCCAGTTTGGCAGTTTCCACAAAATCATGTCATACCAATAGAAACTATAATCTGGCACATGAGCCTGGATGGCTTGAGTGAACACAGTTAAACTAAGTGGACTAAACCACAAATCATAGATAAAACCAACTGCGACAGTACAACTCACAACAATTAAAATATTTGCAGCTTTGCGCTCTAACTGCAATGTTTTAACCAGCGAGCAAGCTAAAATAAGAATAATTGCAGAACCGCTTCCTGACATTAACATATTCAGGACAAGGCCGGCAAAAAACATACCCCACACGATACCATTATAAGTGCCGCCACATTTGTTTACACACCATAAAGCAATTCTACGCATAAAGCCACATTGGTCTACAGCTTCGCCCAACAGGAAAGAGCCCCACATCAGCCAAAAAATATTGTTAGCCCAACCAGAGAAAGATGTCTCCCAGGGATGATACCAGGTATCGACCAAAGCAATGGCATGGCTACCGCTGGTGTGGCCAAAGGCATTAATTCAAATGCCATGACCAAAAGGCAAACTGCTGTTGTGGAAAAAAACATTTCATTGCGAAAGTAAATGTTTCTGTTTCTGGAACGAACATGATTGCTGCAAAAACGATTAAAATAATGAGCCATTTTATAAGACTACCTGTATCGATTTTTTTATTTGTAATTGCGGTCATCTGGATTTGCCCCCTTCTTTACAGACTCCTAAAAAAATTATATAATAAATAAAAATATCAATAACTCTCAGGAAGTGGTGAATAAATGAAAATTGAACATTTAGAATATATTCTTGAGATTGCAAATTGTAAATCAATTACAAAAGCTGCCAGTTCATTACATATGGCGCAGCCAGCGTTATCGGTTATTCTAAGTAATATTGAGACAGAAATGGGATTTCCAATTTTCCAACGTTATAGCTATGGTGTGATACCTACAGAACATGGGCAGAAAATCATTGACGAAATACCTGTTATATTGGATATCTACTATAATTGGAAATTAAGTGCAGATACTCAAACTGAAGTTTTTGGCACAATAGATATTGCCGCCGTTTGGATTTGTTGCTCATATTTCCTCCCCAAGATTCAATTACAGTTGCGGAAAAAATATCCTCGTTTACAAGTGAATTCTCAGGAACTTTCATCTTCACAATTATTGGAGCAAATTCGTCTTGGAAAAAATGAATTTGCAATTGGAATATTATCAAGCTCTGCCTCCCAAGAGCTATACATAAAGACAGTATTAAAAAATTGTACAATTCCATGGGAGATCACACCATTATACCAGGATGCTCTTGTATTGATTATGGGCAAGGAAAACCCATATTTTCATCAGAATACTATAATTGAACAGGAAATTTTTGAAAAACTTACGTTGGTTACATTTACAAGTGCTGATCGTACTTATGATATTTTATTGAACAATAAATATTTTCAGTTTGCACAGATGGTGAAGGTTGGTTCTGCTGAGCAAATTATATCTTTAGTGGCAAATAGTGATATGGTTGCACTTATGCCCGCTTCGTTAATATCTATGCATCCATATACACAGGCAAATTGTATAAAAGGTTTTCCAATAAAAGCTCTTGAAAATGAGAGAATAACCCACTGGTTGCTACATAAACCGATAAATCGGTTGACTAGTGTTGAAAGAATTGTTTTGGATGAAATAAAAGACAGCTATGCTCCGAATCCAGCATAATTTTTTATTGAACAAGGAACCTTGCATTTTGTAAGGCTCCTTGTTGCAAGCTTTTTATTGCTTATTTTAAGCCTAAGATTCTGGCAGCATTGTCGTACATAAATTTCTGCTGTACTTCTGGGCGAACATATTTTAGAGCAAATTTAGCTGCGTAAACCATGTTATTATATGGATAAGCAGAGCCATAAATCACCTTGTCTTGCAGCTGGTAGTTAACAGCACTCAAGAAACTCTGATGTCCAGGTGCATTGCATAAATATAAATCAGGCATTAAATATACATTCGGTCTGCTGGCGGCGATCCAGCAGGCTTGTTCTACCCAAGGCCAGCCAGCATGGCTGATAATAATATTTAAGTTGGGGAAAGTTCTTGCTACTTTATCAATATACTCTGGTTTTGTTAATTCCAGTGTATTTCCGCCCGCCCCTGTTGTGAGTGTAACGAACTTCCCTAATTCCTGCATTCGTTCATATATGGGGAAAATACGGTCATCAGCGTAGGTAATATCATAAAGGAGTGTTTCGACAGCCATTCCAATCAATGGGCCGTTTGCAATATATTTATCAATAATGTCTAAGCCCTCTTCTGTGTTCATAACATCGTAAGTAGCTACACATTTAAATTGCGGATACTTTTCGCCCAATTCAGTTAATGTATCGTTCGATACTCCTAGACGGGCACCACATACTGCCAACTCGATATTTACTTCTTCCATTTCTTTTAAGCATAAATCCATAGACTGCTGTTTGAGGGATTCTGGAATTGGAAATCCATTTTGCTTAAAGAAACGTGTAACAAATGGGTCATCCTCGCGGAATAAGTGCATATCTTCATTTAAAAAATCTTTAAACGGTGGTCTCAAGCGAAAATCAATAATCTTCATAACAACATTCCTTCTTTCCTTATGAAAATAATTTAGAACAGTTTGGTAACATCCTTTTAAAGCATCTTTAACATATAAAAAAATATCAGAAGTATTCGTATTGGCCAATACATTCCATTCCTTCTTGAACTAAGAATATCATAAATGTTTCTTTTGGGGAAATGCCAAAATTTTATTTACCCTATAATGTTTTTATTATGAAATAACTTCTTAAAAAGAAAAAGCGATATAGGAACTTACTATTTAAGTCCGTATATCGCTTGATTAGTTTATTCAGTTGTGGTATTTCATATCATATTATTTGGAAGGCCAAAGGATGCCGTGAGCGCAAACATCATCACTAGCCATACAAAAATCATACAGAGAAGAATCTTTGTGCCGTCCCCGCCATTTTCTTTATAGTATTTCTCTTTTTTAGCGCTGTCCATATTTATAGCCCGGGCAATAGAGCGTTCTACATAATTCATATAACAATAATTGCCGAAAAATCCAAAGAACAGAGATAGTCCCAAAGAAACTATCATGGAAGCCGTAGACCAGCCAAAAGCAAAATTGAGATAAAGTGTACCCAAGCTAAGCACCATGCCGATACATCCCCAGCCTAGCATTTTGCGGTAAAAGCACCAGTAAAAGTTGAACAGCAATGCCCAAATATTGAAGCTGATTTTACTCTGTTTGCGCTTCATCTCTTCAAATTTTTTTGTGTAATAATCGACTTTTTTACTTTCCCCGATAAATGCGCTATATTCTTTGCGCCAATCCTTTGTTTTGAGTGAAGCTACATCCATACGGTTCTCTCCTTTTTCATAATGTAAATTTTAAATGTGAATAGCAATTCCTTTTATTTCACTATACTTGTTTTGTGCCATCTTTGCAAGAGAAAAATGGGTTTTCTTTTACAAAGACAATAGGCAAAATGTTACTATGAAACATTTGCAATAGCCACTAGAATCACTGTATAACCCTCACAACAGCAAAACAGAGCCCCTCAAATGAGGAGCTCTGTCGATTCACATTTATTCAATTTCAAATAATCTTACAGATTACAGATTGAACAGAATATCAGCTGTAGCGCCGTTCTGGTCATAAGTTGGGATAACTTTAATACCGAATGCTTCAGCAGCGAATCTTACAGGAACCATGGTTCTGGAACCATTGATGAATGGAGCAACGTCCATGGTTTTTTCTGCGCCGTTTACAGTGTAGGTTGCGGAACCGATGGTCATTACAACTTCTACGCCGTTCAATTTAGCAGTTACAGCCTGTGTAGCTTCGTCGTAAGCAACTTCAGCGCCGAATGCTTCAGCCAATGCACGGAATGGTACGAAGGTGCGGTCATTCTGAATCATTGGAGCAGAATCAATAGTAGCTTTTTTGTCGTTTACAACGATTTCATGAGAACCGATAGACATAACTACAACATCACCTACAGAACCAGTGCCCACAGCGAAGATCTGGGTACCAGTGTAGTATTTGGTTACGTTGTTAGTAGAACCACTTGTGTTAACTTCAGTGATTTTTGCAACAGCCTGAACAGTTACATTACCAATTTTATTGGAAGTCAGGTTCATTACGAAAGAACCAGCTGTTAACAGGTTGTTATCAGCAGAAGATGTAGATACAGATACTTTAGCATCAGCTGGTTTATCTAATACTACATAGTTGATTTCACTCTTAGCAGCATTCTCTCTGTTACCAAATGCAACTCTATTACCTTCACTATCTACCAATGTTACATTGATTCTATTGTTTACGTTTACTTCAGCTGTTTTGGTGCTGAATGCTAAAGCAGCAGCTTCGTCAACAACTTTTAAATCTACAGATTTAGTCAGGTTGTAACGGCTGTCAATAGCAGTTACAGTAATCTTGGAACCTAAATATTTTTCATCAGATTTTGCAGTTAATTTACCTTGTTCTTTACCTTCAGTTACAAAATTGTTGATTGCATAGCCAGTAGCAGCCATATCTACTTTACCACGTGCTGTTTTTCTAACACCGTTAGCATCTACGTAGTTCAGTTTATCAACTACTGCTGTACCACCTAATTCAACGGATGGAGCAGCATATACCAATTCAATTTCAACAGGTGTCTGGAATTCTTTAATGGTGAATTTAACAGTTACATATTTACCATTATCCAAAGTAACTTTTACTTCATAGTCACCTTCTGCTACTACAGCGGTGCCAAAGTCTAAAGTCATGTATGGATGTACAGTTCTATTATTGGTATCTAAATAAGATTTAGTGTTGTCTACTACCAACTTCACATCACTGTTTTCCAATTTGGAAGCAGTTGGCTGAGACAGAATAGCTACATAGTTTTCGTTTGCATCTGTATCAGATGTGAATGCTTTTGGCAAAGAATATTTGTTTGCACTTACAGCAGACAGAATGTCTTCATAAGTTAAAGCGTTACCATTAATGTCGGTGATAGAGAAACGCACTTCATTTTCCAATGCGCTGTATTCGCCTGCAGCTAATGGATTAGCTGGTTCTTTCACAACATTAATATATGCAGGAGAGGTAGCACCAACAGTTACGTTGATTACTACTTCAAAGCTACCGATAGATACATAAATTTTGTAGTCGCCATCTCTGTAACCAGCTACGTCGAAAGAAATTGTACCAAAACGGTCTGTTGTTGCTTTTTCTTTGCTAACAGTGATGTTAGAGCTGTTTGTTTCGATTTTTACTTCTTTGCCGGTCAGCACTTTGTCATTCTGATCATAGAATTTCAGTTTGACACCAGTTTTTTCAACGCTGTCAGCGTCAACTGTTAAGTTCAGGATGGTAGCACCATCGGCATATTTAGTATTGTCACCACTTGGAGTAACAACTTCTACCTTGTTTTTAGCATCAGAAGTAGCGTTGTTTTCAACTTTGATTGTCTTGTAGCTACTATCAGATTTCAACATAGGTGTAGCGTTTTTCATCAATTCTGCCTGAGTGGTACCAGAAGCGGTGAAACCAATTTTCAAAGCAGCGTAAATTGTGTATTCACCAGCACGGCTGAACTGAATAGCATATTCGTTACCATTAGTAACATTTAACTCTTTTACATTTTTTAAATTACTAGCAGTACTGGTAGCACCTACTAATGCGGTTGTAGGTACATTATCACCTTTTTCTACTGCCCAAACATATACATCAGCCGCTTTCCCAGACAGAGAATAATCTTCGCTGTTGCGGAAATCAAAAGTGATTTTGACATCATCGTTTACATCAACAGTTGGATTAGACTTTACAGTACTTACATAAGATGCAGTATTGTCAATGTTCGGGTCTTTCTGAGCAGATGTAACTTTTGGTCCGTTTGTCTGTTTTTCTACAGCAGCAATAGAATCAGCGGCTGGTGTAGAAGATGCAATAATGGCACCAATCATATCACCTACGTTTAAATCAGCCATTGCAACAGTTGCTGTAGCAGATGTGGAATCTTTTGGAACATTAACTGTTGCTACTTGTCTAGCTGGAGACTGATGCGCATAAATGTAAGCGGTACTTGTTGTAGCTGCTTTTTCATAAGTCAATGTTACTTCCAAATCTGTTCCAGCGACTTTTGTAGAAATATTTTTTCCATCAATCACTGTAGCATCCCCTGGTGCAGCGAAAGCAGCAACTGGCATTAATGTCATCATGAAGCACACTAATGTCAAGATTGCAAATAATTTTTTGTTTTTCAATTTATTTCCCTCCTAGGATATTTCTCGGTCGGTTTTCTGTCGCGCCGGACATTGGAAAAGAATCCAAATATGCGCCTTTTCTGGAAAAAGTCCACCACAGGAGGATATTCAAAACTCATGAGTTTTGGGACAAGCAGCCGTATTAATGGATATTTATATAAAATAAAGTATTTTTAGTTTTATTTAGGATAAAAGGAATTATTTTTCTGTGAAAGATTTATTGTAATAAAAAGGGAGATGGCACTAGAGGGAATAAAAAATCGTGCAGTGAAAAAATCATTTTCATGCACGATTATGAAATATTATGCAAATGAAGTTTATGCATAACGTTGTATATTTTTACATTTGAATCATGATATCCGCTACCTCACCGGATTGATTGTACGTAGGTTTTATCACACTGCCGAAAGCATTGGCAATAAAACGGATGGGTACCATGGTGCGGCCATCGGCAATATAGCTGGCTGCATCCATCGTATGGGTTGCTCCATTTAATGTGTAGATCGGTGAACCTACCGTCATCGTGATAGTGTCCTCCCCTTTGGTAATGGTGATGGTTTGTGTCGTGGAGTCATAGTTGCATGTAGCGTCAAACATATTGCTCAGAACACGAAGGGGCACATAGGTGCGTCCTTCTTTGACGAGCGGTGCTACGTCTGTTTGTACCACATCATTATTTACGATGAACTGCTTAGAACCGATGGACATAATGACAATCACGCTATCTTCTTTCTTTGTTTCGTTTACCTGAATGGTATGCGTACCTGTATAGTAACGGGCAACATCTTTCAGGCGGATAAAGGTTTGTACTTCTACGGTACCGGGTTTATCACAGCTAAATGCCATGGTCAGTTTGCCCGAACTTTCCAGTTCCGAATCATTTGCGGTGTAAGTACTTACTTTGGCGTTTTCCGGTTTACTTTTAATAATGTAGCTGATTTCGCCGATGGGTTGTCCCGGCGCTACAGAGCGCCCCTGACTGTCGGTGATTTGAATATCGATACGGGCATTTTCCGATACGGTTACATGATAGGTATCGTCAGCCAAAGCTATGCCGGCGGTGCAAAATAATATGACTGCGCTCAACAAAAAAACCAGTCCATTTTTATAAAAGATTCGTGTCATAAATTTCCTACCTCCCCGAAGGTTTAGTTTCCTGTTTCTTAAAGATAATTTCATTATAACATTGACTGGTGGAGAAAGGAATATTGAAATATACGGAAATTGTGGAATTTCTGTCAAGAACACGTCCTGCTATTATAAAATAAACTTGCAATTCATCGCGGTTTTCAAGTTTTTTGCCAGTATACCTGAAAAAGTGATTTTTACTGTTCCCCCAGCAAGTGTAAAATGTCGAAGGAAAATTCTTGTAATTTACAAAATATTCCGGTATAATTGATTC
>CAJUDO010000005.1 GCA_910585405.1 uncultured Peptococcaceae bacterium | reverse complement strand
AAAGCCTTATAGGCGCATATGTAAAACCCCCGGCTATGCCGGGGGATACTTATTCATTCTACAGGAAAAGCTGATACATCGGCGGTAATGTCGGAGTTTCGAGTATCTGGAATGTTCTTGCAAATATAATTGTAGGTTTTTTGTAAATTATGATTTTTGCTTGCACTTTTGGCAGGAGTTTATGTATAATAAAAGCTATATAACCTGAAGGATGACTGGGGGCTTTTCATTGAATTTGTATGTATCAAAAAAAAGACTGACAATCGTGGGCGTGTTGGCAGCCATTTGTCTATTGCTGCTGGCGGTTTGTATGGACTTGTTTGTGGAGCATGGACAATTGCAGGAATCGCTGCTGTCAGTGGTGATGGCGCTGCTGGTCGGCGGTTGTTATGTGCAGTCTGTGCGTGTGGAGCTGCCGCGGTGGCTTAATTTTATTTGGGTGATTGCCGCGATTCTGATTTTGCCATACGTGATGGTATATGTGATTGAGGATCTGGCAGGACAGAACGCGGCAGTCTTGGCGCCGAATATTTTTCTGCTGAATTATCTTTGGTGTCTGGGCATTTATCTGCTGCTCTTTGCCCTTACCAATCATTATGCCTGTACCGTGGCGTTGGGCTCTGTATTTTGCTTTGTGGTAGGTGCGGTGAATTATTTTGTGCTGCTGTTTCGCAGCAGCCCGCTGCAGCTCACCGATGTACTGTCTGCCGGTACAGCTGCCAATGTGGTGAGCAATTATGTGATTGAGCTCAACTATAAATTGTTATTGCTGGGCAGTATGGTCTTTTTTGCCGTGTGTCTGGCTATGGTTGCTTCGTTTCACCGCAAACGGCGCAATCTTTCCAGTGTGGTGTGTTCTGTAGTGCTGCTGGCCATTCTGGGCTGTGGGATGAACCAGTTTTACAGTGACAAGCTATGGGAGAAGAATGATTTGACAGTGAATTTCTGGAATCCGTTGCAGGGTTATCAGCAAAATGGCACTGCGTTGTCTTTGGCCATGGGCGGCAAGTATTTGCGGGCGGAAAAGCCGGCTCATTATTCGGTGCAGAAAACAGAGGAAATTCTTCTGAACGGGCAAATGGAGTTTGAGGAACGGCAAAGTATTCCTGTATTGGCGAAAGCCCAGCCGAATACGGTCAAGACTGCGCCGGAAAAGCCCAATATTATTGCCATTATGAATGAGTCCTATGCGGATTTGAGTATTCTCGGCGAATTTGAAACCAGTGTGCCCTATATGTCCTTTTATCAATCGCTGCAAAATAATACAATTCGCGGCAATCTGTCGGTGGGCGTGCTGGGTGGCGGAACCTGCAACACGGAATTTGAATTTCTGACAGGCTTGAGTACAGCGTTTTTGCCGACAGGCGTCATGGTTTATCAGCAATATATCAACAGCGATCTGGATAGTATCGCTACGATTTTGAAAGCGCAGGGCTATCAGGCAGTTGCCTTCCATCCCGGCAAGCCGAGCAGCTGGCAGCGGGACGAGGTGTATCCTTATCTAGGTTTTGACACGTTCCTCACGGAAAAAGATATGGAAAATCCCAACTATATGCGGGAAGCCTATGTGACAGACAGCAGCGACTATAAAGAAGTGATTCGACTTTTTGAAGAAAAGGGCGAGGAAAAACTATTTCTCTTTAACGTGACCATTCAAAATCATGGCGGATATCAGCTAAACACGGTAGACATTCCCAAATGGGTGTCTCTGCGGGGAATGGACAAACATTATCCAGAAACGGAGCAGTATCTCTCCATTATGCATGCGTCCGATGAAGCGCTGCGGGAATTGATTACCTATTTTGAAAAGGTGGAGGAACCTACACTCATCGTATTTTTCGGAGATCATCAGCCCAGCGTGGAAAGTGAATTTGTAGAGGAGCTCATGGGGAAACCATTGAGTGCGCTGTCTCTTGAAGAAGTGCAGCAGCGCTATAAAGTGCCGTTTTTTATCTGGGCCAATTATGATATCCAGGAAGCCTATTATGATAATATCAGTGCCAATTATCTAGCTACCTTGACCTTGAAAACTGCGGGAGTGGAATTGCCTGTCTATCATCAGTATTTGGACGTGTTGCAGCAAAAGCTGCCGATGATTAACAGTCTGGGTTATATGAATTCAGAGGGAGAATATCATTATTTTGCTGACAAGACTGCTGAACAGGATTTGATTTCAGAGTATAAAATTGTGGAATATAATTATCTTTTTGGCGGACATAGTCGATTGCATGATTTTTATGCCATCAGTGTGCCAGGCGAATAGTTTAGAGCACAGCATGCAATCGAAAAAAAAGTCTTTTGTGGTTTGCTGCAAACTGCAAAAGGCTTTTTTGTTGTATAAAGCGTAAATTGGCGCTGCCCGCAGCGTAAAGGCAGAATAGGAGAAGTATCTTTCTGCTGTCCTTTGTCATACACTATGATGATGGGAGGGAGCGGAATGGATGTATATCAAAATGGCTATGAAATTGTTGAGGGCAAGATTCGGGATTTGCAGGAACAGCGCAAAGTATTGGTAGAGCTAGTAGTAGAGTTATTTCGTGAGGTGGAAACATTGGAAGAACGTTTGGATGAGTTGTATCGCAGCTGCGAATATGAAAACTGGTTTTGAGAAGGTGAAAGAGAAGAAAACACGACATAGTCATCAAAAACTATGTCGTGTTTTCTTGGAGGTGCTTCTTTATAAACCGATGATGCCCTGCAGCGCAAACCAAATAACAGGCATGAGCAGTGCGGGCAGCATGTTGAGCGTCTTACAGTCCTTGAGCCCCAGGATGCCGATGCCGGAGCTGGCAATTAAAATCCCGCCGATGATAGAAATTTCCGTTAAAAGCTCCGCGGAGAGAAACGGTGCCAGAAAACCAGCGCCCAGATAGATTGCGCCCTGCCATAAAAACAATACCACGGCAGCCAAGGCGATGCCCATGCCATACGTGGAGGCCAATACCATAGAAGTGACAAAATCTAATGTGGCGTTGGTCAGCAAAAAGGTGTGGTCGCCGTATAATGCGCTTTGAATGGGACCCAGGATGGAGAGGGTACCGATGCAAAAGAGCAGAATGGCAGTGGACAGCCCCTGACCCAGCTGGGAGGAGGCGAATTTTCCGGTGAGCTTTTGGAAATTGCCGTCAATATCCAGGATGGTCCCCAATAGACTCCCTGCAGCTAAGCTGATGATAAACAACACGGGGTATTGACTGTTGGGCATATTGCTGACAATGGTGTTGATGCCCAGCGCTGTGGCTGCCAAGCCCATAGCAGTGTAGAGCGCTTCCTGATATTTTTCTTGAATGCCTTTGCGTACGATACTGCCGATCAGGCTTCCGGTGACAATGGTAATGGTATTGACGATCGTTCCTAACATGATGGAAAACTCCTTTGATTCAAGATTGGCAGAGACAGCTGCATTCCCCTTTGTCGAGAAAAATCTGCTTATTCAGCAGCGTCAGCTAACGGGGCCGGCTGCCTCCAACGGGATGAAATTTCAGCTGCGCAGAGCTTCTTCCTGCAGTCTGTCAAATTCTGCCATGCATTCATCCACCGTTGCGCCTTCAAGCAGTTTTCTCACGATCAGACAAGTATTTCCCCATTGTTCCAGCTTCATTCCCGCGTTGGAAGCAAGAACGGAAACATTCTCTTCTATTCGGTCATTCAATGGCTCCAAAGCCGGTATGCAATTTACCTCAACATTTTTGGACGGAGAAATCACCTTATTTGTTTCAGCATAAACCTGAAGTGCTTCGTCAGAAGTTATCACATCTAACACACGCATTGCATCTTCTGCATGCTCCGAACCCACTCCGATGGCCATGCCTGTCATAGACATAACGGGCATTTGTCCCCGACTGCTGGGAAATCCGATAACCTGCAGTTCAAAATCAGGATTTCCATAAGCGGTGTCCGTATTTGCAGCACCCCAATAAGCCATGACAATGGGTGTTTTCTGAGCAAGAAAATCCGGGCCTTCTCCTTCAATCGCCTCGCTGACAAGTGCTTTTTCGGCGTCAATATATCCGCAGTCAATCAATTGCTGAAGAAACTCGAAGCCCGGACGCATATAATCGCTGTATTTACTTTCTCCGCTGTTTAAAGCAGCTATTTCTGCCTCTGTGTTTCCTCCGTTGTATAAATCTGCATAAGCCTGTGCTAAAACAAATGTCT
Organism: uncultured Peptococcaceae bacterium; assembly: GCA_910585405.1. Classification (GTDB taxonomy): domain Bacteria; phylum Bacillota; class Peptococcia; order Peptococcales; family Peptococcaceae; genus UBA7185. Next base: position 106,486 of record CAJUDO010000005.1, on the reverse strand, counting down.
CCAGCCACCAACGGTTGGCTCCGATTGGTGTTTCAATTCCGTTTTCTTTAAACACTCTGCAGCATTCCAAAAATTCCTCTGGTGTTTCAGGCAATTCCAATTCATAAGCATCAAACATATCTTTATTTATAAATAAACCATATGCCACTACCTCCTGGGGAATTGCTAACAGCTTTCCATCATAAACATTTGCAGCCATCACAACATCCCGCAGATTCTTCGCACTGTCCAGTCCGGACAGATCCATCAATTTTCCCTCTGACGCCATTTTCTGGATGACATCCGGATTCAGTAAATACACATCATCCATGCAATTGCGAATTCTGTCAATGGTCACATCATCATATGTCTTATCCTGATAATTTTCTGCGGTATACGTGAAATATTCCACGTAGATCCCCGATGTTTCCTCTGCCATTGCGATGGTTTTATCAAATGCACTTCTTGCAACATTCTCTGCATTGGGCCCTGCTTTTTCCATTGGACTAAATAAACTGATAGTCCTTTCCTGTTCTCCTCTTTTTCCGGCCAGATTACGGTCTGTATCCTCCTTAGTTCCACATGCCGCCATCCCCAATGGGATCAGCCCTATAAGACAAACCGCGACCAGCTTTTTCATTTTTTGCCGCCAATTCTTTTTCATAATACCTTTCTCTCCTTTACACATTGTCTGATTACTTTTTTAAATAATTCAATATCAAGAGGTTTGGCCACATGGACACTCATTCCCGCTTCCAGAGCCTCTTTTTCATCTTCTAAAAATGCGTTTGCCGTCATAGCAATAATGGGAATTGTCTTTGCATCCTCGCGCGCCAACGCCCTGATTGCCCTTGTTGCATCATATCCATTCATAACCGGCATCTGCACATCCATTAAAATTGCATCAAACTCGCCTTCTGCAGCATTCATAAAACGTTCCACAGCCAACTTGCCATTTTCAACAACGACACAATCTGCTCCCTCTATTTTAAGGATTTCCTCTAAAATCTCCGCATTAATTTCATTATCCTCTGCAGCAAGAAAATGCAGTCCTTCCAAATTACTGCTATCAATATCTGTCAGCTCTTCGCTCCTGGATTCTACCCGGTCTTCCGATATACGGAATTCCAGATCAACGCGAAACAGAGTGCCTTTATTTACCTCGCTGGAAACGTTGATCGTTCCTCCCATCAGTTCCACAATATTTCTGGTAATCGCCATACCCAGTCCTGTTCCCTGCACCTTATTGGTCGTACTGTTTTCCGCTCTGGTAAACGCATCAAAAATAGTCTCCAAATACTCTGGCGTCATTCCAAAACCATTATCTTCCACCTCAATCAGAATATGTTCATACTGAGCCGATCTCTGTGAAAGCCCAATGACACGAAACCAGATATTTCCCCCTTCCGGTGTATATTTTACCGCATTAGAAAGAAGATTGATCAATATCTGATGCACTCTCATCTCATCTCCCACGAAATACTCGTGCGCGATTCCCGATATCTCAATAAAAAAATTCTGATGTTTAGCCTCTGCCATCGGGCGGATGATAGCCTCTACAGACGATAGCAGATCGTTTAAAATAAATTTCTCGAAGTTAAGCACTACCTTTCCGCTCTCAATTTTGGAAATATCCAAAATATCGTTAATCAGACTGAGCAAATACTGTCCGGATGCCAGAATCTTTTTCGTATATTCCCTGACCTTATCCGGGTTCTCCGCATCCTTGGCCAAAAGCGCTGTAAAACCAAGCACCGCATTCATTGGGGTACGGATATCATGAGACATATTGGAAAGGAAGGTTGTCTTGGAACTGCTTGCAATCTGCGCTGCCTGCAATGCCTCTGCGAGCTGTCTGCTGTAAACTTCTCTCTCTTCTTCTCTTTCTCTTCTGAGCTTCTCCTGTTGTCTATTGCTAAAATAGTAAAGGATACAGCATAAAACAAAAGCAAGCAGCGTAGTGAATACAACGATATAAATATTCTGATTAACTGTCTTTCCCTCTTTCTGAATCGCTTCAACCGGCACATAGCCAACCAAATAGCTTACGCCGTCATTCACTGCCCACATATAATTCAGAGCATTCTTTCCCTGGACATCGTGGTAAAACAGAATATCTTCACCTTCCGCCAGGCATGCAGAAACTTCCTGGCGTAAATTTTCATCCTGAATATCATTGGCTCTGTAGAAATCCTCCAGATTCAGGTGCCCTGCGCTCCGTTCTCCCATCCCTTTCGGTTTCAATACAAATCTCTCACTTTTCGCGTCCATAATATACAACATTGCCTTTTGGTTATAAAATCCATTTGGAAGAGAATTATCAATAGAATCATATACATATTCGATATAAAGCACAGCGATTTCCCTTCCATCCCGAATGACAGGACATTTCATGGTGTATGCCCATGTGCCCATATAATTTAGATATGATTGAGATATAGCCATCCCCTCCACAGTTTTGCCCAAAGAAAAATCCAGTTCATCTTCAGAAAATGTCTCTCCTGTATTAGAAACCCCTTCTGTGTCCCCTGTCAGAATTAATGACATCTTCACCATTGTCTGATTTTTTTTATATTCCTGGACATATTCCAGTGGATTTTCTACGCCAGCAATTTCCTGTGCAATGAGTTTCTGGAACTCTGCTTCATTTTTTAAAATTGCCTCAAGGGTGCACTTAATCAAGTCCAGACTCTCTGTCAAATTCTGAACTGCTGACTCTGACATTTCGGCAGATGTTTTCCACGAAACCGAACCGATAAAAGCCCCCAAAATACAAAAAACAAGTATAACAGAAAAAAATAGAGGAATCCCTTTTTCCTTTTCGCTTCTATTCGTCCATACCTTATTCATTCTAAACCTCCATTTTGCTGCGTATTTCTCTATGGATCAATTGTCTTTGCAAATTTACCAGTCTTTTCTATAAATCTAACATAAAAGCAGGATACTTTCAAGAAAAACTGATATTGTGATAAAACGACGAAAAACCACCGCTTCCCCAACTGAAAACCATAGGTTTCCCTATAAAAAACCACTGGTTTCGCAGACGGAAACCTGATGTAGATGTAAATGTGAATGTATATGTGAGTGGTGGTGAGGACGAAGAAGAAGCCTACACCCATAAACATCAAAATCCTTTAGTACCATTTTTTCGGATAATGCAGCAGAATCCTCAATAAAGTAGCGTATTATCACAACAAAACAGCGAATTACACAACAGAAGTAATAAATATCTACAATTTTGAAAAAAATTAAAAACTACTCTTTTCAGCATTTCGAACGGAAAACAGACACAAAAAAGCCAAAACAACAACAAAAATATCATTTTTGGCTTTTTTGTGCGAATGGTCGGGTAGATGGACAACTCCCGTAGTTATCCGGCCTGTGGCAGACGTTAGTCTGATAAAAAGGTATATTATAAAAGAGTATAAAAATCAACAATGCTTTGCTATATGAATTCTGGATGGGAAGGGGAAAAATAATGAAAAGAAAAGACTTTTTTTTTCTCCGAAAGTATGATATAGTAAAGAACATACTTCTATATTTAGTTGAAAAATTCTTTAATGAGCAAATTTACATACTATATTTAGTAGAAGCAGAATATTCCGGGAAGGCGGAAAATACACGCTCTGCCCGGTTGTCTATAATTTAATTGTGTGAGACGAGGGGGAAACGCTGCATGGAAGGGTATTTTGTAATCAAAAAAGATGGAACACGGGAAGCGTTTGACGTAACAAAGGTGACGAAAGCGGTAAACAAGTCGGCTTATCGGGCGATGGTGGAATTTACAGAATCAGATTTGAAGTTCATTTCCGGCTTTGTAGAAGCAAAAGTGCGTTCCAGAACCAGCAAAGAAGTGCCAATCAGTGAAATGCATAATATTGTGGAAAGTGCCTTGGATAATACTAATCCTCTGGTTGCCAAAAGTTATCGCGATTATCGCAATTACAAACAGGACTTTGTGCATATGCTGGATGAGGTTTATAAGAAAAGTCAATCTATTATGTACATTGGCGATAAGGAAAACAGCAATACCGACAGTGCCCTCGTCTCTACGAAACGCAGTTTGATTTTTAATCAGTTGAATAAAGAGCTATATCAAAAGTTTTTTCTGACCACGGAAGAATTACAGGCTTGCCGAGAGGGTTATATTTATATTCATGATATGTCGGCGCGCCGTGATACCATGAACTGCTGCCTTTTTGATGTTCAGAATGTTTTAAAGGGCGGCTTTGAAATGGGGAATCTCTGGTATAATGAACCCAAAAGCCTGAATGTAGCCTTTGACGTGATCGGCGATATCGTACTCAGCGCAGCCAGTCAGCAATATGGCGGGTTTACCATTCCCAGCGTTGATTTGATATTGGAGCCTTACGCTGAATTGAGCTACTCCAAAGACGTACAGAAGTATTTGGATTTGGGTCTGTCTCAGGAACGGGCCGAAGAAGAAGCAATGAAAAATATTGAATATGAATTCCGTCAGGGCTTTCAAGGGTGGGAATACAAATTTAACACCGTTGGTTCCAGCCGGGGCGACTATCCTTTCATTACTGTAACCACCGGTACTGGAACCGGTCGTTTTGCCAAGATGGCTTCTATTATTATGTTTGAGGTGCGTCAGGGTGGACAAGGAAAAAAAGGATTCAAAAAACCCGTCTTGTTCCCTAAAATTGTATTCCTCTATGATAAAGATTTGCATGGAGAAGGAAAATGCTGTGAAGATGTCTTTGAGGCAGGAATTGCTTGCTCCAGTAAAACCATGTACCCAGACTGGTTGAGCCTGACCGGTGAAGGCTATGTGGCCAGTATGTACAAAAAATACGGGAAAATTATTAGTCCCATGGGCTGCCGTGCTTTTCTGTCCCCTTGGTATGAACGGGGCGGGATGAATCCGGCAGACGAAGAGGACCAGCCGGTATTTGTGGGCAGATTCAATATAGGCGCAATCAGCCTGCATCTTCCCATGATTTTGGCAAAATCACGGCAGGAAAGCCGCGACTTTTATGAAGTGCTGGACTACTATTTGAACTTAATTCGCAAACTGCATATCCGTACTTATGATTATCTAGGAGAAATGCGGGCCTCTACCAATCCGCTGGCTTACTGTGAAGGCGGATTCTATGGCGGGCATTTGGGTATTCATGATAAAATAAAACCATTATTGAAAACAGCTACCGCTTCTTTTGGGATTACCGCTCTGAATGAGTTACAGCAGCTGTACAATAAAAAATCACTGGTAGAAGACGGCGCATTTGCCTTGGAAGTGTTGGAGCATATCAATCAAAAGATCAATGAATTCAAGGAAGAAGACGGAAATCTGTATGCAATTTATGGAACGCCTGCAGAATCCTTAACCGGTTTGCAGGTGCAGCAATTCCGTGCGAAATTTGGGATTGTAGAGAATGTGTCGGATCATGCCTACGTGAGCAATAGTTTTCATTGCCATGTGTCGGAGGACATTACGCCTATTGAAAAACAAAATCTGGAATATCGTTTTTGGGAACTGTGCAACGGTGGTAAAATTCAGTATGTAAAATATCCTATTGACTATAATATAGAAGCCTTGCGGACATTGGTACGTCGAGCAATGGACATGGGCTTTTATGAAGGCGTGAACTTATCGTTGGCTTATTGTGATGACTGCGGACATCAGGAATTGGAAATGGATGTATGTCCCAAATGCGGTAGCAAAAACTTGACCAAAATTGAACGCATGAATGGGTATCTATCTTATTCCCGTGTAAAAGGGGACACGCGTCTAAATGATGCGAAGATGGTGGAGATTTCAGAAAGGAAGAGTATGTAATGCGGTATCATAACATTACGCATGATGATATGCTGAATGGCGACGGCTTGCGGGTAGTGCTGTGGGTAGCAGGATGCACCCACCATTGTCCAGAATGCCAAAACCCTATCACCTGGGATATTGAGGGCGGTGTGCCCTTTGATGAAGTCGCGCACGATGAAGTGATGGCGGATTTGGAAAAAGACTATATTTCTGGAATTACTTTTAGCGGCGGTGACCCATTACATCCAGAAAATCGAGCTGACGTGGAAGCGCTCATAAGAGAAATAAAAGAAAAGTATCCGCGCAAAACAATTTGGCTGTATACAGGTTTTGTATGGGACAAGATTAAGCAATTGCCCTTTATTTCACTGATAGATGTGATTGTGGATGGACCTTTTGAAATTGCCAAACGGGATGTGAAGCTGCATTGGCGGGGTAGTTCCAATCAACGGGTCATCAATGTGAAGGAGACTTTGCGGTTGGGTCAAATCGTATTGTGGTCTGAGTAAAATAAATATTTAATTGAAACAGTAAAAACCTTTAGACAGAGATGTAAATTATGACGTCTAAAGGTTTTTTTGCGTGAATGTATGTACCTTGGCATGAATTTGTGTTAAAATAAACGTGAAATTTTTTTAATTTGAGGTGTGCTATGTACAGAGTTGCTAGATTTTATAAAGTAAGTGAAGCACAGTTTGAAGAGGGGTGGCAGGATACCTTCGGACAAGCGGCAGATGCCGGTGTGTATGAGAAGCTCAAATTGCCGGAGAGAGCCACGGCTGGTTCGGCGGGATATGATTTCTTTAGTCCTTTGACCTTTTCACTGGCCCCTGGTGAAACGATAAAAATTCCTACCGGTGTACGGGCAGAAATCTGCGAGGGTTGGGTATTACAATGTTATCCCCGCAGCGGGCTGGGATTTAAATATCGGTTGCAGCTCAATAATACAGTAGGAATTATAGACAGTGACTATTTTTATTCTGACAATGAAGGTCACATTTTTGCCAAAATCACCAACGATAGTAAAGATGGAAAAACGCTGACAGTGGAGGCAGGGCAGGGCTTTATGCAGGGCATTTTTGTGCCTTTTGGAATCACAGAAGATGACAATGTGACAGCGGTGCGCAACGGTGGATTTGGCAGTACGACAAAATAAAAAATGCAGCTTTTGATTAATAAAGGAGGGACAAACCTATGCAATGTCCTGTTTGTCATAGTGATAGTAAAGTATTAGATACCAGATTAATTGAGGAAGAAAATTCTATTCGCCGTCGACGGGAGTGTATCGTTTGTGGAAAGCGCTTTGTGACATATGAAAAGGTTGAGGACAAACCACTGGTTGTCATCAAAAAAAGTGGTCGGCGGGAATTATTTGACGGCTCTAAGCTGCTCAAGGGACTGGCCAAGGCATGCGAAAAACGCCCCATTGAAATTGAACAGTTACAACAGCTAGTGCAGGAGGTAGAAAAGGATCTAAAACAGCAGTACGCTGCGGTACCTACCAGTGAAATCGGTACCTATATTATGCGGCGGCTGATGGATATTGACGAGGTGGCCTATGTGCGTTTTGCTTCTGTGTATAAAGAATTTGATGATGTACAGACCTTTATCCGGGAAATTGAAGTCATGAAGGAGCAAAAGTAATGGACGAGCAGGTTTTAAAATACCGGGAAGCAAAACTGATGGAGCCGATCTATCGCATGTATAAGGTGATAGAGCAGACAGATGCTTTAAAGGCCCAGACCTTGATGTCTGTAGTAATGCAGTATATTATTGAGCATTTTCGTGGAAAAAGCTTGCAGCCTAAAGATGTGCAGCAAATTTTGCGTGCAGTGTTGTTGCAGGAAGAAAGCGGGCATTATTATGCATTGTATGTAAATAATGAAATTCAAGTAAAAGCAGCAGAATGGCTGACCTTGCTGGCAGTGGACAGGCCGGTGACACTGGAATTGCTGGGAAAGATGGCAGATGCTTTAGCGCAGAAACTGGAAGGAAAGGATTGTATCAAGCTTTCTGCAGAGGATGTATTCATCATGCTGGAGCAAATTGTAACGCCGATAGATGAGATTGTATTAGAGAGACTTTATTTAAATAAAGAGAATTATCTTGCGGAATTAAGAACTTTTTTAGTGCAGTAATCGTCTAATAGACAGGAAGTAGCTTGAGCTTTGTCGAAAAAAGTGCTATGCTTATTCTATTGTTTCTGTATAAAAGGAGTGTTTGCCATTGGGGTTGGAACAGGAAAAAAACAGTCGTAATCGGGCTGAAAAACATACAAAGCACCCGAAAAAAAGGAGAAAAGTGCGCAAAAAAGCCATTGCAACAATTCTCTGTGTAATCCTCATTTTAGTGGTGGGCGGATTGGCCATGGCTGGTATGAGTATAAAACCGCCGTCTCTGGAAAATTTATCGCATGATAATTCTGAGCAGCAGGATGAACGGGAAGATGGCATCTATAATGTGTTAGTGGTAGGAACAGACAAGGTAGGTCTTAATACGGATACCATTCTGGTGATGTCTTTAGACAGTGTAAATAATAAAGCCAATGTGATGAGCATTCCCCGTGACACCATGTCCAATGTAAGCCGTTCTGTGAAAAAGATTAACGCGGCCTATGCAGTCGGTGCCAAAAAGGGAAAAGGTAATATTGACAACCTGAAAAAAGAAGTATCCTATTTATTGGGTTTTGAGGTAGATAATTATGTTGTAGTAAATCTCAGCGCCTTTGAAGAACTTATTGATGCCATTGGCGGTGTGACCATTGATGTTCCCCGCAATATGAATTATGATGACCCTTATCAGGATTTGCATATTCATATCAATAAGGGAGTGCAAACCTTAAATGGTGCGCAGGCAGTAGGTTTTGTACGGTACCGCAGTGGTTATGCAGAGGGTGATCTGGGAAGAGTAAAGGCGCAGCAGCTTTTTATCGAAGCGGTAGCAAAGCAGCTTTCTTCGGCCTCTACCATTACCAAATTGCCCAAATTGGCAGAAATCGTTTTGCGCAATACCGACACGGACCTTACCAATGGTGAAATGCTTTGGTTTGGGAAGAAAGCGTTAGAGGTGGACATGAGTACAGATTTGCAGATGTTTGTACTGCCAGGGGAAGCGCGTATGGTGAATCGTCTGTCGTATTATCTGCCCAATGAAGCAGAAATTTTAGAGATTGTAAATCAGTATTTCAATCCATATTCTACGGCAATCACCAGTTTGAATGTGGTAGATGTGAATAGTGTCGCGCAACAGGAAAGTAATCGTCAGTCGAAATTGACAGCAGAACAGCGTCGAAACGAGGAAAAAGAAAAAGAACAGGCAGAAAAAGACGCAACGATAAGTGATGATAAGCTATTGCAGGAAGACCCAAATCAACCGACAGAGTTCAAACCGTCTGAAGGTGACAATAACCATGTTACAGAACCAGACAATCAAGGGAATGAAAACAATTCTGGGGGACAGTCGGAGGGAAGTGAGCCAGTTGACACGCCGGTAACAGAGCCACCTGCAGAACCTTCGACTCCTGACGTGCAGCCGACACAGCCCGGCGGGATTCCTGGTGAAGTGCTAAAACCGGAGGCGTCGGAGCCTGCACCGACAGAAGATACAATATAATATATGAGACAATGTCAGTAAAAGGAGAGCGCTTATGTTTGCAGAAGAAAAAGATATTATTGAAGAAACGATGCGTCTAGCAGCAGAAAGAGAAACTGCCAGAGAAGCCTATGAGGCAGAGCATGGTCCTAAAAAGTGGGGCGTGTATCTTCCAGAAGAAAAGGCACTGAACGATTATCTGATGACTTTAGAGCGGGAAAGTGTGGAAACCTTAGAGGCTTTGATGTTGCTGGGACGCAATGATGAATATCGTAAGGTGGGAAAATCTCCCGAAGAAAACTATTTAGCCTTAAAAGAAGAACGCTACCACCGGCATCCTGATCAGCAAGCTGCAGTTTATTATTTGACGGGGAAAAAGCCTTTGGCTGTATATATTGAAAATGGATTATCCTACCTAGGAATTCTTTTATAGAAGAAAATAATCAGATAAAGTTGTTGTGCAATCGAAAACTCGATGGTACAACAACTTTTTTGTGGAATTGGGAAGTGATGAAGGGTATGAAATATAGGTATAGTGGTTGGGAAAAAGAAATTTTAATACAAAAAATGGGAGTAAGACATATGCAAGTAAAAGCGGGTTTGCATTGCAATTTGTAGCATAGCGTGATAAAATTTAAGGTAAATAAAATTCAGCAGAAATAAATGAGGAGGTCATGACCTTGAATTTGAATGACAGTCATATAGAATGTACCTATCAGGTGGTGGATGTATCTGGGTTGGAACTTCCCGTGGAGCGTCGCTTGGAAGCTCTGGGGCTTACAACGGGAACGCAGATCACGGTATTAAATAAAAAACAAAATGGCGCGCTGATTGTGAAAGTACGAGGAACACGCTTTGCGCTGGGGCAACACATTGCAGCAGGCATCCAGATTGAGGAGGCCACAAAATGAAAGATACAGTAAATATCGGTTTTGTGGGCAACCCCAACTGTGGGAAAACTACACTGTTTAATGCATATACTGGTGCCAAATTAAAAGTGGCTAACTGGCCCGGTGTAACAGTAGAAAAAAAAGAAGGTTCTATGCAATATCATGGTCATACATTTAAATTAGTGGATCTGCCTGGCATTTATAGTCTTACCTCCTATACAATGGAAGAAAAAGTGTCCCGTGAATTTATTTTGAGCGATGATGTGGACGTCATTGTGGATATTGCAGATGCATCTGCGCTGGAGCGCAATTTATATTTAACATTGCAGCTTATCGAATTGGGAAAACCAGTAGTGCTGGCATTGAATATGATGGATATTGTGGAAGAACGGGGCATGGAGATTGATATGCATCGGTTGCCGGAGATGCTGGGTATTCCGGTCGTCCCGGTGTCAGCGCGCAAAAAACGGGGTCTGGACATCTTAATGCATGCGGTGGCCCATCATGTAGATAAAGAGGAACCGGTAATCTTTGTACATGACCATGATGAGTTGGAAGAAAACAGTACGCATAAACATGATCATCATACAGAATATGCGATGGTGTACAGCGACTTGATTGAAGACAAGATTGATGCCATTATAGATGTATTGAAGCAGCATTATCCTAGTATGAAAAATTATCGTTGGCACGCGCTGAAATTGCTGGAACAGGACCCGGACATTATGAAGCGCTATCCTATTGATTTGCCGGAAGTCATGGACCGCAGTTATGAAAAGGACATTATCAATCAGAAGTATGACTTTATAGAAGAAATCATTGGCGAAGTTCTGATGAACAAAGAGAAAAAAGAACAACTCACTGACAAGATGGACCAGCTGTTGACCCATCCGGTATTGGGCGTACCAGTGTTTTTGGGGATTATGGCGTTGGTATTTGCCCTTACTTTCAATATTGGGGACTGGCTAAAAGAAACCTTTGTGGAGGCGGCCATTGATTGGTGTTCTACGGGGATTTTGAATTGTCTGACTTTTTTTCAGGTAAATGAAGTGCTTGTTTCTTTAATTGTAGATGGGATTGTAGCTGGTGTGGGCACTATTCTGACATTTCTGCCAAATATTTTTATTCTATTTTTAGCATTGGCCTTTTTGGAGGACAGCGGCTATATGGCCCGTGTGGCTTATGTGATGGATGGCATTATGGGACGGCTGGGACTATCAGGAAGGGCCTTTATTCCTATGCTGTTGGGTTTTGGTTGTACTGTGCCGGCGATTATGGCATCCAGAGCCTTAGAGGACCCGAAAGACCGCCGCAAAACAATTCTGATTACGCCATTTATGTCTTGCAGTGCGCGTCTGCCTATCTATGTCGTGTTTTCACAAATGTTTTTTGCAGAGCATGCGATGCTGGTAGCATACTCTATGTATATTTTAGGGATTGTGGTGGCCTTGATTACCGCCTTGGCGTTAAAATGGATTGATAAAAAAGAAAGTCAGAATAATCTGCTTATTGAGTTGCCGGAATACAAAACGCCCAATGCCCATAGTATTGCCATTTATGTATGGGAAAAGGTAAAGGACTATCTCACCAGAGCAGGTACTGTGATTTTTGTTGCGTCTATCATCGTTTGGGGATTATTGAATTGCGGTCCTAGCGGTTTAGTGGATGATATGGGACAGAGTTTCGGCGCTATTATCGGAAAAGTATTGGTACCAGTCTTTGCACCGATTGGCTTGGGCTATTGGCAGATTATCGTAGCGCTAATTTCCGGAATTGCGGCGAAAGAAGTGGTGGTATCCAGCTGCGGCGTGTTATTTGGAATCGGTAACCTGAACTCTCAGGCCGGGATGGATGATATGGTCAGCCTTTTGGCGGCAGTTGGCTTTGGTAGCGTCAATGCCTATGCCTTGATGACATTCTGCTTGCTGTATACACCTTGTACGGCTACTCTGGCGACCATTAAACGGGAATCGGGCAGTTGGAAATGGACAGGGCAAGCCATGGCATTTCAACTGATTGTTGCTTGGTGTGTATCTTTTATTGTATATCGATTGGGTTTGTTGATTTTTTAAGGGGGACAGGCGATGCTAGCAACGATTCTGATTGGCGCAGCTATTAGTTTTTATGCAGGCAGTGTAGTCTATAAAAAGTGTAAACAGTGGTGCGCTGGACAATATTGCAGTTGCGGATGCTCTGACTGTACCGGACAAAGTGCCTGCGACAAGAAGCACAACGTATAGACGAAACAGCGAAAGGCAAAAGATAAAAAGTCGTAGTATGTGAAAAGGAACTAACGAGGTCATTTGCGACCTTGGCTTTGGTTCCTTTTTTGTTTACCCTGTTATAACCGTTGAGTATAACAGTACATATTGAGCGAGCATTATACAAATGCAGATTCATAGCGTATAATCCTATGTATAAATAGTTTTGATTTGCGCAAATTATTTCCTGTTTATGACAAGATGAAATTTTAATAATTTTAGCGTCTTTCAGAAAGGAATGAACAATTATGTCAAATGCGGCAAAAATAAAATGGGCTGCAACAATTTTAATATCCATATGTATTTATTTGATTCCAGTAAATGAAGTATTTACCTTTGAAATGCGGGCTTTTTTGGTGGCGACGGTGTTCTCACTGTCCTTGGCGGCTTTTGAACTAGTGCCTAATATGCTTGTAGGTTTATTGCTGCCGGTTTTGTATGTAATTTTAGGCGCTGCGCCGGTCAACACGGCTTTGGGGATTTGGTCTGGCAGCTTTATGATTTTTATGGTAATTGGCGGGATGATTTTTGCCAACATACTGGATGAAAGTGGCTTGCTGCAGCGCATTGTGTTGTGGGCAGGCACAAAATGCAAGGGCAGCTTTGCAAAGATTTTATATGCGTTGTTGATTGCCGGGTTATGTGTCATGCTTATGACATTTACCAACGGTTGGATGGTGACATTAGTGCTGTGCTATGGTGTGGTAAAAGCGCTGCATCTGGAAAACACTAAGGAAGGCATTCTGATTATGATTGTAGGGCAGATTGTTTCTACTGCTGCGTTAAATTTTGTTTATAATCCAGTAGTTCCCGCACTTTGGGGCAACGGCGTGAAGATGGCTGTACCGGATTTTGAGATGGCTGGCTGGGCAACAATGGTGTATAATTTACCGCTCACAATCATTCAGTTCATTATTGTGTTCATTTTTATCAAGTTGTATAAGCCAGCAAAGACTATAAACGGCGGACAGGAATATTTTGAGACCGAGTATGGAAAATTGGGGAAATTGACGGTAAAAGAGAAAAAGACAGTCGTGTTAGTTGTGTTATTGTTTGCTTATATTCTGCTGCAGCCCATTCATAAGTTGGATGCTAACTATGGTTTTATACTCATTCCCATGCTGGCATTCTTGCCGGGAATGGATATCGCGACAAGAAAAAAATCTTTAGATAACGTGAATCTTGGATTTATCGTGTTTATCGCCTCTTGTATGGGGATTGGTACTGTAGGTGGCGCTGTGGGTATCGGCCCAGCAATCAGTACCTATGTGACGCCGTTGTTGGCGGGTTGTCCCAAACCGGTATTCTTATTCTTGTGTATCATTTTCGGTATTGTTATGAATGTGTTGATGACACCATCTGCCATGCAGGGGATGTTCCCCGGTCCATTAGCGGCTTTGGGTACAGGGTTGGGAATTGCCTATCCGGCATTGCCTTTTATGGCGATGTTCTTTGCCAATGATATGGTATTCTTCCCCTATGAAAATGCCTATTTGTTGGTTATGTTCGGTTTTGGCGTGATGAGTATGAAAGAATTTATGAAATATAACATTATTAAAATGGGCATTACGTTGGTATTGTTTTGGGTACTGGTATTGCCATGGTGGTATTTGCTGGGTTTGATTTAATAGAAAGAACCGTTCAAAAAATATATTAAATATAAAATAATTAGATAGGAGTTGCTTTATTATGAAAATTATTGATATGCGTCTGCGTCCGCCTTTTCAGCCCTATTTAGGGAAAGGGGGCATGTTCGATATGGAATCAGAGCATCCCTTTGGCGTAAAAAATTTCTACAAGAATTTTGGCATGAACTTATCTGACTCTATGCGGGAAGCATCTATGGAGAAATTGTTTGCAGAAATGGATCGCGCTGGTGAGATGACCGGTGTGGTTTCCATCCGCAAGAATGCCAGAGGCTATGAGAATGATGCTTTGGTGGAATTGCTGGAGCAATATCCTCAGCGTTTTGTGGGCGCCTGTGGGATTGCGTCCGATGGCAGCGAGGAAACTATCGCTGTGCTGCAGAAGTATGTGCTGGAGGGTCCTTGCCTGACAGCGTTCATGGAACCGGGGTTTGCAGAAGTCTTTATGGATGATGAAAAAATATTTCCAACCTATGAATTCTGCGAAAAAAATCAAATCCCGCTGATGATTTCCTTCGGTGGATTTCACGGCCCTACAGCGGAATACTGCAACGCATTGCATGCTGATACAGTGGCAAAAATATTTCCAAAGCTGAAATTTGTGTTGTGTCACGGCGGCTGGCCTTGGGTAGAGGCGGCAGTACATTTGACATTTAAGTCGCCCAATGTATATCTCTCACCGGATATCTATGCGTTACATGCAGCAGGCGCCCAATCTTATATGGAAGCTGCCAACTATATGCTGCGGGAAAAATTCCTCTATGGCTCCGCCTATCCCTGTGTGGATGTAGAGACATCTGTGGCGATGTATTTGCAAAATCTAAGACCAGAAGTGGTAGCAGATGTCATGTATCATAATGCCGCACGTTTTTTGGGATTGGAAGCGTAATATCATGAGAATCAAGTACTACGGGAACTATAACAGGGTAAAAATCGAATAACTTATCATAAAAACCGACTTCAAAAAACATGGATATAAACAGGTACCACTATAGAAGAAGCACTTGTTGCAGGACGCTGTTCTTAAAAGCAAGATATATATCCATGAGAAAGCCGGTTTTTATGCCTTATTCTTGGCGAGGGCGGAATAGGCGGTACAAATGATGTCGGCCACAATTCGCTCTTCTGTGGAGGGCTCGGCGTTTACCATGAGGAAATAGGTCATAACAGGTAAATCCAAATTTTTCACGTTTAGCGCAACCAGGCTGCCATTTTTCCGGTAGGGATTGTCCTGTGTCATAAGATTAGCGGTAATCATAAGGCTCTGTGTAGTAACTGCGGTTTCCATCATAGCGTGATAATTGCTTAGGTACAGCCTTTGTTTGAAAATATAGTCCCAACCCGACAGGCCTGCGGCGATAAATTCCTCTCTGCTTTCCAACTCTGGATTAGAATAAGTGGCCATTATACAATCTTTTAAATCGCTTTGTGTGAGCTCTCTGCCGACTAATGGGCTGTCAGAGCTGGTAAATATTTTATATTCATCGTCAAAAAGCGGAATAATCTGCATGTGGTGGGCTTTGGCAAAGGCGTATATATCTCCCTTTGTCTGTTCGTTATAGTGACTGAGGGCAAGCGTGTTGGGCTGTGCGACTGCTGTCTGGAGCACCTCATGCAGCTGCTTTTCAAATAAGGTGAGATGAATACGGGAATAGCTTTGCGCGATTTGAAAAAATACTTGGTTCATGGTGCTGTTGCAAATCATAGGCAAGGCGACAATCTGCACTGCAGTGCAGACATCGGAAGTTTCATAAGCGATATTTTGCCATTTACGATTGCAATCCGCGTAAAGCTGCAGCATTTTCACGCAGTCCGCATATACCGTAAGTCCTTCTTTTGTGGGTGTAACTCCATGTTTGGAGCGCTCCAAGCATGGAAACCCCAGTTCCTTTTCCATTGCTGCAATAGAGCGGCTTAGAGCAGGCTGTGCCACATACAATGTTTTAGATGCTCCGTTGATGGAGCGGGCTTTTACAATTTCTATAAAATATTTCATATCCTCCAGACGCATAGCTGCACCTCCCAAAATAGTGGTATCTTTATTATACCCTTTCTGCTTGACTTGTGAAGTGTATTCTTTTCACAAACTAGACAATAGGTCGCAATGATAAATTGTTATAGATGGATAAAATATGATATATTGCAGGGGATAATGAGAAAAGTTATAATAAAAGAAGCAATAAAATTATATAGAATGTGAGGAGGATGTTGTAATGGGATTTTTTACAGGAAAAACAGTGATTTTAACCGGTGGTGGTCGAGCAACTTTAAGTGATGGGCGTTGTGGCTCCATTGGATATGGGATTGCAACTGCTTACGCAAAAGAGGGTGCAAATCTGGTAATTACCGGTCGTAATGTAAAGAAGCTGGAGGATGCAAAAGAAGAATTGGAACGTCTGTATGGCATTCAGGTTTTACCGGTGCAGGCAGATATCAGTGCCGGTGCTGACAATGAAGCAGTGGCTGCCAATGTAGTGAAACAGGCGATGGACAAGTTCGGTCGTATTGATGTACTGATCAACAATGCGCAGGCTTCTGCCTCTGGTGTGACCTTAGCGGATCATACCGTAGAACAGTTTGACTTGGCACTGTATTCTGGATTGTATGCTGTGTTTCACTATATGAAAGCATGTTATCCTTATTTGGCTGAAACCAAAGGTAGCGTAATCAACTTTGCTTCCGGTGCAGGTTTGTTCGGCAACTTTGGCCAGAGTGCGTACGCTGCGGCAAAAGAAGGTATTCGCGGTCTGAGCCGTGTAGCTGCAAACGAATGGGGCAAGGACGGTATCAATGTCAATGTAGTTTGCCCGTTGGCTTGGACAGCGCAGTTGGAGCAGTTCAAGCAGGCATATCCAGAAGCTTTTGAGCAGAACGTAAAAATGCCGCCAATGGGACATTATGGAGATGCAGAGTTGGAAATTGGCCGTGTTTGCGTGCAGCTGGCTTCTCCAGACTTCAAGTATATGAGTGGAGAAACTATTACCTTAGAAGGTGGCATGGGTTTGCGTCCGTAAAGATTCTGGCTTAACGCAGGGAAAAAGGCAATGTCAGCTGCGAAAGAAAAAACGAAAGTTTTGGACATATGTAGCTGATATTGCCAGGTGTTTGCAGGTGATCGAAAATGGAGCTTAAGAACCCTATGCTGGTGGTAACGGATATGGATAAAACCGTTGCGTTCTACAAAAATGTTTTGGGGCTTCAAGTTGTCATGGACTTTGGCGCAAACAAGGTTTTGACAGGCGGTTTGGCCTTGCAGACCTTGGACACGTATCGGGAATTTATTGGTACAGATGATATTTCTTTCGGTGGCAATCATTTTGAAATCTATTTTGAAGAAGATGAGTTTGATAAATTTGCAGATAACCTCAGAAACTGCAATGTACAATATGTGCACCCTGTGAAGGAGCATGCATGGGGGCAGCGTGTGGTTCGTTTCTATGACCCGGACAGGCATATTATTGAAGTGGGCGAAAATATGAAGACCGTTTGCAAAAGATTTATAGACAGCGGCATGACGCCGGAACAGACAGCAGAGCGTATGAACGTACCTATAGAGTATGTGCATGCGTGTATAGAGTAGACGCGGCGAGAAGCTGGACAGGGAAAAAGTCAGAATTTGCGGGGCTTGTATTATGAAAGGATTTGAACGAAAAAATCAATTATTTTCTCTCTGCGGATTAAATTGCGGATTGTGTCCCATGCTTTTAGGAAACCATTGTGGTGGTTGCGGCAACGGCAATCAATCCTGCAGAATTGCGAAATGTAGCCTTGCCCATGGAGGAATTGCATATTGTTTCCAGTGCCAGGAATATCCATGCGAAACATATCAGAAGATTGATGAATATGACTCTTTTATTACGCACAGACGGCGAAAAGCAGATTTGGAGAGAGCACAAAGCATCGGCATTGCCCAATATAATTTCGAGCAGCAGGAAAAGACACAAATTCTTTCCTTCTTACTATCTAACTATAATGACGGGCGCAGGAAAAATTTCTTTTGTGTAGCAGTCAATTTATTAGAACTCTCGGAGCTGCAGGAAGGAATCAAGCAAATACAAGATAATGACGCATTGTCTGCACTGCCATTTAAGGCGCAATGTCAGTATGTGACAGAGGTGTTCCAAAAAATTGCCGACAGAAGAAATATAAAATTGAAGCTTATCAGGAAAAAATAATTGATATTCTGTTTGCAAAGAGTGTTTTTGCTGACAGGAAAGCAAGGCGGGAAAGCCCCAAAAGGGCTTCCTGCCTATTTTAATTTTAAGAAAAACAAACTGTTTGCTTTTTTAGTCGTGTGCTTGTGGTTTACAGGGCGGTATTTGGTTTGGTTGCCAAGTATCGCTTCTTTGATGGATAGATTTATTTTTCAAACTGTTTTACGTGAAATACAAAGGAGCCCAGGTACCGCCAGCATGCGCAGAAAATATGGTTTTCATTGTAAACAATTGCAATTTTTTGTGCGGATTTTTCATTGCGTTTTTGGGAAATGCGCTTTTCATCTTGCCTGCAGCATGTTTATCAAGTAAAATGAAAAGGTAAGAACAAAGATGAACGTGATGTGGCGTTTTTGCAACCAGTTATTTTATACAGTTGATTGAATCATTTGCTGTTTTGGCAGTACTGTATGAGGAGGAACGATGATGAAAAAGGATTTCACAACAATGATTTCTGTAGTGGTTTGTGTTTTACTGGTAGTCAATCTGATACAAATACATCATCTAAAACAGGATGTGACGGACCTTCGCGCGGAAACGCGTAACGAGCTTCGTGCTGTAAGTAACTCTATAAGCAGCAATGTATCTTCTATTTCTGAGAATATACGGAGTGCGATGGAAGAGGAGCGAAATTTGCTGACAACTGGTCAGTGGCAATGCGGTGAAGCGGATATTGAAAAGAAAACTGCGGAAGTGATTTGTACCATTGTGCCCAAGGAATATACGCCGGGCAGTACACAGGTAAGCATCCTCTGCAATGGGAAGGAATGGAAGCTGGCGTATCAGGATTCTGAATATACCACCAAGATTGAAGTTCCCCTTTTTGAGCGAAGCGAAGTCGTACAGGTCAAGTTAAATGATCACGGCACCATTCGCACGCAGGAGTTGGACTGGGTGATTGAGCCCCGTTATGGAGCAGTATTGAATGTAAATGCCCGATATGATGGGCGCAGTGTGGTACACCATAATAGACAGTCCCATACCTATGCTCCGGAACAGCTTGTGGAAATTCTGTTGGAAAAAGAGGGCGAATTTACGATTCGCTCCGCAGATGTATTGGTTCTATTAGATGGAAAAGAATACAAACGTTTTCCTGTTGATTTGACAGAGAAAGGACAAGAGGCGTATAAAAATGCAGCGTCGAAAAAGCTGGAGCGCATACCGGAAAGCGATGCACCAGCATATTCGAGGAAAGATGACAGTGGCATTTATTATGAAAGATATGTTTATTGGATGGATCAGGGTTGGGATGTTCCAGAAGGCAGCATCGTGGAATTTTATGTGGAAGTTGTAGATGAAACGGGGCTGCGCTATCGTTCTTTTCTGGAATGGTTTGAGGCATCCGGCAGTGAAGAAGCAATCAGACAGATGGACGAAAAGTCACCATATATGGGTGCGGAGCCGGTGCTGATTTTCGATGAAACAGGAACGATAGTCTATGAGCTGGTACCAGGGCTGTTTCGCTAGAGAATAGGAGGTAGTTTGCAGGTGGATTTACAGACAAAGCTGGAGAATTTGCCGACTAATCCCGGCGTCTATCTGATGAAGAACGATCAGGGTGAAATTATTCTGGCCGAATGTATTCCGTTCTGTAAAGAAAACGAAAGTTGAAGTAGATGGTTAATTCCATTTTGAACATTCGAAAATATTTCAACCGGAGTGACGAACAGGTTTCTTACTGTTTCATCGCTCCGGTTTTTTGTTTCTAAAATATTTTTCTTAAATAACGGTGTACTGTTTTATTTGTATTATATGATCCCGATAAAATACCACCAAGGAATCATAACTGCTGCGACAAATACAGTTGCCAATACTGTTTTTAAAGTCATAATTTTAATAAAATCTTTCATGGAAACTAGACCGAACGCCATAATGACTACATAGTTCAAAAATTCATGTGGCATAAAAATCTGGTCTAAACCCATCATTAAGGCATATAGAGCGCCTAACGGGTGAATGCCCAACGATAATGCAATTTGGGCTATTGGTTCTGAAAAAGCAGCCAGAATAGCCAGCGGGGTCAGTAAAAAATTGGTAATAACGGATACTACATAGATAATCATCAAGATGAAATAGGATGATGAAGAGGCCAGCAAAGGCTTCAATATTGCAGCAAACGCGGCACCTACGCCCAGATAGTTTGCGACCAGACCAATTTCCATACAGCAGGCTCCGAAGAAAACGATTGTAAAATCTGTTTTCTTGATATCATCGAAAGAAGCAACGTTAATGATAGGCAAGAACAAAATCCATGGCAGTAAGATAAAGCCCCAGTCTATATCTAAGTGATGCAAGTCTCCAGTCAACATAAAAAGTAGTACGAGGATAATGCCGACTGTCAGTTTTTTCTCTTTTATATTCATAGCTCCTAATTTTGCATATTCATTTCTAAAGTAATCTGTGTCCTGGTATTGCAGAGTTGGTTTGAAAATTTTCGGCATTAACCAGACATAAAGAATCATAAATAGTGCGTATGGACACATCTGAATAAAGAAGGAATACATATTCACAGAAAGATCAGGTACCACATTTCGTGCATTATTGAGCATAACGGTCATATAAAATGGCGTGTAAAAGAAGAAACAGCTTGTTGAAACGGAAATACCACCAGTTAAACTGATTAATGCTGCATCAATGGAATGTTTTTTGACATCTAGTGCTTTACAGACACCATAACAAAAAGCTGCCATAGGAATCCAGCCTTGCCCGCCGGTAATAAAATTCAAAATATTGCCACCCAATAATATTCCGAAAATTAACCCCTGATAACTTTTTCCCAATTTGATAATGCACCAATATGCAATGCGCCGCAATAAACCGACTCGTTCCATGATACAAGCCAAGATAACACCGCCAAGCGTTACCCACGGCGCTGTTGTCGTCCAAGATTGTAACGCTACGTCTACAGGAACAATGCTGACTAACATATAGGCGAAAGGAAATAAAATTGCGATTGCAATCAATAGCATCAATTCAAAAGCGATAATCAAAATGCAAAAAGAAGTAACTGCTAAAAATAATTTTATCTCATGGGTATAAATTTCATTAGTTGGAATGAGCAGACAAATTATTGGCACGAAAATGGTAATCATCCATTTTATATACAAACTTCTATTTTCGTTAATCCCCGAAATTACTTTATCCATAACAATATCATCTCCTGACCTTAATCAACGGTTTGTTCCAGCACGGGAAAACAGAATTGGTCACTGTAGTATTCTTTTATTTCATATTCATACTCTTCGATTGGAACTCTTCTAAATTCATGCTCCATATGATCATCTTTTTCGCTTAAAAGAATCCAGCCCAAATACTGCTCGTCATCTCGCTGTGGATAATCTTCGCGGAAATGTCCAGCTCTGGATTCTCGCCGCAATAACGAGGCGCGTAGATACAGTTCGGTTACCCGGAAAATCCCCCGTACTTCGTACAGCTTCATCAGATAATGCGGATCGGAAGCTGTCATTCTGCTCAACAGTTCCTGTTGCAACCGTGTCAGTTTTTCTAGCGCGTCCTGCAGAGATTCCTCCGTTTTTAAAATACATACCTGATAAGGAAATACCAGTTCCTGAATTTTGCGTAAAACTTCTTTTGGATGGATTCCGTTCTGCTGTAGCGGCTGATAAATCTCTTGTGCAGCAGTATTCCAACGTTCTTCGGCAATTGCGGCTGTCGGTTGATATTTCTCCCTGATATATCGCACCATACCTTCTCCCGCCAAATATCCGGTTGTGGATGTGGTACTTAAGTCAAATCCCCCCATATAAACACCGTTATCCAGGCTGCGTGACCGTCCTGCTGCAAATAAACCAGATACGGTTGTCTGTCCGTACAGGTCGGTGTCCAATCCACCAAAATCGGTCAGTAACTGCGGCATCCATTCTGTTTTGGATGTGAAGAAATTCATACCCATATCGGATAATTTTTGATGATTCAATAATTGCCAGCCTGCATTGGGTTCTACCATTTTGATGCTTTCTTCTGTCATCTGACTCAAATCAAAATAGATTGGTCCTCGTCCTTCCCGCGTTTCATAGGCCATCGCCATTGTGATATAGTGTGGATCTGTATTGGCGCCGTATTTAGGTGAATATTTAGACATAAAAGGTTCACCGGCGGCATTCACATATCTTGCACCCAATGGGAGCAAAATCGTTTGTCCTTCCCAAGCATATAGCTTAGGTACATTCCATACTTCTACAAATTCAAAATTGCGTACTTTAGCGCCAGCTTTTAAAGCCATATCTACCCATTCACCAGAAGCAGTGTTATTGCCATAAGAGGCTTTCCAGCCGCCGCGTCCTGCTGCAATCAAGACGACTTTTGTTTCAATTTTATAAAAATCTCCTGATATGGTGTCAAATCCGGCTGCACCTTCTATCTGGCCATTTTTGTTTTTCATCAACTGAACAATCATTATCCGACCAAAACGCTTTATGCCTGCTTTTTCCAGTGCTTTGGTCAGTGCTTTTGCCATAGATTCTCCACCGTCACCTTTCATATCTGTTGGATACAAACAGATATGTTCCAGTCCTCGTTGTGCAACGCCACGTAAATTCCCATTTTTATCCTTTAAGTAGGAGACACCCATATTTTGATAATCACACATTCGGTCATAGGAGAGACCAAATAAAGTTTTCATTGTTTTCTGATCACATAATCCATCCCAATAATACACCAGATCTTGCATCCATTCATCCAGACTTTTTCCTGGCGTTACCGCATCAAAATCGCCTTCCGACATAGACATCAGTCCGCCCCAATCCGTAGGACCTTTATCTACGATTGTTACTTCCAGTTCTGGGGCAAGCTCTTTGGCCCTTTTTGCTGCCCACATACCTGAAGAACCGTTACCGATAATCAAAATATCTGTTTTCAAAGTAAATTCTTTTCTTTTTTGCATGAATCACGCCTCCTTATTTTACTGGAAATACAGCTGGTAACAATTCTTTAAATGGATGTACGAAAATTGCGCCAGTCGGGCATAGCCGTTCACAAAAATAACATGTCATACAATCATCCCCATAAGCAATATAGGCTTT
The DNA here is from genome assembly GCA_910585405.1 of uncultured Peptococcaceae bacterium. Classification (GTDB taxonomy): domain Bacteria; phylum Bacillota; class Peptococcia; order Peptococcales; family Peptococcaceae; genus UBA7185. The sequence goes on along the minus strand of CAJUDO010000005.1, from coordinate 83,078 downwards.
CTTTTTCTCTTTATCAATGCGAATAGTATCTAATGGGCAGCTTCTGGCACAAATACCACAGCCCACACATTTCTCTTGGTCAATTGAACTTATCATAATTGAAACCTCCAATTTAGTTTTTCATATCTCGAGATGCTAATTGCACAGATTTCCAGTTTTACAGATCGTTTGGAATTTATTATCTAAATAAAGGGTTTGTAAATGTATAGTCACTTTTTACGTGGCATAAATATCTCCTCCTTACATATAGGATGTATAAATCATTCTCTTATGATTTCTATAAACCGATTATAGCGTGTTTTTATATCTAGGGAAAATACCAATACCCAATGCACGGCCATAGTCTGTACTTATGGCAGAACACGAATCTTCTTGTAATCGTCATTATTTGCGTTATAATGATAAGTAGTGTATTTTTGTTGACGAGGTGATTTTATTGCGAATTAATCAGTTTCTTTTTCTTACAAAAATTGAAGAATGTCATTCTATTTCCAAAGCAGCCAGCGCGCTATATACTTCACAACCTTCGATCAGTTTGGCTATTCAAGAATTAGAAAAAGAATTGGGTTTTCCAATTCTGCTTCGAACCAGCAAAGGGGTGCGTTTTACAGCGGAAGGGGAACTTGTTCTCGCGGAAGCAAAAAAAATAATGAACTCTGTAACATGCATATCAGAAATCAAACCGCTATCATTACAAAATTTAGACACAACTGTTACTGTCGGTTGTGACTGCAATTTTGCCAGTCTGATGATTTCAGATATTACTATAAATTTAAAACAACTTTATCCTTCTCTCGTCATTAATAGTCAGCTCCACACAACCCTGCAGACAATTCAACTGATAGGAGAACTCTCTCATGCTCTGGCAATTATCCATTTCAATGATTTTGACGAGCCGAAAATTAAAAGTGAAATTTCAAAATACCATTTGCAAATTCATGAACTTTTTCTAGATGAACTTTGCTTTGTGGCATATCCACAACATCCCTTATTTCATTGTCAGCCTTTATGCTTAGAACAAATTTTTGCCTATCCATTTTTAATGGATTCTGATGTTTCTAATGTCTATGTAAAAAATTTTTTGAACCAGCTTCCGGCTTATCAAAAACGCTCGGCGCCAATCATCCAGATTGAAGATACTGGTTCCCAACGTTACTACTTAAATCAATCGCAAGCGATCCAGTTGATATCACGTCTCAGTTTGAATTCTGGCAATAAGATATTTCATGATACACTAAAAGAATTACCTGTCGATGACTTTTACTGTAGCAACCACATTGTTTGTCTTAGCAGACCAAATACACGCTCAACTGCGGAGCAATTGATTTTGGAAAAAATAAAAAACTATCCATTTGAACAATTTTCTCAATAAGAACAAAAGATACAAATTTGATAGGAGTTGAATTTCTATCAGATTTGTATCTTTTTATGTGCTTTATTTTGTTGTGCAATCTCTCAAAGAGTATTCTTGCATGTACTTTTTCTGTATAATACTAGTTTTCTGTCACTACGTTTCTTCGCGCCAGCACAGACGGTGCTGTTTCCTGCAAAAACAATAATCCCACAAGGACTAGTATCGGCAACGTTATCAGCAGATTCATCATCTGAGCTGTACCTAACGCATTGGACAAAAGGCCGGCGATAACCGGCGCTACCACACCGCCCATCAACTCACCAGCCGCTGGAGTAAAGGACGTTGCTGTAGCGACCAAGTGCGGTGGCACTGATTCGCTGGGTATCACTGAATTGAAGATGGCCATAGCGCCAGACATAAAGAAAGAAGCGCCTGCAATGGTCAAGGTCATCATGGTAGCTGGCAGTTCTAACAACACAAAGGCTGAAAAACAAAGCGCGCCAGCCAGGACGGCCAACAAAGCTGTGCGTTTACGCCCCAGAGTGTCCGATACCAATGGCGCGCTGAATTCACCGAGGAAACCGCCTATACCAAAACCGGCAAAAATAGCACCGGCAGCCACTGCGGTCAATGCCTTGGCGTCCATCAAATATAGAATGGTGAAAGCTGCCACCGTAAAATACCACATCATCGTAAAACAAGCCAGCAGGGTGCTGAGTATCACATTTTTGTAAGAAAATATCTGAGAAAAATGTTGTGACTTTTCCGCTTCCCTTGTGGCCTGTGCTGGACGGGGAATTTTTCTGCCAAAGATAAAAATCAATGCTCCAGTTAGGCCGATCAAGACTGCCATCAACAAATAACAGCCTCTCCAGCTCAAAGTGGTTGCGCCCAAGCGTGTAAAGACTAAGGATCCGCCAGCCGAACCGATTAATGTAAAGCTGGACTGGGCAGTTCCATAAAATAAACCGCGGTTTTTGGGGTTGCTCTGTTCAGCTAAAAAAGATAAGCTGGAGGACACAATAGAGCCGCAACCAAAACCAGCGACTGCAGTCAGAAGATACAGCAGAACCAGGCTTTTGGATAAGGACAAGCCAGCTAAAGCGATAGCGCCTATTAGCAAACCAGGCGCCATTACCTGCACCTGGCCCCATTTGGCTGCCCTTGGTCCGCAAAATAGGATAGATAAGGTCCAGAAGAAGGCCAAGGTGGCCGTCAGATATCCGTTATGAGCCGTAGACAGATGGAATTCCTGTGAAAAATAGGGAAACAGAAACGCGACGCAATTATGGGCTAGACCGGCGAAGCCCCAGGCCAGCACCATCAAAAGTAAAGCTCTCTACTGATATTGATATGCTTTCATTGACACACCTCATTTTAGTTTTCAGAAATTGAGAAAAGGGACTGCCATACAGCATGCTGCATAGCAGTCCAACTTTTTGTTTTATCATGTTATGACACTTGGAATATCCAATATTCGGTTATTAAAACAGTAATCCAAACGGAAATAATTCGGATATCCAGCTTATTTAAACGCATCAGGTTGATGCTTAACCTAAAAAACAATCATATCAGCACCACCATAAAATATACGTTTAATCCGGTTTATTTTTCCATATCTCGAAATTCTAGTTGCACATGATCCCCGACTTTGCAAATCGTTTGGAATTTATCATCCAATAGAGGATTGGTAAAGGTATAGTCACTTCTTACATGACATTCTCCTCTTGTTTCCTTGCGGTTTTCCGAACATAACATCACCGCTTCTGCCACATCAATTAAATCCATGACTTCTAGAACGCGCATCAATTCATGCCCATTGCTAGCCATCAATTGTTTTTCTGCATATCGTTTCAGATCCTGCAAATATTTTTTGCCAGCCCGAAAAAGATTTCCCGAACGGATTTTTACTCCAGCATAATCTTTCATAATTTGCTGTAAAGCGGTATTTGCCTCTTTCCAGTGCGCGCCGCATTCCCTATCCAAAAATTGCTGTACATAAGATATTTCTTGGGCAATCAGAGGATGCTGTTCTACCAGATTATTATTTTGCTCGTTTAAAGTTCTGGCGTAGGCGCTGGCCGCTTCTCCTGCAATTTGACCAAATACAGCTGCATTGGTGATATTGCCTTTTGCATTACCGGTACAAATGCCTGCTGCAAATAAGCCAGGAACGGATGTTTGAGCGCGTTCGTCAATTTCAATTCCCCGCTGCGCTAGCGAACATTCATAAGTTCCAAATTCAACCATACTTTTCCGTAAATCAATTCCATATTGATCAAGGTATTCATTGATTGATGTATCGCCTTCCGAAATAAAAGATTCCCGCATATGCTGCAAATCCGCTTCACTGGTGCGGGTACAGTTCATATAGATTGGTCCAGTACCATTTTCCAGCTTTTCCTGAAAAACACCTGTCCAGATTTCAGCTGTCGGATCGCCAAGTTCTCTAGTCGGCACATCTACAAACGGTCCGATGTTATTGCCATCAATATCTGATAATAGGCCAATCCAAGTAGCTTTACCTGAACGTACAAAAAATTTAGGACCATCATGTAAATAAGGAATATCAATATTAACTAATTTAGCTCCTGCTCTGTATGCCATAGCTAATCCAGCGCCAGCATTCGCCGGGCAATCGTCGGTGTTAAATAAATAAGCTGGGTTAAACCCTGGATATAAACGCAGAGAATTTCCTGTGGTGATAATTACCGCTTTTGCTTCAAAAGTAACCAGTGTTGGTTCTTGATCTTCCAAACTTACTCCTACTGCACCAATTACGTTTCCGGCTTCATCTTGCAGTAAATTATGAATCACGGTTTTGTTCATAATTTTGGCGCCGACTTTTAATGCCTGCTTTGTCAGCAAGGGTTTTTGATTAAATCCGGCATATTTTAAATGATGCCGTACTTTTCCAGGCAACGTATGACCTTCAAAGTTCCAGTCTCCAGTAGGTCGCATATTAATGCCATAGGACTCCCATTTTTTCACCATTTCAAAGGACCGAGAAAGCAAAATTCGCAGCATTTTTAAATCTTGCCATGGACCTTCCATCGTTTTTAACACACCTTGTACTGCTTCTTCTAATGTTTCCTGGTGTACTTCTGGAATATAGCACAGGAAATGATCATTTCCCATTCCGCCACAACCGGAACGGCGAGTATCTGCTTTCTCCACAACCAATACATCTGTACCAGTTTCGGCAGAGGCAATTGCTGCTTGCATGCCGGCAATGCCGCCACCGACAATCAATACGTCTGTCTTTATGCTCTGTTTCTCTATTTTCAGTTTCATGTTCAATTCTCCACTTCCTTTCAATGTTCCAAATCAATATGCAACATCATATGCGACAACGGATAGCGCATAGAAATAGCTTGCGCTGGACAATCAATCACACAAGCCCGGCAGTGCCAACATTCTTCCGGATAAGCAACAACAATTTTTTCTTCCCTTTTTGTAAAAACGTCTAATGGGCAGATCTGCATGCATAAGCCACAGACTCTGCATTTCGCCTGATCAATCATCGGCGGCATAAATATCTCCTCCTTACATTATAAAATCCATAAATTAATCTCTTATGACTTCCATAAACTGATTATAGCGTGTTTTCATATTTAAGAAAAATACCAATACCCAATGCAAAGCCATAGTCTACAATTATGGCAAAAGGAAATTTCCTTGTAATCAGCATGATTTTCATTATAATAATAGTAAAGGATATGGGTGATAAAAAAGAAAATTTTAATCTTTGCACAGCGACAAGTAAGAGGTTCATAGTATATAGAATGGTAGGTGTTTGCAGGTGGATTTACAGACGAAGCTGGAGAATTTGCCGACCAATCCCGGCGTCTATCTGATGAAGAACGATCAGGGTGAAATTATTTACGTGGGAAAAGCTATTAATTTGCGCAACCGGGTGCGCTCCTATTTTCGTGAGCTCAAGCCGGAACAGGCGAAAACGAAAGCATTGGTGCGGCATATTGCGGATCTGGAATATATTCTGGCGGATAATGAATTGGAAGCATTGGTGCTGGAATGCAATCTCATAAAAAAGTACCGGCCAAAATATAATATTAGCCTGAAGGATGACAAGACCTATCCTTTTTTGAAGATTACCAAAGAGGAGTATCCCCGTGTGGTAGTGACCCGCAAGGTGGATAAGGACGGAGCCCGTTATTTCGGGCCGTATCCTAGCGTCAACGAACTGCGCAGCTCTCTGGAAATGGTGCACAAAATTTTCCCCTTTCGCAGCTGCAAGCAGAGGACCTTTACCAATGACAGGCCTTGCCTGAACGCCCATATCAATATGTGCTGTGCGCCCTGTGTGGGACGTATCAGCAAAGAGGATTACAATGCGATGATTGACCAGGTGGCGTTGTTTTTTGAAGGCAAACAGGATGGTCTGGTAAAACGATTGCGGCAGGAAATGGAGCAGGCCGCAGAGAATTTAGAATTTGAGAAGGCTGCCCGTTTGCGGGATCAGCTGCAGGGCGTGGAAAAGATTATGACGCAGCAAAAGGCTGTGCTGGGCAGCGACGGGGACGAGGATGTTATTGCCATGGCTCGCGGTGTGAATCAGTGCTGTGTGCAAATCTTTTTTGTGCGTGGCGGAAAGCTGGTAGGCCGCGAAAACTATTTTCTACGCGGTACTGATGACAGCAGTCGCAGTGAAGTGCTGGCTTCGTTTATCAAACAGTTTTATTTGAATTGTCAATTTATTCCCCGCACCATTTTGTTGGAAACAGAGCTGGAGGAACAGTCGGTACTGGAGCAATGGCTCAGCGAAAAGCGGGACGGCCGTGTGCATCTGAAGGTGCCCAAACGGGGACAGGCGAAGGAATTGGTGGAGCTGGTGGGGCGCAATGCTTCCGAAGCGCTGAACAAACAGGAGTTGGAAGCAGGTTATCAGGAGCAGCGGATTCATACTGCACTGGGAGAACTGCAAAAGGCGTTGGGACTGTCTCAGCTTCCGCAGCGCATGGAGTGCTATGATATTTCCAACACCCAGGGCGCAGAGAGCGTGGCTTCCATGATTGTCTTTGTGGATGGAAAGCCCAAAAAAGACCAGTACCGCCGTTTTAAAATTAAAACGGTGGAAGGCGCCAATGACTATGCCAGCCTGCAGGAGGTGTTGGAGCGCCGTTTCCGGAGGGGATTGGAGGAACAGCAGCAGACAGAGGAAGAAGGCAAGTTCAGCACGTTTCCCGACGTCATTATGATGGATGGCGGCCGGGGACAGGTGAATGTGGCGCTGTCTGTTTTGCAGGCACTGCAGCTGGAGATTCCTGTGTGCGGTATCGTGAAGGATAATCGCCATCACACACGGGGACTGTATTATCAAAATGTGGAGATTCCATTGGATGACCATTCGGAGGGATTTTTGCTGCTCACACGCATGCAGGATGAAGCCCATCGCTTTGCCATCACTTATCACCGCAGCCTGCGGGGCAAGCGGAATCTGGCCAGCATTTTGGATGATATTCCCGGTGTGGGTGAAAAACGAAAGAAAAGTCTGCTGAAACATTTCGGCTCCTTCACGAAGATTCGTGAGGCGTCCGCAGAGCAACTCATGGAAGCGGAAGGAATCAGCCAATCTGTGGCGGAGGAAATTTACCGGTATCTGCGGAGCCATGAGGATTTACAGCTGCGGTTGGACAGCAGAAAAAAAGAAAGTCAGGAGTGAGAAGTTTGAAACATTTGCTTGTAAAAATCATTATCAATGCGGCGGCGCTGATGTTTACCGCCAGTATCATTGACGGGATTTATGTAGACGGATGGGGCGCGGTGATTATTGCGGCTGTGATTTTGGGGATCATCAATGCGGTGATTCGTCCCATTCTGATGGTGTTGACATTGCCGCTGAATCTGATGACGCTGGGACTTTTGACCTTTGTGGTAAATGGCTTGATGCTGAAGCTGACGGCTACCGTGGTAAGCGGGTTTGAGATTATGGGGATGTGGCCGGCAATTGTAGGGTCAATCCTCTTGTCTGTAGTCAGCACGGTGCTGAATTGGCTGGTGGATTAGTATGGGATACAAATTGATTGCCGCCGATTTGGACCATACCTTATTGCGCGATGACGGCACAGTGTCGGAGTTTACCAAAAAGACAATCGCGCGATGCATGGACGCCGGCGTGGGGTTTACCTTTGCTACAGGCCGGATGTATTGCTCAGCGCAGCCTATTGCCGAGATGCTGGGTATTCAATTACCGCTAATCACGTATCAGGGCGCGCTGTTAAAGGATACGGCGGGCAATGTGCTCTATGCGCTGCATCTGCCCCAGGAGGTAGCCGGTGAGATAGAAGAAATTTTGCGGGACAGTAAACTGCACTACAATATTTATTCCGATGGGGAATTGTATTTCTCTACCTTTGGACAGCGATTTTTGGATTATGCCCGTCATATTGGCGTAAAGCCTCTGGCTGTGCCGTCTGCTCTGGGCGAATTGCCTGTCACGCAGTTTGGCGTGTTTGCCGAGCCGGAGGCTATTTCGCTTTTGCAGCAGTCCATTGAAAAACGGTTTGCCGGCAGTGTGCATACCATTGTGACAGGAGGACATTTTTTGGAGATCTGTCATCCTCTGGCCCAGAAGAGTTATGGACTGGCGCGGCTGGCGGACCATTTGGGCATTGACGCAGAGGAGATTGTGGCCATTGGCGACAATAACAATGATTTAGATATGCTGCGCTATGCCGGGCTGGGTGTGGCGGTAGGAAATGCCGTATCTGCAGCGAAACAGGCAGCCCAGCGTCTGACTGCTTCCAATGATGAGGATGGTGTGGCGCGGCTCATTGAGGAATTGGTGCTGTAACGGGTACAATGATGCAGAATAAAGTACAGTTGGATTGGCGGTACATATAAGCGAATTTGATGGTGTATTAAAATTGTCCTGTGTTATAATATCTAACAGGGAAATTTTGTGAAGGAGGCGGTTTATTTGAGTTATATCAGAGCCAATGAATTTACGCTGCGCAATGAAAGTGTGGAGTATATTTTTCGGCATGCGCCGGAATTGGGTTACAGCGATGAAGAAACGGAAGAATATTTGGCTGCGTTTGACCGGAAGTTCCTGAAGGTGTTTTATGAAAAAGCGAAGGCAGAAGATGGGGAGTCCATTGTCACAAAGGATTTGGATGCTTTTATTAATGGGCATGCTTACGGTTATGGAACACGGTTCTGTTTGTTGCGTTACGGCAGATAAGGCGGGTGCAGAGATGTTTTATGATTATGCGAAGGTACATGTGAAGGCTGGCGACGGCGGCAATGGCATTGTGGCTTGGAGAAGAGAAAAGTATGTACCCATGGGCGGTCCGGCAGGTGGCGACGGCGGCGATGGCGGTTCTATTATTTTAGAAGCAGACAATAATCTGCGTACTTTGATTGATTTTCGCTACAATACGCACTATAAAGCAGACCGTGGAAAACATGGTCAGGGCAGCAGCATGCACGGCAGTGATGCGGAAGACAAGGTGCTACGTGTACCGGTGGGTACGGTTGTGCGGGATGCGGAAACCACACAGATTCTGGCGGATTTGACAACGTCTGGGCAGCGCGTCGTGGTGGCTAAGGGTGGTCGAGGCGGCAGAGGAAATACCCATTTTGTGAGCTCTACCCATCGGGCTCCCACATTGGCGGAAAACGGCGATGCGGGAGAAGAACGGTGGATTACCCTGGAACTGAAGCTTCTGGCTGATGTGGGGCTGGTAGGGTTCCCAAATGTGGGCAAGTCGACAATCATTTCTCGTGTATCGGCGGCAAAGCCCAAAATTGCCGACTATCATTTTACCACCATTGTGCCAAATTTGGGTATGGTAAAGGTGGACGAGGGTCGCAGCTTTGTGATGGCTGATATTCCGGGGCTGATTGAGGGCGCAGCAGACGGTGCTGGCTTAGGTCATCGGTTCCTGCGGCATACAGAGCGCACGAAGGTTTTGGTGCACGTCATAGACATCAGCGGCTCAGAGGGAAGGGATCCCTTGGAGGATTTTGCAGTGGTCAACCGAGAGCTGGAGCGGTACAATGCGGCTCTCATGAAACGTCCTATGGTGATTGCCGCCAATAAGACCGACATCATAGGGGATGTGGATTATTTGGCGCGTTTGCAGCAGGAATATCCAGGCTATGAGATTTTTCCAATTTCTGCGGCTACCGGTGAGGGCTTGAAACCGTTGGTATATCGTTTGGCGCAGCTGGTGGAGCAGGTGGAATTGGAGCCGGAAGAAGTTACTCCTGCAGAAGAGGTAAAAGTTACGCGAGTTGTGGAAGAAAAAGAGAAATTTATCATCGAGCGGGACAGCAATGGCACATTCATAGTGTTTGGGCCGGAAATTGAGCGACATTGGAAACGAACCAATTTTGCCAATGATGACGCGGTATCAAGATTTTTGCAAATCGTGGAAGCGATGGGTGTGGTGCAGGCTTTGCGGGAGCAGGGCTGTAAAGATGGCGACACAGTGAGAATTCAAGATATCGAATTTGATTTTATGGACTAATTTGGGGGAAACGAAATGGAATTACTTTTTTATTGTCTCGGCGGTCTGGGCATGTTTCTCTTTTCCATGAAATCCATGTCGGAAGGTTTGCAGGCGCTGGCCGGAGATAAACTGCGAGATATATTGGAAAAAGGGACAAAAACGCCGATTCGCGGGATTCTGACCGGCACACTGGTTACCGGTCTCATTCAAAGCAGTGCGGCGACAACAGTGTTGGCCATCGGTTTGGTAAATGCGCGGCTCATGTCGCTGCGGCAGGCCATTGGCGTTATAATGGGCGCCAATATCGGGACCACTGTGACGGCGTATCTGATTGGGTTCAAATTGTCGGACTATGCTCTGCCTATCGTGTTTGTAGGCGCGTTCCTGCTGTTCTTCTTTAAAAAAGAACGGTTCACAAATTTAGGACAGGTCATTCTAGGCTTTGGTCTTCTGTTCTATGGGATGGATGTCATGGGGCAGGGGTTGAAGCCGCTGGCGGAATTTCCACAATTCACCCAATTAATGCTCAGTGTGGAAAACAACGCATTTTTAGGAATTGTGGTGGGTGCCGTTTTGACGGCAGCAATTCAGAGTAGTAGTGCCATGATCGGGATTATGCAGGAATTGGCGTATCAAGGTGTGATGAGTTATACTCAGGTTGTACCTATGCTTTTCGGTAGCAATATCGGGACCACTGTGACAGCGCTTTTGGCAGGGCTGGGCACTACGGTCAATGCGAAACGAACCTCTATCGTCAATCTTATGTTTAATATGATTGGGACACTAATCTTTTTACCGTTGTTTGTATGTGGTATTTTCCCGTGGTGGGTAGAAACTGTATCTAATCTTTTGCCCGGTGCCGGTTGGGAGGCAATGAATGTAAAGATGCAGATTGCACAAACCCATGGTATGTTTAATATCACGAATACGTTGCTCTTTATTCCCTTTGTAGGGGTGCTGGATCGGATTGTGTGTAAGCTGATTCCCGATCAGGTTGACGACCGTGATTTGATGCTGCAGCCCAAATACTTGGAAAAACGCTTGCTGGGCAATATGCCTATGGCCTTATCCAATGCCAGCAGAGAGATGCTGCATATGGGACGTATGGCGGCAGAAGCTTTGGAATATGCGGTAGATTATTACTTTTTGCACGGTGATAATGATAAGGAAGAGGCTTTGCGCAGGGAAAATATTGTGGACATTCTGGAGCAGGCGATTACCCAATATGTGATTGATGCTACCTATGGGCATGATGTGAACCATACTCTTTCTCAACGCAGCCACATGATTTTACAGGCTGTGGGGGATTTGGAGCGAGTGGGCGACCATGCGGAGAATTTAGTAGAGCTCACAGATTATTGCCGGGAGAATAAAATCAAAATGTCTGACGAAGCAAATAAAAAACTGAGTGAGATGATGCATCTGGTAGAAAAAGCTTTGGTCGATAGTTTAACCTCCTTGCGCAACAACAATGTAGAACTGGCGAAAAAGGTAATTGAGCAGGATGATATCATTGACAGTATGGAAAATGAACTGCGCAAAGGCCATATCACACGGCTGAATGCTGGCGCCTGCAGTGCGGCAGCTGGTGCAGTATATTTGGATATCTTGTCAAACTTGGAGCGTATCGGTGATCATGCTGTAAATCTGGCGCAGGCTGTTCTTGAAGATCAGGTGAAGGCAAAAGCATAAAAATTTTGAAAACAGATATGCTATATAAGAAAAACAGAGGTTGTCGTAGTGGTAAAAATCCTTTTTGCGGCAATCTCTTTTTTACAGGAGCGTGAAATATTTGGAAGTATTTGTGATTGTTTTATTATTTTTGCTTGGCATTTTATTGATTGTAAAGGGCGGGGATTTATTTGTAGATGCTTCCACATGGATTGCTGTACGGTCGGGAATTCCCCAGTTTATCATCGGAGCGACGATTGTCAGCTTAGCGACGACGTTGCCGGAGCTTCTCACGTCAGCGGTTGCCACGATGCATGGAAGCAATGGGATTGCTGTGGGAAATGCGGTAGGTTCGGTTACAGCCAACCTAGGCTTGATTATGGGAATTTCCGTTGTGTGTCTGCCGACAGCAATGAAACGGCGAAATATTGCTTTCAAAGGCATTTTGATGATTTTGGGCTGCGGACTCTTGTATGCCTTGTCTGCCGACGGCAGGCTGCAAACAGTTCCCAGTTTATTGCTGCTGTTGTTATTCTTCATCTTTTTAGCGGAAAATGTGTACAGTGCCAAGCAATCCATGCAGAGCGAACAAAGAAGGACTCCTGTGAGAGACAGTCGCAATGTAGTATTGGTAAATGTTATAAAATTTGCCGCGGGCGCAGCGGGTATTGTAATCGGCGCACAGCTGTTGGTGGATAATGGCAGCGAGCTGGCGCGCATATTGGGTGTGCCAGATAGCATCATCGGCGCGACTTTGATTGCGGTGGGGACGTCATTGCCTGAATTGGTAACGACAATTACAGCGTTGATAAAACGGCAAGCTTCGTTGTCTATTGGGAATATTTTAGGAGCCAATATTATAGATTTGACGATGATATTGCCGGTATGTTCCATGTTGGCCGGCGGCAGTCTGGCAATCTCCGCGCAGACCGTTCTGCTGGATTTACCTTTTTGTTTGGCTGTTGGCTTTTTGGCCATTTTGCCGCCGCTGTTCAGTCAGAGATTTTTCCGCCTGCAGGGCGTGGCTTTATTGCTGGTGTACGGACTGTATATTTTCATTTTGTGTACTAGTTTGGGGTGATTTATGATAGACTATGAAGTGACCTACAAAAAAGTGAAACATATTACGCTGCATATTGACCGTGATGGTACGCTTCGTGTAACGGCGCCATATGGACTGAGTAAGGCTGCCGTGGAGGATGCGGTTGCACGAAAGGCAGGCTGGATTGCGCAGCATCAAGAGCAGACACGGCAGTTGATGGAGGAACGAGCGCAGCAGGGCTTGTGCAATCGCTATGAGGACGGCGGAGAAATTGCGTATTTGGGAAAACAGTATCCTTTAGAGGTGAAGGACGCGGGAAAGCGCCGCTGGCAGTGGACGGGAGAATGCTTACAACTCTTTGGCTGTACCCAAAAAGCTCATTGCTGTCAACTGACCGAGAAATTTTACCGGCAACAATTATCGGAAACAATTTTGCCGGATTTGGATAAGCAGGTGCGCAGACAGCTGGAATCGCTGTCATTGCCTCAGCCGCAATTTATCGTGCGGAAAATGCGTGGCAGTTGGGGAGTCTGCTACAGCCAGCAGAAAAAAATTGTGATAAATTTATGGCTGGCCATGGCGCCTATGGCTTGCATTCATCAAGTGCTGGTGCATGAATATTTGCACTTTTGCCAAAATAATCATTCGTCGGAATTTTATGCCCTGCTGGAACATTTCGAGCCACAATATCGTCAATTAAAGCATACATTATCTGTGATGGTAGATTTAAATACTGTTTCGCAGTAAAGCTTCAAAACAGCATCAACGAAACAAGCATGCACTCAGTCAGCCTTTTTTGCTGGGGCTAACGACTGGGGATGAAAATTCTGTGTTAGCGAAATGTGCCGTATGTGCCAGGCTGAATGCTTACGAAGCAGTCTTGGACTAAGCCGGCTGAAAGGAGGAACAGCAGTGCCTTCGGACATCAGACTCTACCTGATATCATACCACAGGATCAACCTATATTGAAATATAACTATGGACTGTATAGATGGGAATCGGGATGAGGGGAGTTCCTCTTAGATGTCCTTACCATTTATACATAAAAAAGAATAAGTCTGTAAGCTGTTTTCCTTGCTTACAAACTTATTATACGAGGAGGATATATGATGAAAAAATGGATGGCGAAGCTGTGTCTTGTGACATTTGCACTAAGTCTGCTCTTTGGCAGTTACCAGTACATTTTGCCAGATGGGCAGCGGGCAGAGGCTGCAGTACAGGAAGAACTGCGCGGGGTATGGATTGCCAGCGTATATAATATTGATTTTCCCAGTAAGCAAGGATTATCGGCAGAGCAGATGAAACAGGAGTTAGACGGAATCTTAAACAATGCGCAGGCGATGCATCTGAACGCGGTATTTTTTCAGGTACGCCCCACTGCCGATGCCTTATATCGCTCGAATCTGTATCCATGGTCGGTGTATCTGACAGGGACGCAGGGACAGGCGCCAGCGCAGGGCTTTGACCCGCTGGCGTATCTGGTAGCGGAAGGGAAAAAACGGGGAATCGGGATTCATGCCTGGATCAACCCGTATAAAATTACGCGCGGGACGGCAGCCAAACCCAATTGGGATACCAGCGCCCTGGCAGAAACCAATCCTGCCCGTTTATATCCGGACCTGGTCGTTGCGCATTCCAGCGGTGAGCTGTATTTGAATCCGGGAGAACCCATGTCCCGTTATCTGGTGCTGCAGGGCGTAAAGGAATTGCTGGACCGCTATGATTTGGCGGGCATTCATTATGACGACTATTTTTATCCCGACGGCAATTTTGATGACGCGGCAACCTTTGCCAAGTATGGGCAGGGATACAGCAGCATCGAGGATTGGCGGCGGCATAATGTAGATTTATTGGTGCAGGAAACCTACGATCTAGTACACCAAAAGCAGGGTGTCGTGTTTGGTGTAAGCCCTGCCGGTGTGTGGGCCAACAAAAGCAGTAATGCTGCAGGCTCGAATACCACCGCTGGTGTAGAAACCTACTATGATCATTATGCCGATACCCGCAAATGGGTGCAAAAGGGCTGGCTGGATTATATCGCGCCTCAGATTTACTGGCAGATTGGTCATAAGCAATGTGATTATGCTACTTTGCTGGACTGGTGGAGCAATGTGACACGGGGAACCGGTGTAAAATTATACGTCGGTCATGCAGCCTATAAAACAGGCGACAGCAACCAAGGCAGTCAATGGTTGGACGGGCAGGAACTGACTCGTCAGATTGCCTATAACCGTGTCAATGGAAACGTAGACGGCAGTATTTTTTATGGCTATAGCGCGTTGAAAAATAATGTGCTGGGCATCAAGGACAGTGTGACTGGACTGTTTGAATAGAAAATGAATAGAAAGACAAAGCAGAGGCATCTGGCAAGCGTGCAGATATCTCTGCTTTTTTTCTGTTGATGAGAGTGGAGTATATTTGTACAGAATGGGTTGCCTTCTTACTTTAAAAGGAATTTTGCGCTATAATATTATTATAAATAAGACGCACTGTGCTGGGTATGAATGTAATATGTGCTTGTATGCAGTATAGCTTGATGGAAAATTGTCGGAGGAGGCAAACATGGATATTTTAGCGTTGGTTCAAAATAATCCGCAGCTATTTAATGAAGATGCATGTCGCGAGATTAAACCGAAAAAATATATTTACCGACAGGGTGATCCTGCAGAATGGCTTTATTTTCTTGTAGAAGGCGCTGTTCGGATTGTTCGAATTAATTTTGATGGGGAAGAAGAAGTGTTAAGCTATCTAATTGCGCCGAATATTGTCGGAATTCATAATGTTTTTAAAGCAGATGAAACGGAAAAAGCGCAAATCAGTATTATATCAGAAACAGCTTGCAGGTATTATAAAGTTTCTTGTGCCAGATTAAAACAACAAAAGAATTATAGTGACCTGTTAGAAGCAATTTTGATTACCTTGGGTGAACAATCCAGAGAATATAGAAATATTGCGGTTCATTGTTTGGAAAACAGAAGTGCGAATGCAGTATGTGAAATGCTGCTTAATTTTTCAGAATATGTTGATGGAAGATTGGTAGTTAATAAATGGTTTAAGTATATTGACTTGGCGAATTACTTAAAAATAAATATATCGACAGTGTCAAGAATTATTAGAAAATTAAAAGAAAATGGTATCATCCAGATTGAAGAGAAGCGGATACTAATAATGGATGAAATTGTTTTGCGAAACTATGCGGCCGGGATGAAAATGGAAGATTGAAATAAATATAAAAAGTCATGTTACAAAAGTGCGAACTGTAGTAACATGACTTTTTATATTTATTTATAGTATATTTGGTTTTTTTGACTTAGGTCAAAAACTCGAATAACAATCGGTGCTATAATTCCTATTAAGCAATTGCGAATACATGATATTAGGAGGTTATATTTATGAGTAAGCAAAAAGATATAGGGTATTATGTGCATTCTTTGATTGGAATTGCAATTATGTTTGGATTTGGTCATATTGTACCGCCGGAACCGATTACAGCAATAGGAATGCAGGCATTGGGTATTTTTTTAGGGCTAATCTATTTATGGTCCTTTGTAGGAACCTTGTGGCCTAGTTTGCTGGGTCTTGTGGCGTTGGGATTAAGTGAGTACAGCAATATGTCCAATGTTTTGACTATGTCGATTGGGAATGATATTGTTGTACAGATTATTTTTATCATGGCGTTGGTTGGGGCGTTAGAATATTGGGGAATAACCAATCATATTGCACAGTGGTTTATTACACGCAGAATGAATCAAGGAAGACCATGGATTTTTTCGTTTATGTTTATTTTGGCAACGTATACTTTGGCGGCTCTGACAAATGCGATGACGACAATCGTGCTGGCCTGGTCTATTCTCTATGACATTTTAGAAAAATTGAATTATAAAAAAGGGGATAAATATTCCGTCATTATGGTAGTCGGTGTGATTTACGCCTCCTGTCTGGGTTTAGCTGCACTGCCATTTAAAAGTGTTCCATTGATTATTTTAGGCGCTTTTCAAAAAGCCTCCGGTCTGCAAGTGGATTATCTGCAGTATATGGCACTGGTCATCAGCATCTCCCTCATTTGTTTGACCATTTATATATTGATAGCTGCATTTGTGATAAAACCGGATGTGACATTATTGGAAAATGCTGATATTGAAATTTTTGGAAAATTGGAAAAACTAAATAATCAACAAAAAATAGTTTCTGCAGTTATGGTTGTATGTATTTTGGCTATGCTGGTGCCTAGTATTTTACCGAAAACACTGGGTCTGACGATATTGCTGAATAAAATGTCGGCTACCGGGATTGTGATTGCGGGAGTGATTGTTCTGGTATTATGGAAATATGAGGGTACTCCACTGTTGAATTTTAAACGAATTGCAGGGGAAACGATTGCTTGGGATTTGGTATTTTTAGCCGCTGCTGCGATGGCAGTTTCTTCGGCAATGACAGCAGAAGAAACAGGAATCAAGGCATTTTTGCAACAAATTTTACTGCCGATTTTTTCTGGAAAAACACCGCTGATGTTTCTATTTACTTTGATAGTGCTGTCAATGATTCTGACGAATATTATGAATAATGCGGTTGTTGGGCTGATTTTTATGCCAATTGTGTACAGCATTTCAATGGAAATCGGAGGAAATTCCGTTGCAGCGGCAGTTCTCATAACACTTTGCTTACATGTGGCATTGTTAACGCCAGCAGCGTCTCCGAGCGGTGCGTTGCTGCATGGCAATCGGGAATGGGTGCCTGCAAAGCAGGCATACTTATATAGTATTTTACTGGTATTGATTTCATTTTTTGTAGTTGTAATTTATGGCATACCTGTCAGCAACATTATTTTCTGATTTGGATGAAAAGCGAAAATAGCATACGATATTTATTTATATTTAGGAGGACAATATGGGAAGACCAAGAATCATGCCATTAGGCGTAACAGTATATCAGCCGGAAAAATGCTACAACGGCTACACATTGTTTCCGGCATCAGAATTAGGCGCAATGTTAATTGATATGAATGGAAAGGTTGTACGGCTGTGGAAAGACCTGCAGGGATTTCCCAACAAACTATTGCCGGGCGGACAGGTGCTGGGGCATCGCGGAGAACGGGATGATTCTGTCAGTTATCAGGATAAAATAGATCTGGTACAGGTGGACTGGGATGGAAATATTGTTTGGCAGTTTAATCAATATGAGTTTATCAAGGGAGATCCAGACGTGGAGGATCAATGGATGCTTAGACAACACCATGATTATCAGCGGGAGGGGAATCCGGTAGGCTATTATGTGCCTCAAATGGAGTGCAAGGTGAACAGCGGGAACACATTGATTCTCGTGCACAAAAATTGTTATAATACCAGAATTACAGATAAAATGTTGATTGATGACGCAATTATTGAGGTTAATCAGCAAGGGCATATTATCTGGGAATGGGAATTGAATAAACACTTTTCGGAAATGGGTTATGATAATATTAGTAAGCTTGTGCAATATAAAAATCCAAATTTGAAATATACCAATCCTGTGAATATGGCGGATTGGGCGCATATTAACAGCATGAGTGTTTTGGGTCCTAACAGGTGGTACGAACAAGGTGACGAAAGATTTCATCCAGATAATCTTATCATTGACTCCCGTACCAGTAATATTTTAATGATTATCAGCAAACAGACCGGAAAAATTGTGTGGCGGGTTGGACCTGATTTTGAAGCGACAAGTTCTCTGAAAAAGCTCGGCGTAATCATTGGCCCTCACCATGCGCATATGATTCCGCAGGGATTACCGGGAGCTGGAAATATTCTTGTTTTTGATAATGGCGGCTGGGCGGGCTTTGGTGCTCCGAATCAAACTTGCGCAGACGGGACCAAATTTTATAAACGGGATTATTCTCGGGTTTTGGAATTTAATCCAGTGACATTAGAAATTGTTTGGCAGTTTACGCCATCAGAAATGGGCTATAAAGGTCCGGCCAGAGCGCATTATTTTTATAGTCCGTTGGTGTCTTCTGCGCAGCGTTTGCCCAATGGGAACACTTTCATTACAGAAGGCGTTGGCGGTCATATGCTGGAAGTAACCGAAGAGCACGAAATTGTGTGGGAATATGTGTCTCCTTATTTTGGCGGCCCACTGGGAAATATGGTTTATCGTGCCTATCGATATCCATATGAGTATGTGCCTCAACTGGAAAAACCTGAAGAAAAGCCAGTTATGCTGGTGGACAATTATACATTCCGTGTACCTGGCGCAGCAGGGCCGGAATATGATAATGTAGCGGTTACTGTAGAAGGCACATGGGGTTATGGACATGGCGGCGCAGCTTGTGTACAGGAGGACGTAAAATAGGAAGCGGGTTTCTTGTGTTAAGTTACTACAAATAGCAAAATCAGAATATTTGAAAAGGTAGGAAAAAAAGCTTTCGGCACATCATGTATGACCGGAAGCTTTTTTCTGCAACGATGTATAGTTCTTCTTATGAGAAGCTGTGTTTAGAAGTGAACACAGCTCACAGATAGCCTGTTTTTCTATAACTTTGACTTCTCTTGGGATGAACTCAAAAAACTTCGTTCATATTCCCTTGGAGAAGTATGGTAGTATTCCCGAAATGCTTTATAGAAGTTGCTGCTGTTGCTGTATCCGAGCATCAAGGCGATTTCTTCAATAGACAGATTGGTTCCTTTCAGAAGGATATCCGCCCGTTCCATGCGCAGTTCCAGTAAAATTTCCGAAAAGGTTTTGCCCAATTCTCGATGGAGAAGAGCGGAAATATAATTAGGATGGTAGGAAAAGCGGGCTGCAATGTCT
Organism: uncultured Peptococcaceae bacterium; assembly: GCA_910585405.1. Classification (GTDB taxonomy): domain Bacteria; phylum Bacillota; class Peptococcia; order Peptococcales; family Peptococcaceae; genus UBA7185. Next base: position 63,748 of record CAJUDO010000005.1, on the reverse strand, counting down.
TTTAAGGTGACGGCATCGGTGTGTTCGCTCATGTACCGGACAATTTTATCGGAAAGCGTGCCGTCCTGTTCCCTCGGCTTCTCTGCGCGGTACTGTCTTGCCACGTACATCAAAAGTGCCAGTACAAGCGGCTTCAAAATCTTCTGGGTGTCTTCCTTGGGAAAAGCATACTCCTGTACCATCATTTCAAGCAATGGACGTACCGGCGCGCATTCGTTGAATTTCAGATGGATAAACTCATCTGAGAAAGTGTTTGTCCGAGGATCCAGAAAAAAGTGAAACATTTTCTCATCGGAAGATAAGAGCGGCAGAAAGGAACGGTAAAAGGTTTCCTTTTGCATAAGGATGCCGATGATGATGAATTCTTCTTCGCTCTGTTTATTTAGAGCGTATCCGGCATAAGGCTGTCCGATATAACATTCTCCCTCATGAACCGTGATGTGATTGTCATATCGGTAACTGAAAGCGCCGTAACTTCCTTTGTAGGCATAATTAAAAAAGAAAAAATCCTGTCGGTGGAACATTTCGTGAATCTGGTTCCCCTTGTGAACGCATATCATGATTTCTTCTTCCGGCAGACCAGGCCAGCGAAAGGTTTTTTCCTGGCAGCTTCCGGGTTCGACATCAAGATATGCCCAATTTCTGTTTGCAAAATCATTGGCCAGTTTTTCCATTGCCGTGGGAAGTGAAGAGGATTCCATAGCAAATACGCTCCTTACAAGTAAATTTTTAGGTTGGAGACTTGCGATATAAACAGTATATCACGAAAATTAGAATTTGCCATATAAATCATTAAGATTTAGCGTGGGCTTTTTTGAGAAATTGCAGTATATTGTTTGTAACAGGTTGAAAGCAGGGAGGTGCGATTATGGAAACAAGGAACGATATTTTAGGCTGCGTGGATAATCGGTGTATAAAATTGGAAACCGCAAGCAGGACATATAAAAAAGGATATACCTGTTCACAGGCGGTATTTGCAGCGTTTGCAGAAGAACTGGGACTGGACGAGGAAACGGCATATCGCCTGATGGAAGGTTTCGGCGGAGGGTTTGGCGGAAAGCAGGAGGTCTGCGGTGCGTTTTCTGCGGCGGTGGCTGTGATCAGTTGTTTTTGCAGCAGCGGCAGCCTGGACGGCAAAAGCAGGGAAAACACCTACAAAATAATTTGCAATGCCTCGAAGGTTTTTGAGCAGGAATACGGCTCTATTATCTGCCGCGAAATCCTGCATGGGAACAGTCCTAAGGCCTTCCAGTGCGGGATGAAGGTTAAGGATGGGGCTTGCTTGTGGAGAAAATTCTTGCGGAAAATGGTGTGTTATTGAAGGGAAATTGTCAGGAAACAAAAATTTAAGAAAAGGACTTGGAGGATGCTGCCGATTCATGCTTATCATGAATGGCTGACAGGAGAAAATTAGAAAGGGAATGAAAACGAAAAACAGACAGGAGGAAACACGAAAATGAAAAAAATGACAGATACCTTCAGGTTGAATAACGGATATGAAATTCCGTGCATTGGCTTTGGCACATGGCAGACACCAGACGGCGATATTGCCGTAAAAGCAGTCAGCGAGGCAATCGGGGCAGGGTACCGTCATATTGATACGGCGGCCTGTTACGGAAATGAAGTGGGCGTTGGAAAAGGCATTAAGGCGTCCCAAGCAGAACGAAGCAGTCTTTTTATTACCAGCAAAGTATGGAATCCCGACAGAGGCTACGAGAACACAATGGCCGCTTTTGAAAAAACAATGATTGACCTGAACCTTGATTATTTGGATCTGTACCTGATCCACTGGCCCGCTTCTTCCTCGCAGTTTGAGAATTGGGAAGAGATCAATCTGGAAACATGGCGTGCCATGACGGAACTTTACAAAGCAGGGCGGATCAAAGCAATCGGCGTATCCAATTTCCTGCCGCATCATTTAAGGATGCTTATGGAAACAGAAGTACAGCCGATGGTAAACCAGATTGAATTCCATCCGGGACAGATGCAGGAAGAAGCGGTTGCCTACTGCAAAGCGCATAATATCGTAGTGGAAGCGTGGAGCCCGCTTGGAACAGGGCGGATGCCAAGCAATGAAACGTTGCAACATATCGCCGCGAAGTATCATAAATCGGCGGCACAGCTTTGTATTCGCTGGTGTCTGCAAAACGATATTTTACCCCTTCCCAAGTCTGTGACACCGTCCCGAATCGTTGAAAATGCCGATGTGTTTGATTTTGAGATTACACAAGAGGATATGGAAATCATAAACGGGATGGAGTACTGCGGAGGTTCCGGTCTGCATCCGGATCAGGTGGATTTTTAAGGCGATAGAACGGCTTGATTTTGAAATCCACGTAAAAAATTGGAGGAAGGACATGTTCTGGTTCGCGATTGTGTCTATGCGGCAGACTGACAACATAGGAATCCGTTTGAGGAATGAAACAGTGAAGAGCGTTCTATCAAGAGGAATTGTCTGACGCGATATTTGTATGTTTGAGCAGAAATTAAATTATTAATAAAAAATGGAGGTAACACAAATGTACAATTTTAACTTTTTTATGCCAACAAAGGTGTTGTTTGGACCGGGGAAATTAAAGGAGCTGCACAGCGAAATGCTCCCTGGCAAAAAAGCGCTGATCGTTACGTCAAACGGCACATCCGTGAAAAAATACGGTTATCTGGAAAGTCTGGAGAAGGAACTTGATGAGGCGGGCGTGGCTTATGCGCTGTTCGATCAGATTCGTCCCAATCCCACTGATATCAACGTTATGGATGGTGCCAAGGCCGTCAGAGAGAATGGCTGCGACTTTGTCATCGCGCTGGGCGGCGGCTCTGTGATGGACTGCACAAAATGTATTGCGCTGATGGCCGCAAATCAGGGAAATATCTGGGATTATTCTCTGAGCGCTGCGGGCGGTAAGAAAACGCCCGCAAATCCGGCGATTCCTATTGTCTGCATTACCACGTCGGCGGGAACGGCCAGTGAGGTGGATATTGCGTCTGTGATTACCAACGATGCAACCCAGGAAAAGACAGGAATTTTCTACCCATCTATGTTCCCGACGCTTTCCGTTGTGGACAGTGATTTGATGATGAGTGTGCCGCCCAAATTTACAGCATATCAGGGAATGGACGCTTTCTTCCATGCATCGGAAACGGTTGTGAATAAAAATGTACATCCCATGGCGGAAATGTTTGCCTTGAAAACGATAGAGCTTGTTGCCAAATATCTTCCGGTTGCTGTGAAGGATGGCAGGAACCAGGAAGCCCGTGAGATGATGGCTTATGCGAATACCTTTGCAGGATATTATATGATGTGTACTTCCGCCCGCACGATGGAACATGTCATGGGCAGCTTCCATGACGATCTGGTGCATGGCGCTGGTCTGATTGAGATTGCGCATGCTTATTACGACTTCTTTGCGGAACGTAAGGCAGCGGAGGAGCCGATGAAAAAGATGGCGAAAGCAATGGGCGTGGAAAATCCGTCCAGCGGAAAGGATTTCATTATGGCATTGGATAAACTGATTGCCGAAATCGGCTGCGGGGATCTTAAAATGAGTGAAGAGGGCATTACAAGAGAGGAATTGAAAAAGTATCCCGCAAAAGTGCATCAGGTACTTGGCGGCGATATTACTGCGGATCCGCTGCCCCTCTCCGATGAAGATTATCTGACTATTTTTGAGAACGCATATTGCTAACAATATGGAGAAAACAGAAGGGCGGATTTCCTGAAAAAGAGAGTTGCGCTCTTCTGTGGTATTTGAGAATTTGTGCTGGAGGTTTGGAGAAAATGACAGAGCTTGAAAAATTAGAAGCGGGATTAGAGTATTCCTTTTGGGATAAAGAAATCAATGTCCGTAAGCTGCGGGCCATTGCGGGATGTAAAAAACTGAATTCGATTGACAGCGGGGACGAGGAGGCGCTTGAAGAGGCAATCGGGAATTATTTGGACAAGTTGGCGAAAATCCGTTTGTAGCGCCGGTTTTTAACTGCGACTATGGATTGAACATTCATGTGGGGGATTATTTTCTTGCGAATTACAATGTGACGATTTTGGATATTGCGCCGGTGCATATCGGGAATCATGTAATGATTGGACCGAATACACTCATCTCTACCGTTGGGCATTCATTATCGCCAAAAGGCAGAAGGGAGCATCTTGGCATTGCCAAGCCGATTTCTATTGGGAATGATGTGTGGATTGGCGGCAACTGTGTAATCCTTCCAGGTGTTACAATTGGAAATAATGTGGTGGTGGCTGCGGGAGCCGTTGTCACCAAAAATGTGCCGGATAATTGCGTGGTGGGCGGAGTTTCGGCAAAACTTATCAAGACGATAGAAGATGATACACAGGGCGAAGACTATCGCAAATAAAATGTGTGGTACTTTTACTTACGGTTATTCTGACAGGTAGGCGGGAAATGGAAAAAGTACAGCCGTTTTTAGGTTCAAACTTTTTTCAATTGGCTGTATAAATATTTAGGCATTGACAAGGAAGTTTGAATTCTTTATACTAAAACAAAAGACAAATAGAAGTCGGTTGAGGAATCTGGGAGAGAATGGCTGCAGTGATGCTGTAGTTTCATCGCCGAAGGTGCAAGAGCAAAAACTCTCAGGCAAAAAGGACTGGATTCTGACGACACTCTGGAAAGCAGAGATGCACCGAAGAAGCAACTTGCGGACGCAGGGAATCTTTCAGGTAAAGTAACAGAGGCACAGGAATGATAGCGAACACGTTATTGTTTTTGTGTCTCTGTTTTTTATTTTATTATTTTTTTCACAAACTTATTATCTGCGAGGAGGAATGATGTATGGAAAAGAAAACCCCGCTGTATGACTGCCATGTAGCAGCCGGTGGAAAAATTGTACCATTTGGTGGCTATCTGTTGCCGGTGCAGTATGAGACAGGTGTAATTAAGGAACATATGGCAGTGCGCAGTGCCTGTGGTCTGTTTGATGTTTCCCATATGGGAGAAATTGTGCTGTCCGGTCCTGATGCACTGCGCAATGTGCAGCTGATTACATGCAATGACATGAGTGGGATGTATGATGGTCAGGTGCGTTACAGTCCTATGTGCAATGAGCAGGGTGGTGTAGTGGATGATATTTTGGTCTATCGTGTCAATGAGGAAAGTTATCTGTTAGTAGTTAATGCAGCCAACAAAGACAAAGATGCGGACTGGATTTCCAGTCATCTGTCCGGTGATGTACAGTTCCGCGATATTTCAGAGTCAATTGCGCAGGTAGCCCTGCAAGGACCAAACTCGGTGGCGATTCTGGCTGGTTTGGTGGAGGACGCACAGATCCCAAAAAAATATTACAGTTTTGTCCAAGAAGCAGATGTGAGAGAAATCCGTTGCTTGATCTCCCGCACTGGTTACACAGGAGAGTTGGGCTATGAACTGTACTGTGCCGCCGAAGATGGTCCAAAATTGTGGAATTTGCTTCTGGAAACAGGTAAGGAACAGGGATTGATTCCCTGTGGGTTAGGTGCTCGTGATACCTTACGGTTGGAAGCAGCGATGCCATTGTATGGGCATGAGATGGATGATACTGTAACACCGCTGGAAACAGACTTGGGTTTCTTTGTAAAACTGGATAAAGAGGATTTCATCGGGAAAGCTGCTTTAGTGGTAGCTGGTGAGCCGAAGCGCTGCCGGGTAGGATTAAAGGTGACAGGCCGCGGTATTGCCCGAGAACACTGCCCGGTATATGTGGGTGACAAGCAGATTGGGATGACCACCTCTGGCACCCATTGTCCCTTTATCGGGATGCCTGTGGCTATGGCCTTGTTGGAGAAGCCTTACGGTGAAGTGGGCAGCGAAGTGGAGGTTGAGATTCGCGGACGCAGAGTGACCGCCGAAATCGTGCCGCTGCCTTTTTATAAACGGCCGAAAAAATAAACAGGAACGAATCACGATATGTTGCGGAAAGGTATCGCAGCCAAAAACAGAATGCACATAGAAAATGGCAATTAGAAGAAAATAATAACGAAACAAAAAATTTTAGGAGGGTTTTTATAATGGCAATTTTAGAAGGATTAAAATACACCAAATCTCATGAATGGGTAAAAGAAAACGGTGACGGCACTGTGACGGTAGGCCTGACAGACTATGCGCAGCAGGAGCTGGGCGACTTGGTGTTTGTCAATCTGCCAATGGCGGGAGATGCGGTAACGGCTGGCGAAGCCTTTGGCGATGTAGAATCGGTAAAAGCAGTATCCGATGTATTCAGTCCGGTAAGCGGCGAGGTCGCAGAAATCAATGAAGAATTATTGGATGCGCCTCAGTTGATTAACGAAACTCCTTATGATGCGTGGTTTATTAAGGTTGAAAATGTGGGCGATACGGAAGAATTGCTGAGTGCTGCGGAATATGAAACCTTTTTGGCACAGGGAGAATAAGTATGGGACAGTATATACCTTCTACCAAAGAAGAACAGCAGGAGATGCTGGCTGCCGTCGGTGTCGATTCGGTGGCTGCCTTTTATGAAAATGTTCCCGATTCTGTTCTGCTGAAAGAGTCTTTGCATATTCCTGCAGGAAAATCAGAATTGGAAGTACGGCAGACGATGGAAGCGATGAGCCGTCAGAATAAAGTATTTGGAACCATTCTGCGCGGCGCAGGCGCATATCAACATTATATTCCATCTATTGTAAAATACATTACCGCCAAGGAAGAATTTGTGACAGCCTATACGCCTTATCAGGCTGAGATGAGCCAGGGAATTCTGCAATCTATTTTTGAATACCAGACAATGATTTGTGATTTGACCGGTATGGATACCTCCAATGCCAGCGTATATGATGGTGCTTCCGCTGCGGCGGAAGCCATAGCCATGTGCAGGGAACGTAAACGGACCGTAGCGCTAGCATCGGCTACGACCCATCCCGATGTGCTGGCTACCATGCGCACCTATTGTTACGGCGCAGGCTACGAGCTGCGTGTTGTGCCAGAGAAAAACGGCCGTACGGACACGGAAGCATTAGAGCAGGCGCTGACTGCCGATGTATGCTGTTTCTATGTGCAGCAGCCAAACTTCTACGGCAACTTTGAAGACGGCACTGCATTGGGCGAAACGGTACATCAGGCCGGCGCAAAATATATTATGGGCTGCAATCCCATGGCGCTGGCTGTGATGAAAACACCGGCTGCCTGCGGTGCGGATGTGGTAGTGGGTGAAGGGCAGCCTTTGGGTATGCCGCTGGCTTACGGCGGTCCTTACCTGGGCTTTATGGCCGCTACCTTCGCGATGACCCGCAAATTGCCGGGCCGCATTGTAGGGGAAACAAAAGATGCCGATGGCAACCGTGCCTATGTATTGACATTACAAGCCAGAGAGCAGCATATTCGCCGAGAAAAAGCTTCCAGCAATGTATGTTCCAATCAGGCGCTTTGTGCCTTAACTGCGGCGGTGTATATGAGCACTATGGGACCGGAAGGTATGAAACAGGCAGCAGGGCAGTCCATGTCCAAAGCCCATTATTTTGCGCAGAAGCTGGCAGCGATTGACGGTGTAAACGTGCTGAACCAAGGCAGCTGGTTCCATGAATTTGTGACGGAATTTCCTGTACCGGCCCAAAAGGTACTGGATGCATTGGCAGCAGAAGACATTTTAGGTGGCCTGCCGGTGAAAGACGGAATTCTTTGGTGTGTGACCGAAGTGGTCAACAAAGAACAGCTGGATAAGGCGGCTGCAATCATTGAGGAGGTGTGTGCATCATGCAACTGATTTTTGAAAAAAGTCATGCGGGACGGGGGTGCGATTTGCTGCCGGCCTGTGATGTGCCAGAAGTGCAGCTGCCGGAAGAATTAAAGCGGGAGCAGCCGCTGCGTCTTCCTCAATTGTCAGAAACAGAAATCAGCCGACATTACAGCGTGCTGGCCAAACGGGCGCATGGTGTAAATGACGGGTTTTATCCGTTGGGTTCCTGCACGATGAAGTATAATCCGAGAATTGATGAGGAAATGGCAGTGTTGCCCGGATTTACCAATATTCATCCGCTACAGCCTGAAAGTACAGTACAGGGCTGCAAACAAGTGCTAGACACAGCGAAGCAGTATTTATGCGAAGCGACAGGTATGGATGACATCACCTTTCAGCCGGCAGCCGGTGCCCATGGTGAATTTACCGGCCTTTTGCTGATTAAATCCTACCATGAAGCAAGGGGCGATAAAAAAAGAAACAAAATTATCATTCCCGACGCTGCCCACGGCACCAATCCGGCCAGCGCCAGCATGGCAGGCTTTACTGTGGTGACAATTCTCTCCAGTCCCGACGGATGTGTAGATTTGGACGCATTGCGGGCCAGTGTAGGGGAGGACACAGCAGGGCTGATGCTGACCAATCCTAACACGGTAGGGATTTTTGACAGCAATATTTTAGAGATTACCGATATCATTCATCAGGCCGGCGGCTTGAATTACTACGATGGTGCCAATTTTAATGCCATTATGGGCGTGGTACGGCCCGGCGATATGGGCTTTGATGTGGTACATCTCAATCTGCATAAGACCTTTGCCACCCCTCACGGTGGCGGTGGCCCAGGTAGCGGTCCGGTAGCCTGCAAATCCATTTTGCAGCCCTATCTGCCAGGTTGTGCTATTCAGAATGGGCAGGAGGAAAAGCTGCAGTTAAAAGCTTTCCATGGTAATTTCCTGGTAGTTGTGAAAGCACTGACCTATATGCTGACGCTGGGGGCAGAAGGAATCCGCAGCGCTTGTGAAGGAGCGGTGCTCAATGCCAATTATATGATGGCAAAGCTGAAGGATCTATATCCGGTGCCTTACGGCAAGACTTGTATGCATGAATTTGTGCTCAGCCTGGAAGAACTGAAAAAAGAGACCGGCGTATCGGCGTTGGATGTGGCTAAGTCATTGATTGATCATGGTATTCATCCACCAACCATGTATTTTCCATTGATTGTTCACGAGGCCCTGATGTTTGAACCTACCGAGACGGAATCACGGGAAACATTGGACGAAGCAGCGGAGGTAATGCGCGAACTATATCAAATGGCTCATGAGGATGGAGCACAGATGCATGATGCGCCCCATCATGGGCAGATCAAACGGCCAGACGAAGTGCTGGCAGCACGGCAGCCAGTTTTGCGTTATCGGTGTGAACAGGCCTGAAGAGCACAAAAAAATAAGCAGTACAGGAGCGGTATACTCTATAACGCAAAGGGATGGAGGGGGAAGCATGGTGGAGCGGACATATTATTATATCCAGCAGGAGACAGAACCGTTTCGCAATCTAGCCTTAGAGCGCTATCTGCTGGAGAATGTACCAAAACACAGTTGCATTTTGTATCTGTGGCAGAATCAACACACTGTGGTGATTGGGCGCAATCAGAACTGTTGGCAGGAATGCAAGCTACAGCAGCTGGAACAGGATGGTGGTGTGATGGTACGGCGGTTATCCGGCGGCGGAGCAGTGTATCATGATCTGGGCAATTTGAACTTTACATTCCTCATCGGCAAAAAGGACTATCATGTGCCCCGTCAATTGGATGTGATTTTGCATGCTTTGCGACAGTTGGGCATTGAAGCACAAAAAAGCGGTCGCAATGATTTAATTGCCGACGGTCGGAAGTTTTCCGGCAATGCCTTTTATGAATCCGGCGGGCGTTGCTATCATCATGGCACGTTGATGATGGACGTTGACCGTGAAATGCTGGGCAAATATCTGCGGGTATCGGCCAGTAAACTGGCCAGCAAAGGCGTGACTTCGGTGCAGTCTCGAGTGGTGAACCTGAAGGAACTCAATCTGGAACTGACGAAAGAAAAACTGGAACAGGCTTTGATTGATGGGATGCAGGCGGTGTATGGTCATCAGGTGCAGCCTTATTCGCAAGTATGGCTGGATGAGGAGATAATTGCTGCCTATGAGAGAGAGTTCCGTTCCGACGCATGGCGTTTTGGGCAGCGGATTCCCTTCAGCTGGGAGACGGAGCACCGGTTTTCCTGGGGCAATTTTCAGCTGCAGTGTCAGGCCAACTGCGGAAAGATTCAGCAGGCTGTCATCTATTCGGATGCCATGGATGCCAATTTGATTGGTGAGATGGCCGCACAGCTTGCAGGCTGTGCCTTTGGCAGCAAAGCGATGGCCCAGCGGTTGAGTCAGCTGGAACCGCGGCAGGAAATCGCGGATGTATGCCAGTATTTGCTGGAGCAGGATATTTAAAACTTTGCGTATAAGAATACATTGAAATGAAAATTGGAGAGGCCGCTGAAATGGCGTTTGTGCTAATTTTGGCGGCCTTTTGCTAAGATAAATGGTGGACGATAAGAGAGGAGTTGGGCAAATGCAGTATGATTTGATCGTAATCGGCGGAGGCCCCGGCGGATATGTGGCAGCCATTCGGGCCAGTCAGCTGGGGATGAAAACAGCACTGGTGGAAAAAGGGGAATTGGGCGGTACCTGCCTGAACCGAGGATGTATTCCCACCAAAACATTGATGCACACTGCCAATTTATACAGGGAGGCCGGAGAATGGGAAACGCTGGGTCTGGAATTGGGCCAGCGCAGCTATGATTTTGCCGAAATCCATCAGCGCAAAAACGATGTGGTTCATCAACTGCGAGATGGCATCGCACAGTTGTTAAAGGCCAACAAAGTGGATGTCTATGCGGCAGAGGGCAAAGTCATAGATGGCAATACAGTACAGGCTGGAGAGGAAACCCTAACGGCTGGTCATATTTTACTGGCTGCCGGTTCAGTACCTGCCGTTCCACCCATCAAGGGCGCTGATTTGCCTGGCGTTGTCACCAGCGATGCGCTGCTGGAAGCACAGGGCATGGATTGTCAGCGGTTATTGATTATCGGCGGTGGTGTGATCGGGGTGGAAATGGCTTCGGTATATGCATCATTGGGCAAAGAAGTGACGATTATAGAAGCAGCAGAACGAATCTTGCCGCCTATGGAGCGGGAAATTTCCCAAAATCTGACGATGATTTTGAAAAAACGGGGCGTGACGGTGTTTACCTCGGCCATGGTGTCGGGAATCTGCCAAGACCAGAATGGTTTGGTTTGTCATTTTACGGACAAAAAGGGTGAGCAGACGGCAGCGGCGGATGTGGTACTGCTCAGTGTAGGCCGCCGTCCCTGCACAGCAGGACTCTTTGCCGATGGTTTTACAGTGGAGCTGACACAGCGGGGCTTTATCGCAGTGGATGACCAATTTCGTACCTCCGTGGCCACCATCTCGGCAATCGGTGATGTCATTGGCCGTGTGCAGCTGGCCCACGCGGCAGAGGCCCAAGGCATAGCTGCAGTGGAATATATCAGTGGACAGAAAGAAGCCACTGTCAATTTTACTCTGGTGCCATCCTGTGTGTATACCACACCGGAAATTGCTTCCGTCGGCATGACTGCCGATGACGCCAAAAAAGCCGGCAAGGAAGTTACTACCGGTAAATATAGTATGAACGGCAACGCTAAGACGAAAATCGAACAACAGGACAGAGGCTTTATCAAAGTGGTGTTCGATAAAGAAACCGATGTGATTTTAGGTGCGCAGCTGATGTGTGCCCGGGCCACTGATTTGATTGGGGAACTGGTTACCGCAGTATCGCTGGGATTGACCCGCCAACAGCTGGGCAAAACCATGCGGCCTCATCCAACCTTCTGCGAGGGTATTACAGAAGCAGTAGAGGAAGCCGACGGTCAGGGCATTCATATAATGCCATCGAGACGGTAGGGATATAGTAAAAGAGCTTGTTGTAATGACAGATACAATGAAAATAAAAGGGTATTAAAACATGCAATGCTCCCTTTGTGCAGCTATCTAATGGAAAGAACACAGGGGAGCATATATTGTTGTTTGTCAGGATACTCTCTATTTATTTGATTGTTTCTGGAATACTTATATGTCAGGTTATCTACCACACATGGTGTGTTATTTATTTGTTTCCTGCTTCATTGCTTGAGCGAGTTGCTTCATGGCGGTATCAATATAGAGATAAATGTCATCGCGGTCACAGTGAAAAAGATTGGAATAGCAAATACTGTCATTAGGGCTGATAGGATTTGGCGCAATTACCTCTGTAGCCTCCAGCAACCCACAGTTTAATTTCTAGGCTGCGTTTAGGGCCTTTTTGAGCACATCAAGCTGTCCTTCACACTAGAGTTCCTCAAAATCGGCATGCAGTTTCGGGATATGCTCCAAATCTCGGAGCAGCTCTGTTACCTGTATAGGAGCCAGATACATTCCAGAGCAATAGTTTTCCACGATTTGATTTTTAACAGGGTTGGAAAAACCATTTGGGATAATCCGGTTCCATGGCGTAACATAGCGTTGATACTATGGCTTTTGTCTTACCAGAAAAGAGAAGGCACTTCCTCTAGTGTAGTAGTAGTCTTTGAAAAAGCCCTGAATCACTGCAATACAAAATCCATGACTCTTATCAAATAACTCTGTGTTTTTTGTTGCAGCGCCTACCTTTAACGTATTCAAATACTTTTCAGCATAAAAATCTTCCATTCCAGATATGGAGGCCAGCTCTAATACTTTTGTTTCTTTGCCTTGTTTCACCCATTCAAGAGGAGTAAAATACCATTCTTTCATCTCTGTTGGTGTGATAGGGTGAAAACTTACATCATAACCCATAGAAATATTCTCCTTTTTAATCCCACCAGAAATACCAGACAGTGGATTGCCACAAAGTGTCGGCTAATGCACCAATACCTGCTCCATTCTGATCTATATCTGGGCAGAAGCTGTACTGCTACACAGCTGCATTCAACATTGTTATCCCATAGAAAAGTCTGACAGGCAGTATAAATTGCCGGGTAGAGTATCTAATATATAATCTTTTATCGTATTATGGCTTTCCTCAAGACGAATAAGCTCATCTGTTTTCTCTTTGTGACCGTTCCCAATAATATCACGTAATCAGAAGGGAAAAGGGGTTATCATACTGGAAAAGGTTTTGTCTGGTCAGTATTTTCAGATTGTCTGGTGGGTGAAATGTGTTTCAATCCCTGTCCGCAATTGAGCTAGTTTCTGTATCTATTTTTAGCACAGGTTCCTGTTCCCATAAGCGCACTGCGCCGACAGTTCGACGAAATACCCGAAAACCTGCCCATGACAGACCGCTTTCCGCAAAGAACGTTTTTGCCGCGTCCAAAACAGGAGGCAGATCCCAAGCGATGAAATCCAAATACCCGCTGTAGAGGCCGGATGCACCGCCTAAAAAGGTCACTGCATTCGCTCCGGCATTTTTTTCAATGGCTGCTTGCAGATTGTCTCTGAAATCCAATATCTGTTTTGCCCGTTCCTCTCCGCAAAATTCCCTTATAGGATAACATAGGAATCCAGCAATCACGCCGTTTGCGTGATACCTATCCATCGTTTCACTCTCACCTCTGGCGTATTCATTGATAAGAGCAGGCAGGCGGGTACTACCTGTATAGCTATCCAATCTCCAGTCAGCTTCAGGATCCTCTACTGGGTCCAATTCGTAGGCGACATAGCTATGTTCCAGATAGGCGGCAGCATCGCTTATTAAAGAAAGGCCCATATCTGTTATTGCTTTAGGTAACTGTGACAATAGAATAGAAGGCTGGGCTTTTGGCTCATGTACGATATCAAAATCATAAATCAGAGCGATGGAAGCGATATCTCCCAAGACTTGATCTGTCAAAAGGGAGAGCATCCACCATGCCTTTCTCTCATTTTCTTGCAACAACGACAGCAGCTTTTCACAGTATAATGTTAGAGAGATCTGCTCCTCTCCTCGCGGCTCTGTCCAGATTTGTACATCCTCACCAGAGATATCCCAGCCATCGACGTGCAGCGTAAAATCACAGCTGGACAGACGACCTACCCAGATATTCCAGTGCTCCAACACTGAGGAAGGAGCGTGCCGCTGGAAGTAAACCAAAGGGAAAAGATTGGCGTGGAGTCCTTCGGGAGAAAGGATGAGCTCATATTTTTCACCATTAAAACCAATTTCGAAAGCGATATGTTCAAAAGCAATCTCCAGGACAGCACTGCATTTCGCAATGAGTTCATCGCCCCGCTCATGGTTTGTATCCATATACATGAAAGCGCGTATTTCTGCTTCAATTTTTTCAAAGGCTGCCCAGGCTTCTTCTGTGCGCTGCCGGAAATTTTTTTCAAAATGAGGTAGAGCAAGCTGTTTTCTGCAAGCATCAATAAACCACTGGCTGTCCTCATCTCCGGGACGGGTTTCCAGTGCCTTTTCAAAATAACGCAAGGCAACGCCTTCTTGGTCCAGATAATAATAGGCATACCCCATGCGGAAGTTCCAAAAATGCTCTCCCTGAAAGTATTCCTCGTGGGGGGCAAGCAAAGAGACAGCCCGTTTGAGCATATTTATGCCTTCAGGCTTGGTGGGGTCAGCCTGATTGTTATAAGCACGTGCTAGCTCGCTGTCTATTTCTAGCGTGCGTTCCTCAGCAGGGAGTGCTTCCAGCGTATCAATGATCTGTTGGTATTCGTTGCTTTCATGCCAGATTTGGCATTGCTTTAAAATTTCCATGATATAATCCCCCTTTGCTCCACTTCATCCATGAAATGAAGCATCGTATCCTTATTTGAATCGTACAATTTGGGCAAGCATTGTCTTGCCTGCATGCGAAATCCCTGTTATCAAAATAATCATATTTGTAGCAGTGATCCTATCGTTATGAATCTGGATGGATTTTTCACTTTACTTAATAAAAATTGTACCATAAAATGATAGCCAGTTCTACCATAAATAGCTCTTCGCAAAAATAGATTAGAGATTTATACTATATTTTTAGAAAAATAATTTTTTTGTCACACGGAGTGAAAACCATTGTCTAATTAAATAGGAGGGAAATAATATGGACAAAAATAACAAAAAAGAAGTACAAGTTTTGGTAGCTCAAGCTGCCTCAGGGGACAAAGAAGCTCTTGAAGTGCTGATTGCAGATGTGCAGGATATGATATTCAATTTATCTCTGCGGATGCTTGGTACCTTTGCTGATGCCGAAGATGCTACGCAGGATATTTTATTGAAAATCATTACCCATTTGTCATCTTTCAGGGGTGAAAGCTCCTTGACAACATGGGTATTCCGTATTGCGGTGAATTATCTGAAAAATTACAAAAAGCATATGTTTGCCCAACATCCTTTGAGCTTTGAGTATTATGGAGATGATATAGAGAACGGAAGCATACAGGATGTTCCAGACTTCACGCAGGATGTGGAAAAAAGCATTTTGGCTGAGGAATTGAAACTGTCCTGCACCAATGTAATGCTACAATGTCTTGATACAGAGAGCAGGTGTATTTTTGTATTGGGAACAATGTTTAAAGTCGATAGCCGAATTGCGGCGGAAATTTTGGATATCACTCCTGAAGCATATCGTCAGCGGCTTGTCCGCATACGACGAAAGATGGCGGATTTTCTCGAGCGGTATTGCGGCGCATATGGCAGAGGAAAATGCAAATGTCAGGACAGGGTGAATTACGCAGTACAAAACCATCGGATAAATCCATTGCAGCTAGAGTATACAACGGCCATGGAGATTTCTGTGCAAACGATACTTGATGTAAAACATGCAATGGAGGAGATAGATGACTTGTCGCAGGATTTTTCTTTTTGTAAGGGTTACCAATCTTCTCAGCGCATGGAGCATTTGATACGGGAATTATTAGATTCCGAGCAATTTTCCATTATTCGAAATGCATAAAAGAAAGGAACAGCCTATCAATACAAAAATTATATTGGAGTACTTATCTGCACTTAGCAGGAATAACAATCGTGAGTGGTATCATGAGCATAAAGAAGAGTTCCAAAAAGCAAATGCCCAATTTGAAGATTTGCTGCAAGCATTGATATGGAAAATTGGAAAATTTGACAGCAGCATTTTGCATAACAAGCCCAAAGACCTTACTTTTAAGATTGTACGGGATACCCGTTTCAGTCGTGATAAATTACCTTATAATCCCGCATTCCGTGCCCATATTTCTTCTAAAGGAAAACGACCGGTTCCTGTTGGATATTATCTTATGATAAAACCAGACAATCAGTCCTTTGTGGGCGGAGGCTTGTTTGCAGATATGTTCAAAGAAGCAACGACAATGATACGGGATTATATCGCGCACAATGGTGAAGAATGGGAAACGATTATCCAACAGCGGGAGTTTGCAACATATTTTACGGTAAAGGGGACAGCGTTGAAGAATGTTCCTGCGGGATATGAAAAAGACCATCCGCAGGCAGCATATTTGAAATTTAAGAGTTGGCATTTGGAATATCCGATAAAAGACGAAGAATTGAGCGATACAGAAATTTTTCTCACAAAGGCAACGGAGCTTTTCCACATGATAAAACCTTTCAATGACTATTTAAATAATGCGCTTGCAGACCTTGAAATGCCGACAAGGTAACATACTACTTCATATATAAATGGGAATGGTGAATCTGCAAAGGTATAAACGGTGGCTGCTGCAAAATCCTAGCATCAGAAATCCTAGGAAACTATCTTGTGCATATAAAGTGAGGGCATCGCGAACTCATCAGACGAAATGAGTTTGCGATGCCTAGTTTTTTATGATTTCAATTTTGTGAGCACTATACTATTGGCTACGGTTCGTATTTTTGAAAAACAGGCGGCAAAGTTCTTCGTTATCCTTACTGCGTTTCATGCCATCCAGCAGGGTTTCAGTAGCTTCGGCGGTATCCAGGTTACTGAAAACCTTACGAATTTGCCACACTGTGGACAATTCTTTTTCTGTGAGCAGAAGCTCTTCCTTGCGTGTGCCAGAGCGCTTGATATCCAATGCTGGATAGATACGCCGTTCTGCCAGCTTTCTATCCAGGATCAGTTCCATATTGCCTGTGCCCTTGAATTCTTCAAAGATGACCTCATCCATACGGCTGCCAGTTTCAATAAGTGCCGAGGCCAGAATGGTCAGGCTGCCACCTTCCTCCACATTACGGGCCGCGCCGAAGAAGCGTTTTGGTTTGTGCAGGGCGCTGGGGTCCACTCCGCCGGAAAGCAAACGACCGCTGGGGGGCATAACTAAATTGTAGGCTCGTGCCAGACGGGTAATGCTGTCCAAGAGAACAATGACGTCTTTTTTTGATTCTACCACACGTTTGGCACGCTCTAATGTCAACTCAGCGACCTTCACATGATTTTCCGGCGGTTCGTCGAATGTGGAGCTGATGACCTCCGCTTTTACAGAGCGCTCAATGTCGGTAACTTCTTCGGGGCGTTCGTCGATGAGCAGGATAATAATTTCAATCTCAGGGTTGTTATGGGCGATACTGTTAGCTACCTGTTTGATCAATTCTGTTTTGCCTGCCTTGGGCGGTGCAACAATAAGTCCCCGCTGTCCTTTTCCCAAGGGCGCAACCAAGTCGATCATACGCATAGCGTAGGTGTCCGGACCGTTTTCTAGTTTAATGCGCTCCTGCGGGTAAATAGGAGTCAGACCGTCGAAATGCAAACGTTCCGAGGATAATTTGGGGTCCTGACCGTTTACCTTTTCAATGCGCAGCAATCCAAAAAAGCGTTCGTTTTCTTTGGGCTTACGGCTCCAGCCTTCCACGCGGTCTCCACTGCGCAAATCAAATTTGCGGATTTGCGATTGGGAAACATAGATATCATCATAGCTGGGTGTGTATCCCAGAGGACGCAAAAAACCATATCCTTCAGAAGTAATATCTAAGATACCGCTTGCCCACAGCTGTCCTTCCCGTTCTTTCATGGCAGAGGTCTTGACAATTTCAAAAACCAATTCCGCTTTGCGCAGTTTGGAATAGTAGGGGATTTCCAACTCCCTAGCAATGCGATAAAGCTCTACCATCGTTTTTGTTTCTAACTCTTCTTGCTTATATAGCAAATAAATTCCACCTTCAAAATAGCAATGTAATTACTTTAATTTAATATAACCCGGTTTGTGGTCATAGTCATGATATGCTTCAATAAAACGGATGGTGCTGGTAAGACCGCGCATGACCACAGTATGGGTGATGGCATGCTTTTCGGTAAAGCGCACACCCTTTAACATATCGCCGTTGGTCACACCGGTAGCTACAAAATACACATCGTTGGTGGATACCAAATCATCCAAAGTCAATACTTTATTCACATCGGCAATGCCCATTTCGTGTACACGACGAGTTTCTTCTTCCGTTTCTGGTACCAACCGTCCCTGCATGTCGCCTCCCATGCACTTGATAGCAGCGGCAGCGATGACACCCTCAGGCGCGCCGCCCTTGCCCATCATCATATCAATACCTTCTATGCCAAAACTTGTAGCAATGACAGGGGATACGTCGCCGTCAGAGATGAATTTGCAGCGAGCGCCCAGTTTGCGGGCTGCGTCTACAATATATTGATGCCGTTCCCGTTCCAGCATAACAATGTTCAGGTCCCGTACATCTTTGCCCAATGCTTTGGCTACATTGAGCATATTTTCTTCCGGCGGGAGATTGATGTCAATGGCGCCTTTGGCTTTTGGGCCCACGACAATCTTGTCCATATACATATCCGGCGCGTGGAGCAGGCCGCCTTTTTCTGCAATGGCCATAACTGCAATGGCGCCGTTCATATTTTTTGCGGTTAAATTGGTGCCTTCCAGAGGATCCACGGCGATATCTACTTCAACGCCGCCTTTGCCCACTTTTTCACCGATATAGAGCATAGGTGCTTCGTCCATTTCGCCTTCGCCGATGACAACAGTACCGCTGATAGCTACTGTGTCAAACATTTTGCGCATAGCTTCTACCGCTGCGCCGTCTGCCATATTTTTTTCACCTTTGCCAATCCAGTGGGCGCAGTTGATTGCTGCTGCTTCTGTGACTCTGGCAAATTCAATTGCTAAACTTCTATCCATGATGTGATTGTGTCCTCCATTTCAATTTTTCATTTATATATTTTTTTGCTGCCACTTTGACTTTATTTGCTGCACTTCGCCCGTCCTGCCCAATATGGACACTTGCTTAGCAGTCTTTTGCATTGTGGACTGCATTCCCCGCTTCAAGAGCAGTCTGTGCAGCTGTTCATATTGACGCAGAACATAAAGCAGGAAGTTGGCTTCTCAATTTTTGGGCTTAGCTGTTCCGTTTTGCCCAGTCTGCTTCAAACTTGGCGATGCCTAGGTCGGTTTGGGGATGGCCAACCATTTGCATGAGAATTTTGTAAGGGATGGTAGCGATGTCTGCACCAATGAGCGCTGCGTCTGTTACTTGACGGGGACTGCGCACGCTGGCGACGATAATCTCTGTTTCATAGCCGAAATTGTCGTAAATGGTGCGGATTTCCTCAATGAGGGTCATGCCATCCTGACCGATATCGTTCAGGCGGCCGACGAAAGGGCTCACGTAGGTTGCGCCGGCCCGTGCGGCTAAAATTGCCTGGTTGGCAGAGAAGCAAAGAGTAGCGTTGGTTTTGATGCCCTCAGCGTTCAACTGTTTGATGACAGCCAGACTCTCGGCAGTAATAGGCAGTTTGATTACAATGTTTTCGTGAAGTGCGGCCAATTCCCGTGCTTCACGCAGCATGCCTTCAGCATCGTTTGCAAGAACCTCTACGCTGATAGGGCCGCCTACTAAATCGCAGAAGTATTTTACTCGCTGAATATAATCGCCGCCTTCTTTAGCTACCAGTGAGGGATTGGTGGTCACACCACAAATCACGCCCATTTTGGCAGCAGCTTCGACTTCAGCCTGGTTGGCGGTGTCTAAAAATAACTTCATATTTATTTCCTCCGCATATTGATTTTCAAATTTGATTCGCTTTTTTACAGCGCTTTCCCTTCAGAACCCAACACATTTTTGATTTTGTGGGCAACTACAGCTTTTACATTGGCGCGGCCCACCTTGAGATATTCACGAGGGTCAAATACTTCAGGCTTGGCAAAGAGTACTTCCCGTACACCGGCAGTCATAGCCAGGCGCAAATCGGAGTCGATGTTGATTTTGCAGACAGCGCTTTTGGCTGCCTGACGCAGCATATCTTCTGGGATGCCGATGGCATCAGCCAGATTGCCGCCATTGGCCTGAATAATTTTTACGTATTCCTGCGAAACACTGGATGCGCCGTGCAGTACGATAGGAAATCCAGGGATACGTTTTTCGATTTCTTCCAAAATATCAAAACGCAGCATAGGTTTTTGACCCGGTTTGAATTTGAATGCGCCATGGCTGGTACCGATGGCAATAGCCAGAGAATCTACACCGGTGCGTTCCACAAATTCTTCCACCTGGTCAGGCTGGGTATATTTGGCGTCCTCGTTGCTTACATTTACATCATCTTCAATCCCTGCCAGCTGGCCTAACTCACCTTCTACCACAACATTGTGGGCATGGGCGTATTCTACTACCTGTTTGGTCAGAGTAATGTTTTCTTCAAAAGAATGTTTTGAGCCGTCAATCATTACAGAAGAAAAGCCGCCGTCGATGCAGGCTTTACAAATTTCAAAATCAGCGCCGTGGTCTAAATGCAATGCAATGGGGATATGGCTCTGCTCCGCTAGAGCTGCCTCTACTAATTTTACCAGATAGGTGTGATTGGCGTACTTTCTGGCGCCGGCAGATACCTGTAAAATCAGCGGAGAATTCAATTCACCGGCTGCTTCGGTGATACCTTGAATCAGCTCCATATTGTTTACATTAAATGCGCCTACTGCGTATCCGCCCTCGTAGGCCTTCTTGAACATTTCAGTGGTTGTTACCAATGCCATGATTGTTCCTCCTTTAATTAAGAAATTATTTTTTTATTCCGGTTTGGGTATAAATCCCACAAAATGGACCGTTATGAACCATTATACCATACAATTTCTGCAATTCAAAGGTACAAGCTCACCTCATAGGAAGAAAAATTTTCAAAATTTTTGATAAAAATAGCTGTTTAATGCCAACAGTAAAATTATTAAATGAATTTTTAAAAATGTTCAGAATTGTAATTTTTACTCAAGGAATCATTTTCTATTGTGATTACATATACAAATTGCATATTTATCTTTTCTAAGCTTTGCTTTTTTCTGCAATTTTGTTAAAATAGTTTCAGTATATCTTTTCTATGTTGTTTTTATGACAGGAAAATCAAAAAACGGAGGTTTTTCCATGAAAACTTTGATTATTGGCGGTGTGGCTGGGGGCGCCTCGGTGGCAGCCCGTCTGCGCCGTCTGGACGAGCATGCGGAAATTATTATTTTGGAGCGGGGCGAATATATTTCTTTTGCCAACTGTGGTTTGCCCTATTATATTGGCGATGTGATTACCAAGAAGGAATATTTGGTGCTGCAGACGCCCCAGAGCTTTGACGCACGGTTTCGGGTAGAGGTGCGGGTATTCTCTGAGGCAGTGGCCATTCATCCTGCCGAGAAAACTGTGACAGTAAAGAATCTGCGCACCGGAGAAAGCTATGAGGAATCTTATGACAAGCTGGTCTTATCTCCTGGCGCCGAGCCTATCCGTCCGGCTTCCGTACCGGAAGACAGCGAGCGCATTTTCACCTTGCGCAATATTCCCGATACGTATAAAATCAAGGACTACATCACTTCCCATTCGTGTAAGTCTGCGCTAGTGATTGGCGGTGGTTATATCGGTTTGGAAATGATAGAAAACCTGCGCCGCACCGGTATGGATGTGACGCTGCTACAGCGCTCTGAACAGGTGCTGCGCAGTACGCTGGACTTTGATATGGCCTGTCTGGTGCATAAGGAACTGAAAAAACAGGGCGTACATTTGTATTTTAATCAGAAGATAACGTCAGTGGAGCAGCAGGGCAGCATTGTGTGTGTCCACACGGCTGAGGGACAGACCTATTGTGCTGATTTACTCGTTTTGGCCATCGGTGTGGCACCGGAAAGCCAGCTGGCCCGTCAGGCTGAACTGGCACTATCGGAACGGGGTTGTATTCAGGTGGACGAGCATCTGCGCACTAGCGACGCCGACATCTATGCGTTGGGGGACGCTATCGAGGTGACTCATTTCGTTAGCGGCTTAAAGGCTTATATTCCTTTGGCTGGGCCGGCTAACCGGCAGGGACGAATTGTGGCGGACAATATTGCTGGTCTGGACAGTGTGTATCGTGGCACCCAAGGGACCGCTGTTTTGAAATGCTTTGAGCAGACAGTAGCCGGCACTGGTTTGACGGAAGCTGCTGCCAAGGCGGCGGGTTTTGACTATGAAAAAGTGTTTGTTTTCCCCATGTCCCATGCTTCGTATTATCCCAATGCCTGTGAGATCAGTATGAAGGTTATTTTTACCAAGGATACGGGCCGCATTTTGGGCGCGCAGCTGGTTGGCAAGGACGGCGTAGATAAACGGTGCGATGTGTTGGCTACCGCCATTCGCGCCAATATGACCATGTATGATTTGGTGCATTTGGAATTGTGCTATGCGCCGCCATTTTCTTCGGCCAAGGACCCTGTGAATATTGCTGGACTGGCCGCGGAAAATATTTTGACAGGAAAGGTAGATATTTTCCATTATCATGATATCGCAGCGCTTGACCCAGAAAAGGTGACTTTGCTGGATGTGCGCACTGTGAAGGAATACAATAAGAGTCATATTCCCAATTTTATCAATATTCCGCTGGATAGTTTGCGGGATAATCTGGATAAGCTGGATGCCGCAAAGCCTATTTATGTAACCTGTCTGGCCGGTCTACGCAGTTATATTGGCTGTCGGATTCTTATGCAGAATGGGTTTGCGTGCAAGAGCCTGTGCGGTGGCTATGAGCTTTACTGCAATGTTAATGGATAAGTGGTTGTGCCGCTCGGATGATGTGGTATGGTTCATGTTTCAAAAAAGCGACAGGAAGAGCTTGCGTGTCGGGCAAATTTCCAGTACAATCATCGTGGTAGACTTGAATAGCTTGTAGTACCAAAATAGAAAAGGAGTTTCAGAATGAGTATTTTAACCGTTGAACATCTAAGCCATGGATTTGGAGACAGAGCCATTTTCGATGATGTCTCTTTTCGTCTGCTCAAGGGTGAACATATTGGCCTGGTGGGTGCAAATGGAGAGGGAAAATCAACCTTTATCAATATTATTACTGGAAAATTGATGCCTGATGCAGGTAAAATCGAGTGGGCTAAACGGGTGCGGGTCGGATATTTGGACCAGCATGCAGTGCTGGAACGGGGTATGACTATTCGCGATGTGCTGCAGAGCGCTTTTCAGTTTTTGTATGACATCGAGCAGCAGATTACAGACAGCTACATGAAAATGGGTGAGCTGGAAGGAGATGCGCTGGACGAACTGATGAACGAGGTGGGCGATCTGCAGGAGATGCTGGAAAGTCATGATTTCTACAGCATTGACAGCAAAATCGATGAGGTGGCGCATCATTTGGGGCTGCTGGATATTGGGCTGGACCGGGATGTGGAGGATTTGAGCGGCGGACAGCGCACCAAAATTCTGCTGGCCAAGCTATTGTTGGAAAAACCGGACATCCTTTTACTGGACGAGCCGACAAACTATTTGGATGAATCGCATATCAACTGGCTGAAACGGTATCTGCAGGAATATGAGAATGCCTTTGTGCTGATCTCCCATGATATTCCTTTTTTGAACAGCGTGATTAATTTGATTTATCACATGGAAAATCAAAAGCTGGAGCGTTATGTGGGCGATTATGATAATTTCCGCCGTATTTATGAGGTGAAGAAAGCGCAGCAGGAAGCAGCTTATCGTGCCCAGCAGCAGGAAATTGCCGAGCTGCAGGATTTTGTGGCGCGCAATAAGGCGCGGGTGGCTACGCGCAATATGGCCATGTCGCGACAGAAGAAGCTGGACAAGATGGAATTGATTGAGCTGGCTCAGGAAAAACCGAAGCCGCAGTTTCAGTTTATCATGGGAAAAACCACCAGCAAGTTGATTTTTGAGACTAAAGAGCTGGTGATTGGTTATGATAAACCATTATCCAAGCCGTTGGATTTGCTCCTGGAGCGGGGACAGAAGGTAGCTCTGGTAGGGGCTAACGGAATCGGCAAAACGACGCTGCTGCGCAGTCTGCTGGGAGAGATTCCTTCGCTGAAGGGAGAAGTCTTTAAGGGGCAGAACTTGGAAATCGGCTATTTTGAGCAGGAAATCAAACCCACAGACCGCACTTGTCTGGAAGAAGTGTGGAATGCATTTCCTCATTTTACCCAGCAGGAGGTGCGGGCGGCTTTGGCGCGCTGCGGATTGACAACAAAGCATATCGAGAGCAAAATTCAGGTGCTGAGCGGCGGTGAGAAGGCCAAGGTGCGTCTGTGCAAGCTGATGAACCGGGAAACCAATGTATTGGTGCTGGACGAGCCGACCAACCACTTGGATGTAGACGCCAAGGATGAGCTGAAGCGGGCGTTGCAGGAATACAAGGGCACTGTGCTCTTGATTTGTCATGAGCCGGAATTTTACCGGGATGTGGTGACAGAGGTTTGGGACTGTGAAAAGTGGACGACGAAATTTTCCTGATGCCACGGAAGGACAGATTGGTCAGGAAGATAAAGTTTAGGAAAAATTTGTTTAGGCTCGGAGAAAATTTGGTAAATAATTTATATAGTTTTAGAATCATTTCATTTTAGGAGGGATTTTATGTCAGAATTAAAGGGAAGTAAAACAGAGCAGAATTTGATGACAGCATTTGCAGGGGAATCCATGGCACGCAATAAGTATACCTATTTTGCCTCACAGGCGAAAAAAGATGGGTATGTGCAGATTGCAGAAATTTTTGAGGAGACTGCAGCAAATGAAAAAGAACACGCCAAGATGTGGTTTAAGCTGTTAAGCGGCGGCGCTGTCCCCGGCACAGTGGAAAATCTGGCAGCGGCTGCAGCTGGTGAAAATGAAGAATGGACCCAGATGTATGCTGAATTCGCCAAAGTGGCCAAGGAAGAAGGATTTACACAGATTGCAGCTTTATTCGAAGGCGTAGCTGCCATTGAAAAAGAACATGAGGAACGTTATCTGAAATTGCTGGAAAATGTCAAAGAGGACAAGGTGTTCAAGGGAAAAGGCAAGGTAAAATGGCAGTGCGGCAATTGCGGTCATGTATATGAAGGTGATGAAGCGCCGGAGGTATGTCCGGTGTGCGCTCATCCGCAGTCCTATTTCAGAGTAAAAGCAGAAAATTATTGATAGGAAAAAGAAGCCTTAGAGGATTCACTACGCAGACAGATGCTCGATATTTCGGGCATCTGTTTTGTTTTTTTACACTTTGATTTTATTTGCTATCCTTTGCCTATTTTGCCAATATGGGCACTGACTTGCTTGTCTAAAATTCCTCACGATGCTGTTCAAAAAATTCAAAATAAGTCCGCACGTGCTTTAGTGCTGTCCAGGGCTTCACTGTCACGGGAATCGTGTCCAAATCATAGATGCGGCAATGCTCCATGGCCAGCAAAAAGGGTGAATGGGTGGCGATGATGAACTGACAGTGATAAAAACGGGCGGTATCGGCGATAAACTGGCTTAGCTGCAGCTGCAAGTCAGCGGCCAGACTGTTCTCCGGTTCGTCCAGCAGATACAGCGCATGTTCTTTGATGTGCTCTGTAAAAAAGCGAAAGGCACTTTCCCCGTTGGATTGCGCCCGCACATTCGGCATCACGTGTTTTTTCACGTATTTGGAGCCTGTCCAACGTTTTGCCTCATTGTTCCGTTTCAGCTTTTCATAATCTTCCAGAGAAGTCATGCGGAAGGTCGCATACTTTTCTTCGGTATATTCGGCCAATAAATCCTCCCGCCGTAAATCTACCTGTTCATTCAGACAACGTGTATCCAAGAGATAATCGAATACGTCGTCGCTGGTAATCATTCGGCTGGCATCGGCAATGGGAGTGAGAAATCTGGGCGCTACATAGCCGCATTGTGCCACATAGTCGGCGAAAAAGCTGCTGCGGTTAAAATAGGTGCCCCGCTTGATGCGTAAGCGCTCTGCAATGAGGTTCAGCAGCGTCGTTTTGCCGGAGCCGTTTCCGCCGTAGAGGAACGTCACCGGTGCAAAATGCAGCTCTGTCAGCTGTTTCTCCGGGAAAATCCTGAATGGATAGTAAGACGTGTAGCATGTGCGCTTCATTTCTGGATTGACATCGGGAGCCAGATAGTTTTCTTCCCAGGCAGGAGATGGCAGTGAAAAAGATTCTAAATACATGAGCAAGCTCCTTTCTCGTTCAATTGTGTTTTTGTTTCAACATCAAAAAGGCCAATAGTTACAGAGCTGTACTGATAACCTGTTATCTGGGGATTGCATGAAAAGCAAGACTTCAAACATTTTGAAAACTATAGTTTAAATAAAAGTTCTCCATCTTTGTAGGTAGCCATCACTTGTATATTTTTTAAGTCTATCACCTCTACTTTCAATGGGTTTTTATCTGTGATAATCAAATCTGCTCGCTTTCCTGGTTTAATACTCCCTTTGCTTTGTTCCTCAAAATATGCATAAGCTGCATGAATTGTTACTGCTTTTAATGCATCGTAAACAGTAATGCGTTGTTCAGCTCCACAAAGTATACCGCCTCTTGTAACGCGATTTACAGCAGTCCATAGCGTATGAAAAATATTGGGCTGGATTACAGGCGTGTCAGTATGAAAATTATACATCAACTCTCTATCCAAAGCCGAATGAACAGGGCTGATTCGTTGCCCTCTTGTCTGTCCTAAATTTTTGAGATGAATATCTCCCCAATAGTTTACATGCGCTACAAAAAATGATGGTATCATTTGCAATTTTTTCATAAGGTCTAACTGGTCTTCTCGCACAGTTTGACAATGAAGCATTACTGGGCGTAAATGAAATTTGTTTGGATTATTGCTTTCCTGTAATACTTTTTGATAAATGTGCAAATATTGATCTGCTGCAGCATCGCCGTTGCAATGCGCTAAAATTTGCTGGTTTTCTTCTATCGCAAGTTTTATATGTTGCGCAAGGACTTCGTCGTTCAACCACGGATATCCGCGATAATCGCCGGAATTTTCATATGGTTCGCGCATCCAGGCTGATTTGCACTGTGGGGAACCGTCCAATAAAGTCTTGTATCCTCCAATTTTATAATGATTTTTATATTGTTTTATACAGTCCTTATTTTCCTCCATTACATTGCCCAAACCACAGCCTGAGTCAAAACAGGGATAGGCTACTACATCTAGCAAGAGTTTTCCCCTATCTGACATTTTACGAAATAAACGTACAGTCTTATAATCTACTTCCCCATCTTGGACTGTTGTAATACCATTTCTAATATACTCCATTTGCGCTTCATATAGTTGTTTTTCAAAATCCATCGTAATATTTGCCTGTAAGGCATAAACTGGATTGATTGCAGTTTCTTCAAGATAACCGTTTGGAATATTACTATTTATATACCGACCAATGATTCCACCTTTGGGGTCTGGGCTATCCGCATCAATCTTCATCAGTTCCAGTGCTTTTGTATTCGCTACAGCCATGTGGATGGATGTATGCCATATCACTACTGGTACTTCAGACGAAACCTGATCCAAAATATCCCTTGTCGGATGGGCATGTTCTCGTAGGAAGTTGTGGTCATAAGAGTAGCCAAATATATATTCTCCATGTGTTAAATTATGCTGCTTTCGGAATTCTTTCAATAAATGAAGAATATCATCAAAACTTTCTGCTGTCGATAAATCTGCCATGCTTATATATCTCGTCGTCAAACTTAAATGTCCATGAGCGTCAATAAAGGCAGGAAGCAAGGTTTTTCCCTGTAAAGATATGGCTTGACATTCTGGGGTTGTTAATGCTTTTAAATCTTTTAATGTACCAACTGCAATAATATTTCCATCTCGTACCAATACTGCTTCGGGAGCATCATCAAAATTTTCCATTGTAATAATATCGCCATTATAAAAAAGCTGTTCCACCATGATCTATCCTTTCTTCTGTTATTTAGTATTATTTATCCTGTGTTATTTATTATGACAATACTATTTCAAAATATCAAATATATCTTTATAAAGTAATGTTGCTTTGTTTTTTACTACAAAATATAAACGAGTTTGATATCGTTTTAAACATGATAGTAGTTAAGTACGTAGTTTTTAAAGATTCGAGCACATTTTGATAAATACCTAAACTTTGACCATATTAAATGCATTTCATATCGCGCAGTGACGCCCTCAATATCTAAAACTGTATAGTTGGCATCACCTAATTTCATCCATTGATTTCGATTATGTGCACAAGTTAAAATACTGCCTATCCCAGAATGGAACATTTCTTCCATAATATCTGAATCTCCCTCAAAAACAATATTGGGTTGAAAATGTATGTCCAGGCAAAGTGTATCTATCATACGGTCCTTATGAGATGGTGGTAAAGAAATTAATGGCTCTTTCGCTAATTCTTCTATTGTAATTGATTTTTTGAGGGCCAATGGATGATCACGCAATACCAACAATTGATATGGTTGACAAAACAAAAGCTGTGAATCCAATTGATTACGGTATTCTACACTATTGGAAATTCCAAAATCTAAATTTCCCGTTAATAAATTATCGTAAATTTCCTCACGAGACATATGCCGCAAATTTAGTTTTAATTCGGGATATTGTTCTAGTAAATCCAATACCCAGTCCCCATAGTAATTATTATCAGTTACGCCAACTGTAATTTTTTTCTTATTTTCCATGCCTCTTCGTTCTAAAAAGTCCTGCTGAATATCTTCCATGGTATGCAGGATTTTTTAGCTATAATGAAGTACTTTTTGTCCATAAGGTGTGATTACAATATCTTTACTTTTTCGTTCAAACAAAGGATACCCTAAATCCGCTTCTAAGCGTTCTAGTGTAATGCTCAAAGCAGAGCGCGAGATCCCCAATATTTCAGCAGCTTTTGCAATAGAGCCGGATTTTACAACCTCTTGAAAATATTCCAGTTGTAATAATGTCATGTTTTCCTCCTATTTTAAACATAAATTCGTCAGCCGATCATCAGATATACTGCTTTTTTCTCTCGATATTCTTTGTCCATTGTATAGTTGGGATAATCTCGTTCCATCGTCTGAATAAATTTTTGTGCTGCTATAGATAATGCGCCAGATTTTTTCCAACATAGTGACAAATGGCATCGGCAATTTAAATCTGCAATTGTCTGTACGACAACATGGTAGGAATCTTTTGTCCCTGTGGTATGTTCTTTGAAACGTAAATAATTCATGTATACCATCTGTCGTGAATCAAACAACAACCCTCTATTAGAACGCACCATTTTAGCCATCATTCTTTGGTTGCCCTCAAAGACAATATTGGGCTTACAGTCTTTTTGAGAAAAAATCCGGTCCGCAATTTTGACAATCGCATTTGAAGATAATGCTATAATATCTTCGTGGCGGATATCCTCAAAATAAATCTTTTCTTTTTTTGCTAAAGGGTGTTCTATAGGAATTGTAATCACATATTCATCTTCCACAATATCTTTGCGAATTATTTCTGGTGGGATATCGCCAAACTCACCTAAGGCCACATCAATACTTCCGTCCATCAGAGCAATTATCATTTGTTCTTCACTCAGCATCTTTTGACGCAAGTGGGTTTCGGGGTTTTGTAGTATGAATTGCTGTAGCCAACCATTTAGGAATGTACTATTACTTACCGCGAGTGTAAATTCGTTCTCTAAAATTTCTCTTGTTTTTGTTAATGCAATTTCCATTTCTGTCAATTGTTCGAATATATAATCCACATACATTAACAGTGCCTTTCCATTTTCATTTAATTCAATATGACGGCCATTTCGTTCAAATAGAGGAACACCTAATTCCTCTTCTATCTTGCGGATAGTAACGCTGAGTGCTGGCTGTGCTATATGAAGTTTTTCTGCAGCACGACTAATGTGTTCTTGTCGTGCTGCCACTCGAAAATAATTTAATTGCGACAATAACATATTTTTAATCTCCTTTAGAATTAGAAATCCATTCTGAATTATAATATCTGGTAAACAAAATAGCAAATTATTTTGAAAAATATATATTTGTCTTTATTTTCCTTTTATTGTATTCTAATAATAGAAATTATTTTATGAAAGAAGGAATCTTTATGAATGTGATGATGACTTTTTCTTGGATTGGTGTCATGTTATTGGTTGGTATGGTCTGCCGTGCTAAAATTCCACTTTTATCAAATATTTTAATGCCAGCAAGCGTAATTGGTGGCATTATTGGATTTATTCTAATGAATCTTGGAATTTTAACGAAATTGGGAGCCGATGCCGCAATGTGCAGCGAAATTGTGGGATTCTTTTTTACCTTGTCCTTCATTTCTATTGGTTTAACCGGTCTTCCTAACGAGGAAGGAAAATCCTCTGATGATACGGCTAAACAAGTATTAAAAGGTTCCATTGGAATGGGGCTGCTTTGGGATATTTTATATGGTCTAACGCCTCTCATTGGTTTTATTGTTATTTTATTAGTTGGCACACCGTTTGGGATGGATGCCAAATACGGTTTGATGATACCTTTTGCATTTTGTCAAGGTCCCGGACAATCTGCGACATTCGGGGCACAAATTGAAGCTGGAGGCGTCATGGAAGGGGCAGCTCAAGTAGCAATTACTTATGCTGTAATTGGTTTCTTGTTTGCTTTCCTGGTTGGTGTTCCTCTTGCAAAAATCGGTTTAAAGAAAAATTTAGTTTCACATCCTGAAAAGATTAGTCCCGCCGTGTTAAAGGGTCTTTATCCTCCAGAGCAGCAAACAGAAAACTGCGGTAAAATTACAACATATAATGGGAGTGTTGATGTATTAGCTTTTCATGTTGCCTTGGTGGGCTTATGCTACGTAATTGCTATCTTTATTCAGGATCTTATTCAAGCCGTTCCTAATACCTTTATTCAGACAATGGGTTCCATGACATTCTTTATCGGTTTGTTTGTAGCTTATGGTGTAAAATGGGTCATGGGGAAATTAAATCTGAAACAATATCATGACGATGCGCTTCAAGCCAGAATCACAGGTTTTACGACAGACTATGTTATTTTAGGCGCTTTTATGGCTGTACAGTTATCCATCATTGGCAAATGGCTAATTCCAATTATTGTAATGTGCGTTGTTGTTGGTATTGTAACTCTAGGCTTTGCACTGTTTTTCGGTTCCCGCCTTGGTGGTACTTGCGATTTTGAGCGTACATTAGGGTTGTGGGGATGTTTAACCGGAACCTGTCCCAGTGGTGTTGCTTTGATTCGTATTGTCGATCCTTCATTACGGACAACTGCTGCCACTGAAATGGGTTCCATGAATATTATAATGGTGTTTGACTATCTTATCGCACCAGCGATTATTGAATTCTGTCTAGGACATCTGAGTGCAACGATGTTGCTTATATACTGTTTAGGGACAAGTATTATTTGTATGATTGCATTAGTTCTTACCAAAAACTTCAATAAACCGACGTATAGTTTTAGAGCACCTGTTGTTTGTCCAGATGTTTCTGATGATTGTGAATACTTTGAGGATACGAAGCATCCTTCTCAATTTTAAATATTTGATTTAAAACAAAGATCGTTCTTGTCTGCAAGGAGAATTTTTTCAACAGAGGGGAACGATTTTTTTATGCATTTTGTTGTTTTTTAGCTATCACTTTGCATCAAAAGAACGCAAACGTTTTCCTTGTCATTCGGGGACCTACTTTGGCAAGGCTTTCAGTGCAGAAATACGCGCTGAGGGGAGTTTGAATACCAAAGGGTAACAAAAATCAAAGCGGTAGCAAACAAAAACGATGTTGCAGGAGCTACTGTCTTCGTTATAGCGGATTTTTCCTTTTTTATCAGCAGCATTTTGCCGGGTTGATGTTCTTTTACATATGCATGAATCGCCCAATGAAACAGCCATCTATTTTGCTCATGATATCCATTGAAAATCGGTACGGCTATATAACCCGTTATAAATTGTTTGAATATTGTCACTGCTTTTTGAATGTGGTACGCTGATTGCAGAGAATCTATTTTTTGAAATGAGGCGATTGTTATGCAACGTAATTTTCCCAATCTTTGCAGTCCGTTGACTGTTGGCAATGTAACCTTTCGCAATCGTATGTGCTCTGCGCCCATGAGCGGTGCGGAAATCACTGCCGATTGCTGTATTGGACGCAGCTCCCGTGCCTTTTATGAATTGCGGGCTAAAGGCGGCGCGGCCAATGTGACGGTGTCGGAGGTGATGGTGCATCCTGCCACGGACGGCTCCCACGCTTATCATCTGAACACCACTGTGCCAGGCTCCATTCCCAGCTTTACCCTTACAGCTGATGCCATTCGCCGTCACGGCGCCATTCCCAGCGTGGAGTTATCCCATTCCGGTCAGTACGCTGGTACCTATATGCAGGATAAAGATAAAAAGTCCTCCATTTGCCAGTGGGGACCATCTGAAGGGACCCGTCCCGATGGCCGTCCGGTGAAGGCGCTCACTGTGGATATGCTGCAGGAGATCATACAGGCCTACGCCGATGTGGCCGCGTTGGCGAAACGCTGCGGTTTTGAGATGATTATGGTACACGGCGGCCACGGCTGGCTTCTCAATCAGTTTTTGTCTCCCTATTTCAATCACCGCACGGACGCTTATGGCGGCAGCCTGGAAAATCGTGTCCGTCTGGCGCAGGAAGTATTGACCGCTGTGCGCAAAGCGGTAGGTCCCGGCTTTCCGATTGAATTCCGCATGAGCGGCGATGAGTTTTTTGACGGAGGTTATACACTGGAGGAGGGCGTCCAGATTGCCCAACTGTTGGAGCCTTATGTGGATATTCTGCATGTTTCTGCCGGCACGTATCAGCAGGGATTTGGCCGGACCCATCCGTCCATGTTTTTGCCCCATGGTGTCAATGTCTATCTGGCTGCGGAAATCAAAAAACACGTGGAGGTGCCGGTTGCTACGCTGGGCGGGTTGAATGCTCCCGCGCAGATGGAAGAAATCATCGCCTCCGGTCAGGCCGATTTGATCTATATGGGACGTGCGTTGTTGGCCGATCATGAGTTGCCCCGCAAGGTCATGGCCAATCGGGAGGAGGACATTGTCCATTGTCTGCGCTGCTTTACCTGCATGGCAGAGCGCGGCATGACTTCCACCCGCCGCTGTGCTGTCAATCCGCTTATTGGCCGGGAAATGGACGGTACAGAAGTGGTTCCCGCAGCCCAACGGAAAAAGGTGCTGATCGCAGGCGGTGGCCCCGGCGGTTTGAAGGCCGCGCAGACAGCGGCGCAGCGGGGACATGAGGTGCTGCTCTGCGAAAAATCCGATGCTTTTGGCGGTATTTTGCGGGAGGAACAGGCCATCCCCTTTAAATATGAGATGTATCAGCTGGGCAACACCTTGGCCAAATTGGCGCAGGATGCCGGTGCGGAGCTTCGTCTGAATACAGAGGTCACACCTGAACTGGTAGAAACCTTGCAGCCTGACGCTTTGATTGTCGCTGTGGGTTCTTTGCCTGTACAGCCGCCCATTCTTGGTTTGCAAAATGACAATGTCATTTTGGTGAACAATTACTATCGGCAGAAGGAACAGGTTGGCGATACTGTCATTGTGCTGGGCGGCGGGTTGGCCGGCTGCGAGACAGCCATCCATCTGGCAAGGGAGGGCAAGCAGGTGGCACTGGTTGAGATGCGCAGCGAGCTGGCTCCCGATGCCAACATTCGGCACCACCCGTTGTTGTTGAAAGAAATTGCAGCGCAAAAAATTCAGGTATATACAGAGCACACCGGCAAGCAAATCACTGCCGATGGCGTGCAATGTGTGGATGCCGACGGCAAGGAAGTTTTCGTCGTTGGTACCACAGTGATCTGCGCTTTGGGACAGAAACCCAACAGAGCAGTGGCAGACGCGCTGCGGGACAGTGCGCCCTATGTGGCAGTGATCGGCGATTGTAGCAAGGTGTCTAATATTACCGCTGCCGTCTATCAGGGATACCATGCTGCCTTAGATATCTAGGCAGTAAAAGCCCGATATAGATGGGCGTATAAGTGGGATAGTAAATTGCAGAAGGTTTGAAGGACATGAAGCGAGGCTTATAGTCATTTAAGTGATGATGAAATAAAGAGTAATATAGTTGAACTGAATTGATGTGTTCATTTTGAGCACATCGATTTTTTATATTGAAGAAAAATGAAATATATTTACATAAATTAAGAAAAGCAATATTGCCATTATTCTAGATTTAGAATATACTAACTACAGTTGTATGCTGAGTTGTTACTATGGAAAGGATTGTTATGTCAACTTCTATCAATTTTAATTTAAATGTAGAGTTAGCTGCTGGTTATAAGAATAATTCGCAAAAAATACGAGTTATGAGCGAATCCTGGATAGCGCATAACATTTTTTGTCCATCTTGTGGAAATACGCATATTTCTGACTTACCCAACAATATGCCGGTTGCAGATTTTAAATGTGCGCATTGCGGTGAATTTTATGAGCTGAAAAGTAAAAAAGGCAAATTCGGTAAAAAAATCATTGACGGCGCTTATCTAACTATGATGGAACGAATTACCAGTACAAGTAATCCAGATTTATTTTTAATGCAGTATTCCGATGATTTACAGGTTATAAATCTTATCCTTGTACCAAAGTTTTTCTTCGTCCCTTCTATTATAGAAAAACGGAAACCTCTTTCAAAAAATGCTCGTAGGTCTGGATGGACAGGCTGTAACATTTTATATTCTGAAATTCCAGAGCAAGGAAAAATATCAATCATTGATAATCAAAGAATTTCTGACAGAAATTTGATAGTCGACCAATATGCGAAGGTAAAAAAATTACAAGCAAGTAATATTGAGAGCCGCAGTTGGCTTTTGGATGTTTTATTCTGTGTAAATAAAATTCCTACTATTGACTTTTCACTAAAAGAAATGTATCAATTTGCAGATGAATTACAGCTGAAGCATATTGATAATCATAATATAGAAGCAAAGATTAGACAGCAGCTACAAGTGTTGCGCGATAAAGGTTTTATTGAGTTTTTAGGAAATGGACAGTATCGCAAACTTTTGTAGCCATTATGATTGGAGCGAGCGGGAATCAGC
Organism: uncultured Peptococcaceae bacterium; assembly: GCA_910585405.1. Taxonomy (GTDB): domain Bacteria; phylum Bacillota; class Peptococcia; order Peptococcales; family Peptococcaceae; genus UBA7185. The sequence goes on along the minus strand of CAJUDO010000005.1, from coordinate 28,803 downwards.
TTGAAAACAAAACAAAATAACACAAAAAGCATCAACGGCATGGCTCCTGTGCTGCTGGTGTTTTTTGCGCAGCGGTATGGAAAGTGAAAGCGCGTGCACAGAAACGTCCTTTGGCGGGAAACAGTTGGGGCGGGAGGAAACAGCAAAAATATTGTAATGGCAGCTGTTTTTTTGCGCAAATAGGTTGACAAAAAATCGTTCAAAATCCATAATAAAAAGATACATATGAATATGGGTGAAGCCATAGCAAGTGTAATTGCAGGAAGGGGCAAACAGAATGTTAACAGGTAAAGAAATCAGACAAATGTTTATCAAATATTTTGAGTCAAAGGGACATACCCATGTGGCCAGTTCCTCTCTGGTGCCATATAATGATCCGACATTGCTGTTCACCAATGCGGGGATGAACCAGTTCAAGGATGTGTTCCTGGGCCTGGAAAAGCGGGATTACTCCAGAGCCACCACATCGCAGAAATGCGTGCGCGCCGGCGGGAAGCATAACGACTTGGATACGGTAGGCCGTACAGCGCGGCATCATACCTTTTTTGAAATGCTGGGGAACTTCTCCTTTGGCGATTATTTCAAACGGGAAGCCATCACCAATGCGTGGAACTTTCTGACTGAGGAATTGAAATTACCAAAAGATCAGCTTTATATTACCATCTACAAGGATGACGATGAAGCCCATGACCTGTGGCGTGAGATTGCCGATGTGCCGGAAGAACGGATTATCCGTCTGGGCGAAAAGGACAACTTCTGGCAGATGGGCGAGACCGGTCCCTGCGGGCCCTGCAGCGAGATTCACATCGACCGCGGCGCGGACAAGGCCTGCAATCATCCTGACGGCTGCGCGCTGGGCGTGTGCGATTGCGACCGCTGGCTGGAAATCTGGAATCTGGTGTTCATGCAGTACAACCGCGACGAGAACGGCGTGATGACGCCGCTGCCCCGTCCAAGTATTGACACCGGCATGGGACTGGAACGGATTACTTCTGTGATGCAGAATGTAGACAGCAACTATGACACAGATTTGATTTATCCTTTGATTGAAAAAGTAGAGGAAATCTCAGGACAGACCTACTATAAAGATCATCGGGGCTTCCCTTTCCGGGTGATTGCCGACCATGCCCGTTCCTGCACCTTCCTGATCTGCGACGGCGTATTGCCCAGCAATGAGGGCAGAGGCTATGTGCTGCGCCGTATTCTGCGTCGTGCTGTGCGCTTTGGCAAATCTCTGGGCATTGAGGGCGCATTCCTGTACAAGTTCAGCGCCAAAGTGGCAGAATTGATGGGCGAGGACTACCCTGAACTGATTGAAAAACTGTCCTTCATTGAAAAAGTGATCAAGACAGAGGAAGAACGTTTCCAGATGACCTTGAGCGATGGCATTCGCATTGTCAACGACAACATCGCCCGCCTGAAAGGCGAGGGCAAGACGGAGATTGACGGCGCCACTGCCTTTATGTTCTATGACACCTATGGCTTCCCCATCGACTTGACGCAGGATATGGCAGAAGAAGCAGGCATGACTGTGGACGAAAAAGGCTTCGAGCAGGCCATGCAGGCCCAGCGGGAACTGTCCAAAAAGGCGAAAAAGGATATCACCGCGTGGGATTTGGCGTTCACTGTGAAGGAACAGCTGGGCGATCTGGACAAAACACGATTTGTGGGTTACGATACATTGGAGAGAGAAACAACCCTAGATGGCATGATTGCCGACGGGCAGAAAATCGCGCAGGCTGAGGACGGTCAGGAAGTGTATGCCGTGCTGCCGGTTACGCCGTTTTATGCAATGAGCGGCGGACAGGTCGGCGACCAGGGCGTGATCAGCGGCGGCGCAGGGCGCATCGTTGTGGACCGCACGGAAAAAATGCCTGACGGGAAATATGTCCATCACGGCGTTGTGCAGGGAACCCTTGACATGGGCGAAACAGTGCTGGCCCAGGTAGATGCTGCCGCACGGCAGGCCACTGCGCGCAATCACACTGCGACCCATTTGCTGCACAAAGCGCTGCGGGAAGTGCTGGGAGATCATGTGCATCAGGCAGGTTCCTCTGTGGATGGACAGCGTCTGCGTTTCGACTTTTCCCATATGTCCGCAGTGACTGCTGCCGAGCTGGCACAGGTGGAAGCAAAAGTGAACGAAGTGATTTTGCAGGCTATTCCGGTGACCATCTTTGAAACCGGCATTGAGGAAGCCAAAAAGATGGGCTTTACCGCTCTGTTCGGCGAAAAATACGGCGATATTGTGCGCTGCGTACAGGCCGGCGACTACAGTATGGAATTATGCGGCGGCACCCATGTGAGCAATATCAGCCAGATCGGGCTGTTCAAAATCGTCAGCGAAGGCGCTGTGGCAGCCGGTGTGCGCCGGATCGAAGCAGTGACCGGTATGGGCGCTTATCAATATACATTACAAAAAGAGCAGTTGGTGAACGCGCTGAGCACTGCCTTAAAATCCGCGGAAAAAGATATTCTCAGCAGGGTAGAACAGCTGGGTGCGCAGAATAAAGAGTTGGAGAAAGAAATTGCGCAGCTGCATGCAGCAGCTTCTAAAAATCAAGTGGACGGCCTGCTGAGTCAGACCAAGGACGTGCAGGGCGTCAAGGTACTGGCCTGTGAAGTGGAAGCTGCCGATATGAACAGCTTGCGGGATATGAGCGATCTGTTCCGAGACAAGCTGCAGAGCGGCGTTGTGGTGCTGGGCGCAAAAAGCGAAAACGGCGTGAATCTCATCGTGGCAGCGACAAAGGATTTGACCAAACGGGGCATTCATGCGGGCAATCTCATCAAAGCCATCGCCAAGGTGACCGGCGGCGGCGGCGGTGGCCGACCAGACATGGCGCAGGCCGGCGGCAAGGATTACAGCAAGCTGGCAGAGGCACTGGCAATGGCCGAAGCTCTGGTAGCGGAGCAGCTGCAATAGAGCGAAACGAAAATAAAACAATCATAAAACAATAAAACTTTACCAGAAAATAAAGGGAGTGACATGGCATGGATTTAGATAGCACAATGTTTTTCAGAGCGGACAATACAAAAGAAAATGCAACGCAGGAGATCCTGAACACTGTATACGGAGCGCTGGTGGAAAAGGGATATGACCCCATCAGCCAGATTGTAGGATATATTCTCTCTGGAGATCCTGCCTATATTACAAGTCACAAAAATGCCCGTGCCTTGATCCGTAAGCTGGACCGGGACGAACTGGTGGAAGTGCTGGTTCGCAGTTATCTGGATAAATAACAGGAGATACTGGATGAGAATTATGGCACTGGACGTGGGTAGCAAGCGTATCGGCGTTGCGCTCAGCGATCCATTGAAGATTACCGCGCAGGGACTGGAGACCTTTCAGCGGACCACGCTGGAAAAAGATATCGCTGGCTTGTGGCAGCTGATAGACGACCACGAGGTCAGTCAGCTGGTGGTGGGACTGCCCAAAAATATGAATGGCTCTCTGGGCTTTAAGGCCGAGGAGGTACAGCAATTCATAGCAGATCTGACGGCAGAACGCCCGATTGAAGTCATCTGGGTGGACGAGCGCCTGACCACAGTGAGTGCAGAACGGGCGCTGCTGGAGGCGGATGTGTCCCGCGCCAAGCGGAAGAAAGTTGTAGACAAAATGGCAGCTGTGATTATATTGCAGAGTTATTTGGACAGACTGTAGAGAAACGGTATATAAATAAAAGGAGGTGCAGGGAATGGCAGATGAAAATTTGATGACCGATGAAGAACTGGATGATGTGTTGATTCTGATTGATGAAGAAGATCAGGAACATCCTTTCCAGATGATTGATATGGTAGAAGTAGACGGAAACAAATATGCAGTTTTGGTTCCACTGGAAGAAGATGCAGAGGAAGACGAAGCAATCATTTTGAAGATTGTGGAAGACGAAAACGGCGAAGAAGTACTCTACGATATTGAAGACGATGAAGAATGGGAAAAAGTTGTAGATATTTGGAATGATTCCCAGGAAGGTTAACGGATTGGGTATAAAATTCCATTTTTACACAAAGACTACTGTTGAGGTGATGCTATGCACTGGGACAGTAGTCTTTTTCTTTATATTGTATTTTTCGGTGTGCTATGCTGTTTCCTTCCTCTGCGGCTGAAATTTCAGCTGACCTACCGTCAGCATTGGCAGGCAGCGCTGACGCTGTCCGTACCGGGCTTTCAGCATAAATTTGAGCTGGGAAACCAGCCAGCACAGTCTGATGTGCCTGGCGGTGCGGCGCTCCAATACAGCGGAAAAAGGGAACATGATACGATTCTGCAAGTAGATGGTCCTGCGAGGAACACAGCAGAAATTCATCAATATAAAAAAAGCAGCAGGTTTAATCTGTTACAGCGTCGGAAAATACATATCGAATGGAAAAACCTGGGCAAATTTTGTCGGCAGGTTGTGAAAATTTTTAGTCGTCAGTTGCATTTGGAAGAGCTTTCCTGCTCCTGCCGTGTGGGTTGGACACGGCCCGACTGGACTGCCTATGGCTGCGGGCTCTTCTGGTCAGCGGTATCTCTGTTGCCGGAGCATTGGCAACGGGAAGGCTCCTTTGTCTATCTGCCTGATTTTGAGCAAAAAAGGCAGGAAGTAGATTTACAGGGTATAATTCGCTGCACAATCGGGCAATGTATCCTTATACTGATTTTATTACTTCGACTGCTGGGAATTGCCCTGTGGGAGCAAAGAAAAAAGGAGCGGATTGCAAATGAAAGTTGATTGTGTCGGTGGCTTGATGGAAACTGCGATGGAAAATATTAAGAGCATGGTGGAGGTGAATACCATTGTCGGCGATGCCGTAGAGACGCCGAACGGTACCGTGATTATTCCCGTGTCCAAGATGTGCTGCGGGTTTGCCTCCGGCGGTACCCATGCTGCCTGGAAGCGTGATGAAGAGGAGAGCCAGCCACCCTTTGGCGGCGGTGCGGGAGCGGGCGTGTCACTGCAGCCTGTAGGCTTTTTGCTGGTGAGCGACAAAGATATTCGTTTCCAGGTGGTAGACCACAGCGCTATTTTTGATCGCTTACTGGATGAAGTGCCGCAGATGGTGGATAAGATCAAGCAGTGCAAGAAAGAAACCGTGGAGGAGGAAGTCTCTCAGCAGCTGGAGAAAGTCCTTCAGGACAGCTTCGTGCAAAACAGCGAATCATAAAGATTTCCCGGGGATTTACCATCCTCGGGTATTTTTTTGAAAATGTATTTTCTCAAAGTAAAATGCGTATCAAACGTTTGGTTTTTTGCTTTAACTTTTTTGTTATGAGGACACAGAAATAATTACAACATAAAATAAAAGGGCTTGTTTCTACTTAATGATCAAAATCTTTTAAAAAATCTAATAAATGTTTGCTCTGTGCAGGCGTGAGTTTAGAGAGTTGTTGATACAATTCTCTTGAAATAGCCGGTTCTGTGATAGTTTCATCGAAAAAATCTCTTGGGTGAATGTTTAAAAAAATACAGATTTGGAAAAAGAATTTCATAGAAGGAAAGATTTTTCTGTTTTCGATTTGGTTAATCAGACTTTCACTGCGTCCTAAGGACAGACTCATATCTCGTGCAGAAATTCCTTGTTGTATACGCAGTTGGGAAAGACGGCGTATAAAAAAATCGGTGAGTTCTTGTTCAGTCATAGTAGGTGCCCCTTGTCTATTAATTAAGAATGACTGTATTATACCACAATAGAAAGTGTGAAAATATGAGAGAAAGAAAATGCAAACTCAAAAAATGCAAAAAAAATATTTATATTTTTTAAATTTTAAAAATAATAGAACGTATATAGTTTAACTATCGAAATGACTAAGGCTTGTTGACATTCTATTTTAATCCGGTAAGATGTAAGTGAGGTTAGAAATGTATACATTTATTTAACTAAAAAGGAATTATTTATAAAACATTTGATTGTAGGAGGAATTGATATGCCACCGATTATCCAAAGAGAACAGTGCGCAGTCTGTGGGCTTTGTGTTGAAATTTGCCCTATGAATGTGCTTGAAAAAGATAAAGATAAAATTATTGTAAAATATCCAGAAGAATGTTGGCATTGCCGGGCTTGCGCAATTGACTGTCCACGACAAGCTATTCGCATGCGGTATCCATTGTCACATTTGTTACTGCACTATGAGGTGGAAAAGGATGGTGTTAAAAAATGAGAGTAAAGATAGATTGTGAAATGATTAAAACGGATTTATTAATTGTCGGTGGCGGGGTAGCTGGTATGCAGGCAGCTATTTCAGCAAAAGAGACTGAGCCAAACGTATCTGTGCTAGTTGTGGAAAAGGCCGATACTCGTCGTTCCGGTATGGGCAGTACAGGCAATGATCATTTTTTCTGCTATTTGCCCGAATATCATGGGGAGGATTTCGAGGCAGCTGTGGCGGATGCACAGGCTACTATGGAAGGTATGATGCAGGATTTAAAACTGTTTAAAAAATTGTTGTGGCGTTCTCGTGAAATTGTAGAAAAATGGGAAGGATATGGCATTCCCATGCGGCCTTACGGAAATGATTTCCTCTTTGAAGGACATACCATGCCGGGCAAAAAAATGTTTTTTGCGAAATACGACGGACAAAATCAGAAAAAAATTCTGACAAAGGTTGCACTGCAAAATAGTGTGAAAATTCGTAATCATATTACAATTCATGAAATTTTGACGGACGAAACAGGCAAGGCCATTGGCGCTGTAGGTATAGATGCATCAAAGCTTAAACCAAAACAGATTATCATTCAGGCAAAGGCGATTATTTTAACAATTGGCTCCAGTACGAGAATGTATCCCAGCTCCAATCCGGCTTATTTGTGCAATATCAACGAATGTCCGGCGAATGTTGCCGGTGCGGTCATTGCTTATCGTGCCGGTGCAAGATTGGTAAACTATGACAGCATTGGTTGTCATGCTGGTCCGCGTTATTTTGAACGGTCTGGAAAAGCTACTTGGATTGGCATAGTTTCTGATATGAATGGGAAACCTGTAGGACCTTTTGTAAAAAAAGCTTCTAGAAAGCTGGGAGATCCCATGGCAGATATTTGGCCTGGCGTGTTCCGTACCATGCTGCAGAATGGTTCCGGCCCGGCATTTATGGATTGTACTAGCTTGAGTGAGGAAGATATGCAGCACATGCAGCATTGTTTCGTGACAGAAGGATTGACTTCAGTAAATGATTATTGCGAGCAGCGCGGGATTGATTTGCGCAAGAGTATGATAGAATTTGGCTCCTATGCCTTACAGCCTGGAATGGGTGGGATTGACATTGACGAATTTGGTCGCACAACAGTAAAGGGCTTATATGCTGCCGGCTCTATCTGCGGCAATGTAAGAGGGAGTATTGCCGGTGCCTCTGTATTTGGTATGATAAGCGGTGAACATGCAGTACAGTATTGTAAAACGGTAGAAGAAAAAGATGTTGCTGGAAACGAACGCATTCCGCAAACGAAAGAATTATATGAGAATTTGCTTTCCAGAGAGGAAGGCGCACATTGGAAAGAAGTAAACTCAAGTTTGCAGAATATCATGAAAGACTATGCTGGCGAAGTGCGTTCGGAAACTTTATTTAAAGCAGGGCTGCATTATCTAAAAGAATTGCGTACGCTGGCTTATGCTGAACTGAAAGCAGAAAATTCTCATGAATTAACTCGCTCCTTAGAAGTTTTGAATTTGTTAGATTTGGCAGAAGTCACAATCTTGGCTGGCGATTATCGCAAAGATAATCGAGGCATTCATCATAACCGAATTGACTATCCATTCGCCAATCCATTGTTGGACGGTTGCTTAGAAACCATTGAGAAAACAGCAGAAGGCGTAAAAATAGAGTTTCGTCCTGAAGTAAGGGCATAAAAAGGAGGGAAATAGAATGGCAGAATCTTTAGCTGTAAAACAAGGACCTAACACGAAAAAATTGATAATTGGTTGGATTGTAACCATTCTTTTGCCATGTTTGGTTATGTTGCTGCCTGTAAATGAAATTATGACAGCGCAGTTAAAACTATATTTAGCCATTACACTGGTGGCAGTGCTATTCTTTGTGTTTGAACAGGTGAATAGCACAGTGGTAGCCTTACTATTACCGATAGCCTATGTATTAATCTTGAAAGCTCCAGCGGAAGCTGTGTATAGGCCATGGAGCATGAGCATCCTCTGGATGTTAGTTGGCGGCTTCTTGTTGGCCAATGTGATGGAGCGAGTTGGTTTATTGCGGCGGATTGCCTATAAATGTATTTTGCTGACCGGTGCCAGCTATAAAGGAATTATTTGGGGCATTGCCTTAGCAGGTGTGGTAATTTTTCTGTTGATGCCAAATGATAATGCGGCGGTGCCAATTGCAGCCTTAGCCTACGGGATTTGTTTGTCCTTAAATTTGAAAAAAGGACCTGAATCGGCTGGTATTATGTTGGCTGCGGCATTGGCGGCCATGTTGCCTGGATGTTTTCTGTTTAATACCGGTGTTTTTATGCAGTTTAGCTTAGGAGAAGCGGTAACTGGTCCTTTGACTATGGGTTGGTTTGAGTGGTTATATCATTGTTTCCCTAATGCATTTTATTACGTAGCATTGTTTTTTGTCATCATCAAAATGTTTGGCAAAAATGCCAATATGAATGGAAAAGAGTATTTTGCGGCAGAGTATAAAGCTATGGGCAAAATAACTAATGATGAAAAGCGGGTTTTGGTCGATATTGCAATTTTAATGGCCTTCATTTTCAGTAATCCCATTCACCATATTGATGTGTTATGGGGCTTTGCGGTTATTCCATTTTTCATGTATTTCCCGGGCCTGCAAGTGGCAGACGGAGAAGATTTAAAGAACGTCAACTGGGGTATGATTATTTTCGGTGGCGGCTGCTTGTCAATTGGGACCGTAGCAGGGGTAATGGGTTTTGGTGATTTAATCAGCCAGGCAATTGTGCCAGTTATTGAAGGAAGAAGTTATACGTTTGTTTTATTCTTAGTTTATATCGGTTATTTTGTTCTGAATTTTATTATGACACCTATGGCAATAACAGTTACTTTTACCTTGCCATTAGCGCAGGTTGCTATGGATATTGGGATGAATCCGGTTGCGCTGTATATTTTGATGGGGAATGCTTCTGACCAGATTTTATTACCTTATGAGGTTGTACTTTGGTTGGTGTACTTCAGCTTTGGGATGATGCATATGAAGGATTTTATCAAATTTATGTCAGTGAAAACAGTGATTAATATGCTTTTCATGTTTTTGTTTATGATTCCATGGTGGAAGATTAGCGGATTTTTGACATTATAGGCTAGAGCAATATGAATTCTTGACATAATGAAAAAAATAGATGTTGGGTGCACTCTTTTTTGTCTCAGCATCTATTTTTATTGCCCGCAAATTCGGCACGATTTGGTTATAGATTAAAGGCTCCTGCTGGTTATAATAAATGTGGTTGTAATAATTAAGCACAGCTATTCTGTCAGATAAAGAAAAATAATCTCAACTGTGAAAATAATACTTGCATTTTCAGTGCAAACGAGGTACGATAAAAATCGTAGCATGGTAGGGTAATCACAGAGTTGAGTATTACCACAAATAATTAATGTAGGATGGTTGTATGGTAGTGTGAAAATAGGTATTTTGCACACCGTCTGTTTGGTGTGTATTTTTTTACCCTTTTTCTGCTGCGATGCACCGGAGCAGGAGGAATGGAACATGATTGTTGTAGTGAAAAACGGAAGTGGACAGGAAAAATTGCAGAATGTCATTCAGTATCTGGAAGCACAGGGACTGAAGCTGCATATCTCGGAAGGGGTGGAGCGCACCATCATCGGTCTGGTGGGCGCGACGCAGGAACAGAAGGCCAATCTCAATGTGGAATCGCTGGACGGCGTAGAAAAGGTAATGCCCGTGGTAACGCCGTACAAACTGGCCAGCAGGGAATTTCATCCCGAGGATACGGTGATTGAGATCGACGATCTCACCATCGGAGGTGGTGAGTTGCAGGTGATGGCAGGGCCCTGCGCTGTGGAAAGTCTGGAGCAGATGCTGGAGGTAGCGGAGCTGGTGAAGGCTTCCGGCGCCAAAATCCTGCGGGGTGGTGCTTTCAAGCCCCGCACTTCGCCCTATTCCTTTGCTGGACTGGAGGAAAAGGGCCTGCAGTATATGGCGGAGGCCAGAGAGAAAACCGGTCTGAAAATCGTCAGCGAGGTGATGGACCCTCGCAGCGTCCCGCTGGTAGCGGAATACTGTGATATCGTGCAAATCGGCGCCCGCAATATGCAGAACTTCAATCTGCTGCGGGAAGTGGGCAAAATCAGAAAGCCGGTGTTGCTCAAGCGGGGTCTGTCTGCCACCATTGAGGAATGGATTATGGCTGCGGAATACATTCTCTCCGGCGGAAATGAACAGGTGATTTTCTGCGAGCGGGGCATTCGCACCTTCGAGACCTTTACGCGCAACACCTTGGATTTGTCCGCTGTGCCGGTCATCAAGGAGCTGACCCATCTGCCTATTATCGTGGATCCCAGCCACGCCACCGGCAAGTGGAATCTGGTGCAGCCCATGGCGCGGGCAGCTATTGCAGCAGGTGCCGACGGGCTGATGATTGAGGTGCATCCTGACCCGCTCCATGCGTTATCGGACGGCCCGCAGTCACTGAAGCCGCATAAATTTAATGCGCTGATGCAGGAAATGCAGCAGGTAGCTGCAGTGATGGGCAAAACACTGTAAGGCTGACAGAAAGGGTTTTCGAGTGTTGCAGCACACCCCTGCCGCGTGAATTACTAGGTAGGGTAGCAGGTCGGAACATAGAAAAGACGTGCTATGTATCAAGAGTCATCTTTTCCTGGAGTAACGTTACATGAGCCCAATGGAAGTGATGTACCTTTTCAGGTTGGTATTGCTCATGTTGGTTGGCAAAACGCTCCGTCAAAATGTATAAAGTGGGCAGTTTCTTTGATGTATAACTGTCCGCTTTATGGGAAGTTGCCTCTTAGTTAAAATGCAAAATTGTAGGAATAAGAAGAATTAAAATCACTCCTATTACGCATATGGTTACTACTTTTTTGAAGCTTTGTTGTTGCTGTTTGGTTAGAGCACGATACCATTTCATATGCCAGTACCTCCATAGATTATATTGGGTATCATAATGACTGCAATAAAAATCAGTTCAAGTTAGGCTATTTTCAGATTGATTGAATTGATTATAGCACACAATTGCTGCTGCAACAATTGGTATTTGTAGAAACTGTCAAGGCTATCAGCGAGCAACACTTTTTTAGAGAGACGAAACAAACAAAACGGCTATTCTGACCGGCCAGGTACAGGCCGAGATAGCCGTTTTTGTGTACCCGCGCCCCCCTGTGTAACGATTTGTTACATAGGGGGGCTGCTGTAAAGCATCCAAATTTGAATTTTAAAGCATCAAACTGTAAAGCTTTCAATGAGGCATTCCATGAAGTTTTAACGGATCATCAAAAAAATACTGCCGCGGAGAAACAGTGTTGTGGATTCCGCTACGGCAATTTTGAGAAAACATTGCACGATATGTCCTCCTGCGTAACAATCTGTTACGTGGGGGAAGGAGAACGGTGGCAGTGGGAGATGTTTTTTTGCTTCCAACTTTGAGGCGCAGGCAGAAGCAAACGGGAGCGGATGGGAGGTTTTTTAGAAAAAATAAATGTATAAAAAAATATGATAGAAAAAACAAGCACAGAATGTGAAGAAACGGGCAGTGATGACCCAAAGTATCCACAGTTTATCCACAAAAGAATGAAGATTATCCACAGAATTCACTGGAAATTATCCACAAATAGAAGAATGTTATCCACAGAGAGGGAAGAATGCGCTTGCAGAAACAGGGGAATTCACTGGCAATATTGCCTGTAACTGACGGTTTGCAAAGTGATAACCAATGGTTTTTCAAATAGAAACCTATGGTTAGGTAAGTAAAAACCAATGGTTAGAAAGTGGAAAACGATGGATAGGCAAATAAAAATCAAAAGGGTACACAAATAAAAATTAAAGGGTATACAAATAGAAACCACTGGTTCCGCAATCAAAAACCAATGGTTTCACAAATCAAAACCTGATGTAGATGTATATGTAGATGAAGATGTAGATGAAGATGTAAATGAAGATGTTATATAAATATATATAATATGTGTATGTGTGTGGTGGTGAAGATCTTCTTCTTCTCACCACCACCACAGTACTACTCAGTTCCTCAGTAATAGGCTGTGGATATTTGCGTTGGTCATGGTGATGGTGCGGGACGACGCAGAACGGCGCACCTGCCAGGGGAGAACGCAATTGACATTTTAAGGATTTTGTGGTATAATATGCCCAATAAACAAGAGATTTGCGTGGCTGGCATGGTTGAGAATTTTCAGAAAAATCTTGCAGGAAACACAGATGATTGTGCGATTTTTAGAGGACGAGGTATTGATTGACAGGAGGCTGCTTATGAGACAACAGATTATGCCCAGTAAGGGACTGCGGGGAACTTTGACCATCCCCGGTGATAAATCCATTTCCCATCGCTCTATCATGTTCGGCTCCTTGGCGGAAGGAGACACGGAGATTACGGGCTTTTTGTATGGCGACGACTGCTTGAGTACTGTGGGCGCATTTCGCAGTATGGGGATTGCCATCGATGTGACGGAGGAAAAAATTGTTGTGCACGGCAAAGGTCTGCATGGGCTCGAGGAGCCGGAAAACTATATCGATGTGGGCAACTCGGGGACGACCATTCGCCTGATTTCAGGCATTTTGGCCGGACAGGCCTTCAACACGGTGCTGACCGGTGATGCATCCATTCGCAAGCGGCCTATGGGCAGAGTGATCAGGCCCCTTTCGCAGATGGGCGCGCGCATCATCGGGCGGCAGGGCAACACGCTGGCGCCTCTGGCCATTGAGGGGACCAGGCTGCAGGCTATCTGCTATCAGTCTCCGGTAGCCAGCGCCCAGGTGAAATCGGCGGTGCTGTTGGCAGGACTTTATGCGGACGGCTGGACGGAGGTCGTGGAGCCCAGTCTCTCCCGCAATCACACAGAGCTCATGCTGCGCTCTTTCGGCGCAGAGGTGGAATGCGCAGGCAATCGGGCCCGCGTGAAGGGTCATCCCAGACTGCTGGGACAGCGAATTGAAGTGCCGGGAGATATTTCTTCGGCGGCGTATCTTCTGGTGGCTGGCAGCGTGATTGCCGGCAGTGAGATTGAGTTGAAAAATGTGGGGCTCAATCCGACCCGCACCGGCATTCTCGACGTGCTGCTGGATATGGGCGCGGATTTGACCATAGGCAATCAGCGGGAAAGCGGCGGCGAGCTGATGGGCGATATTGTGGTGCGCAGTGCCAAGCTGCACGGCACGACCATTGCCGGGGATCTCATTCCCCGTCTGGTGGATGAAATTCCGGTGCTTGCGGTGGCGGCTGCCTGTGCCGACGGGGTGACGGAGATTCACGACGCCCAGGAGCTGAAGGTGAAGGAGAGCAATCGCCTGGAAACCATCGCGCAGGGGCTGCGGGCTTTTGGCTGTGACATTACGGTGCTGGAGGACGGTTTGCGCATCGTGGGCGGCAAACCATTGGCTGCGGGCGCAGTGTGTGACAGCTTTGGCGACCATCGTATCGCTATGAGTATGACCATTGCCGCTCTGGCGGCGGAGGGCGCCGCTGACATTGACGGCTTTGAGGCTGTGTCAGTGTCCTGGCCGTCCTTCTGGAGTGATATGCAGGGGTTAGAGGTGAAGTGAGATGATCAATGCGCAGACGAAATTATTTGGCTTGTTGGGCAATCCTGTGGGGCATTCGCTGTCTCCCTTTATGCAGAATATTTTTCTGGAGCAGTGCGGCGTGAACGGGGTCTATCTGGCCTTTGCAGTTGCGCCGGATAAGGTGGGCGACGCGCTGCGGGGCATGTTTGCGCTGGGCGTGCAGGGCGCTAATGTGACCATCCCCTACAAGGAGGCCGTGATTCCCTATCTCTGCGGGATGAGTAAGGCGGCGCAGGCTTGCAACGCTGTGAATACGCTGATTTATACCGAAAAAGGCTATTACGGGGACAATACCGACGGCGCCGGCTTGCTGGCCGCGCTGGCCAGGGAGCATGACTGGCGACCTGAGGGCAGGAAAATCCTTGTGGTGGGTGCTGGCGGTGCAGCCAGGGGCGTGTCGGTAGCCATGGCCCTGCAGGGAGCTGCGGAGATCTGCATTGCCAATCGCAGTGCAGAGCATGCCGCCGCTCTGGCAGAGCAGATTGAAAGTCTCGGTAATGTGAAGGCGACGGCAGTTCCGCTGGAGCAGCTGCAGAAGGAAGCGCTTTACACACAGTATCATACCATTGTCAACACAACCTCGCTGGGGATGTCTCCCCATGTGGAGCGGATGATTCCTTTGCGCGCCGAGCTATTGGATGCGGAGCATCTGGTGGTGGATCTGGTGTACAATCCGCTGGAGACCAGGCTGCTCCGCACGGCGAAGGAGCATGGCGCAAAGACAGCGTCCGGATTGGGTATGCTGTTGTATCAGGGCGCGCTGGCTTTTGAGGCTTGGACCGGCAAGGCAGTGGATCCAGAACCGGTTCGGCAGCGGATGATTGCCCAGCTGTCGGGCGCGGCGCAATAGAAGCGTGAAATGGACGATACAGGATTGTTTGAGATAGAGAATTTGGTTTGGGGAAGTGATAGGTGTGATTCGTTATCTGGAAGCAGGAGAATCTCACGGGAAAGGGCTGGTAGCCATTGTGGAAGGGCTGCCTGCGGGAATTCCCGTGGATCTGGAGTTGATCAATACACAGCTGGCCAGACGGCAGGGCGGCCATGGCAGAGGCGGTAGAATGAAAATTGAGAAGGACAGGGTAGAGATTTTGACCGGCGTGCGGGACGGCAAAACGCTGGGTTCGCCTGTTACCCTGATGATTTCCAATCGGGACTGGGCCAACTGGGAGCGGATTATGTCGGCGGAAGCGGGCGCTGCGGTGGAAGAGCGGGTTGTGACGCTGCCCCGGCCGGGACACGCCGATTTGACCGGCGGCATCAAATACGGACAGCAGGATTTGCGCAATATTCTGGAGCGGGCCAGCGCGCGGGAAACGGCCATTCGAGTAGCGGTAGGCGCATTGGCGCAGAATGTGCTGCGTCAGTTTGGCGTGACCCTCTGGAGCCATGTGGTGCGTATCGGCGAGATTGCTGCCCAGCCTGACTATGCAAAACTGGGCGACGCCCTGTATGATACAGCGGTGTACTGTACCGACAGCACTGCCAGTGAAGCCATGGTGCGGCGCATTGATGAGGCTAAGGCGCAGGGCGACACGCTGGGCGGCGTGGTGGAGGTTGTGGTGCAGGGCCTGCCGCTGGGTATCGGCAGCTATGTGCACTATGACCGCAAGCTGGATGGCCGTCTGGCGCAGGCGGTGATGAGTATTCAGGCCTTTAAGGGCGTGGAGATTGGTTTAGGCTTCGGCGCTGCTCAGGTACCTGGCTCTCAGGCCCATGATGAGATTTTTTATGAGGCGGGCAGAGGCTTTTATCACAAGACCAACCGCTGCGGCGGTCTGGAAGGCAGCATGACCAACGGTGAGCCGGTGGTGGTGCGCGGAGCGATGAAGCCCATTCCCACCTTGTATCAGCCGTTGCACAGCGCGGACTTTCTCACCCACGAGGCGGGATTGGCTTCGGTGGAGCGGTCTGATGCCTGTGCGGTACCGGCGGCAGCCATTGTGATGCAGAATGCGGTGGCCTGGACCGTGCTGGAAAGTTTTCTGGAAAAGTTCGGCGGCGATACGCTGGCAGAGGTAGCGCGCAACTATCAGGGCTATCTGGATGCGGTGAAGGCGGTTATGCAATGAAAAGTCTGGTTTTGATAGGATTTATGGGGACTGGCAAAACCACGCTGGGCAAGGCGTTGGCCGAAAGGCTGGCGCGGCCTCTGGTGGATTTGGATGATGTGATTGTCAGGGAACAGGGCATGGAAATCGGAGAGCTGTTTGCCCGTTATGGCGAGGACTATTTTCGCCGCATTGAGCATGAGACGCTGTGTCGCTATGTTGCCCAGCCTGATTTGATTTTGTCGCCTGGAGGCGGCGCGGTATTGCAGGAGGTCAATAGAGCAGTGATGCGGGAACATTGTCTGGTGGTTTGTCTGACGGCGCAGCCCGAGGTGATTTTGCGTCGGGTGGAGCAGGACAAGACGGTGCGTCCTGTGCTGGAACGGCGGGAGCCGGGACAGAGCAAGTTGGAGCGGATAGAGCAGGTATTGGCGGAGCGCAGCGCCTGCTATCAGGAAGCGGATTTGGTGTTGGATACGTCTCATGCTTCCATCGAGGAGCTGACGGAGCAGGTGCTTTTATGGCTGAAGGAACAGGCAGGTGCATGACGATGAACATATTGAAGGAAGTACAGGTAGAGCTGGGAAGCCGCAGTTATGCCATTTCCATTGGAACAGGACTCCTGGCCCAGTGCGGAGCGCGGATTGCCCCGCTGGTAAAGGGCCGCCAGTGCGCGGTGATCACAGACAGCAATGTGGGACCGCTCTACGGTGCTGTGGTACAGGAAAGTCTGGAGCAGCAGGGGTTTCAGGTGACGATGATTACCATTCCTGCCGGAGAGCACAGCAAGAGCTGGCAGGAGGCGGAACGGATTCTTACAGTGCTGCTGGAGCAGAAGTTTCATCGCGACAGCAGTGTCATCGCCCTAGGCGGCGGTGTGGTAGGAGATCTGGCAGGCTTTGTGGCCAGCATCTATCAGCGGGGCGTCGCCTTTTTCCAGATTCCCACGTCGCTGTTGGCGCAGGTGGACAGCAGCGTAGGCGGCAAGGTGGCCGTGAATCATGCGCTGGGCAAGAATATGATTGGCGCATTTTATCAGCCGCGGCTGGTGCTTATTGATTTGGATGCGCTGCAGACTCTGGAGCAGCGTCATTGGCAGAATGGGCTGGCAGAGGTGGTCAAGTACGGCGTGATTTATGACGGGGACTTTTTTCGCTATCTGCAGGCGCACGCCGGGGCCATTTTGCAGCGGGATGTGGCAGAGGCTGCCGAGGTGATCGCTGCCTGTTGCCGCATGAAAGCAGAGGTTGTGGCGCTGGATGAGCGGGAGAGCGGCGCGCGGGCCAAGCTGAATTTCGGCCATACCATCGGGCATGGGCTGGAGCTGGCGGGACATTACCAGACCTATCTGCACGGGGAAGCGGTGGCAGTGGGTATGGTGCTTGCTGCTCGTTACAGCGCGCAGCGGGGAATGTGCGACGATACAGTGGAACGGGAAATCAGCGCAGTATTGGCGCAGTTCCATTTGCCGGGCAGCATTGAGGAAGGACTGGCATTGGATGAAATATTGAACGGCATGGCGCTGGACAAAAAAGTGCAGGATGGGCAGTGGGTGTTTGTCTTGCCTGAAGCGCTGGGCCGTGTTAAAATAGTAAAAGGCATTGCGCAGGCAGAGATTGCCGCCTTGCTGGCGAAAGAACTTCAAATGGAGAAGGTGAAATGATGAAAGCGATTCGTGGCGCCCATACAGCGGCAGCCAATACGGCAGAGATGATTCGCAGCTGCACGCTGGAGTTGCTGCAGGCGATTCTGGCTGAAAATGATTTGCGGGCGGAGGAGATTGTGAGTGCGACCTTCAGTGCCACCAGAGATCTGGATGCTGCTTATCCGGCCAAGTTTGCCCGAGAGCTGCCCGGCTGGGATCAGGTACCGTTGTTTTGTGTGCAGGAGATGCACGTGGAGGGATCGCTGCCGTCCTGTGTTCGTGTGATGCTTCTGACGGAACGGGATCATGCCGCCGCAGTGCAGCATGTGTATCTGGGGGAAGCAGAGCGGCTGCGCCCTGATTTGAAGCGAGACTGAGAAGGCGAGCGCTCAAAAAGAAGAATGAAAAGAGCAGAATGTAAAACGCAGAAAGAAGGATGAACGATGTATACAACACGTTTGCGTGCTGATAAGATGGCTGCATTGAAGGAGAAGGATACTGTAAAAAATAAAGTGATCACGATGTTGCTTTCCGGCTTGACCTATAAGCATAAAGAGCTGGGACGGGATTGCACCGAGCAGGAATGTCTGGATGTCATTGCCAAGGAGCTGAAGCAGCAGCGGGAAGCGCTGGAACTTTCCAAGGGCCGAGAGGACAAGGCGGCGGAAATCCTGGCTGAAATCGCGATTCTGGAGAGCTATCTGCCCAAGCAGATGGGCGCGGAAGAAGTGGCGGCTGCCGTGGCGGAGATTATTGCCAAGGCAGGATTGGAAACGACCGTGAAAAATAAAGGTATGATTATGAAAACGGTGATGGGTGAGCTGAAAGGCAAGGCAGACGGCAAGGTCATCGGCGCGGCAGTGGATGCATTGCTGAGCTGAGTTGTTTTGAAGAAGGGTTGTCATGGATATGTGACAGCCCTATTTTTATCACAGGATAGGTTGAAGATAGCATTGCCGGAGGAAAACGGTGCGTATGGACAGCAGGAGAATAGAATACAGTTTGAAGAGAGGGAGCGCGTATGCAGTACAGAGAATTTTTGGTGGAGGATATTCCGTCAGTAGCGGAGCTCTATGTGGCGTCCTTTAATGCGCCGCCGTGGAACGACCGCTGGACGGCAGCTACTGCTGGCAAACGGCTGGAGCAGATGCTGCGGCGGGAAAGCGCCTACGGCCTTCTGGCCTATGACGAAGCGGGGCTTTGCGGGCTGGTGGTAGGTGATGAGGAGCAATTTTACGATGAAGTGCAGTTTCAGATTCGGGAGTTTTGTGTGGACAACAGCCGCCGCGGGCAAGGTTTGGGAACCATGATTTATCAGGAATTGGAACGGCGGCTGAAAGCAAGGGGCATAGGCTCTATTGTGCTTTACACGCTGCATCACCCTTCCGCTGCAGGATTTTATCAGCGGCTGGGTTTTGCAGTGCAGGAGAAAATTGCCTTTATGAGCAAAAAGCTGTAGGCGCAGCGGATGAGTGAACGGGAAAAAGAAAAAGCGCCGCTGCCGGAATGGTACATGATGTACTTCGGCAAGGACGCTTTTGGTGATGATTCAGTCGTATTGTTTTGCTGATTAGTTTGCAGCCTGTTGATAAACAGCCTGGGCAAAGGCTGCGGCATCCTGCAAATCTTTTGCATCGGGATGTCCTTTGACCATGTCATAATTTTTCAGCATTTGTTCTGCCTGTGCCTTCATGACAGGGTCCTGCAGCAATTTGAGATATTGCTCCTGTACGGACAGCGGCATTTTGCCGGTGCACATAAATCTGTCTACAAGGGTAGCGCCCTGGGGCAGATATTGAGCTGCGTTGTCCAGAATTTTCTGGAAATAGGCGTCGCCTTCCCCGAAGCCGGCGGTGCCGAACAGGGCGATCTTTACCGGTGGCAGCTGAGCCAGAAGCTGCTGGGACTGTTCTGGACAGGACAAACGGTCAGCCCAGAAGCCATAAAAGATCAGGTCAGCCTGGGCAAATGCTTCAGGCTTTTTCAAAGCCTCATGGGCGGAATAAAAGCACAGACATTCTGCCTCGGGCAGAGTATGACGAATTGTTTGGGCGACATGAGCGGTATTGCCGCTGTGGCTGTCGTAAAGAATTGCATAACGCATGGGAAAAACCTCCTAAAATATAATCCTTATCTCTATTATACACATGTTGTCAAGGGGTTGAAACAGAGGAAAGCTCTTTCCTTAATGGAGAAAATGCGTTATACTGGATATAAATGTGTGAGAGAGGAGTTTTTAAAATGAAGTATCAGTTGGAACAGGGTGAGATGCAGGCATATTTGGCGTCCAGCCATTACGTGGACTGGCAGAATCCGCTGATTATACAGAAAGCGGAGGCGCTGTTTGCCCATTGCAGCAATGATTTGGAAAAAATCCGAAAAGCCTTTCTGTTTGTGCGGGATGAGATTCCCCATTCTGGAGATATCAACAGCCACAAGATTACCCATACTGCGTCGGAAGCGCTGGCAGAGGGCGAAGGCGTCTGCTATGTAAAATCGCTGCTCCTGGCGGCTCTATTGCGCAGTCAGGGGATTGCGACAGGTATGTGCTATCAGCGCCTGGCTAGGGCAAACGACCATATTATTCACGGGTTGAATGCGGTATATTTGCCTGAGCTGCAAAAATGGGTGCGGCTGGATGCCCGGGGGAATTTGCCTGGCAAGGCAGCGGAATTTTATGTGGAGGAGCCGGATCGGGAGCAGTTGGTGTTTGCCGTGCGGCCAGAACTGGACGAGGTGGATTATCCCACCATTTATGCCGAACCTCCATTGGCTACGACCAAGGTGCTCGAGGAAAATGAGGATTGCGCAGAAGTGTTGAAAAATAAATTGCCAGAACGGCTGTAAGCGGGAGGAACTACATGGCGAAGAAAAAACAAAATAAACCAGTGAACGAGACAACGACAGAGAAAAAACCGGTAGAGCGAAAACCGACAAAGAAAGAAAAAAAGGCGGCGGCAGAGCAGCGCAGCAGGGAACTGAAGGCGAAACGGCAGAAGTTTTATGCTGTGGCATTGGTATTTGCAGTGTTGGCGGTGGTTATCAGCTTTGCGTCCAGTTCTACCTATGGGCAGGCCATTTATAGCTGGATTCAGATTGGCTGCTATGGGCTGATGGGTCTTTGCGGCGTGGTGGTGCTCTATGCTTCTCGTTATGAGGAAACGGAAAAGAAACAGAGAAGCAGAAATACCATGGGTATGGTGTTTATTATGGTGGCGTTGGGCATCATACTGGCCGAGATTGTGAAGATGGTGACAGGCAAATAGGTGTGCTTTGGAGAAAAGCGGCGTTGAGATATAGATTGGGCGGATTCTATAAGCCCTCACCGTGCAGTATAATCTGTTTGTCAAATTGAACTTTGAAGGGAACGAGCATTTTGAAGAGATACGAGTATGTGAACATTCATATTGGAAAATTTTGTGGCGCCAAATCAGAAGAGCACAGGAACATTATTGATGCGTATGCGGCAAAAGGATATCGCTATGTGGGATATATTCCCACAGACATCAATGATTATGGGAAAATAAAGGATATGGATTTGATTTTTGAAATAGACTGCTGAATTTTCAGATAGCTCAGATAGTTTGGTTCAGGAGAAAACAGGTTCTTTGGAGCCTGTTTTTTTGTTTGCCGTTTATTTTTCTGCGCAATCGCAAACACTATATTGATAAACAAAAAAACGGAAAAAGAGAAAAAAGGGATTGTATTTTTAGAGTTAAGTGATATAATAATCATATTATCTAGTTTTTAAAACTAGATAATATGATTATTATGTATTGGAGGAGATAGTATGTCGCATACGTGGGCAAAAGCTCGTGAACCCATCAGCAGCTTTACCCATATGCTGGGGGCAGTGTTTTTTACGGCGGCAACATTGTTGCTGGTTTGCAAGACGATTGTGGTATCCGATTGGTCGTGGCAGGTATTGGCGGGAGTGATTTTGTTTGGAGCCTCATTGATTGCTTTGTATTCGGCCAGCTCCATTTATCATTTTTTTAACGGCTCGGTGAAGAAGCTGCTGGTGCTGCGCAAGCTGGATCACGCGATGATTTATGTGCTGATTGCCGGTACCTATACGCCGATTTTGTTGAAGTATTTATCGGGCGCAGAGGGTTGGATTTTTACTGCGGCCATCTGGAGCTGCGCGTTGGTGGGTATTGTTATCAAGCTGTGCTGGTTTTCTGCGCCGCGCTGGCTGCAGACAGTGCTCTATATTGCCATGGGCTGGGCGATTTTGTTTGACATTTCTATATTTCAGTCCATGAGCGGCGGCGCTATTTTCCTTTTGGCGGCCGGCGGGTTGAGTTATACCATAGGCGGTGTGATTTACATGATAAAAAGGCCGAACATTTCTGCGGCCTTTGGATTTCATGAGTTATTTCATATTTTTGTGCTGCTGGGCAGCTTGTTCCATTTTCTGATGATCTTCTTTTATGTGGCTTAAAGAGAGCAGCGGCTAGTTTTCACAAAGGAGGACAGCTCTGACCGGACTGCCGTCGCCTTGGGCGACTTTCAGCGGAAAGGCACATAATATATAATCGCCGTCAGGTACATGCTCCAGCTGCAGATTCTCCAGGAGCGCAATGCCATGACGGAGAAGCAGGCGATGAATGGGGCCCTCACAGTCCATGGGCGCGGCGCTGAGACCGTCGGTTCCCAGTAAGCGCAGATGATGCTGGGCGAGGGCCGAGGCGGCTTCCAAGGTGAGATGGCTGGTGCCGTTGCTTTTAAGGAGCAACCGGGAACAGTCAGTCAGAAGCGGCTCCAAATTAGTAGACGTGAGAAGACAGCCAAAAGGCACGGTGGCCACGCGGCAGGCGCCATAATATAAAGCCAAATCGGTCTGGTCAATGGTCGTGCCATCGGCGTATGCGTGGCGGGGTGCATCCACATGGGTTCCCAGATGGCTGTCACCCTGCAGCATGGTGATGTTGAACTCTTCAGTCTTGTCGATGACAGTGAGGGGCGTCAGGGAAAAGGGTGCGCTGCCGGGATAAATGGGCGCTTCCTGTACGGTGCGGGTGATGTCGATGAGCTTCATTGGGCTGCCTGCGCGCTTTCCTGCCAGCCCTTGCATACATCTACCCATGCTTTGGCCTGGGCATATTGAAAGAGCGTATCGCAATCTAACTCGATGGCACTGTTGCTGCTGCCGCAGGCGGGAAAGACAGAGTCAAAGCGCTGCAGAGACTGGTCCAGGTAGACGGCGGTCTGTGCCGGTACACCGAAGGGACATACGCCACCGATGGCATGTCCTGTCATAGTTTCTACATCATCGGGCGAGAGCATTTTGGCTTTGTGCCCGAAGGTTTGCTTAAATTTGCTGTTGTCGATTTTGGCATCTCCGGCAGCGATGACCAACAGACAACCGCCATCTTTGTCATAGAAGGACAGTGTTTTGGCGATGCGGGCGGGGATACAGCCCACGGCCTCTGCAGCCAGCTCTACTGTGGCACTGGATACGGGAAATTCTAAAATGTTTTGTTCGGCTTGAAACTGCTTGAGATAATTGCGAACGATCTCGATAGACATGAAACGATTCCTCCCCAAATGATTTTCGTAAAAAGTATAACATGAAAGGAAATCCTTGTCCATTCTTGCCAATGGGCAAGGGTTTCTGTTATAATGAAAAAAGTTTGGAAAATCGCGGAGGAGTTGAAAGAAGTATGCATTTCCTGAAAAGCTGGGATAAGTTTGACGAAAAAATGAGAGCGAGAGCGACGGAGGAGCTGTTGCGGTTTATGACATTGTTCAGCACTGCTGCGGCCTTTGTGTGTTTTGGCGGCACGCTGCTCAATCAGGGTGATATGACATTGCCATTTGTACTGTTGACCTTTTGGCTGGTGATTTCTGTGAGCTGGCAGTATGTGAAGCGGAAAAATGAACGGCGTTGGGGTGTGGCCAAGCGTACAGGGAAAGAAGTGTTCCGCATCGGAATGACGCAGCCCACTGCAGAGCAGAATGAAAACCAGCAGGGACAGAAGAAAAAGAACAGTGGGAAAAGTAAGACGGACAAGACGAAAAAGAAGTAAAACAGAAATGCTGAATAAATGGATGGATAGGACGTTTGTTTTCTGATTGCGCATTGCAGCAATGAAAGAAACAGTTGTCCTATTTTTTTGTGTGTTTGATAGAAAGAGACAGGAGAAGGGAAAGCAGGATGTAGATTTTATAATAAAAAATAACAAAACTATTGCGATTATTGAAAATAAGGTTTCACCTGTGATACAATAAACCTATCTATGATTTTGTTGTAAAGAGATGAATGCATAAGGGAGTGCTAAAATGAATTTGAAACCAATAAAGCAGCTGGGCTGGCTGTTGGTGGCAGTGGCTGTGATTTGCAGCTTTACATTGTGGGGACAGCGTTTACAGTCAGAAGCGGATTACAAAAATGTACAGATGGTTGTAAACTATAATGATATTGTGGCTTTGGCCAACGGGAATGAGATGAGCCAGGAAGAGTTGGTGAAATTACTGCAGCAACGGGGCGTGTCGGCAGTTTTGTATAAGGAATGGAGTCTGGGAGATTTGGCCAACAATGGTCAGGTATCTTTACAGCTGGGCAAAAATATTCAGAATGCGCCTTTTTGGACAAGGATATCCAGAGAGCTGCCAGTCAATGAGGCGACCATGTATATTGCTGTGCTGGACCCTGCGGTTGCCGAGCAGGTACAGCGCAATGTATTGTTAAAAATTGCCGGTTCTGCGTATTATGCGGGAGACGTGCCGGTACTCACAGTGCCAGTTATGGTGCCTACCGGCGATGTGGAGCTGTCCAATGTGATGACGAAGGTAAAAGATATCGGCGTCGGCTTCCAATGGGATGGAATTGAGCGGATGACCGCGCTGGGAATGGCCACAGTGCCCCAATTGCGCAGCTGGGATAATCCCAGCGATGAAGCGCTGCGCACGGTGTTTGAAGAAATCAAAAGCATGCCCAATCTGGCGTACCTGTTGTTTAATGATAAGGAATTACCGGGATATCCGGACAGCACGCGCACCATCGCCGATTTATTGAAAGACGGTGACGGAAATACACTGGTCAAAATTGGCAGTATTGAGTTTTCCGACCAAAAGGGACTGAATCAACTGGGCGTTTTGCTAAATAAAGATGTAATTCGTCTGCACACCATTTCCAATGGAGAGATGAGTAAGTTTGAGCCGGACAGTGCCTTGGATCGCTGGATGCTGGCAGCGCGGGAAAGAAATATGCGCAGCCTGTTAGTTCGTTTCTTTGACATTACCAGTCCAGGCACGGCGCTGGAAACGAACTTGGAGTATTTAGAGTCGATTCAGACGGGACTGTTGGATTCGGGCTTCCGTTTGGATCAGCCTTATGAGAAACCAGATAGCATTGATGTGCGCAATATCGTATTGTATTTAATTGGAATCGGCGTGATGGCCGGCGTAATGTTGATTCTGCTGGAAATGCGTCTGCCGAAACTGGGTCTGTTGGCGTTGGTGCTGGGCAGCGCAGCCTGGATTGGTCTGTTGCAGGTAAACCCGGTACTAATCAAAAAATTGATGGCGTTGCTCAGTGTGGTGACTTTCCCCACATTGTCCTGTTTGCTGATCATGAAACCGCAAAAGCGTTCTGTGGGCAAATCAGTTCTGGCCTTGTTGGCAATGTGCGCGTTGAGCTATATTGGGGCGGTATTGATGGTTGGGCTGTTAGCTGATGTACTGTTTATGCTGAAGCTGGACCAGTTTATCGGCGTGAAGATTGCCCATGTGATTCCTATTGTGGCCGTGCCATTCATCCTATATATTTGGAATGCGGAAAAACCATTGACCACAGTGAAACAGTTGCTGGATAAAGCGTTGGATTATAAATGGGCAGTATTGTTTGCTATTGTAGCCGTGGCTGGTTTCATATATATTAGCCGTACAGGAAATACCACTACCGAACTGAGTACTGGAGAAGCCGCCATGCGGAATTTCCTCAATGACATTATGGGCGTGCGGCCACGCAGCAAAGAATTCCTGATTGGGTATCCTTTGACGCTGCTGCTGTTTTGGTTAGGAGCCAGCCGGCGCAACTGGATTTTGACCATTCCGGCTATTATTGGTCAGGTATCCTTGGTCAATACTTATGCACATATTCATACTGCTTTGTTGATTTCGCTGCATCGCAGTTTTAACGGTTTGGTGTTAGGCTTGGCGATGGGACTGCTGTTATTGTTAGGTGTACAGGTGTTGTTAAAACTATATGAACATATAGAGAAAAAAGAGGGGTTGCGATGAAAATACTGCTCTCAGGATATTATGGATTTGATAATGCTGGTGATGATGCCGTGTTGTTTGCCATTGTGCAGGCACTGCGGGAAATGGTAAAAGATGGGGAAATTACTGTGCTGAGCAATCAGCCGGAAAAGACGGCAAAAGAGTTTGGAGTGAACGCAGTCAATCGCTGGGGAAAAAAGGAGATTTTTCGCGCAGTGCGCAATTGTGATGTGCTGATAAGCGGTGGCGGCAGTTTGTTGCAGGATGTAACCAGTAAAAATGGGATTTTGTATTATTTGGGAATTATCAAGCTGGCACAGATGCTTGGTAAGAAGGTAATGGTGTATGCCCAGGGGATTGGGCCCATTCGTGAACCGCGCAATCGCAAACTGACAGCGAAAATTTTGAATAAGGTGCGGGCTATTACGGTACGCGACTTTGAATCTCGCACAGAGCTGTTGGAAATGGGGGTTTATCGGGAGGTTTTGGTAGCGGTAGATCCGGTACTGGGTGTTGATACAGCACAAATTGATGCAGCGTTGGGGATTGAACTGCTGCAAAAAGATGGGACAGGTTTTAGAGAAAACACGCCTACTCTGATGGTAGCAGCCCGCAACTGGCAGCATTCTGAATACTTTTTCCGTCAAATCGCACAGAGCTGCGATGCCGCCATGGAAAAAGGCTGGCAGGTGATATTTGTTCCTTTTCACTATCCAGAAGACGTAGCAGCCGGTGAAAAAATTGCAGCATTGATGCAGCAAAAAGGCGCAATGGTTTTGCAGGGCAATTATACGCCTTGTGAGACTATGGCCATTTTAAAAAACAGCGATATGATTATGGGCATGCGTCTGCACAGTTTGATTATGGGCGCAGCGCTGTTGAAACCACTGATTGGTTTATCCTATGACCCAAAGGTTGACAGTTTCATGCATCTTCTGCGCCAGCCGGACTGCTTTGCCGTCGACAGTGTAGATGCCCAGCAGTTAATACAGGCTATGGAGCGATTGGGTAGACAGACAGAAAAAGAAAGAGCGTCCTGGGCACAGAATATGGAGATTATGGCCAGACAAGCAAAAGCGCCTGCTGAAATGGTAGCTGCATTGCGTAAATGATGCGCACGGCTGATTTTTGAAGTTTCAAACGAAAGAAGACTATGCAGGAAAAAGAATATTTTCACAGTTGCAAATTTGACAAGAATGATGTAAAGTAATTGCGAATCAAGTCGATTATTTTCATAGTTCGGAGGCAGAAACTTATGTTAAAAGATTTAATCATGGCGCTCATTGCATTATTTTTGAGTCTGCTTTTGGTACCAGGTGTGGGCAAGCTGGCAATAAGAATCGGTGCAGTAGATAAACCAAATGCGCGCAAGGTTCACACGCATATTATGCCCCGCATGGGCGGACTGGCAATTTATACCAGCTTTTTCGTAGTGTTATTTTTGAGTCACAGTGTAACAAAAGAGTTGCTGGGTTTATTCCTTGGCGGGACAGTGTTGGTGATTGTAGGAATCATTGACGATATGAAAGATATTCCGGCAAAGGTGAAGCTGTGCGGGCAAATTCTGGCGGCTTGTATCGTGGTGGCTTTTGGTGTACGGGTTGACTTCATGACCAATATATTTCATGGTGATATCTTTTCCCTTTCTATCTTTAGTATTCCCGTCACGATTATTTGGATTGTGGCAATTATCAACGCGGTCAACCTGATTGATGGGTTAGACGGTTTAGCTGCAGGGATTTCTATTATTGCAGCGGCAACTATGGCGATTTCCGGTTACGCCAGCGGACAACTATTAATGGCGTCAATGGCAATGATTTTGATTGGTGCTACGCTTGGTTTTCTGCGTTATAATTTTCATCCGGCTAAAATCTTTATGGGTGATACCGGTTCCATGTTTTTAGGTTATAATTTAGCTGTATTTGCTGTTTTGGGAGTGACAAAAAGCTTTACGGCATTATCTTTGGTAACTCCAATTCTAGTGTTGGCAATACCTATTTTAGATACATTGTTTGCAATTATCCGACGGAAAATGAATCATAAGCCGATCTTCAAGCCAGACAAGCATCATTTGCACCATTGTCTGTTGAACTATGGCTTTAGCCATCGCGATACAGTGTTGATTATTTATGCTGTCAGTGCTGTTTTGGCATTATGCGGTTTAATTATGACTTATTTGAGTTCTACGCAAGGTATCTGTCTGTTGACAGTGATTTCCATTATTATCATCTACGCGGCGATAAAAATCGGCGTCATTGGAAAACGAGAGGAATAAGGGAGAAATTTTATGAGAACAAAACGTGTTGTAATTGTATGCTGCATCACCTTTTTCGTTGGCATGATAGGCGGCGGGGCCTATGCATATACTACAAATTCTGATGACAGTCAAGGGCTTGCACTAAAATTAGAGCAGGCACAAGAAAACTGGGAAGTAGAGCAGTTTATTAATGAACAGGAAAAACTCCGGCCTGATGGCATGGGTGAATCTAAAATTGCGACAGGCAGCAAATATACAGGCATCACATATAATGGAGGAAAGTCGAATCAAAGTCAAAATACGGACAACTATCAAAATGTAACTCCAGCCAATGTTGGTGGGGACAATACACCGAAAGAAGAAAAGACTGGTTTGCTGGGAAAACTATTTGGTGAAAAAGAGAACGATGTGCAGGGAGAACAGCCATCATCGACAGGTAACGATGGTGCTGATCAGACGAAACAGGGAAGGGTAAACATCCATGAGGGAAGTCTCAATGTCCGAGCGCAGAGCAATACAAATAGTGAGATCATTGGGCAAGTATATAAAGACAATCTAGTGCAGATTTTAGGCAGTGAGGGCAGCTGGTATCGAATCGTCACTGCTGACGGCACGGAAGGGTATGTGTCTGCTGCCTATGTGGAAATTGTAGATACAGCAGAATAAATTGGGGAGGAGCAGGAAATTGCTCCTCCTGTTCTATTTTGACTAAAAATTGCTGAACAAAGAGATTATATAAAAAAGAAAAATTTGAAAAGAATATGTTGACAAAAAGAAACGGGAGTGATAAAATATGAAAAGTCGTCAGCGAGACGGTCAGCACGGGAAAAGAAAATGAGAAATAAATGAAAAAAAGGTGTTGACAAGAAGCAGAAGACATGATAATATAAGAAAGCTGTCGCGA
>CAJUDO010000004.1 GCA_910585405.1 uncultured Peptococcaceae bacterium | reverse complement strand
ATTCTATAATTTTTTTCTATGGGGTTTTTGCACCCCAACATTTGACGTAGAGCCATTTTTTATTATATGGCATTAGCAAAATCAGAAGATTTATATCTCACAATGGTGTCCCAGAGCAAGAAAAAGTTAAAGTCATCACAATATAATATTATTTCGTCTGAAAAAGTGCTTTGTAGAGTCCGAAAGGGTATTTGCAAAACGTTTTTGTAAAACTGATAATGTAGGGAAGATTACAAAATGGTTATGCAAATCTAACATAAGAAAATATAAAAAAAATACACCAAAAGCATTTTTCAAAAGAATATTTATTAGATAAAATCGAATTATAAAATAATGATTCACGGTAAATCTGCAACATATATGGGTACCCAGCAGATTATTGTGAAGTCATTAGGGAAAAAGTTATCTGATTCATATAGAATTGGGAAGAAAGGAGTGGTCGTGATGCCGATCACAACAGGAAACAGAACAAAAACTTTAATCAATTTTTTAATCGTATGTCTGTTTATGTTTGGTTTTCGATATCTGCCGCCCATCGGCTCTATTACTCCGTGGGGGATGCAAACTATCGGGATTTTTATTGGTGTATTGTATAGCTGGACTGTTGACAGCAAGATTTGGCCCAGTTTATTAGGAATTGTTGCGTTGGGATATTTACCTGACAGAACAGTGTTTCAAACATTAGGAATTTCTTTTACAGATAATCTAGTTTTAACGACATTATTTATGTTTTGCTTTTCAGCAATTGTAGAGGAAGTTGGCTTGAGCAAATATGTTGCTAACTGGTGCATCAGTCGTAAATTTGCTACCGGAAAACCTTATATTATGCTTGCTATGTTCTGTCTGGCGGCATGGCTGGTTTCTTCCTTTGTAAATCTATTTGCTTCCATGCTATTGTTGACGATTATTTTTGGAAAATTCTGTTCACAGGCAGGTTTCAAAACAGGGGACAAATATCCTGCTTATGGCGCTGTTGCAATTGTTCTGGCTTGTACAGTCGGCGGAGGAATCTTCCCCTTTATGGGACAGTCCTATGTGGTAAATACGGTTATGGAAAAAACCACTGGCGCCACAATGAACTTTGTTATGTTTACCTTGATTCAGATTGTATTCAGTATTGTGACAATGGGGACATTCCTTGCGTTGCTGAAATTTGTAGTAAAGCCGGATGTATCTCTGTTACTTCGTGATGATGACCGCTTTGCCTGCTATCGGGATGATAAAATGACTGGTGCGCAGAAACAGGCTGTAGGATTAATTGCATTACTGATGGTGCTGTTATTCCTGCCGGGAATTTTGCCTGTCAGCTGGGGCATTACGATTTGGTTAAAAAATCTTAGTGTACCGGGCGCTGCCGTGCTGACACTGGCTGTTTACTATATCATTAATCTGGGCAAGGAAGATGTAGTTCCGTTTCCAAAGCTTGCTGCGGGAATCAACTGGGATTTAATCATGATGTTTGCTACTATTGCACCGTTGGTTGCAGCAGTGAATGCTGCGGAATCTAATATTATGCCATTTGTTGTGGAACAACTGAATGGTATTCTGGATGGCATGGGGCCAATCACATTTATAGTCGTTTTCTTCTTCATTGCGATGGTTGTATCACAATTTGTAAACAATGTAGCCGTTGTACTAGCCTTTATGCCGGTGATGTTCGCCTTTGGGCAGTCGCTGGGAATCAGCCCGCTAGTAATTGCGATTCTGGCTTCGTATATTCTGAATATTTCCTTCTGCACGCCGACTGCTTCCGGTAACGCAGCTTATCTTTTCAGTTTCAAAGAATGGATCAGTTCGGGGCAGGCATTTAAAGCAGGTTTGGTAATTCAAATTATCGCAATGCTGTTTACTGCGTTGGGTGCACCTATTATAATGGCATTATTTTAACAGGACAGCTGAATAAGTGATTTTCCATGAAAACGTTAGTATTTCAGAGAGATATGCAATTTTGACATAAGAAAACATAAAAATGCCCATGAGAAGCATTTTTCAAGAAGCAAGTTATCTTATAAGATGGAATTATGAAAATGACAGTTCTTGAGTAGTTTGAACAGTTCGTCAGGAATTTGTTGTACTGAAACTATTACTTATTTTTCACAGAAAGAACAGGAGGTAGATTGTATGCCATGTCAATGTCAATTAAATGAACTGATTCTCAGTCCGCAGGAACAGTGGTTGGAAGGAATCACAAAAAATGAGGATCCTACCCGAGAAAGAAATTTTAATCGTTTGGAACGGATTCGGAAAGAGCAGATCAAGCTTTGCACAGACCGCGCAAGATATTTTACCGAAGGGATGAAACAGAATGAACTGCGTCCACTGGAGTTGCGTTGGGCGCTGGCTTTAAAAAATGTAGCAGAAAAAATTCCTGTTTACATTGACCCAGATGAATTGGTGGTAGGTCGCGGCGAAGGACGTTTTGGTCGTTGCGGAATGCTGTATCCAGAAATTGATGGGGGCTATATGGACCGTGTTGGACGTGATATGTGTAACCGTCCCGATGCGCCGTATTTTATCAGTGACGCTGACTATGATGTTATGGTAAACGAAATTGCACCATATTGGAAAAACAGATCCTTCCCTGAAGCTTTTGCGATGTCTTTGCCAGAGGAAACTAGAAGAATTATTTTTGGGGCAGATTCTGAAAACTTCTATGAACAGACAGGCCTGGTATTTGCAACTGGCAATACCCGCTCTTCACAGAACTGGGTACAGGATTATGGAAAGGTACTGAAAAGAGGTTTGAAAGGTTTACGAGAAGATGCAGAGAAAAGATTGGAGGAATTGAAACAGCAGCCGACTCTGTGGACTGCTAAAGGGCCTTTCTTGGAAGCAGCTATTACCATTTGCGATGCCATTGTGATTTGGGCACATCGTTATGCTGCTCATGCCCGGGAACTGGCAAAAACAGAAACCAGTGAATCTAGAAAAGCAGAACTGCTGCAGATTGCGGAAATATGTGAATATGTGCCAGAAAATCCAGCACGTACCTTCCGGGAAGCATTGCAGAGCCACTGGTTTGTCTATATGTTCACCCGTATAGAACAGTTTGTAGGTGCTTCACTGAGTTTGGGTCGTCTGGACCAGTTGTTCTATCCATACTACAAAAAAGATATTGAAGAAGGCCGTCTAACTCGTGCAGAAGCGAAAACCCTGTTTGAAAGTCTATGGGTAAACATGTCAGAAAACATGAGTATTTTGGCCAGCCCGGCTGGTGGAGTATTCTCAGAAGCGTATGCGCACTTTGAAGGCGTTACCATTGGCGGCCAGACCAGAGATGGTGAAGATGCCACCAATGATTTATCATATCTGCTTCTGGAATCCAAAAAAGGGCTTCCTATCAACTATCCAGACTTGGCTGTGCGGATTAACAATAAAACACCGGATAAATTCCTGCGTGCAGTTGCTGAAGTAATCAAAGACGGGCAGGGGTATCCGAAGCTGTTTAATGATGAGGAACTGGTTCCGTTGTATCTGGCCAAAGGGGTTCCCTATCCTGATGCATTGGATTACTGCATTTGCAGCTGTGCGGAAAACCGTGTTATGAACTATGATAACTATATTCATCCTGCTGGCACACTGAATTGTGGTGCAGTGGTAGAAACGGTATTGTATAATGGATATACTTCCAGATATAAAGATTATCGTTATGGCTTGGAAACTGGTGATCCACGGAATTTCAAAACCTTTGACGAATTCTTTGATGCCTACAAAAAACAGCATCTGTATTTCCTGGATCACAATATTGCTCAGCAGGCGGCTCTGGATGAAGTCGTGCCCAAATATCTGGCTGCTCCACTGACTTCTATGCTGCATGATCTGTGCTATGATCAGTGCAAGGATATCAATGATTACATTGAGGGCGGCTTGCGTGAAAAATTCTGTGATATGACCGGTTATGGCACAGCGGCAGACTCATTGGCTGCGGTGAAAAAACTGGTTTATGATGATAAAGTAATTACGATGGATCAACTAATTGAAGCGGTAGAATGTAATTTTGAAGGCAAAGAAGTGATTCAGCAACTGTGCATAAATGCGCCGAAATATGGTAACAACGACCCATATGTAGACAGCATTGCAAAAGAAATTGACCGTATCCATGTGGAACATCTGGCCAAACAGATTGGAGTTGTTCCAGAAATTATCTCAATGCGTATGGTTCCGGTATCTATTCATGTATTCTTAGGCAAGACAACGGGTGCAACACCAAATGGTAGAAAAGCTGGTCTGCCATTGTCGGAAGGTGCTTCCACTTCCCACGGCTGCGACACTCATGGTCCGACAGCTACTATGACCTCTGTTGCCAATACCAAAAATATTGAATACCGCAACCGTCATGTGCGTCTGTTGAATCTGAAACTGAGTCCAAGTACTGTTGCAGGTGAAGAAGGAACCAGAAAGCTGATGTCTCTGATTCGTGCATGGTGTGACTTGAAACTGTATCATGTGCAGTTCAATATCATCAACCGGGAAACTATGGAAAAGGCCCAGCAGGAGCCGGAAAAATACCGCAATCTGGTGGTGCGTGTGGCAGGGTACAGTGCATACTTTGTAGAATTGTCCAAAGACCTGCAAGATGAAATCATGTCCAGAACCGAACATCAGGATGCAGTTTAAACAGCAGAGTTCTCTGAACCTAAAGGTTTAAGATAGTCCTAATAACAGAAGGAGTGATCCCATTCAGGACTACTCCTTCTGCTATAAAATTTGCTCAGAAATATCAATACCTGCATGAACAGATTTTAAAACAGAAATGATATGCTGGAACACAAATTGAAACGGAGAATCACTGGCAGTCAGACAAAAATAAGAAGCCTGTGTATTCTGGATGGGAATTATTTTTAAAGTAGTCTGATGGATATAATCATTTTTTACTAAAGTTTCAGTTGTGATAAATACAGTTTCCATGTTTCGCAGAGTATTGACGATAAATTGAGGATTATTACTCTGAGCATAAATTTTAGCCCGCTTAGATTCTTTGGTGTAATGCTGATAAAATTCACTGACTGCAAAATTATTGTCGTGCAGAAGTAGTTTGTAGGGAAAAAGAGTTTCCAATGAGACGGCCGTATAAGCAGACAATGGATGATTTTCAGACATGACAGCATACATTTTTTCCGTAAAAAGAGGTTCATAGTAATATTGTTGTTGAAATAGCGCATTGGTAAGCTTGCTCTCCAGTGCATGGGAGATATTATTACCAATATAGAGGTCTTTCGCGCTCAACGGAGGAAACTGGTCGGGTAATTGATCATTTTGCAAAACAAAAGAAAGCTTTACCTGTGGCAATGCTTGTTTCAATGATTCAAAGGCTGGAACCAGAAAAGAATCCAGAATCAGCGGCAACGTGATAATACGAACCGAAAAGGATTGTTTTTGCAGTTGAGAAACTGTGCTGAGTTTTTGAGCTTCCGTTTTTAAGAGTGTCAATGAACGGTATGATTCTTCGATAAAAGGTAGCAGCTGTATTCCTATTGATGATAATTTTACACCAAGGGGTGAGCGCTCAAACAGAGAGACTTGCAGTTCGTTTTCCAGTTTACTGATCATACGGCTAACAGAGGACTGAGGCAAGGAAAGATTGTGCGCTGCAGTGGAAATGGATTGTGTCTGGACAGTTTCCAGAAAGGCCTGTAGTTGTTCTAAACGCATAAGTACCTCCTAATATATAGGTTTAATTCTGTAAATGGATATTTCGGATCAGAGTGAACAAGTCTTCCAGAATATTGATATGGGGCGTGTGTGCATTAAATAAAGAAAAACAGGAGCCCATAATTCGTTTGACCGGAAGGCAGCACAACTGTGGATTTTCATAAAAGTTCTGGCGAACCAGCGTGTTTGTAGTCAATAATACGGCTTCATGATTTTGTAAAGTTTTCGTGATAACGCGGTGGTTATTACTCTGCATGAAAATATGAATCGGAGATTTGTCTGGTAGCAGATTTTCCATCAATTCTTCTACTGGCAGACCATTTTGTGGAAGAATAATCGGATAAATTGATAATTCTTCCAAGCTAATGACTTGCTTTTTTGACAAAGGGTGCATTTTGGAC
Source organism: uncultured Peptococcaceae bacterium (assembly GCA_910585405.1). GTDB lineage: Bacteria > Bacillota > Peptococcia > Peptococcales > Peptococcaceae > UBA7185. Next base: position 149,067 of record CAJUDO010000004.1, on the reverse strand, counting down.
ACAACTGCATAATAACTTTCAGCAAAAAGTTGTCGGCGTGTCCATACAGAGTCAACGGTGGATGGGAAAAATAAATCAGAAATATCAGTCAGCAGTACAGCGTCGTAGGCAGCAAAATCAGGTAAAGTTAAGAAGGAATCCAATTTCAGATTGTTAATTGTGACAGATACATTGGGATGAATGGTTTTCAGTTGGGAAACAGCTGGTCCTAGAACGGTATCGGTCAGAGTAGAAAAAGCTAGGATACGTAGAGATACCGATTCTTGCTGGACTTGGTTTTCTGCACACAATTGAGATGCATGTAAAGAAAGTCCATGAAGAGCAGTTAAAATTTGTAGAATTTCTGGATAAAGTGTTTCTCCGTAAGATGTCAATTGCACGCCTTTCACGGTCCTTTGAAATAAAGGAATCCCGAATTCCTGCTCTAGGTTACGTAAGGAACGGCTTAATGATGGTTGGGCTAAATATAAATTTTCTGCTGCGAGATGAATAGAGTTGGTATGGGCTATTTCGATAAAATGTTCTAATTGCTCAAGGCGCATGGTTCTCCTCTCCTTGATTAGTTTATTTTTCTTTCATGTTACTAGAAATTAAAAGAAATGTAAAGACTTAAGTAAATTTAGAAAAATTGATAACATCTGTGATTTATGGAATAAAGAGAAATAAAACAATTGCTGTAGGTTCTTGCAAGTGGAATATGTGATGCACAATAAAATATGGAACGAAGGGAGGCAATAAAATATGGATTTGCATACACTGATGATACTTTTTCTGGCTGTCTTGCTGGCCTCGTTTTTACATGGGATTAGTGGTTTTGCCTTTGGAATTGTAGCGTTGATGATCTTTCCCTATTTCTTTCCGTACACAGAGGCAATTGCGCTGACCTCTTTGATGATGATTTTTGTGTTACTGTATAACGCCTGGCTATATCGGAAATACATTGCCTGGAAACTGATCCCGGTGCCGATTCTGGCCTATATGGGGATGGATTTTCTGGCCATTCTGTTGTTAAAATATGTAGGGGATAATCCAATCTGGTATCGGCTGCTGGGCATAATGTTTTTGATTCTGGCGGTATATATGTATTGGGGACAGGATAAAATCAGAATCAAGCCTACTGTGACGAATGCCGTATTGTTTAATGCAGCCGGTGGTATCGTCAATGGCTTATTTGGAGCAGGCGGGCCTATTGCAGCGATTTATTTTCTGTCAGTCTGCAAAAGCAAAGAGGAATACTTGGGCACCACACAGATGCTGTTTCTATTCTGTGTGGTGATTGACCAGGCAAATCGGATTTTGAATGGAATGATGTCGCCTACGCTGGCTCTGTACGGGATATGCTGTTTATGGTGCATTGTGATAGGGCTGTTTCTGGGCAAGAAGTTGTTTGAACGGATCAGTGCCAAAACATTTAAGTTGATTATCTGTGCAGCCTTGCTGATTGATGGGTTGTATATGCTGCTGTTCCGTTAACAAGCAGGATGCGGATAGTTTCTGAAAATTTGTTTGAAGAGACAAAACGAAATGAAAATGTTTATTTTTTACATGGGTATAGAATACACTTTAGACATGATTTTGACCGGAAGGAAAAATAGGTTATCATAAACATTTAACCTGAAGGTCAAAATCATGTCATTTTTATATCTGCTGGAATTTGCACAGTGTATTACCTATCGTCTATGGAGAATAAGTGTCAAAATAACAGAAACCGTTATTTTTTCTCCCATATCATGGTGAAATCTGCCTCTCCAGTATCCTCATCCATTCCCTTCGCTGCTATGGAGAGACCTTCCCGCAGATAAAATTTTACTGCACGTTGATTTTTTTCATAAACATTTAAAGAAAAGGCAGCGTGATGTTTTTTGACGCAATCCAGAAGACTTTTGCCAATTCCGCTGGAGCGGCAGCTTTGCTCTACGAAAACCCCAGCGAGATAATCCCCCATCATGCCGACAAATCCCCGGATGGTTTGTTCCTGCTCATACACATAAATTTTCGCCTGCAGAAGCTGTTCCTGGACAAAAGGATATTGGGCAATCCAATATTCTTTTGGAACAAAATCATGGACGTCTAAGTTGGCTGCCAGCCAAATTTGCATCACCTGTTCCATATCCTTCATTTCAAATTTTCTTATCATCATTGCGCCTCCTCCAAAAGTTAAATAGAGATGTTGGGCTTGATAAAAACGGGCGATACCTAATCTTCATAATAAGACCCGAGAAATGGTTTATTTTTCGTGGCGAGCTGATGATTTTCTATTTATCTTCTAACAAACTTTTGTAATAGGAATTTGCGTTGTATAGTACGGCGCATGGATTGTGTCCAGTAACACGGTCTTTGGAGATTAATGTAGTTACGAGAGCGTCGGAATATTTGTAAAACAGACTGTCGTGACCTACGCAAAGTCCGATAGCAATATTTAAGTCGGTATGTTCGGCGTTGAGCATTTTGGCTTGCAGGATAGGATTGCACATGTTTTTGCCACTGTTTTCGCATTTTGCACTGATTCCCAGCTGTGTTTTGGGAATGGCACCGGCTTTGCAGCAAATACCAAACACTTCAAAACCGTTTTTACGCAGAATTTTTGCAAATACTTTGGCTTCCTCCAACAATCCCATGCAAGTACCGATACCAATTTTTTTGGCGCCGATGCGTTTGGCAAATTCGACGGTTTCCTCGACGCGAGTCATTTTTCCATAAAACTCGGATTCTACATTGGCGGCATTTACCATGACGCGATGATTTTCCTCTTCATTGTAGCAATCCAGAGCCTCCTGTAAAAGTGCCGGGTCCATATTTTTGGTCAGACAGAAAGCTGGATATTTTTCTGCTTCTCCTTTTTTGCAGGCCTTTGCGGCGCAATCAATGCAGGATAAGGTTTGTGGTTGGTCGGTCATAAAAATACACTCTTTTCTAAAATTTATTTTGATTCTGATTTCAGTATAGTCAAAGGGTAAATATTCGTCAAGGAAATTCGCGTCGTTATTTTTAGTCAGAAAAATGGATATAAAAGGATAAATAATTTTCATATAAGCTGCAAAATAATAAAATAAAAAAATTCATACAGGCAGCTGCTGCATTTGCAGCAAAATATCGCATCTATGGGGAAAGAAAGGGTGTATTAACAGTAACTTTACGTCATATCTTTCATAGAATACCGTAGAATAGTTGCGAGGAGCTGGTACAGATGCAAAGTATTTTTTTTGATATGCCGGCGGGGACGTTGAGCCGCAGACCGGAGCTGCAAAGCTGGTTAAAGGACCAGCATGGAGAAACGGGTTTATCGCGGCGGCAGGGCTATGACAGATTGTTGCTGCAGGCGGAAGACGACCAGAAGCTGTATGATTTGCTGGAAACAATTACATTTGAAGAAAGTATGAATTGGATTTTGTCAGAGGAAGGCAAGTCTTACCGGCGCTTTTTAGAGCCGGAAGCTTACACAAGTTTTCAGCAGATGGCGCAGCAACGAATACAAAAAATGGAGCCGCAGCTGCGCAGCATTATTCGGCAGGATTTGGAACGGCTTCTGATAGATGCAGATAGCTTCAATGTAGGTGGATATCTGCAATTCTCTGCGCGCAAGCTGAAACGCTTGTTGCGTCATTCACTGCGAGAAGAGTACAATCGTTTGGAGAATGAACTGGAACAAGAGGAGTTTGTGGAATTACTGCGTTTTTTTATTTCTATTCAGCCGCCTTTGTTGGAGGAAGCCCATCTTACTTTATATGGAGATCGTTTTACCCTGACCGACGAATGGGGGAATGATTTGCGGGAGATTTATCTGGAATCTTTATCGGAGGAAGAACTTATCGGTGTCAGCAGCAATGATTTGATGATGAGTATTCTGATTACGCTATTGCCGCAAACTATTTTTGTGGAAATCAGGCAAACTCCCAAATCCGAAGAATTTCTACAGCTTTTGCAACGTGTCTTCTGTGAACAGATTGTATGGAAAGAAACAGAAGAAGAGTAGACCAAACCGGCTTTTGACAGGTATGTCAAAAGCCGGTTTTTACGAAGCTAAATAGTGCCGGTATTAACTGAGCAGCATATACCAACCATCCAGAAACATCAGCAAATAGACAATTTTTTTAAGTGTGGCGCTGTCGATATGCTGGAAAATTTTATTGCCAATCCAGAGTCCCAGCAGAATGGGGATAATGCAGAAGGCTGCATATTGAAACAAGAGGGGTGTGACCATACCGCTGTACATACGGCCCGCTAAATCATAGAGCATATTGATAAAAAAGAACATTTGCGTGGTACTCAGGTAGGTTTCTTTTTTGTCGGCGATTCCTAAAAAATAAAGCACCACCGGCGGACCGCCTACGCCGAACAAACCGCCCAGAATACCCCCTGCGCCGCAGAACAGCAGCGCATTGCCCAGTGTGGGACGGATTTGAATTTTCTGCTGAAAAAAATACATATAAAGGGACAGCAGGATAAAAACGATTCCCAGCAGTTTATGCCAATAGGGAAAATTCATGGTATATTCCAACAAAAAGATGGAGCTTATGGTGAAAACAAAGTTGATGATGAGTGGAACCGGAATCCATTTCCAGATGATGTGATGCCGATAAACAAACGCGTTGACGGCCAGCATAATGACACATAGAATAGAAGACAAGGCCAGAAGCTCTGTATAAGGTAAAAAATACTGCATAATGGCCAAAAAAATAATTGCGAAGGCAAAGCCGCTGATTCCCTGCACAATCCCTGCAAGAAATGTGGAAAGTAAAAGCATTGCTACAATTTCCAACACTACATCACATCTTTTCTCTAATTTTGCGCTTAGTGTACTACCAGAGTAAAGTTTTGTCAATGAGAACTTTGGAAGATGGTTGGGGATGTAGCGGGCCGCCGATTTCCGCGAAGATTGCAGTGGTTGATTTCCTATTCCGCGGCGGGTATAATTAAGAAAGAATTTATAGTTTAATTTGTGAAAAGAGAGGGAACGTTTGTGGAATGGCTGGGAGATCTGGTTTATGTTTGTCCATTATTATTTATTGCCGGTGTGATTGACGCCATTGCCGGAGGCGGAGGCTTGATAGCGCTGCCCACCTATCTGATGACAGGGATGCCGGTGCATATGGCGTATGGCTGCGGCAAATTGCAGTGCAGTATGGGAAGCACAATGGCGGTGCTGCGTTTTTGGAAAAATGGTGTGTTGGACGGAAAATTTGCAGCGTTGACGGCTGTGGCGGCGATGGCAGCTTCGGCCATTGTTACCCAGCTGGTGCTATATCTGGATGGAGAAGTGGTGCGAAAAATTGTGCTGGTGATGCTGCCTGCGGCTGCAATTTTGATTTTGCTTCCTAAAAAGAAAGGACAAGGCAGTATCCTCAAGCAGGTAGTAAATCGAAAGAACATTTTGCTGGTGATTGCGGCAGGCCTGCTGCTAGGAACCTATGATGGGATGTTTGGCCCTGGTGGCGGCACCATTGCGATTATGATTTTTTCTTTGCTGCTTCACTATGATTTGCGCGTAGCGTCTGCCAACAGTAAAGTGGTAATTATGGCTTCCAACTACATGGCGTTGGTGGGATATTTAACTACGGGCAATATTGTCTTTCAAATTGCCATTCCAGCTACTATTTGCAATATGCTGGGCAACTATGTAGGCGCAGGGCTGGCAATAAAAAACGGGGAAAAATTGATTCGACCGCTGATGTTGCTGATTGTAGCGGGATTGATTATAAAGATATTGGTGGGATAGTTTTTTGAAATGTTAAGTATTTACAGATTGTTTGATTAGAAAAGATTCAGCAAAATAGAAAACAGAAAAATGTTATATATTTTAGGGACTATTGCAAAAGTGGTTTTATAGACCAACGAGTGGTAGCCCCTTTTTGGGTTTACAAAAAAGGGATGGTATACATATTTTATTTAGGAACCCTTACAATAGGGATGTTTTCAGGTAGCGCATTGATTATATTATGCTTCAGTTTTTTATTGAAACCACTCCAGCAACATTTGAAACATAAGAGCGTAGCGGCATGATATACTTTTTATGAAAGAAATATCTATATTAAAAATGATTTTTAAGGAGGATGAATCGTTTATGCTAAGAAAAGAAGGTTTAACTGAAAAATTAATGATTTTGGGCATTGACGGGATGGACCCCCGTTTCACCAGAAGAATGTTGCGGGAAGGAAAAATGCCTAATGTACAGAAGCTTATTGATGCAGGTGCATGCAGAGATGACCTGATGCTGCTGGGGGCAAATCCGACCATTACGCCACCATTGTGGGCTACTCTGGCCACCGGGGCCTATCCAATGACACACGGCATCTTTGACTATGCCATTTCTGGAGAACCTCATAAAGAAATCACCATTGACGCATTTTCATCCGCGTTCTTAACAGCAGAACCGATTTTTAATGTTACTGCAAAGGCAGGCATTAATACGCTGGTATTCCACTGGCCAGGCGGAAGTTGGCCTCCAACTGTAGATAACGGACATTTATGGACCGTTGATGGTTCTAGCCCAGGTGCAGTAGGTGGGTGGACAAGCAGACTTGATTTTGACAGCATTATCATTGCCAGTGAATTAACGGAAGAACCGTCATATACATTCATGGGCACTATTACGAGCGACCTGAAAGGGGACGAAAAGCTGACCTATTATAATTATAAGTTAGGTATGCGTGAATTAGGCAAACTCTCCCCGGAAGGCAAGGCATTGTTAAATCAGTATCAGGAAGAAATTGATGCGAAAATCGGTGTAGATGGGTATCATAACAATGTAAACTATAACATTCAGACAGATGCCGTTGACCACACACAGTGGGCTGTAGCAGATTTCCCTTGCAGCTGTAGCATGTCTCCAATTACAGTACCTGAAGGATGGGAATTTGCTATTCCGGAAGGTAGCAGAGAGTTTACAATTAGAATCATCTATGGTCGAGTATCTCGTCCTGCATTGATTTTGAAAAATGCAGATGGCAAATATGACCGTGTAGCAATCTATAAAGACAAAGCATCGGCAGAACCGCTGGCAATTTTGGAAGACGATGTATTCTATGAACGCATGTATGATACATTCACTAACGAAACAGGGGAACATCCTGTAACACGCAACCTGCGTATGCTGAAAATTGCGGAAGACGGTAGTTATGTACGCATCTGGTCATCACCAAGTATGCTGTGTGATGATGATCGTATTTTTTATCCAAAATCGCTGCATAAGGAATTAACCGACCTGTTTGGGCCACCACAGCCGAGCAGTCAGATGAGCGGCCGTGACGCTGACCTCATCATGAAATGTAACAATGTTCAGTGGAATCTGGCTGCAAAATGGCAGAGCCAGTGCATTCATCATCTGATTGAGACAAAAGATATTAAAGCAGTATTCTCTCATTATCATAATGTGGACTTACAAACTCACAACTATATTAAATATCTGAAGAATCGTGAAGATTCCAATCTGGATGAAAGCGAAGTTTTGGAATTTGCTGAAGCTACCTATAAGACAACCGACGACTATCTGGGTACCTTCTTGCATTTCCTGGATGAAGGCTGGACCATCATGGTAGTCAGCGACCATGGGCTCACTTGTGGGGAAGAAGACTGCACCTGTATTTTGGGCGACATTGTTGGTGTAAACGTAGATCCGCTGCGCAGATTTGGCTACACTGTTCTGAAAACCGATGAAAACGGAAAAGAAATTGCAGAACTGGATATGTCCAAGACAACTGCATATCAGACACGTTCCAGCAGCATTTATGTAAATCTGAAAGGCAGAGATCCAGAAGGGATTGTAGACCCGGCAGATAAATGGGAACTGGAAGAACGGATTATTACTGATTTGTATTCCATGAAAGATCCAAAAACCGGAAAACGTATGGTAAACCTGGCATTGCATAACAAAGATGCTTATCATTTAGGCTTAGGCGGACCTGGTTGCGGCGATATCACTTTCTTTATGGCAGATGACTATACATTAGGTCATGGTGCGGGGATGTCCACCGCTGAAGGGCATAATGATACTTCCCTGTCCCCAATCTTTATTGCAGCAGGGAGAGGGATAAAATCTGGTCTGAAAACAAACCGTGTTATCCGTGAAGTTGACGTTGCTCCTACCGTAGCAGCATTGCTGGGTGTTCCTTATCCAGAAGAATGTGAAGGCGCACCAATTTATCAGATTCTGACAGACCAAATCTGATAAACGTTTCTGCAAATAAAAATGTTTGTGTTACGTTCTATAGATGTGTCAGGTGAAGAAAAGATTTATCATCTAGTATACTTCTTTCATAAATGGGCAGTCGCTTTAATGAGTTTTCATTCGTTGAAGCGACTGCACCATTATTTCTACCCCAGAAAAAAGGCTGCTCACGATTCTCTTCGTGTGCAGCCTTTTTATGATTAATCTAACGATGATAAGGCATAAGTTATAAAAATATTTGTTTTGCGTACAATTGTTGGCTTCGCAGATAGGTTTTTAAAAAGGTAATCAGAACCTCATCTGCTTCTGTGAATGTATAGGATTTGGCGAATACAATATTACAAGACGAGAAAATCGGTTTATCAAAAGGTCGAATTGTAATATCAGGATAGATAGGATTTATTTTGGAAAATAGGATTCCCGGCAAGATACAGATTGCATTATTTTGCACAATTGCGTCCAGGTGTTGATAGATGCTGGATGAAACTAAATTGATATTTCTAAGATTATAGTCGACTGACGAAGCAAACGGCAGTGCAGTGGTGACGACATCGGAACAGAGCTCCAAAGAGAAACTTTCATTTTTGGCTAGAGCAGAGTTTCTGTTTAAGTAAACATAGGCTTCAAATTCTCCTGTTGGCACAGAATGAAAAGGGGGAGGAACATCGGTTGTGATATATGCTATCGGGTCATATCCCAGCAGGTATAGGTGACCAGAGAATATTTGTTCCTCAGTAATAAAGTCATTATTTTCCATACAAATTAAATCAATGCTCGGCGCTACTTCTCTGAATTTTTTGATAAAATCATTTAAAAAGATGGAGAAGAATGGAGCAATGTGTAAAATACATTTCCCGTGGCAGCTCTGTGCCTGCTCTCCTGTTATGGAATGCTTTACATAAAAATGATTCTGCATGGCTGAGTAGTCTGTCAGAATCTTTTCTGCATATTTTACAAATTCGGCGCCATCTTCGGTGAGAGAAACGCCCTTGTTTGTGCGGACCAGTAATGTAAGCTGCATTTCTTCCTCTAATGAGGTGAGAATGTTATTTAATTGCTGTTGCGAAATGTATAATTCTTTAGCAGCATGGTTGATGGACTTTGTATTCGCCACACTTATAAAGTAACGCAAATGTTCAATTTTCATGAAACCACCTCATAGTTTCTGTGACAACGAAAGGATTAAAATATAATGAACAATTATATTTTAGCACATTCTATCAGAAAAATACAAGATGCCGGTCTACCCAGAAAGCAGATGCAATTTTTCCTTGTAACACTGCAAGAAGAGTAGGAGTCAGAAATATAAATAGTTGGGCTATACATTGAGGCTGTTGTTCCATAGATGAATGTTTTCTCCATCTATGGAACAATAGCTTTATTTTTATGTTAGAAAATAGAAAATGAACTCCGAAAAATCCACATTTGTGATCAAACACATGACCTATTACGAAGATTTTTTCTGCTTTTTGCAACAGCTCAATTTGTTATGAAGAGCTGAAGTGGAAATTTTTTTGTAAAAATATTGTCTGATATTTCCTTGTATGTACAGCAAAGCTTTGCACAAAATAGATTTCGAGGAGGTGAGTTTGACATGAAAACTCGCAACGAACAGCCATCTTTTAAACAAAAAGCAGACAGCAAAGGGCAGAACAGAGCCGATAGCCGTCTGGATAACTGCAAAGACAGTCGCGGTATGAAAGGCGACATGAGAAGTGATTTGAAAGGCGATATGTGCAGCGAAAGCCGCCTGGACAACTGTACGAAGAAAAACCAATAACTGGTTCGTATAGAATTCGCAAAAGAGAACAAAATAGAATTACAAACGTGAAAGGGGGTGAACGCGATGTCCAGAAGTTCTAATGAACCAGCAACAGCAAATGCTGCTAATTTTTTAAACAACTTCAAATATGAAGTTGCTAATGAACTGGGAATCAACAACTATCAGACAGTTGATAAAGGTCAGTTGACCTCCCGTGAAAATGGTTATGTAGGTGGTTACATGGTACGTAAAATGATTCAGTACGCTGAACAGAACATGCCATCCTCCAATTCTTCCATGACTATGGGTATGAGCAAATAACTTTGCTTCATATGTTTAACAATTGAGTAAAGTTGTGCAGAGAGCTGCAATCACAATCGTAATGTGATGCAGCTCTTTTTTTGCTTGCATAGTAAGCTGACTTATACATAAAAATAGACTTACTTTTGATGTACAAAAGCATTGACATATAGATTAATTACGTAGTAGACTCAAATTACATAAAACTATGAGGAGGCATTTGCGATGCTAAATGAAGCAGTAAAAGAACTATTAAATGTACAGGTAAATAAAGAATTTTATTCCGCTTATCTGTATTTGGATTTTTCTAATTTTTATGAAGCAAAAGGTCTGGATGGATTTGCCAGCTGGTATAAAATTCAGGCACAGGAAGAACGAGACCATGCAATGTTATTCTATCAATATTTGCACAACAATGGAGTCCAGGTCATATTTGAAGCAATAGAAAAACCGAATGTGCCTCTGGAAAATCTGATGGATGTATTAAAAGCAGGGCTGCAGCATGAACAGTATGTGACAAGTTTGATCTATCATATTTATGCTGCCGCGCAAGAAGCAAAGGATTTCCGTACTACGCAGTTCCTGGATTGGTTTGTGAAAGAACAGGGTGAGGAAGAAAAGAATGCGCAAGATTTGATCAATAAAATGGAAATGTTCGGAAATGATCCGAGAAGTCTGTACTTGCTCAATGAAGAACTGAAAACCCGCGTTTATGCAGCGCCATCTCTGGTGTTGTAAGTTTAGTGTTTGCAAAAAGCAGTGATTTTTAGGAAGATAGGTCGAAAAATAGGGGCTGAAACATATTTTGTTGTTCCAGCCCCTATTTTTCATTTATTTTAAAAAAAGAGGGATCATTTTTTTGTGGTAGATACTTGGGAAATTGCTCTAAAAAAATTGAAACTGCAGGTGAAGGTGTTTGGGTGTATACAAGGCAATTATACGTAATAAGAGGTTCTTTTAATTGTAACAAAACTAAACTTTCTAGTTGATGAGCGATAATAGAATCAGGTTTTACGAATAAAGAGTTAATGAATCCAACGCCCATATGATTTTGAATAGCTTCTGCCCAAACGGTAATGGAGGATAACACCAGTGATGTTTGAAAGTTGGGCATATAGGCTTTTAATAATGGAATTAATGGAGCAGTTCCCGCATTGCCTGCACAGTAATCGACAATGGGATAACTGGACAGTAGTTTTTTTATTGAGATTGTTTTTTGTCGAGCAAGAGGAGAATCATTAGGAACGCAAGCATAATAGGTATTTCGATTTAAGATTTGAAAGGAAAGAACAGGATAATTTTTAGGAAGATAATCGTATAAGATTTCATTGCCATCAAAGGGCACAATAATAGCACCTAAAGTGTTATCTGTGATTGTTTGAGAGAGAGCTTCACAAATGTTGCGTGTACTTCTCTGAATAATTTCTATAGTAACATTAGGGTAATTGCCTTTAAATTTGGTAATATATGCTGGAAAAATAGATTCTAAAAAAACCGGTGCGACATAAAGAGCAAGGGAGCCTTTTAAATTGTTAGATAATTGCTCATCTCGATTAAGAGTTTGCAATAATTGGTAGTAGTGGTTGACTACTAATTCTGCAAATTGAAAAGTTTCTTTTCCATCTTGTGTTAAAGAAATGCCTTTGTTGGAACGGTGAAAAATTTTAATGGAAAGTTCGTCTTCTAAAGATTTTATGGAAGAGCTTAATGCTTGTGGTGTCATATGCAGGATCTCAGCAGCCGCCTTCATAGAGCTTTGGCGATTGATTTCCAATAAATATTCTAACTGTTCAATGCGCATAATGAGTCCTCCAAAAGTTTTCATTAAAAGCATGTATGATAAATTTAGATATCTGTTTAAAGCAGATTTTTAATAATATTTGATACTTAACAAAGAGATTATTAAAGAAATAATACAGAATTTTGTACAGCTACAGGATATTTTTTATATTATACCATATTAGAGTACTCGTTAAAATCAAATTAATTTTGATTAATGAAAATTGCAAAAAAACTTGTTTATATGCAAGAAATATATAATGTTTTATAATATGCATGTAGTGAATTCATTGCATGTATATTATAAAAAATTAAGGGAGTGTGAAAAAATTGGAATTACAAAAAGTAATGAATAGTCCAGGATTATGGATTGCGTCAAGTTTTATGGTTATTTTTATAGTTATATTAGGTATCGTGTATTTTAAGATGGGATTAAAAAGAGCAAAGGAATTAGGAATAGAAAAAGAAAGATATATACCGGCGATTCGGTCTGCGGCTATAACCAGTATCGGTCCGTCTTTATCGCCGGTTATTGTACTACTGTCAATGATTGCTGTTGTAGGGGCTCCAACAGCTTGGATGAGATTAAATGATGTAGGGGCAGCGAGAACAGAATTGTCAATGGTTGCGATTTCTAGTGGGCTGTTAGGGATTGATCCAAGTTCTGCTGATTTTGGTGTTCAGGCATTTTCTTACGCAACATGGGCAATGGCGTTAAATAATTTAGGATGGTTTGTAGTGGCGTTATTGTTGACCCATCGTATGGGGCAAGCAGTAGACACTTTGTATACAAGATATGACAAAAAATGGATTAATATGTTAATGTCGGGTGCTACATTTGGTGTAACAGGGTATTTGCTAGCAAATCAAATTATATCAAAATTTGTGGTAGCGGATGCGGATGTCTTGCTTCGTTGCAAGGGGTTGTTGCCAGCAGTTGTGGCGGGGGTGGTGATGCTGCTTATTAATAAGTTCTTAGGGAAACATCAACGTTTGCAGGAGTTGGCATTAGGAATTGCGATGCTGGCGGGAATGTTTACAGCACAATTCATTTATGGATAGGAGTGATAGATTATGAATGCACAAGAATTTAGAACAAGATGTATCAAAGCTGGCCAATTTGCAATGATTTTATGCATTATCGCCAACTTTATTCCAGGAATATATCTATGGTTATTTCATGGAATCGTCCCTTCTTTACCAGACCTCTTTCAGTTATGGCTTTTGGCAGCGGGAGCGTTTGGGGTATCGTGGGTTGTACAACCACTTGCATATTATAGTGCTATTGGAACAGCAGGTAGCTATTTGTCATGGGTAGTGGGCAGTGTAGTTGATATTCGGTTGCCAGCTGTTAATATGGCACAGGAAATAGCCAAAGTCGAACCAGGAACAGAGGAAGGGGAAGTCATTTCTATGCTTGGAGTTTCGGTATCTGTATTTGTTTCAGTCTCGATGGTCACAATCTTTACGTTAGCTGGTACGATGTTAATTCCATTATTGCCCGCATTTATCACGGGCTCTTTCAATTATATTTTGCCAGCGCTATTTGGAGCTGTGTACATTAATTTAGCGAAGAAAAATATGAAAATGGGATTGGGTACATTAGCAGTCGCATTAATAGTGTTATATATCAACAATTTTGTTGGTATTAAGGGTGCATTGATTAATCTACTTGTAGTTATTATGGGGATGATTGTAGCACGCTGTGTTTATGTGATGGAAAAGAAAAAACAAAATTAGTACTTTCAAATGAAAAGAGAGGTGTTTCGCCATGGAAGTAAAAAAGCTTTTATCTATAGTAGAACTGTTTGATACTGATGAAACGATTGCCTTGACACAAAGGATGATTCAAATTCCTAGTATTGATCCACCTGGAAATGAAGCAGATATGAGTGAATTCGTGAAAAAATATTTAGAAGATGCAGGTATTGTGGTTGAGGCAATTCCAGTAGAAGGACTAGATGAAAATAGAAAAAATATTATTGCCAAAATTCAAGGCACAGGAGAGGCTGCACCATTAATTTTTTCTGGACATATGGATGTCGTGCCTGTGACAGAAAAAGAGCGAGAAATGTGGATTTGTGATCCCTTTTTGGGAGATATACATGATGATGGATTCTTATATGGCCGTGGTTCTTCCGATATGAAGGGCGGCTTAGCGGGTATTTTGACTGCTATGCGATTTTTAAAAGAGCATGATATTGTTCCGCCGGGGGATATCATTTTAGCTGCTTCGGTGGATGAAGAAAATTTAATGCGGGGCGCAAAGGCGATGGTGAATTATCCACAGTTGCAAGCTGCGAAAGGCATTATTGTCTGTGAGGGGACGGGCTTGGAGTTAATTGCTGATAGTCGTGGTAGAACGTGGGCTGAAGTTATCTTTGAAGGTAAAAGTGCTCATGCTTCCTTAAAAGGGGCAGGTAATAATGCAATTGTACATGCATTAAAGTTTGCAGATAGATTGCAAAAACATAATATTCCTTTTGAACATCATGAATTGTTAGGTGAATTCTTTTGGCAAATTAATGTAATTCATGGGGGGGTTGAGCCTGCTATGGTTCCAGATCAGTGTGTGTTAACAGTAGATGCTCGTTTAGTACCAGGAATTACACCAGAGTATGTCTGGTCAGAAGTGCAGAGACTTTTGGATCAATTGCATAAAGAAAATGAGGATAGTATAGGTCATATTAAGGTTTTGGAAGCTCGTGAACCATGGTCAACAGATATGGAATCTCCTGTAGTGGATTTGGTGCGCAACAGTTATGAAACATTGAATATTCCTATGGGCAGACGCGGACAAAAAGGAACAACGGACGGGACCTTTCTGCGGAGGATGGGGATTGATACGGTTATGGTTGGGCCTGGTGATTCTAAATACAACCATCGTGCCAATGAGAAAGTTGCCGTTCAATTTATTCGTGACGCTGCTAGATTATATTTGACGATGATGTTAATGAATACGCTGCAATAGAAATATTTGCATCATGAGGGCAACCAAGAAGAACCTTTCCTGAAGCCAGAGTGGAGTGATGTAATATGGAAATAAAAGAACTTATGAATAGTTCAGGATTATGGTTAGCTAGTATTCCAATCGTTGTTGTTATCATAAGTCTAAGCAGCATCTATTTTCGGATGGCAATAAGGCGCGCAAAAGAAATAGGTATCTCAAAGCAAAGGTATATACCTGCAATTCGTTCAGCGGCAATTACCAGTTTAGGGCCATCCTTATCTCCTGTTATTGTTTTGTTATCCATGATAGCAATTATGGGATCCCCCACGTCATGGATGAGACTGAATATGGTTGGAGCAGCTCGAACTGAGTTGGCAATGGTAACGATGTCCAGCGGCCTTTTGGGGATTGAACCAGGAAACGCAGCATTTGGTGCGCAAGCATTTTCCTATGCAGTATGGGGTGTAGCCCTTAATGACGTGGGTTGGTTTGTAGTAGCCTTATTAATGACACATCGTATGGGTAATGCAGTGAGCTGCTTAAATCAAAAGTTTGACAGAAAGTGGATTAATATGTTGATGGCAGGTGCTACTTTGGGTGTGACAGGTTATTTACTGGCGAATCAGATTATGAGTAAATTATTAGTGGATAATGTGAGCATCTTACTTCGCATGAAAGGGTTATTACCTGCATTGATTGCGGGTACAGTAATGGTAATTATTAATCGGTTCTTTGGAAAATATCAACGACTGCAGGAACTGGCCTTGGGGATTGCAATGCTGACCGGGATGTTTGTAACACAATTTATTTATCAATAGTAACAAATATTGAAGTTGCGGTATAGAAAAAGTTTAGAATGAAAGTTTTTTCTGGCGGGGGTGCTTTCGCTATAGCTATATAGTACTAGCTTAAGAAAAAGTGAAAAATGGAAAAATAAACATGCTCCCTTTCAAGTAGAGAAGTGAAGTAATAAAGGCTTATTTACTTGAAAGGGAGCATGTTTAATGGTAAGAAAAACAAAGATTTATTTATGAAATGAAAGTAAGTATCGTTTTGTGATTTCAAAGAATTAAAATATTATAAGTCAATAATATGCATTTGCAGATTTGCAAGGAATAGTGCAGCGTTGAATGGCTTGAAAAACAAAAATCCTCCTAACAGAAAATTCTGTCAGGAGGAAATATACTATTATTTATCTAATGGCCAGAACTGAATGCCGCCCTGTACAAATTTTACATTGTCATAGCCAGCATTGTTCAGAATCAGCTGACCTTCGAAGCCGCGAGTACTCAGGATACAGAAGACAACGACTTCCTTATCTTTTGGCACTTCGTTGGCACGGGCACGCAATTCTTCAATTGGAATATGCAACTGGTGTTTTGCTGGAACCGGTTTCTGAGCCCGTTCATGAGCGGTACGCAAATCTACGAATACCACATCATCGCTGTCCAGCTTGGATTTGAATTCTTCATAACGCATATCATGGGCCTTGCCGTCAATGGTATTTTTCATAACATTGGCTGCGTTGGTCAGGTTTTCCATAGCAGAGGACAGTGGTGGAGCATAACTCAAGTCCATATTGGCCAGATCATCTACTGTTGCGCCGAATGTCAAAGCAGCAACCATGGTGTCGATTCGTTTATCTACTTTACCTGGTCCAACAATCTGTACACCCAGGATTTTTCTGGTTTTGCGGTCTGCCAGGAGACGTGTCATAATTAATTTTTTGCCAGGCATAAAATGTGTGATGTCTGGACCAGGAACGATACAGGTAACAGTATCATAGCCCAGCTGTTTTGCAACCCGTTCGGATAAACCGGTAGCGCCTAAGCTCCAATCGAACATTTTGCAGACAGCAGTGTTCAGCACACCTTTGTGAGTATCATTGCCACCGGTGATGTTGTTGCCGATTACACGTCCCTGACGGTTGGCGGTAGAGCCCATTGGGGCATATACACGCTGACCGGAGATCAGGTTGGTTGTCATGACACAGTCGCCGCCAGCATAGATGTCTGGGTCGCTGGTCTGGCAGTGGTCATTAATGATAATACCTTTATCTACTTCCAGGCCGGCATCTACAGCTAGCTGTACGCATGGACGAACGCCAACGGCAACCAGTACCATTTGTGCTTCTACTTCACCTTTATCGGTGAGTACACCGGATACTTTTCCTTCGTCATTTACCAGAATCTTCTCTACTTTGGTACTCAACATGAAGTTCAGGTCTTCGCCTTCCAGATAATTTTGGAATACAGCGCCCATTTCAGCGTCTAATACCTGTGGGAAGATAGAGCCTTGCATTTCGATGATTGTAACGTCAAGCCCCCAGTTGGCAAATGCTTCTGCACATTCCATACCGATTAAGCCAGCCCCGATTACAACAGCACTGGAAACGCCTTCGGTCTTAATGTAGTTCTGCATGTCAACAGCATCTTTCGGTGTTTTCATACCAAATACGCCGGTTGCATTGATATTTTCCATTGGCGGTTTGAAATTGTCAGCGCCAGTGGCCAGTACTAGTTTGTCATATGGTAAGATTTTTATTTCGCCGCTTTTTACATCTTTTACTTCTACAGTTTTTTCTGTGCGGTTAATTTTGGTAGCTTCCCAGCCTAACAATGTGTCGATATCCTTGGTGGCTTTCATAAATTCTGGTGTGCGGACAGCTTCCCAAGATGTTGTCATAAGATCATTCAGGTCTTTTACAGTAGCTCCTAGATAATAAGGTAAACCGCAGCCGCCATAAGAAATCCATTCTCCTTTTTCAACCAGTGTAACCTGTGCGTTTGGATTACACCGTTTTGCTCTTGCAGCTGCTTTTGGACCGGCAGCGACGCCACCGATTACTACGATTTTCAAATCTGACATAAAGAGCTCATCTCCTCTAAAAATTGATTACAGTAACGACTAATACATGATTTGATTATACCGCGATCTTTCAAATAAAACAATGGGAATTCCTATAGAATGCAATGAATTATTTTAAATTATAGGGAACTTAATACCACATCCTGCGTCAATAAGGGTAGAGCAAAAAAAGAGCGTGTTTTTGGAGGAGCAAAGTGAGAAAATTGTAAGAAAAATTACAGCAAATAAAAATTACAGAAAAATTACAAAATAAAAAGAGGAAACTATGCATACTATGGCGAAATTAAAAATATTATGCAGCAGTCAGGATAATTTATTAGCAAACTGAAAGAAGAGAGGGGTTTGACATGCAGCACACAAAGAAAGTATCAATAATTCTTTTGCTGGCGTTTGTTCTGACCATGGTTATGCCGGTTAGTGCATTTGCAGCCAGCTTTTCTGACGTACCGAGCAATCATTGGGCAATTCAGCAGCTTGACCGAATGAATGCGCGGGGAATCATTGGAGGGTATGAGGACGGAACTGCAAGACCAAATAATCCGGTGACGCAATTTGAAGCGATTACGATGGCCAGCAGAATTATGGGTCTTAAGTATGATGAAGCGACACACAAAGGCACATATCTGCCGTTTAAATATCCTGACTGGACCGGTGCCTATAGTACGGCAGTAATTGCTTATGAAGCTGGGCTGATCGACAGCAATGATTTTAATCATAGTTCTGCGGCAAGCCGTGAATGGATTGCCAAGTTGTTGATTAAAGCTATGAAAGCGGAAAACGAAGTGAGCGGCGCAGCCAATGATGTCTTATCTTTTGGAGATACAAATTCTATTGGCAGCAATTATCTGAATTATGTAAAATTGGCTTATGATAAAGGGTTGATCGGCGGTTATACAGATGGGACATTCAAACCTAAAAATACCGTAACAAGAGCGGAAATGGCAGCTTTTCTGTGCCGTGTGGAAGATAAAATAAATGGCACATCGGACAATGTCATAAAAGGAAAAGTTACTACAGTCAGTGGTGTGAATGTTGGTATTGATGGTACCGATGGAAAATCATACAAGTTATATGCAACTACCAATAGTATCTTATACAATAAGAGCGGGAAAAAAATCGGAGTGACGGATTTGACCATTGGGGATTCCGTATATGTAGTCTATAAAAACAGTCTGCTCAATTATTTGGAAGTGCGTACCGAAGAATACACGACAGATACCAACCAGACAGTAGTGACCAATCTCAGCGGGACGATTGACTCTATTATCAGCGCTAAAAATACCATTGTGGTGGATAATGAAGAAAACCAGCTGATCACTGTAATCGTGGATAAAAATACAAAAATCAATAAAGAAGGCAGCAGTATTGCGTTGGCATTTTCTGATTTAATGGCAGATATGAGTGTACGCATATCAATGGACAAAGATGATCAAACTGCCAACCAAATTATTATTGATGAAACCTCCGATGGACAAAAGGGTGGTACTATTTACAATGTAGATGTATATAACAATCGTATCACCATAGACGAGAAAACTGGTTTGCGCACTTATCGGATGTCTAAAAATATTGATGTGAGTATTTCTGGGATGTTGACCGCGACACCAAGCAGTTTGAAAGAAGGGGATCTAGCTACCTACACAATTTCTGATGGCGTAATGGTTGCTATCGCAGTAGGCGGCAGTAGTGACAGCTATGGTGGAAATGCAACGGTAAAATCGGTTGATACATCCAATCGGATCATAAACTATATAACATCAGGCAATGAATTAAAGGCTGCATATTATGCTAGCGGATTGGTTGTAAAATTTAAAAATGGTGAAAGTGGCACAGTGAGCGATTTGCAAACTGGTGACAAAATGAATCTTACAGTAAATAACAATCAGATTACTGCGATTACTGTAACTAGCCGAAATCAAAATGACGGTGCGTTGAAAGGGACTGTGTATTCTGTGAATACAGCAGAAGACTATATTTTAATTACTACCAGCGATGGCAGCCGGGTATCTTATGATTTGGCCGATAATGTAAGAGTTACATTGTATGGTGAAAGTGCATCTCTGGGTCGCTTGACCAAGGGCATGAAAGTTGAATTGACAATGCAGAATAATGAGGTTACTCGTATCAAAGCTAATGATATGATAGAAGGCGTGGTAAAGGCGGTAAACAACAACGCCAAGACCATTCAGGTAACGACAGACAGCGGCACAGAGATTTATGATGTATCCTCAAATGTAACAGTTTACTACTATAGAAGTACATCTTCCCGTCTGTCTTCCGTCAGTGTAGGCGATACGGTAAGCATGAAGCTTGTGAACGACGAAGTTACAGAAATTAAAGTGAACGAACAGGTGAATATGACCGTTATGGATGTATATTCCAATGGGAACTGGATTCGTTTGCAGGACGAAAACGGGAATCGGGTAAGTGCATACCTGGATGATGTAGAAGTGATTGTAGATGGCGTGCATAGCTCCTATGCACGGGACATCAACGTAGGTGACGATGTAGTTGCTACTTTTGCAGGACAAACGCTGACCAAATTGGAAGTATCAGCGACAGGAGGAACAAGAGGGGAAGTAACCAAGGTCAATACCTCTACCAATACATTAACTGTGCGCACTTTCAGCAATGATACACGGACAGTACAGTTCAACAGCAGTGTGCGTGTTGTGAAGAATGGGACTACTTATAACAGTCTCAGCGCCATCAATGTAGGCGACCGTATTCTGGTGGACTCGCTTTCTGGCAGCAAAAAAGAAATTACCGTGATGGACAGCAAAACTGCAGATGTGCGTTATGCTACCAGCGGATTAATTCAGTTCTTATCAGACACGAATGGCTATTCCTATAAAACAATCAACGGATGTTACTGCCATGACAAAGGGTCTACTCGTCAGTTTACATTAGACAATCTGGTTAGAAATGATAACGTTACCATCTACTATACTGACCGCAATAGTGTATATGAGGTAATACGGAACTAAATATTGAAGTAGAATACAAAACAAAGTATTATTTTGTGCAACAGAAAAGCCGACGTGGATGCGTCGGCTTTTTTAGTTATTTTTATCTGTTAGTATACATTTAATGGGAGTGGTCTAGTTCATTTAAAATATAGGTCTCGATTTCTTTGGGCAAGGATTTTCGTTTGAGAACCTGATGCAATTTTGCATTACCATTGGGATGCAAATGGATATAATCATAATATTCTTCAACCAGATTGATTAATTGCTCACGATTGATATCAAGAGCTAATGACAGATAAATTAAATCGTCAATCATATCTGTCATTTTGTCAATACCTATGTCGCGCAATTTTTGTTTGTAATTCATTGCTACAAAGGTACCCTTTGCGGGCGTCGTGATAACATATCCCTCTCGCTCTAATTCAGTATAAGCACGCCGTGTAGTAATGACACTGATTCCCAGACTTTGTGCCAACGCGCGCACAGAAGGCAAAGGCGTGCCGCCATGCAGATTCCCCTCAATAATTAATTGTTTAATCTGTTCGGCGATTTGTTCATATAAAGGGATTTCTGATGTTTTATTGATGTAGATGTCCATAATGTAGCCATCCTTTCTCTGTATATATCTGTTGAGATAACAGTAAACGTAAGAAATGATTTTGTCAAGCAAAATTTGCAAAGCACAATTAATTTCAAGAGATTGACAAAGTATTAAGAATACAGAGAAGAAAAACCATGTATTTCATCTTGCAAAGTAAATGGAACATGATATAATAAAAAAGCGTTTAATATTATATAACAATTGTTACAAACAAAAATCTGTTGTAATACAAAGTTGAAGGGGTGTTGAGAAAGTGTCCGAAGTGGATTTGACAAAAAAAATTGAAGACGGTTTAAATGACGGGGAATCTTGGAAGGGCCGTCAGCGAGCCTTTGGTTTTATTCGTCCGGGGATGCAGAGAATGGTAAAACGTTATCCTGAATTGACCCATAAATTGCGTGCAGTGAAAGAGTATTCCATCGATCATATGGATGATTTACTGGAGCAGGCTACGAAATCGCTGGAGGCCAATGGGGTAAAGGTCTATGTGGCGCAGACAGAGGAAGATGCCAGAGATTATATTGCCAAGATAGTAGGAAAAAATTTGGTGGTGAAATCGAAGACCAATGCAGGAAAAGAAATTGGGATTACGAAGTATTTGACCAGTCAAGGCGCTAAAGTGATAGAAACTGATTTGGGTGACCGTCTGGTTCAATTAGAAGGAAAGGATAAATCAACCCATACACTGGCTCCTGCTATTCATATTCCTATTGAAGACGTTACAACGCTGTTGTCCAATAATGTGGGACGGGAACTGGAGTGTGATTTGGAAGCACTGGTGCGGGCAGCCCGGGAAAGTTTACGAGAATATCTGACCACTGCTGATGTGGGCATTTCTGGCGCTAATGCCATTGATGCAGAGACAGGCTCTATTTTTTTGACAGAAAACGAAGGAAATATTCGTTGTGTTACCAGTATGCCGCGGGTGCATATTGCCATTGCTGGCATCGAAAAAATAGTCCCCCGTTTAACAGATGGCGTAACTGTTGTGAAAGCGGCTGCGGCTTATGGAGTAGGGCAAGATATTGGCACCTATGTATCAGTTATTGATGGGGTGAGCTGTTATAATAATGATGAGTTAGCTTTTTTGGGATCTGGTCAGGGACCGCAGGAAGTTCATGTGGTGTTCTTGACACAAGGACGTCAGAAGGCAAAAGATGAAGGATTTGGAGAAGCACTGTACTGTATTAACTGCGGCAGTTGCTTAAATTTCTGCCCGGTTTATGCGGAGATTGGACAAAATTATGGATACAAATATTTAGGGGGACGCGGTGCTGTGTTCGCCGCATTTCACGGCAAAGGACTTGATAAAGCGCAAGAGGCAGGGCTTTCGTTGTGTATTGGCTGTAAGCGATGCGAGGAAGCCTGCGCAGTAGGCATGCATACGCCTGAAATGATTTCCGAGCTGCGCTCTAAAGTGGTAAAGGCAGACGGAATGGGAACTGCCAAAACATCTGTCTTTAAAATGTTGGGCAGCAATAAGTTGGCACCGTTGATGAAGGTGGCCCGTAATTTCCAAGATATTGGTCTGAAGAAAACAGCTGGAGGAGCTACAGCCAGAATTAATTTAGGAAAAATGGGTATTCCCAGTGACCGCTTATTACCATCATTGGCCCATCAATCTTTTGCGGAGGTTATCAGCAAAAAATCTCCACTGGCTAAACCGAAAGCTAAAGTTGCTTTCTTTGCCGGTTGCGTGGTCAATTATGCAACACCACAGCTGGGTTTGGACGTGTATGATATTTTAGCGGCTAATAATATTCAGATGGTGACTTACAAGAAAGAAGCATGCTGTGGCTTGCCTGCTATCATGAGTGGTGACACGAAAGATGCGCTGAAGCTGGCCAAAACCAATATCAGCTTGTTTGCTAACGGCGATTATGATTATATCGTTTTCGCATGTCCATCCTGTGCGACTACGGTGAAAAAAGAATGGGCAGAGTTATTGAAAGAGGAAAAAGATCAGCAGTTGCTGGCACAATATCAAAAATTACAGGCTAAAGTGATTGACCTTAATGATTACTTGGTGAATGTACTGCAAGTAACTATGCCTAAGCTGAGACAACCTATCAGTGTGACTTACCATGATTCTTGCCATTTGGCACGGGGACTTAAAATTACAGAAGAACCACGGAAGCTTTTACAGGAGGTCGGCGCTGAACTGAAAGAGATGGAAGATTCAGTCAGCTGTTGTGGCTTTGGCGGCAGCTTCAGTTTATTCTATTATGAACTGTCTAAGCGGGTAAACGATGCTAAGGTACAGAAAGCGCAAGCTACAGGGGCTGAGTATATTGTAGCGAGCTGTCCGGGCTGTGTGATGCATTTGAAAGATGGTGTACACCGAGCTGAGGGCGAGCAAAATGTGGTGCATATGGCGCAGATTTTGGTGGCTGCCTATCGTGGAGGGGAAATCAAATGAAACAGTTAGAAACTATTGCTGCCAAGCGGGCAGATTTGTTAGAGAAATATAGTGACGTAGTAAAAGCAACTGCTGCAGCGAGAGAAAAAATAATCAGTGACTTAGACACATATATTAATCAGGCAGAGGAAACTTTAAAAGGCAAAGGCACCATAGTCTATCATGCGAAAGATGCTGCGCAAGCCCGCCAATTGATTTTAGAGTTATGTGCAGACAAACAAAAGTTGGTGCGCTTTGCCAATCCTGAGTTGGATGAAATTGAATTTGATAGTCTGATGGAAGAGGCCGGCAAGGAAGTAGCTTTGACCGATGTAGGGGAAATTATCGTTAAACAGCTAGGGAAAGAAAGAAGCAAGCATCCGTTGTTGGCTAACTTGGAAGGATTGAGCCAGGAGGATATTATCCAGGCATTACAAGCATATGTGGGGGAAACGATTGAAAATCCTCAAGAATTGAATCGGGCTGTACAGAAAAAAATCCGTCAGGAGGTACTAGCATCCGATTATGGTGTCACCAATGTGCAAGGAATTGTGGCAGAAAATGGTACGATTGTCATTGGTGAAAACGAGGGAAATGGTCGTACAGTATCTAATTTGCCATATCGGCACATTGTTGTGGCTGGCTATGATCGTTTATATGATTCGGCGGAAGAAACGCTGCGCGGGATTCAGACTGCAAATATCTATGGGCTAGGCAAGCAGAATCCTGCCTATTATTCGCTGATTTCTGGACAGAGCCGTACCGCCGATATTGAATTCCATATGGCATATGGAGTACATGGCCCATTGGAAGTACATTTGATTTTGTTGGATAACGGCCGCAGAGAATTGCAGAAAAAAGGTTGTGGCAATCTGCTGAAATGCATTGATTGCGGCGCTTGTTACAATAGTTTGAATGCTTTGGCCGAGCAAAACAATTGGAAGAATACCATGCTGACGGCTAAGTTTGTGGGGCTTGCAGCAATTAATGGTAAATTAAAAGCGGCACATGGGTTGGATGTTTTAGCTGACTTTACCTGTCCAGTAGGAATTACCGCTGCTGATGTAAAAAAGGCTTTCCAGTAAAACAATCAAATAGAACAAGCAAAAAAACAACAGAAAAGGCAGACACTTTAGAAAAGACGGAGGAAACAATATGAACATTTTGCTGGCTATCAGTCCTATTCTTCTTGTATTATTGGGGATGACCGTATTAAAGAAGCCGGCTATGCTGGTAGCCCCCATTGTTATGGTTTATACATGGTTTATTGCCATACTGTTTTTCGATACAGATGGCGCTATGGTAATAGGGCAGACCAAATCGGGGATTATAGAAGGGTTAAAAATTATTTTACTAATTTTCTCAGCCTTTGTTATTTTAAAAACTATGACCAAAACTGGTGCCATCGAAAAAGTAAAAGCGGTGCTGGCCGATATTACCTATGATCGTCGCGCACAGTTAGTGATTATTGCAGTTATGTTTGCGATTTTTTTGGAAGGAGCAGCAGGGGCTGGCAGTCCTGCTGCAATTGCGGCGCCTTTCCTGGTAGGGTTGGGTTTTCATCCTGTTACTGCTGCAGCCTGTGCTCTTTTGGGTGATGCTACACCAGCGTCGTGGGGTGGCGCAGGCGTTACCACTATTATGGGTTTGAGCGGTGTCAATGAGTATATGACTTCGGCGCAGGCTTCTGCGATGGTTGGTCGCTTTCACATGTTTGGCGTCATGATGGTGCCTACATTAGCTCTTTTGATTGCTTTTGGACGTAAAGGTTTTAAAGGTATTTGGCCCTTTCTGATTTATGCTAGCGTAGTGCTGTGCCTGCTGGATTTCTTCATCTCTAACTTTATTGGACCAGAGTTGACCAGCTTGGGTACTGGATTATTAGCTATTCTTTTTTCTGTAGCATTTTTGAAGGTTGTAAAATTAAAAACGCCGGATGAATATATTTACCGTGCGCCAAAAGAAAAAAGCGAACTGCTGAGTAAATACTCGGCGTTGCAGGCATTTGGTCCTTATCTGGTTTTAGCTATATTACTGCCATTGGTGCGTTATACACTGGTAGCTAATTATTGGAGTACTATGACTAAATACGGGTATATTGTTTGGGTTGGCGTAGTTATTTTTATCAGTTCCTATCTAGGTTCATTGATTTTGCGGATTCCATTCTCAGAATATACCAAGTGCGTCAAATCTGCTGCGAAAAGTGTACTGCCTGCGATGATTACCATTTGTACTCTGGTGGTGGTCAGCAATCTTATGAAAAGCTCTGGCATGATAATGTTGTTGGCACAGGCTGGAGCAGACATCGCAGGGAGTTTCTATCCTCCCGTGGCGGTAGCCATTGGCAGTTTGGGCGCATTTATTACTGGTACCGGTTTGGGCTCCAACATTATGTTCGCGCCTATGCATGTAGAGGCAGCACTGCAGTTGGGGTTGAATCCTATTGTAGTCTGTGCTGGACAAAATGCTGGTGCTGCGTTGGGCAACCTGATTTGTCCCAACAATGTTGTAGCTGCAGCCATTACTGTAGGGCTAATTGGACGAGAAGGGGAAGTAATGAAAAAAGTTTTCCCGCCGTTTTTCGCCATCATTGCTCTTTATTTTATATTGAGTATGTTGTATAGTTTGTATTTATTTCCAGGCTTTGGGATGTAATTGCAGTAAAAAACCCTTCCGTGCATCTTCACACGAGAAGGGTTTTTTACTGCAAGATTTAGTTCACTTTATCTCTTTGCAATTATTTGCTGAGCAGGCTGCATACGGCATTGGCGTAGGCAACTGGGTCCTCGATACTTAACCCTTCGATGAGCAGGGCCTGATTGTATAAGATGTTGATATAATCGGCTGCTTTTTTCTCATCTGTAGGGTATACATCACATAGGGTCTGGAAAATTGGATGGTTGGCATTCAGTTCTAGGATGCGCTCTGCTTTATGATAATTAGGCTCTGGCATGGTATCCAATACCCGTTCCATCTCGATGGAAATAGGACCTTCGCTGGCAAGGCACACAGGATGGCTCTTTAGGCGTGTAGACAGTTTTACTTCTTTTACCTTGCCAGCCAATGTTTTGGTACAGAATGCCAACAAGTCTTTATTGTCCTCTGATTTTTGGGCAGCGGCTTCTTTTTCCTCTGCGCTTTCCAAATCAATATCTCCGTCAGCGATGGATTTGAATGGTTTTTCGCTGTAATCTCGCATTACTTTCAAAGCAAATTCATCCACATCATCGGTGAGGTACAGCACTTCATAACCTTTTTCTGTAAACTGCTCAATTTGCGGCAGTAAACCGATTTGTTCTACTGTTTTCCCACAGGCATAGTAGATAACGGTCTGGTCTTCTTTCATGCGCTCTACATATTCTTTCAGTGTAACCAATTTTTTCTCAGTGGAAGAATAGAAGAGAATTAAATCCTGCAGCATGTCCTTATGGGTGCCATAGTCGCTGTAAATGCCAAATTTCAGCTGCAAGCCGAACGCTTTAAAGAATTCTTCATATTTTTCACGGTCATCTTTCTGCAATTTTAACAGCTCAGACTTGATTTTCTTTTCCAGGCTGGTTGCAATCAATTTTAGCTGACGATCATGCTGCAACATTTCTCTGGAGATATTCAAAGACAAATCTTGAGAGTCTACTAGACCGCGCACAAAAGCAAAATGGTCTGGCAGTAAATCTGCGCATTTTTCCATAATCAGTACGCCGTTGGCATAGAGCTGCAGACCCTTCTCAAAGTTTTTGCTATAAAAATCATAGGGTGCATGTTGCGGAACAAACAGCATTGCCGTGTAGGTCGCGGAACCTTCTGTATTGGTATGAATTCTCAGCACCGGATCTTCAAAGTCAAAGAATTTTTCTCTGTAGAATCGAGTATATTCGTCATCTGTAATCTGAGCAGGCAACTTCTTCCAAAGAGGTGTCATACTGTTTACCTGTTCTATTTCGATATAGGATTCATATTCAGGATGTTCAGGGTCACAGCCTTCTTTCATTTTACTGCGCTCCATAGGCAGATGAATTGGGTAACGAATATAATCGGAATATTTTTTGACGATACCATGGATGCGGTGTACATCTAAAAATTCATCGTATGTTTCTTCTGGAGTATTATCTTTGATGGTCATAACAATTTCTGTACCGATGGTATCTTTGTCACATGGTGTGATGGTGTAGCCGTCGGCCCCGTCAGATTCCCACACATAGCCCTGCGTAGCATTTTCGCTGCGAGTGATTACTTTTACATTTTTGCTGACCATGAAAGCAGAGTAAAATCCTACGCCAAATTGACCGATGATGTCAATATCTTCGCTTTTATTTTCCTGATTGGTTTTGAAGTCCAAGGAGCCGCTTTTGGCAATGGTGCCCAGATTGGTATCCAGCTCTTCCTCTGTCATACCGCAGCCATGGTCGGTGACGGTCAGCAGGCGATTTTCTTTATCAATGTTGATATCAATGGATAATTCGTCGCGGTTTAAGCCAGTCTCTCCTTTCACCATCGCATTGTAATACCGTTTGTCAGTTGCATCGCTGGCATTGGAGATGATCTCTCTCAAAAAGATTTCCTTATGTGTGTAAATAGAGTTAATCATCAGATCCAGCAAACGTTTGGATTCGGCTTTGAATTCAGTTTTTGCCATTTGTAATCGGTCCTTTCCTGTATAAAATAAATGTAAAATATTTAAACAAAATCATCATTGTTAGCACTCGACTTATTTGAGTGCTAACAATGATATGATATACCCATTACTATAAAAATGCAAGTAGGAAATATCATTTTTTTATGAAAAAATTATGAAGAAATTGTATCAAAAATCTGTCAAGAATGCATTGAAGCTTGTATTATAGCCGATAATCCAGTATACTTACAACGTATCGTGAATTTGTTTTGAAATGAATTTAGAGGAGGAATCCCCAAATATGAAAAAAATAATAGCATGGTTAGTGCTTTGTTGTTTTATCGTGACAGGCTGTGGCAGCGGATCCAAGGCGGAACAGGAGATCCTTTGGAAAAATGCTGCCTACAATGCGGCGGAAACCTACGATGTGATTGTAGTTGGTACTGAGCCGGAGGGCATTGCGGCGGCGGTAAGTGCGGCACGCAATGGGATGAAAACGCTGCTCTTGGGAGAGGATACGGCGTTGGGCGGTCTGATGACCATTGGCGAGCTGAATTTTATTGATATGTGTGAGAGTCGTGACGGCACGTTGTTGACGCAGGGATTTTTCAAGGAGTTTTATGATGCAGTGGGCGGCAGTGCCTTTGATATTACAGAAGCGCGCAATTTCTTTTTGCAGGTGGCAGAGGCGGAGCCATTTTTGACACTGCGCAATGAGAATACTTTTGTAAAGCCTATTATGCAGGACAATGCAGTGGTGGGCATTGTGACTGAGGAGAATGGCGTGCAACGGGAATATTATGGTTCCCGTGTGATTGATGGGACAGTGGACGCGGATGTAGCGGCAGCGGCCGGTGTGCCCTACACGTATGCAGGGGAAGATATCGGTGAGAAGGACCGCCAGATGGGTGTGACCTTAGTATTTGAGTTGTCTGGCGTGAATTGGAGAAAGGTGTCCATGTATTTGAATTGGCAGCGTTTTAAAGCAGAAGTTCTGAAACAGGGAACTGCAGATATGGGCGCGACGAAAAAAACTGCATGGGGATATACAGAAGAGGGGTATAACTATGAGCCGCAGGATGAAATGATGCGGCTGCGCGGCTTTAATATTGCTCGGCAAAATAATGGAAATGTGTTGATCAATGCGTTGATTATTTTTGGCGTGGACCCTTTAAGTGAGGAAAGCAAAGCAGAGGGAATTGTCAGAGCGCAGGCGGAAATGGAGTACTTGATTCCATATATTCGCGAAAACTTTAAGGGCTTTGAGAAGGCTGAGTTGGTTAAAACCGCAGAACAACTTTACGTGCGGGAAAGTCGTCATATCATCGGCGAATATCAGCTGACCATTGACGATGTGTTGGAAAACCGCGACCAGTGGGACAAGATAGCCATCGGCGCCTATCCGGTAGATGTACAGCCTACAGCAACGCAGACCTATGGTACAGTTATTGGCAGTCCAGACCGTTACGCGGTACCCTTTCGGAGCTTGGTACCTTTAAAGGTAGATAATTTATTGGTAGTAGGCCGCAGTGCTTCGTATACTTCATTGGCGGCAGGCAGCGCGCGGGTTATTCCTTTAGGCATGGCGGAAGGAGAGGCTGCTGGTGTGGCGGCTGCCTATTCGGTGAAAAATCAAATAGGATTTCGTGCTATGAGTCAGGATAAAGGCGCGATTTCCAATGTGCAGGATACGTTGAGAAAGCAGGGCGCTTATCTTGAGGATTTCTCGGTGCATGAAGCGGTGATGGACCACTGGGCTTATCCAGGCGTGAAAATACTGCGAGGTTTAGGAATTTTGGATGGCGGTTACAGTAATGATTACAAGCTGGAGGAACCCATTGGGCGGTGGCGTTATCAAAATATGATTAACAATGTGTTGAAAAAGGCAAACATCACACAAGATTATATAGAAGTGAACGACAATCCGCCCAACCGGCAAATTATTGGGACAACGGCAAGAGCTGTGGCTGCAATGGACGGTGTGAAATACGAAAATAACTACCAGGTATATCTGCAGGCATTGGAGGAAAGGGGCATTTTGACAGAACAGCTCAAACCTTATTTTGCAGAGGAAGAAAAAAATCCCAATGCAGCGGAAGTGATTCAGCTCATGGCCAATACGTATCAATATTTGCGGATACAACAGAGTGAAGCTGGCGCATGAAAGCAGAAAGGAATATAACATGAAAATGCGAAGATGGTTGATGGTTATGATGTTGTTGTTTCCGCTGCTGCTGTGTGGTTGCGGCAATACAAAGACGTACGATGTCATCGTAGTCGGCGGTGAACCGGAAGGAATCTCGGCAGCAGTCACCGCAGCGCGTAATGGTCAGGAAACACTTTTGGTGGAAGATGATGACGTGCTGGGCGGTTTGATGACGCTGGGGGAATTGAATTTTATTGATATGTGTAATGGTCGCGATGGCACATTGCTAACCCGCGGCACGTTTGAAGAATTTTATAATGCAGTAGGTGGAACAGCATTTGATATCCCTACTGCCAAAGATGTATTCCTGCAGATGGTAAACAATGAAGAAAATCTAACATTGATGCTGGATACGACGGTCACGGAGCTGATTATGCAGGATAAAACCATCACCGGTGTGGTACTGCAGCAAAAGGGAAGCACAGTCAAGTGCAAAGCGAACAGTGTGATTGATGCTACGGCGGACGGTGACATCGCCGCCGCTGCCGGTGCAGCATATACTTATCTGGGTGAGGATTATGGGCATCGGGAAAATGTGACTGGTGTGACGCTGGTATTTGAATTATCCGGTGTGGATTGGCAGGCTGTATGCAGCTATTTAAATGGAGATGACAATCCCAACACCGGTGCTACCAATAAGGCGGCGTGGGGATATCATGCGGAAAGCACTGCCTATGTACCGCAGGATGAGAAGACACGTTTGCGGGGTTTGAATATTGCATTGCAGGACAATGGCAATGTGCTCATCAATGGATTTATCATTTTTGGCGTGGACCCGCTGGATGCAGCCAGCAAGACAGAGGGAATTGAGCGAGGCAAAGCAGAACTGGCGCATATTGTTCCCTATTTGCGGGAAAATTTTGTTGGTTTTGCCGATGCTGCTCTTGTGGATACAGCAGAGCAGCTTTATGTGCGGGAAAGTCGACATATTGCTGGGGAATATCAGCTGACGTTGGACGATGTACTGGAAAACAGATGGTTTGACGATACCATTGCCATTGGCTCTTATCCGGTGGATGTGCCGCCCAATGCGCGGCAGCTGCGAGGAATTATTTTGGGTAATCCAGACCGTTATGGCGTGCCCTTCCGCTGTCTGGTGCCGCAGAGGATAGACGGATTACTGGTAGTAGGCCGCAGTGCTTCGTACACTTCATTAGCGGCAGGCAGTGCCCGTGTGATCCCTTTGGGAATGGCCGAGGGAGATGCTGCCGGTGTAGCTGCTGCCTATGTCAAAGAGCATGGACAGAGCTTCCGTGAGATTAGTCAGGACGGTACAGCAATTGCCGCGATTCAACAGACTTTGAAGGCTCAGGGCGCTTATCTGGAGCCATGGGAGCCCATTCAGGAAACAGTAGAACAACATTGGGCCTATAAAGGTGTAAAAACATTGCGCAGTTTGGGGCTGGTATATGGGGAATATCAGAATGATTACCGGCTGGATGAACCAATCACCAAGGCAGAACTGACGGAAATGGTAACGGGACTATGGCAGTATTATCGCAATGGCAGCGTCCTTCCCTTTGAAGTGCGCCCTACATGCCAGGGTGTGCTGGATGCAGCGATGCGAATTATGAATCTGGACAGCGAAGAACGTTTGACAGATGTGATTTTGACAGCAGAGCTGCAGCCTTATTTTGCGAATGAAAATAAAACTCCCAATCGGGCAGAGGTCATTATGCTGCTTGCCAATGTGCATGATTTCCTACAGCCGACATTAAGCTCTATAGCGGTCCCTTTAACGGAGTATGAGAGGAATGCAAATCAGAATAACGCCATAGAAAGATAAAAGGAGATATGTATGAAAAAATTAATTTGTATATTGTTTTGTTGCTGCCTTTTGTTGACCGGCTGCGGAGACAGGACAGCCAATACACCACAAACTGCGAATGTGGATTATGATGTGATTGTGGTGGGTGGTGATCCAGAAGGTGTGTGCGCAGCAGTGTCATCAGCTCGCAATGGTTTAAAAACCTTGCTCATTGAGGATGATGAAGCGTTGGGTGGACTGATGACCTTAGGCAAGCTGAATTTTATTGATATCTGTGAAAGTAGAAACGGCAGCATTTTAACCCAAGGGCTGTTTATGGAATTTTATGAAGGCGTCGGCGGAACTGCCTTTGATGTAGAAAAGGCAAAGAGTTTCTTCTATGATTGGGTTACAAATGAAAAAAAAGCAACGTTAAAACTAAATACCAAATTTATTGCGCCGGTCATGGACGAAGATTGCATTACCGGTGTGGTGGTGGAGGAAGAAAACGGCGAGCAGGTGACCTATACAGCGGCCTGTGTCATTGATGCGACGGTAGATGCCGATGTAGCAGCGGCAGCTGGTGCACCTTATACTATTGCTGGCGAAGATATCGGGGAAAAGGAACGTCATATGGGCGTGACGCTGGTATTTGAATTGTCCGGTGTGGATTGGGACAAGGTAGTCAATTATTTGGAAAATGACGATAATGCAGGGACTGGAGCTACAGAAAAAACTGCATGGGGTTATACCCGTGAAGGCTATGCCTATGAGCCTCAGGATGATCTGATGCGTTTGCGCGGGTTTAATGTAGCCCGGCAGGACAATGGCAATGTGTTGGTGAATGCGCTGATTATTTTTGGTGTGGACGCTATGAGCGAGGAAAGCAAAGCACAGGGGATTGTCCGCGCGCAAAAAGAATTGGAATATATTGTGCCTTATGTGCAGCAAAATTTTATAGGATTTGAGCAGGCGCAGCTGGTGGGCACAGCCAGTCAGCTTTATGTAAGAGAAAGCCGACATATTGTTGGGGAATATCAGTTGACTATTGATGATGTGTTGGAAAATCGTGATCAGTGGGATAAAATCGCCATTGTAGCTTATCCGGCAGATATTCAGCCTACAGCGGGTCAGACCTATGGCACTGTGATTGGCAGTCCGGACCGCTATGCGATTCCATTTCGGTGTTTAGTGCCGTTAAATGTGGAAAATCTGTTGGTAATCGGTCGCAGCGCATCGTATACTTCTTTGGCGGCAGGCAGCGCCCGTGTGATTCCTGTAGGCATGGCAGAAGGGGAGGCAGCCGGTGTAGCTGCAGCCTATTCGCTGGATAAACAGAGCAGTTTCCGTGAAATGAGTCAGGATGAAAAAGCCATCGCCAGCGTGCAGAAACAGTTGAAGAAACAGGGCGCGTACTTGGATGATTTTGAGGTACATGAAGATTTCATGGAGCATTGGGCCTATTCCGGGGTAAAAGTAATTCGCAGTTTGGGTCTGTTGGACGGCGGCTACAGCAATGATTACCGCCTGGATGAAGCAATGGGCAAATGGAGATTGCAGAATATGATCAACAATTCCATGAAGAAAACCGGAAAAGATGTGCCAGTTATTGAAGTAAGCGATCCGCCGACGAACCAAGAGATGATTGCCGCCACGGCACAGATTGTCGGCGTAGAAGCTACAGAGTATGCAGAGCAGATGCAGGCACTGCAGCAGATGGGCATTTTGACCGACGAAATTATCAGTCATATGAGCGGAGAAATGGATACGCCAATGGCGGCAGAGGCTGTGATGATTGTAGCTAATTTATACCAGTATATGGCGGAGTGAGTGGATATAGATGCCTTGCAGGATAAATAGAATTAAGATACACGAAAAGAGGCAGCTGTTTTAAAAGGCGCAAAAGCGCAATGAGGGTGTCCTTCAAATCGTCAAGCGATTTGAGGGATGCCCTTTTTATGGGCGAAGACATAGTGTCACTGCTGTTAGAAAGGGTTGGTAGAAATTGTGGCATAAATCCAAGGTTCTATGGAGAAAACAGCAGAAACTCATGCAAAAAAAGTTGTGATACGGCAAGAAGTTGTGATACAATAAAAGCGTTATGTAAAAATGTAGAGAATACAAAGATGGAGGATGCACTATGTTAGAACGTTTACATATGCTGGAGGAAAAATACGAAGAATTGAACCAGAAAATGGTTGATCCCGAAGTGCTGAATAATCCTGCGGAGCTGCATAAATGCGCGAAAGCGCAAGCTGATTTGGAGGATGTGGTAATTGCTTACCGTAAATATAAAAAAGTATTAAGTGAACTGGATGATTCCAAAGCAATGCTGCAGGAAAAACTAGATCCGGAAATGGAAGATATGGTAAAGGCAGAAATTAAAGATCTGAACGAGCAGAAAGACAATTTGGAGCAGGAGTTGACCATTTTGTTGCTACCTAAAGATCCTAATGATGATAAGAACGTTATCATGGAAATTCGCGCTGGTACCGGCGGGGAGGAAGCAGCGCTGTTTGCTGCCGATTTATTCCGCATGTATACCCGTTATGCAGAGATTCGCGGCTGGAAAACAGAGGTGATGAATACCAACTACACTGATGTAGGTGGATATAAGGAAATTACGTTTATGATTGAAGGGAAAGGCGCTTACAGCCGTTTGAAATTTGAAGGCGGCGTGCATCGTGTACAGCGTGTACCGGCGACAGAATCCAGCGGACGAATTCATACTTCTGCTGCCACAGTGGCTGTGCTGCCAGAGGCAGAAGAGGTAGAGGTTGATATAAACATGAATGATCTGCGCATTGACGTGTTTTGCGCCAGCGGTCCTGGTGGACAGTGCGTAAATACTACCCAATCTGCTGTACGGATTACCCATATTCCCACTGGGGTTGTGGTATCCTGTCAGGATGAAAAATCTCAGCTGCGCAATAAAGAAAAAGCGTTGAAAGTATTGCGCTCCCGCGTGATGGAAAAGTTTCAGCAGGAGGCCCAGGGGGATTTGGCAGCGCAGAGAAAAGATATGGTGGGTAGCGGAGACCGCAGCGAGCGAATTCGCACCTACAATTTCCCGCAGGGACGGGTGAGCGACCACCGCATCAATCTGACAGTGCACAATCTGGATAAGGTATTGCTGGGCAATTTAGATGAGATTGTGGATGCATTGATTACCACCGACCAGGCTGAAAAATTGAAACATGCGGATGAAGCATAATGAACAGGCGAGCATTGTTGCAATGGGGAATTGCTGAAACAGGCAGTGAAAAACGACTAGAAGCTGAGTTGCTTTTGTGTTATGTCTTAGGTACCAGCCGGGCGTTGCTGTTGGCCCATGATGATATGGAGGCAACCGAGGTGCAGATTGAGGCATATCAGGGAATGATTATGCAGTATCAGTCTGGTGCGCCGTTACAGTATTTGTTGGGGAAGACAGATTTTATGGGCCTGGAACTTCAGGTAACGCCAGCGGTATTGATTCCCCGTTTTGATACAGAGTGTCTGGTGGAGAGGGCACTGCAGTTGTTGGAACCAATTTTACAGCCTACTGTGCTGGACATCTGCACTGGTAGTGGTGCCATTGCTATCGCCATTAGCCATTATAAAAAAGACACGGTTGTATATGCAGGCGATTTGTCGGCAGAGGCATTGTGTGTTGCTATGCAGAATAATGCGCAATGCGGCACAACTGTACAATTTCGTCAGGGCAATCTGTTAGAGCCTTTTTCCGATTTACAGGGAAAGGTGGATTTATTGATTTCCAATCCGCCGTATGTTACGACTGAAGAAATGCAAGCCTTGCCGGAAGATGTGCGGCAGGAGCCGCGTATGGCCTTATGGGGCGGAGAGGATGGCTTGTATTTTTACCGAAAAATTACAGCTGCTGCTGTGACACAGCTGCATTCTGGCGGCTGGCTGGCATTTGAAGTGGGCTGGCAGCAGGGTGATGCCGTACGGCAACTGTTGACTTCCCATGGGTTTGGCGATGTGAAGATACTGCAAGACTGGCAGGGATTGGACAGGGTTGTCTGCGGCAGAAAAATAAAATAGATTTTAAGGAAAATTTGAAATCTGGGAATAGGCGATGAGCGAAAATATATTTGAGGACCAATCTTGTGGCGTAATACTGTTGTAAGGATAGGATTAGAGGTGCAATATATGATGGATGTGTTGTTTGATTTGTACTTGGATGTATTTTCAAAGTTTTTTCTAGCTGCAGTTTTTTTATTTGCAGTGTCTATATTGTGCTTTTTTGTACTTTATTTGAGAGAAAAAAAGCAATACGAGAAAACAGAATACTATATTCAGACGAAAAATACTTATCAAAGTGTGCGAACTGATACGGGCCGTATCGGAGAATACTATATTTGCAAATATTTAGATAAACTTGAGGGTTATAGAAAATATTTATTTAATGTTTATTTACCAAAAGATGATGGCGAAACGACAGAATTAGATGTAATTCTTTTGCATGAATCAGGGATATATGTATTTGAGTCGAAAAATTATAGTGGATGGATTTTTGGAAATGAAGCTCAGCGGTATTGGACACAGTCATTGAAAAAAAATAAGAAATCTAAATTTTTTAATCCTATTATACAAAATAAAGTGCATTTAAAATGGTTAGAGCATTTTCTTGCAGAACCTGCACTTCCGGTGTATTCTTATATTGTTTTTAGCGATCGTTGTGAATTGAAAAATGTTACTTTAACAAGTGGGAATCATTGCGTAATTAAGCGGTGTGATATTCTTGAAACTATCCGAAAGAATGCGGTTGCAGTGGGGAAACAATTATCTTCAGAAGAGATTGACACTTTATATAAAAAATTGTATCCTCTTACGCAAGTAGACGAGATTCAAAAGCTGAAGCATATTGAAGATGTACAACAGAAACAACAGAATAAGGTTGTTCAGAGGAAAAAAGAAATAAAAAATACGGATGATTTAAGCGCGTTGAAGTGTCCAAGATGTGGGGGAGAACTTGTTATTCGCGTTGCGGCGAAAGGTGAACACAAAGGACAAGAATTCTTAGGTTGCTCTAATTATCCGAAATGCAGATATATTAGAAATATCTCTGAAGAACAGCAAGAGGAAAATCAACAATGTACTTGAGAGTGCTTATAAATAAGTATGTATAATTTATTATAATGCGTGTTTCTCTTGGTACGAGTTTTTTGAGTTTATAAGTTTACCATAAAAGGGGCAGTAAAAAAGTCCCATAAAGAAGCAGCTATGATGGCACCGATTGGTGTTTATCATGGCTGCTTCTCATATTTTTGTTTGTTCTCAACGTTTTAGGCGCACATATAAAAGCCTGACGCAAAACAGGCTTCTAAAAAGACATTTATTGGACATATGACTATGCTGTCAATAATTGCCGATTCCTTTTGTTATGGTATTTATAAAGGTTATAACCACAAGAAATGAGTGTGAGCTCCAAAATTGCATTTTCTTTTCCTCTCCGGAAGAGTCTTTTGTAAGAACGATTCCATTTTATAATGCCAAAAGTCCCTTCGGATTGAATGCTTCTATTCATACATAACAATGCACCATGTATGGATTCCAGGTTTGAAATCACTTCCCTGTGAAAAGAAGTAAGCTCTCTGTTTATTCTCACTGTGCGGTTGCCTTTTGCCGACTTACAGCATTCTGCTTTGTGCGGACACCCTTCACAGTTTTCGCATTCGTAGAGCTCTTCGCTCCTTTCATAACGGTTTCCTTTCACGGCTCTGTTGCATTTAAAAATAAATTTTCTGCCGTTTGGACATATCATATTACCTTTGTCATCATGTTTGAAATTTACTGCACGATAAGGGTTCATACGATATTTTTCATTTTTGGTCTCTTTTTCAAACATGGTGAATTTCATATACTTTTCCATGCTGTGTTCTTCACAATAAAGATCATTATTGTAGGAACCATAACCGGCATCAGCAACCGGATACTTCGGATAATGCCCATACAATTCATTAAATTTTTCCATTAACGGAACGAAACAGTCCTGGTCGGAAGCATATGGCTTTACATCAATTACGGCAATGTATTCGTCACAGATAGTTGCCTGTACATTGTATGCCGGCAGCAGTTGGTCATTTCCCATGTAATCCTTTTTCAGGCGCATAAAAGTTGCATCATGGTCTGTTTTGGCATAACTGTTTCGCCATTCCCCACAAATTTCTATGTGTCTGGCATAGGTTTTGAGCCGTTTGAGATATCCTTCCATTTCCTGATATTGTTTCTGCTGCAGTGTTTTTCTATGTCCTCTTCCGCTTACAAAACGACGGATATCTAAATTTGTTACAAGGCTGTATTTCTCCAATAATTCTTCCACATACTCAATGGCGTATTCTTCTCTTTTTTCAAATTTTACACCCAGATATCCAAGTACTTTTGTATTCATTGCATCAATCAGGGCAGTAAGCTTTTCGAATACTTTCCTTCTGTTTTTGAGGCAGGATTTCTTCCATACCCAGCTATAACGGTTTGTAGCTTTGTTCCGTCTATGTAGGCATGCTGCAGGTCAACCTGCTCTGTTTCAAAGATATATGCATTGATGTCTTTAAAAATCTGTTCAATGGAAACAGTGAGTTCTTTTCTGATAATATTCCCGAAGGTTGCAAAGCTTGGAGCTTTCATCCCGTCAAGCAAGTACATAAAACGGATATCATTGCGGCATAATTTTTCTACTTCTCTCAAAGAACACATTCCATACTCCATGAATGCGAATAGTATTACCTTCAGTAATTTCTGAGCATCACATTTTGGACGGCCTGTTTTGCAGTCCTTATCATCTACAAAGTATGGTGTTAGGTCTAGGTGAGCCATGACTTCACAAAAAGTATATACTGGGTCAGCTATATCTATTATTTTTTCGATTTCCAATGGTAATTTCAGCTGACGGATGGTATAATTACCATCGGTACTGTTAGTTAGTGGCATAATTAATTATACCAAAAAATCGCTGTTGTCTCACGACCTCAGCGATCTTTTCTTTTAGGCACTTTTTTTACAGCCCCTTTTGTGGTAAATAGTTATTTTTTTTCAGGCTTCATATTTGGTTTCGTCATGTAGCGTTTGTTCAGCAGGGACATGGCGAAATAGAACAGTGTTAAATATACTAAGAGTGCAATTAGGAACCAGCGGGTTTGGTCAAAATAAGCATAAAGTCTGCTGTAGAGAATGCACAATACGCCTAAAGAGACAATTAATGTTCCCATTTGACGGGAGTAGGTGATTGCATAGCCTTTTTTGGCATATAGTCTTGCACTTTTATAAGGCATAAATAATCCATAGGCTCCATAAGGAATAGCAAATAAAGCTAAATAATAACCGATATATGCAGTGTATTTTATATAAATAAAAATACCTGCCGCCGCAGCGATCAGTATGCCGAGGGCAATCAGTCTGTTTCTTTTTATTTCTTCCCGTGTGATTTCTTGTATCGCTTCTTCACTTTTTAATGCTTCTGATTTGTTCTTTTTGCTGTTACTCACATGAAAACTTCCCTTCTCAGTCTGACTGTATATTTGTGAATGTAGTTCAGTATAGCATAAGATATCTTTTCCTACAAGTATGAGGTTGCTTCCCATTGCAGGAAGCACGGAAAGGATGCCCACAAATACTGTGCGGTTCATTTTCGATATATAGAAGTTTTGGCAGTGTAGGACATAGAAAAAGATGGAACTTATTGCAGAAAAAATCGTCTTTAATTTAACAGGAAAATGGCTCAGGAAAGAGAGGATGAGGCTGTATGAAAGGTTGGGGTAGAGGACTGTTATTGATATTGCTTTGTGTTTTTTTGTGGGGATGCAATGTACAGCAAGGTCAAGAAGAAACAGAAGTGATAGCGCCTTTGCGTTTGGAGATGGCTCAGGAAAGTTATAGTTTATCTGACAATGAGATTACATGGCAGGCGATCAATGAAACTGGAGATGCCCATACCATATGGCTCATTCCTACATTGGAAGAACAACAAAGCGATGGCAGTTGGCAGGCTATAGAATGTGAGGCTGGTTTCTGCGGAGTGGGAGATCCGTTGGAAGAAACGATGCAAGGCAGCATTGATACCCAATGGTATCCTACATTGAAATCGGGGGTGTATCGCCTGTCTTACAATGTACAAAAAGAAGACAGTGAGCGGGAAACAATTTCTGCTGAATTTGTTGTGACGGAATAAAAAATAATGGTACCGGCAGGGCAATAAATGTAGAAATACGTAAAGAAGCTACCGTGAATTTAGGTAGCTTCTTTCTGTAGTCCTTAGTTAAAAATAAATTTTAGAAGAATAAGTGACTCATAGGAAACAATAATACAGCGGTTACGATGAGGCAGAAAACTGCCATGAGGAGTCCCCACTTATAAACAGATTTGGAGTCAATAAATTTATTGCTGTGTATCAGAGCACCATAGAAACTGGATGCAGGTGTAATGAATCCAAACGTGGTGGATACAATAACAATAATAATAGCCAAGATAGGATCGGCAATAAAACCTTGCAAATACAGACCAACTACTGTAGAGGACAGCATAATAGCCATTGCGTTGTTATTCAGCAAATTTGTCAGAACAATGCCGATAAATGCCAGGGCGATATAGATGGTGAAGTCGTTCATACCTCCTAAAATAGGCCCAAGGATGCTACCTAGCCATTCAGACACGCCGGTACCTTCTCCAACTACAACGGTACCAACCGTAACACCGACCCCAATCATCATCAATAAATGCCATGGGAAGTTAGAGGCTAGTGTTTTGGGTTCCAGTAGTAATTTGCCGTCTACCCGAATAAATAGCATACAGGAAATTACCAATAACATCCAACCAATAATTGACAATTTCGCCGTAACAAAAGTAGATACCGCTCCCAGGTTTGCTGGGAAGAATACGACAACAATACTTCCAATTGCCAGAACGAGAATAGCAACTAACACACCTTTTTGATGAGGATGCAGGCCGTTTTTGTAGCGTTCTTTCAATTCGGTTAAATCAATATTGGCCAATTTTTCTACATCACAATTTAATAAACGCATCAAAAGAACCATCAAAGCGATAAAAATCAAACTGAATGCAATAATTAAGAGCATATAAGGAGCGTAACCTACTGCAATACCGGCACCATTTTCCAATGCTTGCAGAGAAATAATTTGCGGTGTAGCCCATGGACGATTGATCGTTTCCAGCAAAGCAATAATTGCAGTTGCGATAATGATAAATGTCGGCGTTTTGTCACCTGGTTTGTAACCAGCTTGTGTGAACAGAGTTTCATATAAACTAAATAAGAAAATGCCGATTACCATAGGGTTTGTCATAAAGGAGAGCAAATAAGCTCCAAAAAATAGTACAACAATAAACCGCCAAGGATGGCCTTCCAAAAATTTGAGAGAAAGTAATTTCACGACTAAATATTCGGAAATATTGGCTCCCAATAACGCACCTACTGTAAACAAGCTTAAAAGAACAATGATAAAAACATAACTGCTAAATACCTGCATGGTTGCGCCTAATACGCCGGCAGGCAGTGTAACGCCCAGTGCAATTAAACCAAATAAAGACGTCCACAAAGTGTTATTGCCGCCAAAGCACCAGCCGAAAATTACGCCCAGAAATACGCCGAGTAAGGCCATTCCGTAAGGTGTAATAGGTTCAACAGGGGGGACAAATCGAAACAAGAACATAAATGCTAACGTGATTAAAAAAACGAGAATTTCTTTGCCACTATTAAAGTGGGATTTACTTTTCGTTTGTTCTGACATAAATTTCAACCTCCTTCAAAAGATAAAGAGTATATGAGATGAGAATTGTATAATCAAGTAGTATCATTTAAAAATTGGATAAAAATCTTATATCATGGTGGGATGATAGTTCTTTTTTGTCATCCCACCATGATATGGAGTTATGCTAATTTACTTAAAATTCGTTTTCTAAAATCTGATATAGGATGGAACCTTCACACTGTGCCGGCATACGTACGCCACCTAAGTAAGCCAGTGTTGGCGCAATATCTACCTGACGGATAATCCGGTCGGTGACAAAGTTTTTCTTAAAGCCTTTGCCGGCCAGTACGCAAAGCGGTGATACGCTTGTTTCTGCGCAGCCTTGCGTGGTGGACAGGCAGCAACCGTGGTCAATATTATAGCCCTCAGCCATAAAATAAATAATATCGCCACTGTCAGGGCCGCCCAATCCCAGCAGCATAGCATCCTTGTTGCGTAAAGCAAGTGCAAAGATACGGTTTCCGGTTTTTTCATCTTTATAATTATAGAGTGCGGTCATAATCTGTTCTTCGACTTCATATTGGTCGGCAGGATCAATCAGACCGTCAATTATGGTAATATTTCCATCGGCATCTTTCACTTCATGTTGGTTTCTGCCTTTGATGTTCAGATAAATATGGTTACCACGTGGTGCAACAGCGATGGTTTTTTCCCAGTCGATTTCATATAACTCATTGCCGTCGGCATCCTTTTTCATGGTGGTAAATCCTAAATTTGCCATGACGCGAATATTGACACCAGTACCATCTCCCATCAGGTGCGGTTCATGTTCAGGGCAAACCTGGCCATGGTCGCTGACAAGTGCAACAGTCCAGCCATTGTCCAACAAATCCATATATCTGCCAATATAACGGTCCGCTTGTTCATAAACCATCTGCATTAAATCGTCATAATCTTCGGCCGACATAGGAGAAAAGTCGCGTTGCTTCAGATATTTCATAATTTGATGCCCCATGGCATCCACATTGTGATAGTGGGAAAAGACCACTTCCACGTCTTTCGTTTCAATTAAATAATGAATTGCAGCGGCTTGCCAGTCTGCTTCATGTTCCCAAGCGCCTAAATGGCATTCTCCAATCAATTTTTTGCTCTTACCGGAGATATTCCCCATGGTAGGAATCGGACCAATTTTTTCTGTTAATTCGTGATACAAAGCTTTTGGATAGAAATGATTGTCATTGTCTGGCTTACCGGCTCCGGTGGCGTACATTTCAATATGTGTGCCGTCTTCTGCGATTTCCAGCAGAAGCATATCACGAGTGGCAGGTTTTGGACTGTCGCCGTCAATCACTTCATCCCAGATGTCACGGGTAAATTGATCTTTATACAATGTTACGATAGGTTCGGTAGATTTTTTATTTTTATAAATAGAAACGTGGTCGTAAATGCCAGCTTCATTTTTCAAAATCAAACATGGGCGGCGCAAAAAGCCGTAGTTAAATAAGGCGATAAATTCTTTGGCGTCGTCTGGAGCAAAGATCCAGCCGGAGGCATCTTTTATCGGCGAGAACGCAATATTATAAGGCGCTTCGCTTAAAGCGTGTTCGCCATCTTCTGGTTTTAAAATAAGGATGGTATGTGTTAGGTGACCGCCATCTCTTAAAGCAGCGCCAACTTCGACTTCTTCTAAATCTTTTACCACACAGGGCACGTTGCCGTCACTGGCTGCCATCGGTTTGAATGTGATTTCGTCCGTTTTTACGTCGGCGATGATCACTTCCTCAGAGTCAATAATCGGCAGCATGTTAATAAAGGTTGGCTGTGTGCCATCAATTACCATCAGATTTGCGTCTTCTTTCGTTGGTGGCCAAGAAGCGCCGGGCCACTGACATACTAATGTTTTTTTGCCGGCATCTACAAAGCAATCCCACAGTTGTTCCGCTTTGCAGGAGTCAGATCCCATGCCGTACACTAAATCGGCAATATCGTTTCCTTGCTTTTTGAAGCAGGTAATGCCATGTGTGGCGGGATAAGCACCGGTAGAAAGGGTCGTCCAGCATGGCGGTGTAATGGTTGGTTGAGCGCCCATTAATACTAAATCTTCTCGGTAAGAGCCATGCTTCATCAATTTTTCTACATTAGGCATTACACCGCGTGCCATATATTTTCGTGTTAAACAGGGATCCATGCCATCAATTCCCACAACAATGAGTTTGTCGGAAATAGCTTCTCGTGTCATAATCGCAACTCCTTCACAATAAACAATATTGAAAACGGTACCTTATTATTGCTGCAGCAATTCTTATTACAATGATAGTATAATATCTTATGGAATCCATGAAAAGCAGTTATATTTTTTATATTTCCGGCAAAGATACAAGAATTGATTGACACTATAAAAAATGCTTGTTATATTAAACAAAAGAAAACGATTCGGAGATGGTGCTATGCAATTGAAACAGTTGTTTTACTTGAAAGCTGTAGCGGAAACACAGTCGATTCGAAAAGCCAGCAGTAAATTGTTTGTATCACAGCAAGCAATCAGTCAGTCACTGAAAAATTTGGAGGAAGAATATCATGTGCAGCTTTTGGAGCGAAATGTGTATGGCGTTACATTGACAGAGGCCGGTGAGTATGCTGTCGTAATGGCTAAGAAAATATTGGACTTACAAGATG
This sequence comes from uncultured Peptococcaceae bacterium, assembly GCA_910585405.1. Taxonomy (GTDB): domain Bacteria; phylum Bacillota; class Peptococcia; order Peptococcales; family Peptococcaceae; genus UBA7185. Next base: position 104,328 of record CAJUDO010000004.1, on the reverse strand, counting down.
AACTAGAGCAATATTTTTGGCAACAAGAAAACGTACTCCGGGAGGGGACATTGTGTATTGCAGCAATTCCTTCATTTAAAAAATATATTTTGCCGGAAGCGGAAATAAAGTTTATGCAACGCTATCCAAAAGTAAAATTTTCGGCGCAATTGATGGGACCGGAACGTGTAATTACGATGATGCGAGAAAAACAAGCGGAAATAGGATTTTTAGGGATGATGTTTGTGAATGATGAGTCCACTTTTACGCTGCCTGAATCGTTACATTTCTATCAACTTTTTCGGTACGAATATTGTGTGATCATTGGAGCAAATTCACCGCTCAATAAGTATCAAATGCTTTCGATAAAGAGTATCTTACGATACCCCATTATTTTTTTAAAAGAGCAGTTGCAAGGTGAGCTGGAAGATTATTTACCTTATCGAATATTGTCACAGTTTGGGGAAGTGCAAGCATTAATAGCGGATTCAGCAAAGCTGTTTGGTAGCATGATTGCTGCTAATATGGGCGTGGGGATTGCGGGAGATGGTATCTTTTTGGAAGATTATCCGAAGACAGTGACGAAACCCTTAAGAGAAAACATATATGGGCATTTTGGTTATATAGTGAATGAAAAAAGTGAAGATAATATATTGGTGAAAGATTTTTTAGATATCTTACATCATACAATATCAGTGGAATAAAAAAACAAAAGAAAAAGAGTTGTTCTGAACTTACGATTCAGTAACAACTCTTTCTCTTTATTGCTCCATTTGTTTTGCTAAAAAAGAAGCAGCAGTTTCAGCGAGCTTCAATTCCAGATCAGTCATTTTTACATTGTTTTCTTTTGTGGCGATAATTACTGTGCCGATAGGATCGCCTTCAGCGATGATTGGAGCCATCACTTGAGAGACAAAGGTTTTTTCAATACCATTGTCATTGTTGCCGCGGAAATGAGAATGAATGGCAGTGTCGCCCACGCTGATAGCTTTGCGTTCTTCCATCACTTTTTCGGCGGCAATGCCGATGGCTTTGCCCATTAAGTCTTTTTTGGAGGCGCCAGCTACAGCGATTACTTGATCGCGGTCTGTAATAACGGCGATATGTCCTGTTGCTTCGAACAACGAATCGGCATATTCTTGAGCGAACTCACTTAATTCTCCGATCGGCGAATATTTTTTCAGAATGACTTCTCCGTCGTGATCAACAAAAATTTCCAGTGGATCTCCTTCGCGGATGCGGAGAGTGCGGCGGATTTCTTTTGGAATCACCACTCTCCCCAGATCGTCAATTCTGCGCACAATACCTGTTGCTTTCATACATAAAAAACTCCCTTCTTGAAAATGTTTCTGCTACAAAAGTATGAGCACTATGAACAAGGCTACAGTTCATCCTAATAGAAAGTATTTGCTATTTCGGCAAAAATATGTGAGACTGGCAGCAGTAAAATTTACCTGTAGATAATTTTGAGTAGACAGAGAAGCTGATATGGCGATGGTCGTGAAGCAATGCAGAAAATTCTTTTTTAGAGGGAAAATATTTACTTTGTAAATGAGAAAATACTCTCTTTTCTGCTGCTCAAAAATATGATATGATAAGACTAGTTTCGGCATAAATTTGAAAAAGAGCATAATTGATATTTAAATACTGTCATAATGATACAAAAAATATTGGAACCAGGAGGTCTTATATGTGGCAGAGGTGCAGGAACAGACAGAAATGACCAAGCTGCAAAAAGCTTTATACGATTATGCTATCACTATCATTCTGTTATTATCCGCTACTGCGATTAATTATTTAACAATTTTATACTATGATAATGCTGTGAACGTTTCAGGTATCTATCTTTTGGCAGTAATTCTCATTTCATTACTCACTGGCAGCTATGTTTGGGGTATTATCAGTGCGCTATGCAGTGTAGTGGGTACGAATTTTTGCTTTACATATCCCTATTTTGCCATTGATTTTTCAGTTAGTGGCTATCCGTTTACATTCTTTATAATGGGAGCGGTAGCACTAGGCAGCTGCGCGCTGACAGTGAATATGCGCAAGCAACGGGACCAAGCACATCAGAGAGAAAAGATGACGCAGGTAATCAATGAGGTAGATCAGCGTTTGCTGCAGGTGGAGTGCAAAAAGGATATTGTAGCTTTATTGTTGGAATGTTTGTATACACAGTTAGAATGTCCTATATTGTATATGGAGTTACAGGGAGACAAACTGGTCTGTCAGGGACACAATGGTAATATTCCTGAACAACTGGAATCCTTACATTATGATATTGCTTTGCAGTCAATCAAGCAGCGACGCATCGTAGGACGTGGGATTGATGAGGAGAATGACAAAGGTTTTTTAAGTATTCCGGTGATGTGGCAGGAGCGCACTTTGGGTGCCGTGTGTGTGCTACTGTATGAACGCATTCTTTCGCCAGATGTGCGTGCTTTTGCGCAGGGCCTAGTTAATCACTTTGCCATCGCCTTTGAACGGCAGGAACTTAGTGAAACACAGCAGAGGATTCTTATGGAAAAGCAGGCAGAACAGACACGGGGGTATTTGCTGCGCGCCATTTCCCATGACTTGCGTACACCGTTGACCGGCATATTGGGTGCCAGCGGTTCGATTTTAGAAAATGGGGAGCGCATGCAGAGCGATTTGAAAAATAGACTGATTCAGGATATTCATGAAGAGGCGCGTTGGTTGCTGCGGATGATTGAGAATGTACTTTCTGTAACAAAGATTGGGAATTATAATCCCGAATTGAAGAAATCAATGGAGCCAGTAGAGGAGGTAGTTGCTGATTCAATAGTAAAATGTAAGAAATATTTTCCTGATTTGAAGATAACGCTTTGCTTGCCCGATGAGTTGATTATGTTGCCGATGGACCCGGTTCTGATTCGACAGGTGCTTATTAATTTAATTGATAATGCTTACCGGCATGGCAACAGCAAAAAAAATATAGAACTTATGGTAGAAAAAAAGGAAGATTTTGTGGAATTTTCCGTACAAGACTACGGTGCGGGCATGGCGACAGAGGACTTAACTAAGGTATTTTCCGGTATGGGGCTGCAAAAACGCAAAGATGGCGACAGTAGCCGCGGACTGGGTTTGGGTATGAGCATTTGTAAAATTATTATTGAGGCCCACAGTGGGCAAATTTTTGCAGAAAATACAGCGGGTAAAGGGCTGAGGGTAGCTTTTCGCCTGCCTATGGAGGAGAAGAAAGCATGAATGGAAACGTATTGATCATTGAAGATGAAGAAACCATCGTGAATGTATTGGCCTCTATTTTGATTGCCAATGAATACATTCCCGTCATTGCCAAAAACGGAGCGCAGGCGTTAACCATGCTGCGGTCCTTTCAGCCTGATGTGATTCTGTTAGATTTGGGTCTGCCAGATATGGAAGGTCTGGATCTTTTGAAAAAAGTGAAGGAAACAAATCTTTGTCCAGTGCTGGTAGTATCAGCTAGAGATAAAGAATGGGAAAAGGTGGAAGCGTTGGATTTAGGTGCTGATGATTATATTACCAAACCTTTTGGCAATTCGGAGCTTTTAGCGCGGATTCGTGTGGCTTTGCGTAATCGTTCGGAAAATGATGAACGTACAGTAAATAACCGTGCTATTTATTGCTGCGGCAAACTTCGTATAGATTCAGAACGACACATTGTTTGGCTTAATGAAGAACGAGTACATCTCACAAAAAATGAGCAGCGTATCATCGAATTGCTGAGCCGCAATCCTGGCAAGGTGCTTACTTATGACTATCTCATAAAAAATATTTGGGGTGCCGATATGCAAGATAATAACCGAATTTTGCGAGTGAACATGGCGAATATTCGTCGTAAACTGGAGGAAAATCCGGCAGAGCCGCAATATATTATTACAGAAATCGGTGTGGGCTACCGTTTGGCAGATGAAAGCTATTTTTAAGATAGTGTGGAAGCCTTCCACTGCAAGCACACTATGGAAAGGAGTTTGTCTATGGAGATAAGCCAGAAGGCATTCTCATCAGATGGGTATTTGATTAATCAACGGCTTTTACGTGGAATCCCCTATGGAATGCGGCAATCTGATTACAATGGCTGTGGTTGGATTGCAGCGTATAATTTTTTGCGTGCTTGTGGGAGAAAGAAGGATTGGAATACGGTACGGCGGCAGCTGGAGGAAGGGCTTCTTTTAGGCGGCCTGTTGGGAACGCATTTATTACAGCTGTTTTGGTATTTGCGTAAACATGGCTTTCCCCTTCATTGGGCGTTGGGCAAGAAGGCAGCAGTCAAAAAAGGCTGCACCTGCCGTGCGGGGATACTCTTTTATTGTAATGGCGCGGCTTTGCATTTTGTTGCCTTTGTGCCTGCTGCGATGGAAGAACAGGCGCAGGGTTCCAAAGAATCTGCACAGTCATATTATCGCTTTTTTAATGGGCGAATGGGAAAAGAACAGGACTATGATACTTTGACGCATTTTTTGAACACAGAGAGTGTGTTTCCTGTTGTGATTCAGCTGACTACGTGAATAATTTTATAGAATTAAAGTAAACAGCTTTTGTGTTGGCAGAAGCTGTTTTTTGGTGTTAATTTGTTCTTGAAGATTTTTATTGATTTTACAGGCTTGATGAACATAATATTATTAGAAAAAGAAATACACATTGTAGAATGTGAATTTAAATAAAGAAGGTCTATATTGTTGGAACGCAAGGGCAATATTGGCCCTGACGATAAGAAGCTTTGCGAAATTTCAAGAAATATTTAAGAGATTCTTACAATTTTTTTTCAACGAAGCTTTCTTATTGCTTTTTTTTCGTGGGTGTATTATGATAAAAACAGAAATCGACTGACTGGTCAGTCAAAGATTGGATCATAGGAGGAAAAGTAATGGAAAAGCAAACAACACGGAAAGTGGCGGTACTGACGCTGGGGATTTTTCTATTGTCAATGCTGAGCGGCTGCGGTGCGAAGGACGCAGAGCAACAGGAGGAAGTATCTACCGTTCCTGTGGAAGTGGAAACAGTGGCAGTGCAGGATTTTGACAAAGTGATTACGCTGGGCGGTCTAACTGCGGCTGAAAATACAGTGAATGTCATTGCGAAAGTCAGCGGTATGGAGCAGATTCAGGCTGTTAATGTAAAAGTGGGCGATAAGGTGTCAGAAGGACAGGTACTGGCTCAATTGGATAATGAAACAAGTCGGATTAATTTTGATAACGCACAGCTGGCGGTGAATAATGCAGAAGCCTCCATTAACGTGGCGCAGCAATCTTATGAGAATGCGGTAACAAATTATAACAATACAAAAGAGCTTTTTACGTTGGGTGCTGCTAGCCAGAGTGATTTGGACCAATTAAAGCTGGCGATGGACAATGCGGAAAGCCAGTTGAACAGCGCTCGTATTGGTGCAGCAAATGCACGTAACAATTTACAGTCAGCACAATTAGCTTTAGACTATGCTACGGTGACGGCTCCTATCAGCGGTACAGTGACGATGGTGAATGCGGATGTGGGTTCCTATGCTACAGCCAGCGCGCCAATGTTTGAAATTGCCAATGTAGATGTGCTGGAAATATCTACTGGGATTAATGAGCAGAATGTCAGCAAAATTCAGATTGGGCAGGAAGTATTGCTGAAGGTGAATGCGGTGTCTGATCAGTGGTTCAGCGGAAAAATTACCGAAATCAGCAAAGTGATGAACAGTCAAACGAAAAACTATCCAATCACCATTGCTATGAATAATAAGGACAATGCTATGGTAGCAGGGATGTATGCAGAGATTCGGGTAATAGTAGATCATGCTGATGATGTATTGGTAATTCCAGTGAACGCCATTGTCTACAAAGAAGGAAAACCAACTGCGTATGTAATGCAGGCAGATAACACAGTAAAGGAAGTTCAGCTAATATTGGGCTTAAATGACGGCGATTATTATGTAGTGACCAAGGGTGTGAACGCAGGCGATAAAATCGTGGTAACTGGAAATAGCAGCCTAGTGGACGGTGAAGCTGTTACTGCAGTGCGTATAGACGGCGTAGAGCAGGATTTGATCACAGATACTGATGATGTAACAGATAACGGGGAAGCAGAAGATTCCGCTGCACAGGATGATAAGTCGGCGGCAGAAAAGACAGAGTGAGGTGACCTGACGTGAATATTGGTAAATTTTCCGTAAAGCGGCCTGTCACCGTAGCGATGGCGGCACTGGTTCTGATTTTGTTCGGGATCGTGTCTTTTACCCGTATGTCGATAGACCTCATGCCGAAAATGGAACTGCCAATCATGGCAGTGATGACCACTTATGATGGCGCTGGTCCAGAAGAAGTGGAGGACCTGATTACAAAACCCATTGAGAGCAGCATAGCCGGAATTTCTGGGATTGATATGATCCAATCTTTCAGTTCGGCGGGCAGCTCTGTGGTGATGATGTCCTTTGACTATGAAACAAATATGGATACGGCAACCAACGCAGTACGCGACAAATTGGAAATGGCCAGGATGATGATGCCGTCTGATGTAGGTGATTCTACGATACTGAAATTGGATATGAACAGTATGCCAATTTTGATGGTAGGTGTATCTGGAGATCGCAGCTTGGATGATGTGAAAAAAATTGTAGATGACAAGATTATACCTCGTTTGGAACGTATTGATGGTGTGGCGGCAGCTACGGCTATGGGTGGCAGTGAGCAGCAGGTACAGATTACGGCAAATCCTTATAAATTAAGCGCGTATGGACTAAATGCCGGTTCTATTTCTCAGATTATAGGCGGCGAAAATGCTAACCATCCCGGTGGCTATGTAACACAAGGGGATCAAAAGGTATTAGTACGTACAATGGGACAATACCAGACGATTGAAGAATTAGCAGGCACGAAGGTGTCACTGCCTACCGGCGGCACAGTACGTTTAGGCGATATTGTAGATATTGAAATTGGGACTTCTGATGTAGAGTCTTATGTAACGTTAAACGGGAAAGATGTTATAGCGGTAGGAATTCAGAAAGAAAGCGATGGGAATACCGTAAACGTAGATAAAGAAGTGCGTAAAGCACTGGCAGATTTGGATGAAGAACTGTATGAAGATATTGAATTGACGATTGCATACAGCTCGGCTGACCAGATTATCAACTCAGTAAACAATGTAGAAACCAATCTGTTTTTGGCAGTCGTGATTGCCATGCTGGTTATCTTTATCTTTTTGGGTAATTTCCGCAGCACCATTATCATAGGGGTTGCCATTCCGCTGTCTATTATTTCTACCTTTGTCATGCTGTATTTCGGTGGTCATACACTGAATATGGTTACATTGGCGGCGTTGGCGCTTTCAGTCGGGATGGTAGTAGATAACTCTACAGTTGTGCTGGAAAATATTTTCCGTCACAGAAGTATGGGCAAGAGCAAGTATCAGGCAGCGGTAGAAGGTACGCAGGAGGTACTTTCCGCTGTTACGGCATCTACCTTGACAACGATAGCCGTATATGTACCGTTTGTCTTTGTGGGCGGTATTACGGCGCAGATTATTGTGCCATTTGCTTTGACCATTTGCTTTGCTTTGGTGGCTTCTCTGGTAGTATCGGTAACTGTGGTGCCGATGATGTCCTCCAAATTACTGATACTGTATGAATATAGTGAAAATAATAAACCAAAGGGAGTGGCGCGGTTCCAGCAATGGTTTGACCGCCGGTTTGAGAAATTTGTGGGCTGGTATCAGGGTATCCTGGTAGCGGCGTTGAATCACAAGAAAACAGCGTTATTGCTTGTGTCCGCTGCATTGATCGGCTCCTGTATGTTGGTTCCTTTTATCGGGGCAGAGTTATTCCCCAGCCAGGATTCGGGCCAGATTAATATCAGCATCGAGTTGCCCAGCAATACAGTGCTGGAAGAAACGCAAAAAGTGGCCGACCAAGTGGAAGCCATTGCGAAGAAAGTACCGGAGCTTGACCTCATTTTAGTCAGTGCCGGAGGCAACGGCGCCATGAGTATGGGAGGCAGTACTACTAACACAGCGTCCTTAACCCTGGTATTGAAACCATTGAAAGAACGAGACCGCAGCAGTAAAGATGTAGCGTATGACTTACAGCAGCAGGTCAATGGAATTCCAGGCGCGGACATTACAGTCAGTGCTGCGGATATGATGAGTATGTCCTCAGGCGGCGCGATTTCGATTGATGTAAAAGGTAACAATAACGACGACCTGGAACGGCTTGCCAACAGCATTGAAGAAGTACTGCACAGTGTACCAGGTACTATTAATATCGAAAATGGTGTAGATAATACCGATGAAGAGTTGGATGTGATCATTGACCGTGAAAAGGCGGCGTATTATAACGTGAGTGCATCTTCAGTCTACCAGACGGTGGCGTTGGCCTTAAACGGCTCCACAGTATCTAAATATCGCGGTGGGGAAGAGGAAATGGATATTGTATTGCAGTATCCTGAGGAGATATCTACTTCATTGGAAAATCTGGAAAACCTGATGGTGCCATCTAACACCGGCGGGCAAATTCCATTAAGTGAAGTTGCTTCTATAGAACATGGTTTTGGACAGAAAAGTATTAGTAGAACCAATCAGAGCCGTGTCATCAGTGTGACATGCGATATTCACGGCCGCGATTTGAACAGTGTCAATGCGGATATTCAGGCAAAACTAAAACAAATACCTGTACCGGCAGGCTGCAGCATTGAAACTGGCGGCGACGTAGAAAGTATGATGGAAGTCTTTGCTGATTTGTTCCTGGCCATTGGGATGGCGTTAATCTTAGTATATATGGTTATGGCTTGTCAGTTTGAAAGTCTGATGCTGCCGCTTTTGATTATGGCCAGTATACCGGTTATGCTCATAGGGGTATTCCCGGGTTTATTGCTGACCGGACAGCGAATCAGTATGATGTCGTTGCTGGGGATTGTCATGCTGGAAGGTATCGTAGTAAACAATGCCATTGTGTTGGTAGACTATGTACAGCAGCTGCGTGCCAAAGGTTTGTGCAAACGAGAATCTGTTATAGAAGCAGGCAAGACTAGAATCAGACCAATTTTGGTAACAACGTTAACGACAGTGTTGGCTATGATTCCACAGCTGCTCAGCGGAGCGGAAGGCGCAGAAATCTTCAGACCTATGGCGGCCACTGTCATTTTCGGTTTGATTTGCTCAACGATCATCAGTTTGTTGGTAGTACCGATTCTGTATGAAATCATGGAAAGCTGGCCGAAAAAAATTCGCCGTAAGATTATGAAAAATAATCCGCAGGAAGAAATTGATGCAGCAATGGTGGCTTTAGAAGACGGTTGCTGGCATGACTGGGAAGAACTGCAGGCGCGTTTGGAAGCGGCTGAAGCTGCGAAAGAAAAATAATTCAGCAACCACCAGTTGCCAAGGGAGTTGTCAATAGGCAGCTCCCAAGGCTTTTGTAATACGACGGAGGAAAACAATGGGGGAAAAATTAGATAAACGGGCAATGATCCTAACAGCAGCACATGAGGTATTCTTTGAGAAGGGCTATCATAATGCGACTTCCGAGGAAATTGCAAAACGGGCAGGTGTAGGGAAAGGCACGCTATATCAGTATTTTGACAGCAAGCTGGATATTTTCTTGGAGATGCACCGGCAAGTTATCATTGCTTATTGTGATAAATTGTTGGATTTAATCCAAGAGGAAAATTCCTTTGAAGAAAATTTGCGTCAGATCGTACATTTCCATGTGGGGAGCTTAATAGAACTGTCTCACTATATTATGCAGTTTATGGCCGAAACACCGCCAATGTGTGTAGAGCACAGCAGAGGCGGCGAGGTGATCAATGAAGTGAAGCAACGCATTGACGATGTGCTGGGAAAATTAATTACTGGTGCCAAGCAGCGCGGAGAAATTGGCGATATAGACGATCGCCTGATTATGTGTTATCTGATGGGAATCCTGATAGGCGTTGCGCATTTTCTGGGCTCGGAAAAGAGAAAAACGCAAGAGAAGAAGGAGGAAGCCACACAGCAGCGTTTAGAAGAAGAAATTATTCAAATGGTGCTACATGGATTGTCCGTGAAAAATTGCTTGGTAGACCAAAACAGAGCCGTTTCATCCTGAAAACGTGATAGGAAGCCTGACTGGCTCGTGGCTGCAAAGATAAATAGAAATTTAAACATTCAGTGTATATGCCAAATGAAAAGGTATATACACTTTTTGTTTTATATCAAATTGTGTTTTTTGCTGATTCTTCACATTTTGCCTTTTTCAAGCGGAAACAGTCTGGTATAATAATAAAGAAATATGAAAACGAGGACATAAAGATAAGGAGTGCAAAGGGTGAAACAGGTTTGGCGAACCATTGAACAATATGAAATGTTGCAGTCTGGGGACAATGTGCTTTTGGGCGTATCAGGCGGGCCTGATTCCATGGCACTGCTGCATTTGCTCTATAGCAGACAGGAGCGGCTAGGGATTCATTTGTTTGTAGTGCATGTGCATCACGGCCTGCGCCCGGAAGCAGAGGAAGAAGCTAGCTATGTGCAGGAGCAATGCGCAATATGGGGAATCCCTTTCCGTTTGTTCCGAATTGATGTGGCAGCATGGGCGCAGGAAAAGGGAATGTCTTTGGAACAGGCAGGACACGAGGCGCGCTTTGCCTGTTTTCGGGAAATGGCAGAAGCCTGGCAGATTGACAAGTTAGCGTTGGGACATCACAAGGATGACAGGGCGGAAAGCAGTTTGCTGCATTTGATTCGCGGCTGCGGCTTAGATGGCTTGGCGGCGATGCCGCCTAAGGATGGCTGGATTATTCGTCCGCTGGCGCAGGTGAGCAAAGGCGAATTGCTCCACTATTGCGAGGCGCATCATTTGCACTACTTCACAGACAGCAGCAATTTAGAGCCCGAATGTCTGCGCAATCAAATTCGGCTGGAGCTTTTGCCGCAGTTACGGGAATATAATCCTCGGATTGTAGACGCGCTGCTACGCCTGCAGGAATGCTGTAGTGCCGATACCGACTATCTAGAGCAGTCTACAGAACAAATCTGGCGCCAATATGGAAGCTGTGCAGGTGGATGCGTACAATTTCCTGCCACAGTTTGGCAGGCGCAGCATACAGCGATACAAAGGCGGCTGCTGCAGCAGCTGTACCGGCAACTGACCGGTTCTGGAGAAAATCTGACCTTTCGGCAGATTGAACAGATGGAGCATATTGCCCGAGGGATAGAAGGCAGTCAACAGCTCTCCCTTTTCGGCGGAGCTGTATTTTATCGCCGTTATGACGTTTTGGGCGTGGAATGGCAGCAGCAGCGGCAGGAGAGCTACCAATATTTCTGGCAATGGCAGCAGCCCTTGCGCCTGGAGGAAGCGCCGTATGAATTTATCGGAATGGTAGCAGAAGAACGAGGTGCTTCGCGGGATGAACATTGGACTGTGTCTGTAGACGCGGCGCAGCTTGGCGAAACATTGGAAATCCGCAATCGCAAAGCGGGAGATTGCCTGCAGCTGTCCTGCGGTCACAAATCACTGAAAAAATTTATGATTGATAAAAAAATACCGGCAGAGGAGCGCAACCGATTGCCGCTGGTGCTTTGCCGGGGAAAAATTATCTGGATTCCCGGTTATTTTCTGGCGGACTGTGTCAAAATAACTGCGGAAACCCAAAAACGCGCAGTGCTGCGCTGCGTGAAGCAGCATACGCGGCGTTAAAATATGCAAGAATTTCATAAATAAAATTGCCGGAGGAAAAGGATTTTTATCGCAGTGCGGGGAAAAGAAAAGTTAGATATAGAAAGAGGAGGGTAAGCATTGAATAGAGGATTTAGAACGATAGCGGTTTATATGGTGATTGTGCTGCTGGCAATGACCATGATTCGTATGACTGCGCCGGTATCACAGGAGCAAGTTCCTGAAGCAAATATAAAAAATTACACCCAGCTGCTGGACAGTGCGGAAGCAGGGGATCTGGTCAGTGTTGAAATTACCACGTATGAAAATACGCAGAGTGTAGACGGGAAGCTAGCCGATGGCACAGAGTTCACTGGGGTGATTATTCCCAGAGAAAATGCCGATACTGTCTTGAAGGTATTCCGGGAAAATGAAGTGGATATCACCCAGCTGGAAACCCCATCACCGTCACCATGGCTCAGTATTTTGAGCACAATATTGCCGTTTTTGCTTATGGTTGGTCTGTTGTTCTTTTTCATGCAGCAGAGCCAAGGCGGTGGGGGCAAGGTCATGCAGTTTGGCAAGAGCAAGGCCAGAGTTACCTTAGATGAGAAAAATCGCGTCACCTTTGATGATGTAGCAGGGGCTGACGAGGTGAAAGAGGAACTGGAAGAAATTGTAGAGTTCCTGAAAATGCCGAAAAAGTTCAATGAAATCGGAGCCAAGATTCCCAAGGGCGTGTTGCTGTACGGGCCTCCGGGCACAGGGAAAACTTTGCTGGCCCGCGCAGTTGCCGGGGAAGCAGGCGTAGCTTTTTTCAGCATCAGCGGTTCAGACTTTGTGGAAATGTTTGTCGGCGTAGGGGCGTCTCGTGTGCGCGATTTGTTTGAACAGGCCAAGAAAAACGCACCGTGTATCATTTTTATCGATGAGATTGACGCGGTAGGCCGTCAGCGCGGTGCCGGTGTAGGCGGCGGACATGATGAACGGGAACAGACGCTGAACCAGTTGTTGGTAGAGATGGACGGCTTCAATAGCAACGAAGGGATTATCATTTTGGCAGCTACCAACCGTCCGGATATTTTGGACCCGGCGCTATTGCGTCCAGGACGTTTTGACCGTCAGGTTACCGTAGATCGCCCTGATGTCAAGGGCCGCGAGGAAATTTTGAAGGTTCATGTGCGCAAAAAACCATTGGCCAGCGATGTCGATTTGGCTGTGATTGCCAAGCAGACAGCTGGATTTACCGGCGCAGATTTAGCCAACCTGGTGAATGAAGCAGCACTGCTGTCCGCCCGTTTAGGTCTGAAAAAAGTAGGGCAGCAGCAGTTGGAGCAGTCTATTGAGCGGGTAATTGCCGGACCGGAAAAGAAATCCCGGGCCATGATGAGTGAATATGAGAAAAACCTGGTATCCTATCATGAAGCCGGTCATGCGCTGTGTGGTTATCTGCTGCCCGAGTGCGATCCCGTGCATAAAGTGTCCATTATTCCTCGGGGTCGTGCAGGCGGATATACGCTGCTATTGCCGACAGAGGACCGCAACTACATGACACGCACCCATTTGCGGCAACAAATCATTATGATGTTGGGCGGTCGTGTGGCAGAAGAAATCGTGCTGCATGAAATCAGCACTGGCGCTTCCAACGATATTGAGCGGGCCACCAGCACCATACGCCGAATGATTACCGAGTGGGGGATGTCCGATGAGCTGGGTACAATCACCTTTGGCAACAATAACAATGATCAGGTATTTCTGGGCCGTGATTTGGGACGCGACCGCAACTACAGTGAAGCAGTGGCCTATTCCATCGACAAAGAAGTAAAACGTTTGATGGATGAATGCCATGCAGAAGCGCGGCGGCTGCTCAGCGAAAATCTCGATAAGCTGACCATTATTGCGGAAACCCTGAAAGAACGGGAAACCATCCAGGCCGACGAATTTGTGGCGCTCATGGAAGGCCGTTCTTTGGAAGATCTGGACCAGAAGAAAGAAGAATTGCTGCGGGAGCAAAAAGGATTGACAACGCAAGCAGAGAAAACAGAAGAACCTACTGAGGAAACCACAGTTCCTACTCCGTTTGATTCTGTAACATTACAGAAAGAGGAAGATGTGCCTGTCAAAGAAAAGACAGAGCCACAAGAACCGATGGAGTAAAGGCAAGGTTTATATATTAATTTAAAAAGGGGACAACAACGATGGAAAAAACATTTGCAATGATTAAACCAGATGCCGTACAAAGAGGTCTGGTAGGGACAATTATCAGCCGTTATGAAGCAAAGGGCCTGCGCATTGCCGCCATGAAAATAATGCAGGTAACGGATGAGTTGGCTCGTCAGCACTACGCAGAACATGTAAACAAACCGTTTTTCCCAGGGCTGTTATCTTATATTACCAGCGGTCCGGTAGTGGCTTTGGTACTGGAAGGTAAAAATGCAGTGGCAGAAGTACGTAAATTAAATGGTGCGACCAATCCATTGGAAGCTGCTTGCGGTACAATCCGCGGCGATTTTGCTCAGGAAGTTGGGCGCAATGTGGTACATGGCTCTGACAGTGTAGAATCTGCTGCAAGAGAAATTGCCATTTACTTTGATGAAAAAGAAGTATTGGATTACGAATATTTGCCAGAAAAATGGTTATTTGAGTAAGCGCATTTGAGAAGGGCAAAAGATTAGCCTGCTGTGTTGGGTAGACAACGCAGCAGGCTATTTTGTTTTTGCAGTAATTATTCTTTTGTAAGCTCAAACTCTTGGCGTCCCATAAAGCCTGGGGCAATACTGTAGCGCTCAAAGACGATGACGGGATTGCCTGCTTTGTTGATATAAAAAGGCGTGTCCTCATTGATGGAGGTGAATCCACCTTCTTCTGGAGAAAAGTAGGCCGCATCGCCATCAGTTGCCAAACGGTCCGCAATCTGCTGCTGGATTTGTGCATTGGCAATCTGAATATAATCTTCGCCTAAGAGATCCTGTAAAGTAGGCTGTGTACAGTGCTGTAAATCCAGATTATAGTACCAGCAGGACTCATAGGCGTTGCTCCAGTCTTCTACCGAAGTGACAACGAAAGAAAGATACTGGTCCGTGCGGCAGAGCAGCTGATAATCAATATTGATTTGAAAATCATGTTCTGCCCATTCTGATTCTGTGCCGCCGGTGGCTAAAAAAGCCTGGTGATATTCATCAAGGCGTTGCTGTGCCTCTGTGGTGCGCTCCATCACAATGTGGCTGATTTGCGCATTGATAGATTGGGAGAGCGCCGAGCGGCCACTGAGTGCAGGATGGGTGATAGAAAAACTAATGGTGCCGTCATTTTGCATATCGTGTTTGGCGGGAAATAATTGTCCCACAGAGCCCCAAAACGGCATATCGCTGACGCCCTGTGCCACGACCGGGGACAGATTGCATACTGCTAGAAAAGACAGCAGGCAGACAGCTGCCAGAGAGGAAAATTTTAGAAAACGCGGCATCTGGCGTTTTTTCTTTGCCGGCTGATATTGGGCAATGCTCTGCTCCAGTCGTGCAGATAGCTCTTCGGGTACAGGTATGGATTGATAAAGCTGTTGTGTCTGCTGCAGGTCTTCCTGAGTATAGATGTCATTCATACAAGTTCCTCCTTTAAGGACAGACGTAATTTTTTTAGACTGGCATATAAACGGGATTTTACAGTATTCTCGTTAATATTTGTGACATGTGCAATCTCTTTCAGCGTCATATCTTCAAAATAGCGGAGTAGTACAATAGTTTTTAATTCAGGCGGCAGCTGCATAATCGCCTGATACAAGTCCAGGTGATCGGCCTGTTGACTCAGTGGGTCGTGGCTTTGTTCTTCTGGCAGGGTTTCCTCAACGGTTTCCCGTTTGCTGCGTCGCAGATAATCCAGGCATTCATTAATCAAAATTCGATAGAACCATGTTTTCATATAATCGGGATTTTGTATGGTTGTGTACTTCTCCAGCGCCTTGCAGGCAGCGCTTTGCACCAGATCCATAGATGTTTCCGGGTTATGGCAGTAGCTATAGGCCAGTCGATAGAATTTTTGCTGTTCGTTGAGTAAAAAGGTAGTCAGTGCCTGATAGAGATTCTGATTATCTGGCTGCAAAGGGTGCACCTCGTTTCTGCAATGAAATAACTTATATTATATTAGATGAAGTAATAAAGTGAAAAGTTGACAGTGAGAAAAAATCTGAATAAAATTTTTTAGTGAAAATATTATAAAAGAGACAACAACGCAAAAAATATTGGCGATTTATTTGAGGATAGCCTAGGCTAGGATAAAAAGGCGAAAGGCGTGTTGACAGTGTAAATAAAAAACTATACAATAAATATAATAAGCGTGAAAGGAGTTGCTACCTATGGCAAATACAAATATTAATATTCGTATGGACGCGGATTTGAAGCGGCAGTTTGAGGCGTTCTGTGCTGATATGGGAATGACGATGACAACGGCGTTTAATATTTTTGCGCGTAAGGCGGTGCGGGAGTATAGAATACCCTTTGAAATCAGTGGAGACATGCCGAACGCTGAAACCGTCGAAGCAATCCAGGAAGTAAAGAGAATGAAAGCCAACCCGGACCTCGGCAAAACCTATTCCGACGTCGATCAGATGATGGAGGAGCTGCTTGCTGATGTATAATGTAAGACCAACCACAAAGTTTCAAAAGGATTTGAAGCGCGTAAAAAAGAGCGGTTTTGATATTTCTTTGCTGACCGATATTATTAAAACGCTGGCAGCGGGGGAGCCGCTGCCAGAGAGGAATAGAGATCACCAGCTTTCCGGGGATTATGCGGGGTGTCGTGAGTGCCACATTACCCCAGATTGGCTGCTGATCTACGAAGTGGACGGGAACGAGTTGACTTTATATCTCACCCGGACGGGATCGCACAGCGAGTTGTTTTAGAGAAAAAATAAAAAGAATGGTTGCCTTTTGGTAGCCATTTTTTTCTTTAATTTAGTTGACTAGATTAGATCACTAATAGCATTTGCCAATACTATAAAGCCTTAATCAAGGCGGCAACAACGAAAAAGGGCGCTCTCTATGCATGCAGAGCGTCCTTTTTTATCGGAAATTTGCCATCTCTGTTTGCTTCTTGAGAGAATAGCGCATTACAGATAAATATGACAGTTTTTGATGAAATCCACAAATGTCTGACTGGCCTGATCCAACTGTGCCTGCCGGTTGGTAACCAGCACGATGTGAAGGCGCATATCCTCCTGAAGTGGAAGCATTTTGGCTTCGGTAAATACGGTAGAGCCAGTGTTTTTTTGACGAGCCAGACCGCTTGTAAAGGCCACATAATTCCGTTTTCCCACCATATCAATATAGGTGAGGATATCATTCGTAGAAAAGGCGACAGAGCCGCCCCGCTCGGTCACTAAACGGGTGAGGGCATTTTCCCCCTCATCGTTTACAGTGGTGGCGATATAAGGATACTGGACAAACTGTGCCAGAGAGATGGATTTCAATTCTGCCAGCGGGGAAGAATTGCCGACCAGACAGTAATAGGTATCCTGAATCAGTGGATACAGATTGACCTGCTGTAAGTATGGCTCATAAAGATGCTGAAATTCCGGGTTGCTCAGCACGGCGGTGATGCCAATTCTGGTTGGGTGCAGCGCCACCTCCTGCAGTATGGTAAGGGCATCGGTGTTATGTAAATGAATAGACAGATCCGGATAGAGATCGCTGAAGATCTGGATCACATTGGAGAGCATGGAATAAGACACCGTATCCGAGCTGAATATCTGTAAAGCGCCAGTGAGATGGGGCCGTTTCTCCAGCGCGGTAATATCTTTGCGCAATTGAGAAAAATCTGTAAAAGTGCGCTGTGCCACCGGCAGAAGCAATTGTCCGGTAGGGGTCAGCTCTACCCCCTTCTGGTTGCGCAGAAACAACGTAGTGCCTAGATCTTCTTCCAATTGCCGGATGATTTTACTGACATTTTGGTGGGTTGTGTATAATTCTTTGGCAGCTTGGGTAATCGAGTTGGTTTGAGCCAGTTTTAAAAAGTACTCCAGATGTTCGGTCCGCATAAAATCTTCCTTTCCGCCACAACGGGAAACTACGATAGAGAGATGCAACGTATTGTTACCCAAAAGGCATTTTCTGTGTAATAAGCTGAACCTATGCAATATATAAACCAAATTATATAATAAAACCATAGAAAAGACAAGGACGAACTTTCAAAGAGATGTTGTCCGACATTAAGTTTATTATTAAGAAGGAGTGTTTAAAAATGGGTAAAAAGTATACTGACAAAGTATTGCTGTTAGGCGTAGACGGATTAGACCCCAGCCTAACGAAAAAGTTTCTGGACCAGGGCAAACTGCCTAATATTCGCAAATATGTAGAAAACGGCGCACAGAAGGAAAATTTGAAATTGCTGTGCACACCACCGACCATCACCCCGCCACTGTGGACCACATTGGCTACAGGCGCACTGCCTGTGACCCACGGCATCACCTGTTTCTGGCGTCAGGATCCGGTAAAACTGGACACTGCTGGATACAACCTGGATTCCCGTCTGTGTCATGCAGAAGCATTGTGGAACGTAACAGCAGAAGCTGGTATGAAAACATTAGTATGGCACTGGCCAGGCTCCAGCTGGCCTCCAACCAGTGATAACCCAAATCTGCATGTAGTAGATGGGACCCAACCTGCAGCAGTAAACTCCGGTGTGGCTAAGATTGAAGGAGAAAAAATTACAGTTGCAAGAAATACCTTTAAAGAAGTACAGTTTAAACCGGCTGCCACCACCAACACTGGCGCAGGCTGTGTCATCGAGGATATTCCAGAAACAGAGGACACCTTTGATGCCAATAGCGTGTTGGGTGGTGAAGGTGGCATGAGCATGACCAATATCATTTTGAAACATTCCGATGGGGAAGACGGCATTGAAGATGTAGCGGTAGACCTTTGCAACTCTCCAATCAAAGATGCGACTGGCTGGGCTGACGCTCCAGAAGGCGCCAAGGAATTTTATGTGGTAACCTCCAATGGTCTGGTGCGCCGTCCGTGTCTGATTCTGAAAAATGAAGAAGGAAAATATGACCGCATTGCTTATTATCATAGTAAAAAAGACAGCGAGCCGATTGTAATACTGAAACAGGATGAATATAAAGTATCTGTGATTGATGAATTTATTTACAAAGATGCCAAAGCTATGGGCAGCTTCAACATGATGCCGATGGATATCGCTGGGGACGGCAGCTATGTACGTCTGTGGATGAGTAAAGTATTTGACATCGCTCACGATACGTTGTTCCATCCGAAATCTCTGTTCAAACAGGTAGTAGATAATGTGGGCTATCCATTGCCAAACCCGACCTTCGGCGGCAAAAATCTGGAAATCGTCAACCGTATCGTAATTCCGACATGGGAAGAAGTTTGCAAATGGCAGGCAAAAGCGTTGAACTATCTGATTGATGAAAACGGGTATCAGGTTGTATTCAGCCATATTCACAATGTGGATGCAATGGGTCATTTCTTCTGGTATTATGGGAAAAATCGTCCGGTTATGGACAAGATGGAAGAAGAAGGCTACCAGGATGCAATCAGACAAGTATATGAACAGACAGACCGTTATCTGGGACAATTCCTGCACTATCTGGATGAAGGGTGGACTATCATGATCTTCTCTGACCATGGTCTTTTGACACCAGAAGAAGAAGAAAAACCATTAATTGGCGATGCATTCGGCTGCAACGTAAAAGTAATGCAGGATTTGGGCTTTACCATTCTGAAAAAAGACGAAAACGGCAATGATCTGAAAGAAATCGACTGGGAAAAGACCAGAGCAGTGGCTACCCGCGGCGGCCAAATTTATATCAACCTGAAAGGCAAATATCCGACAGGGATTGTAGACCCAGCAGATAAATATGAACTGGAACGGGAAATTATTGATGGTTTGTACAGCTACAGATTAAACGGCAAGCGTGTGATCTCTGTGGCTATGCGCAACAAGGATGCTGTGAACCTAGGTACCGGCGGTCCAGAATGCGGTGATGTGCTGTACTGGCTGGAAGAAGGCGTGAACCGTTTGCATGGCGATGCACTGCCAGAAGTAAACGGCTATGAAGGTACTTGTGTAACGCCAATCTTTATCGCAGCAGGGAAGGGTTTAAAGAAAGGTTACGACTGCCAGCGTATCATTCGTCAGGCTGACATGACGCCGACTGTTGCACATATGCTGGATGTACGGATGCCAAAACAGTGCGAAGGCGCTGTAATTTATCAGATTTTGGAAGACTACGCAGACTAATTGACAATGGCATTTTGACAAAATCATATCAGACAAGATAACGTGGCCCGGCATGAAATAGTAGCGCAATAAAGAAACTGTGACTTCATGCCGGGCATTCATTTGCCTTTTTGGCTGTGAACGGACGCCAAAGGCAATTCATAACGTAGCAATTTATTAAGAAGATTTTTATATAACGAAAATAGAGCAGAGGAGATGGAGATGTTATGGTAGAGCAAGCAAAACATAAGAAGCTGTGGGTACATGCCTACGTGATGCTGGCATTGATGGTTGTGTTTCATGTTATTCCACCGTTGGGTGTAATTACGGAAGTCGGTATGCGGTTGATAGGAGTATTTTTGGCAATGCTGTACGGGTGGACGACCTGCGGTATGCTATGGCCCAGCTTAATGGGGATGATGGGTGTAGCGCTGAGCGGCGCCATGCCCATGTCAGATTTTTTGGTACTCAGCTTCGGCAACGAAACCGTTGTATTTATTTTATTTATCTTTATCTTTACCGGCGTAATCGATGAGGTAGGGCTCATAGACTATATTGCCAATAAAATGATTAGCTTTTCATTTTTGAATGGTCGTCCGTGGCTGTTTTCGACCTTTGTGATTATAGGGGCATATATTTCCGCAGCATTTATCAATATGTTTGCAGCGATTATTGTGTTTTGGGGAATTATTTATATTGTAGCGGAAAGATTTGATTTTAAGCCTTATGACAAATATCCTACTTTGATGATCTTCGGTGTGACGTTGGCCAGCTGTATCGGAGGCTGTGTGATGCCCTACAAGCCAGTGCCGCTAGTAGTATTGAAGGCTTACAGTACCATGGCTGGTGTACAAATGGATTTCTTTAAATACCTTTGCTTCTCACTGCCAGTTACATTTTTGGTGATGTTGTTCTATGTATTGCTTTGCCGGTTTGTGTTTCGACCGGATATAAAAG
This sequence comes from uncultured Peptococcaceae bacterium, assembly GCA_910585405.1. Classification (GTDB taxonomy): domain Bacteria; phylum Bacillota; class Peptococcia; order Peptococcales; family Peptococcaceae; genus UBA7185. Next base: position 83,546 of record CAJUDO010000004.1, on the reverse strand, counting down.
AGTTAAGACATATCAGTGTGGATTTTGCCGATCCTGATGCACTGATTTTGAAAAAGAAACAGAAAGTCGCTGTTGCGTTTTTGGTTACATTTATCTTTTTGATGATTGCGCCCAGCATTTTACCGAAGGCATGGATATTAACACAATGGATAAATGCGCTGGGAATCGTGGGTTGTTTGTTTTTTTTACTGGTCTTGATGCATCTTGTCACGGTGGACGGAGAGCCCATGCTGGTATTTCATCAAATCACAAAACATATTAGCTGGGATATATTTATTGTTATGGCGTTTGTTATTCCTTTTGCCAGTATCTTTACAGGTGAAGATACTGGAATTAAAGAAGCGATTATCATGGCCATGAAACCATTATTGGCAGGGCTGTCACCAATGGTGTTTATTGTACTGTCCTTGCTGATTGCAACATTGTTGACCAATATTGCCAATAATATGGTCGTAGGTGCAGTGTTTGCGACATTGCTCTTCACCATCGGGACGAGCATGGGCTTGGAGATTGCGCCGATTATTGCAGTGTTGGTTGTATGTGTGAATCTGGCGTTGGCAACGCCAGCAGCATCTCCGGTAGCTGCGATGTGCTTTGCCAACAAAAAATGGTGCAGAGCAAGTGATTTGTACAAATACGGAATTGTCACAGTTTTGACGGGCTTTGTCTTTGCAGTAGCGATTGGCTTGTTGTGGGCAGGAATTGTTTATTAAGTTGCTTGCGTGGCAATAAATGGTTGCAGAATTGCTTAAATTGAGCAACAAAGCGGATAGTATGCCGTTGAAACTATACGTTATATAATATAAATAAAAGATAATAATGCAGGGTGTTGGCAGAGCCAATGCCCTGTATGTATTTACAAGGGGGAGGAACAGTAGAATGAATGGAAACAATGAACAGACAAAATCAAAGTTGGAGACAGCAGAAAAGGGAGAGGGACGTTTGGCGTTACTGAAAGCGCGGGCCAAACGCTGCGTGTGTAAATATTGCGGTGGGAAGTTGGAGCTGCGCCGGATTGCCTTCAGCGATTATGGTGAAGCGCGCAGTGAATTGTATTGTCCCGTCTGCCAGCGTATAGAGTTTGGCACAGAGCCGGAGATATATCAAAGTGCAGTTTATTTTGTGGATAATTTTGAGTTTAATCATTATCCGGGATTGGATGCCAATGAAAAAACACGACGCATGAATATTGCCAAGGTATGTGAAATTATGGCCTGGGGAGACAAAAACATTGGTTTGCTGACGGAGAATGGCTTTACAGTACCGGTCTATCTGGAAACACAGCAAATTGGGCAGACTGTAATTTTTGAAGCAGATGATTTGGCAGAGCAAGGATGACAGGAGAGGGTGAAATATATGGAGCCAATTATCAAAATCTCAAATCTTTCTTACAAATCAGGGCATACCTATCTGTTGCGCGATGTAAACTGGGAGGTACAGCAGGGAGAGCATTGGGTGGTATTTGGATTGAACGGCAGTGGAAAAACAACGCTGCTGAGTATGATTGCCGGATACAGAAAACACACTTACGGCTCTTTAGAAGTGTTTGGGGAGCCTTACAGTGAAACGAATATTTTTGAAACTCGCAAAAAGATTGGCTGGGTCAGTAGTTCCTTTTTTGATAAATATATGAATCATGAGTCGGCTCTAAATATCGTGTTGTCAGGACTTTCCGGTACATTGGGCTTATCGGGAGATATCAGCAACCAGCAGGTGAAAACAGCGCGCAGTTTGCTGAAGCAATTGCATTTGGGTGACAAAGTGGATTATCCTTTTGATATTTTGTCAAAAGGGGAGCGGCAAAATGTTTTGATTGCCCGAGCGTTATTGCCGCAGCCAGAAATTTTGATTCTGGATGAACCAAGTACAGGGTTGGATGTATTGGCAAAGGAATATATGCTCAGTGTAGTACGGGAATTGGCTGCCAATACGTCGATTACGATTCTATATGTGACCCATTATGCGGAAGAAATTCAGCCGTTATTCCAACATAGCCTGCTCCTGAAGCGGGGAAGGGTTTATGCCAAGGGAAAGACAGAAGCGTTATTTCAGGATGAAACGTTGTCCGGGTTTTTGGAATATCCGTTGCATTGTTATCCAGAGCATGAGGGGTATCGGATGGAAGCACAGGTTTCGTCTGATATCTGCGGGTTGTTTCATAAACAGGAGGTGTGAGGAATGGCAATCATACGAGATGAGGTGTGTGCCAACCGGGTTGGTCTGCTGGCTGAGATGGGAGCGATGGAAGAGGAATTGCTGGTGTTTGGCTGCTGCTATCTGGAGAATGGGCAAGTGAAATATAGAGTCAGCAGTGATAAGGATGAAATCAGCCTGTTTCAGCTGGATGCAGTTGATGCGATGGTGTTTCCCACGCCGATGCAGGAATTGAGCTGGCGGCAGCTGATTCCTTCCGGGGAACGAGACGATGTGCTGTACGAGATAAAGAAAAAGTTGGCGCAAGGTATGCAACGGATGTATCCGGATAAATATTTTACGCTATTGAGACCATTTGCAGAACGAATGCCGGTCAATACGGCCTGGCCACTTTTACAACAGCTGCAGGAACGATTGGAAGGGCATTTTGAGGCGGATGAGCTGCATTTGTATGAACGGATGCTGGGATTGTGCAGCCAGAAGAAGCTGCTGGATGAAGCCCACAAAGAACAGGGGCGATTATGGCTGGCCAAAAACCGTAATCAAATGGAAGATGATGTGGTGGTAAAGGAAAGAAATGAACGTATTTTTTATGGTTTTGTATATTATACACAGTCTGACGTTTGTTGTACGAAGATGAATATGGCGTTGGACCGCGTGCTGGCTGCCCGTATGCAGCTGGAGCATGAGGGTGCTTTGGTGGGGCCTGTACTGACGAAAACCTTCTGGTTTGCGGAATCCAGTCAGTTAGCAGAACTGCGCGGAATGTTTGACCAGTGGCTGCGGCAGGTGAATGGGCAGGAGATGTATGCCTTGCTGGAACAATTGAGCGGACTACCTGCGGCGGTGGATGTAGCGGCCTATCAAACGATGCTGCAACAGACAGATGATTTGCCAATGGAAAGCCGTTGGGCGTTGGAATGGTATGCAAGGGTGTGGAATGTAAAAATATAAACGATCGAAAAAGATTCAAACGGAGTATTTTTTTTGTTTGAGTCTTTTTTGTTTTCATCTATTTATGGTGTGCTGTATACTATGATAGAAAAAAATCGGTCAATTCTCAAAGTAAAAGCAACATTGTCAAAGTAAACGAGAGTGCTTGTATCTAGTATGACAAAACGGCTTCTTCCTTTGCCAAGTTAAACGCAACAGTATCTTTTGTCAAACTAAATGCGGCATGACAGATTCCTCTTGTCGCGTTTACTTTGGAGATTAACAAATAGAAAAAAATCTGAAAAATTTTTTTAAGAAAACTGACAGAGCGAGGGCCATGTGTTATAATTAAATATTATCAATTTTAGTGGAAGGATGAAAGATAAACATGGGGAAAAATGTTTATGCGGCGCCGCGAAAGGGGCCTGCAGGAAAATGGGTAGAGCCGTCTGACAAGAAACCGACGGTGAAAAATCAGCAGCAGGAACGGCAGGTGCGGCTGCAGGCTTTAGCTGAAAAATATAAAAACAATAAGCAAAATGCCAATAAAAATAAGGGGAATTAGAAACATGCTGACGGGAAAAGAAAAACGGTTTTTGAGAAGTCTGGCGAATACGATGGAGCCTATCGTGCAGGTGGGTAAAGCAGGTGTGAATGAGAGTGTGCTGTTTAGCTTGCAGGAAGCATTGCAGGCACGGGAATTGGTAAAGGTACGTGTGCTGAAAAACTGCCTGGATGAAGTGCAGGATGTGGCTCAGGAGCTGGCGCTAGAAAGTCAGTCTGAGCTGGTCCAGACAATTGGGCGCAATGTGCTTTTGTATCGTCCGAATCCGGAAAAGCCAGTGATTGAATTACCGACAAAATAAGGTGTGTGAGAAGCATGGGACGTGAAGAATATCGGACATTGGTAGCCGATGCACAGAAAATTGTGGTGAAGGTAGGTACCAGCACGCTGACCCATTCTAATGGAAAATTGAATCTGGAGCAAATTGAGCGGCTGGTGCGACAGCTGTCCGACCTGCGCAATCAGGGGAAGGATGTTGTATTAGTATCTTCCGGCGCCATTGGAGCGGGGATGGGCAAACTGAATTTGCAGGAGCGGCCCAAAACCATTCCGGAAAAACAGGCTGTGGCTGCTGTGGGGCAAGGTATTTTACTGCATATTTATGAAAAAATATTTGCAGAATATGGGCAGGCTACCGCGCAGCTGTTGCTGACAAAGGCGGATCTGGAGCACAGACAGCGCTTCCTGAATGGGCGCAATACACTGCTGACGCTTTTGCGGTTGGGCGTCATTCCCATTGTCAATGAAAATGATACAGTTGCTTTTGAAGAGATCAAGTTTGGGGACAATGATACGCTGGCTGCGTTGGTGGGTACATTGATTGACGCCGATTTGGTGATTTTGTTGACGGATATCGACGGCCTTTACAATGGGGACCCGCGCAGACAAAAGGATGTGCAGCGTATTTCTGTGGTGGAAACTATTGATGCGCAGATAGAAAGTCTGGCAGGCAGTGTGGGCAGCAAGTTTGGCAGTGGCGGTATGGCGACAAAGGTGACCGCTGCGAGCATTGCGGTAAACGCAGGGATTCCGCTGATGATTGGTCACGGTGCAGATCCTCATATTATTCGCAAGCTGACCAGCGGGGAGGATGTGGGTACGTTGTTTGTACCCATTGATATGAAGCCCCATTTGCGGAAGAAATGGATTGCCTTTGGCTCTCATGTGGGGGGCCGCATTCTTGTGGACGAGGGCGCCAAGGAAGCGTTGCTGCACAAGGGAAAAAGTCTTTTGTCAAGCGGGATTACCGCAGTAGAAGGAAATTTTTCTGCCGGAGATGTGGTGGAGATTGCAGACAAGGATGGACGGGAGTTTGCCCGCGGGATTACTAATTACAGCGGGTTGGAGCTGAACCGGATTAAGGGGCAGAAGAGTAAGGATATTTGTCCTATCTTGGGATATAAAGATTTTGATGAGGTTATTCACAGGGATAATCTGTCACTGATTTTGTAGGAGGTGGCTGTGATGGGAGAATTAGAGGAAAAAGGAGCCAGAGCCAGGGAGGCCAGTTATCAGCTTGCATTGTTGACCACGGAGCAGAAAAACCAGGGCCTACTGGCGATGGCAGATGCATTGGAAGCAGAAATGGCTGCGGTGTTGGCTGCCAATGCACAGGATATGCAGCGGGCGAAGGAAAAGGGGCAGCCTCAGGCGTTTTTGGACCGGCTGCTGTTGACAGAAGGCCGCGTGCGGGATATGGCAGAGGGTATCCGTGCAGTGGCGGAGCTGTCCGACCCGGTAGGGTATGTGGAAGAAATGTGGCTGAACAAGGATAATCTGCAAATCGGCAAGGTCGCTGTACCGCTGGGTGTGATTGGCATGATTTATGAAGCCCGTCCCAATGTGACTGCAGATGCTGCAGCGCTATGCTTAAAGTCGGGCAATGCGGTGCTCCTGCGCGGCAGCGGCGACGCCATCCAGTCCAATATCAAAATCGCTGCGGTGTTGAGCGCAGCGGCAGAAAAGGCTGGCATTCCTGCAGGGTCCATTCAGCTGGTGGAGGACACCAGCAGAGAAACAGTAAACGCCATGCTGAAGCTCAATGCTTATTTGGATGTACTCATTCCCCGCGGCGGTGCCGGCCTGATTCGCAATGTGGTGCAGAATGCCACTGTGCCAGTGATTGAAACGGGCGTGGGCAATTGTCATATTTATGTGGATGAAACGGCGGATTTGGATATGGCGGTAAATATTATTCTGAACGGGAAGGTACAGCGGCCTGGTGTGTGCAATGCTACCGAATCATTGCTGGTGCACAAAAATATAGCGGAGCAGCTTTTGCCCATGGCGGCGGAAAAATTATTGCAGGCTGGTGTGGAGCTGCGGGGCTGTCCGCAGACGATGCAGTACATTCCGCAGAGCAAAGCGGCTACAGAGGAAGATTTTGCTACGGAATTTCATGATTTGATTTTGTCGGTGAAGGTAGTAGAAAATATAGACGAAGCTATTGGGCATATTCGCCGGTTTAGCACGAAGCATTCAGAAGTGATTGTAACCAATGATTACAGTCATGCCCGTCAGTTCCAGCAGATGGTGGACGCTGCGGTGGTGTATGTGAATGCTTCCAGCCGGTTCAGCGATGGATTCCAGTTCGGTTTTGGCGCAGAGATCGGCATCAGTACCCAGAAGTTGCATGCCAGAGGACCCATGGGGCTGAAAGCGCTGACCAGCTATAAATATATTGTCAATGGTAATGGGCAGGTTCGCAAATGAGGCGCATAGGGCTGTTGGGCGGCACCTTTGATCCGGTGCATTACGGGCATTTGCGTCTGGCAGAGCAGTGCAGAGAAAAGTTGCAGTTGGACGAGGTGTGGTTTGTGCTGGCGGCCAATCCGCCGCACAAGGATTGGCGCATCAGCCCCTATGAGAAACGGCGCCGTTGGCTGGAACAAGCCCTCCGGGGGAAAAATTGGTGCTGTGTCTGCGATATTGAAAAAGAGCGTGAAGGAAAATCCTATACCTATCATACATTAAAGGCGCTGCACAAGGCTGAGCCGGACTGCGAATTTTATTTTCTGACTGGCGCTGATTCTTTGGAAAAACTGGATACCTGGTACCGCTGGGAGGAGATTTTGGATTTATGCCATTTTGTAGCGACCAGCCGTCCGGGATATGTCGGTCATGTTCCGGAAAAACTAAAGAAAGAAGCTGCGAAGCGCAAGGGCGGGATTCTTTATCTGGAGATTGACGCGCTGGACATTTCTTCTACAGAGGTGCGGAAAATGGTAGCGCTGCAGCAGGCTATGGAGCAGATGATTCCTCTGGAGATCATCGACGAGGTGAAAAACAGCATGGAAATAAAAGTGGAAGGCTATAAAGAAATACTAAAAACCCGATTATCCGTAAAAAGGTACACCCACTCTATTGGGGTGGCAAATACGGCAGCCCGTCTGGCGGGAATGTTTGATGGGGATGTGGAGCGTGCCTACATGGCGGGACTATTGCATGATTATGCGCGGGAAATGTCGGGCAGCGCTTTATTGGAGATCGCTGTGGAACATAATTTGCACGGTGATGCAGTTGATTTATTACAACCCAGTCTGTTGCATGGTCCGGTGGGCGCATGGCTTTTACAGGAGCAGGGCATTGTGACAGATGAAGCAATATTAGAGGCTATTCGCTGGCATACAACAGGGCATCCGGATATGAAGAAACTGGCCCGCATGGTTTACATTGCCGATTATATCGAGCCCAATCGGGATTTCCCAGGTGTGGATGCGCTGCGGCAAATTACCTATCGGGATTTGAATTTGGGTGTGTTGGCGGGATTGGACCATACGATTATGTTTCAGTTGCAAAAGGGCGGATATTTACATCCATGGTCCATTGCGGCGAGAAACCGGTTGATTGAGGAACACAGCGACCAGTATCAGAATTGAGAAAGGTATCAGTATCCTCTTGTGTGAGAAATTTAGAGAGAATGGAGGCTTTTTATGGAAAGCATAAAGTTGGTAGAGCAGATTGTAAAAGCACTGGATGAGAAAAAAGGTATGGATATCAAGGTGTTGGACATCCATGCGCAGACGGGCATTGCCGATTATTTTGTAATCTGCAATGGGACCAGTACGCCGCATACCAAGGCATTGAGCGATTTTGTAGAAGAAAAGACAGAGCAGGAATTGGGAGAACGCATTCTGCGCCGTGAGGGTTACCAGGGCGGCAGTTGGATTTTGCTGGACTACGGTGTTGTCATTGTACAGATCTTTAAACCGGAGGAACGGGCTTATTACAATTTGGAAAAATTGTGGGGCGACAGTCCGGAAGTAGATATCACTGCTTTTGTAGGTGAATAGAATGGCTTATGAAACAGTCGCGGCAGTATATGACAGTTTGATGAGAGATGTGGATTATGCCCAATGGGCGCGCTATCTGGATGGGTTGCTGAAAAAGCATCATTGCCCGGGAAAGCGGCTGTTGGATTTGGGGTGTGGGACAGGAAATATTTCCATTCCCTTGGCGCAGATGGGCTATCAGGTGACGGCGCTGGATGATGAGGCGGAAATGCTGGAGATTGCTGAAAAAAAGAGCGCAGAGGCGGGCGTGCCGGTTGACTGGCGGCAGCAGGATATCACCGACCCTGAGCTGGGACAGATATTGGCTGGCGAACAGCAATTTGATGCGGTAATCGCCACCTTTGATGTGTTCAATCATCTTACGGAGCCGGAAGATCTGCAGACGGTATTGTATACGGTGGAGCGCTTGCTGACGGAGAACGGCGTGCTGATTTTTGATGTGCAAACTCCGCACAAGCTGCGGGAATACCTAGGAGATCATATTTTCACCTGGCACAGCCCCGATGTAGAATATATGTGGGAAAATCACTTTGACCAGGAAACGCAGATTTGTCAGATGGAAATTACTTTTTTTCAGCGCTGTGAGAATGGCCTATACCGGCGGGAAACGATGTATCAGGAAGAACGGCTCTATGAGCTGGAGTTACTCAAACTATGGCTGAACTTCAGCAATCTGGAGCTGCTGGGCGTTTATCGGGAATTGAGCGAGGAGGCTGTAGCATCCACAGATCATCGGGCGGTATTTGTGGCGCGTCCCATGCGTTATGCTGATTTGGATGCAGGACTTGGCGAGCCGCTGGATTTTGCAGAAGATGAAATATAGTAAGAAATGATATAAAAAAGAAACGTAAACATGTAAGGAGTGACATTGATGCAGATTGGTTTTTTTGATTCAGGTATTGGAGGCCTGACCGTACTGCATCAGGCGAAACGGGCCATGCCTCAGGAGGATTATCTGTATTATGCAGATACAGATCATGTGCCTTATGGCCGCAAGACAAAAGAGGAAATTAAGCAATATGTGCAGGAAGCAGTGGATTTTATTGCCGAGCAGGGCGTAAAGGCTTTGGTGGTGGCGTGCAATACGGCGACCAGCGTGGCCATTAAAGATTTGCGCGCTCGTTACAGTTTTCCCATTTTGGGAATGGAGCCGGCAGTAAAACCGGCGGTGAATGACACCCATTGCACTAAACGCATCTTGGTGACGGCTACGCCGGTGACAATTCGGGAAGAAAAATTGCAAAATCTGCTGCATCAGGTGGACCAGCATCATCAGGTGGATTTGTTGCCGCTGCCGCGGTTGGTGGAGTTTGCCGAGCAGGGGAATTTTACCGATGGGCAGGCAGAGGCATATTTGCGGGAAACGTTGTCTGCCTTTGATTTGGCGCAATATTGCACAGTTGTGCTGGGCTGTACACATTTCAACTATTTCAAGGACAGCTTTCATAAAATTCTGCCAGAAGAAATTATCATGCTGGATGGCAGTGACGGAACGGTGAAAAATTTGCAGCATGTGCTGGCGGAAAAAGGGCTACTGGAAACGGGGCAAGGACGTGTGACGTATTATATGTCAGGCCGTTTGGCAGAACAGCAGCGTTCGCGCTATGAGCGACTGCTACGGCGTTTAGATGAGATGATTATTTATTAACGCATTTAATTAAAAAGAGAAGAGGGAGAGCGCGTATGTTACATTTATGGAAAAGTGTGAAAATTTATAAAGATCGTATGAGTGTACTGGATATGGGATTGCTGAAAATTTGCTGTCTGGCCCTTGGCGTGGTGTTGGGGCTTACCGTATCCCGTAAGAAAAAATTACAGACAGGGGTATTGGCCAGCGGTGTATTTGCGGCAACCTGTCTGCCGCTGATGAACAAATTTCTGGATGTGATAGAAGAAACGTCCGAGGCAGAAAAAGCGTAAAAAGCAATCGCGATGCTTACCAATAGAAAGTGCAGCGGGAAAAACAGTTGCCGACATAAAAGGACTAATTTGCAGATGTGTGACAGACACAGGCAGATTGGTCTTTTCGTTTGCCTGTTTTTGCATGGCACAGCTTGCAATTTTTCAATGGGGAGATTGCTGTTTTCTCCTGGAAATCATGATATAATGGAAACAGGAAATGTGTTGTTATCAAATCTGTGAGACACTGAGGAGGATGCTTATGCAGAATCAGATTTTGACGGAACAGGAAATTACCCTATTGGACCAATGGTGGCGTGCGTCTAATTATCTGGCGGCGGGGCAGCTATATCTACTGGACAATCCCCTTTTAGAAACGCCGCTGACGCGAGAGCAGATAAAGCGAAAGATTGTCGGGCACTGGGGCACTGTGCCGGGACAGAATTTCATTTATACCCATCTCAATCGGTTAATTTGCAAATATGATGTGAATATGATTTACCTGTCCGGTCCGGGTCATGGCGGCAATGCCATGGTGGCGCAGTCCTGGATGGATGGGAGCTACAGCGAGGTATATCCTGATGTCAGTCAGGACCAGGACGGCTTAAAAAGATTGTTTAAGCAATTTTCCTTTCCCGGTGGTATTTCCAGTCATGTGGCACCGGAGGTGCCCGGCTCGATTCATGAGGGCGGAGAACTGGGCTATTCGTTGGCCCATGCTTTTGGTGCAGTATTTGACAATCCCGACTTGATTGCGGCCTGCGTGGTCGGCGATGGAGAAGCGGAAACCGGTCCTCTGGCAACTGCCTGGCAGAGCAACAAATTTATTAATCCCGATAAAGATGGTGCGGTGCTGCCCATCTTGCATTTGAACGGGTACAAGATTGCCAATCCGACTATTTTGGCTCGCACCCCTGATGAGATGCTGCGGCAATTTTTTGCAGGTATGGGCTGGAAACCGTACTTTGTGGAAGGTTCGGAACCTCGCTATATGCATCAGGCGATGGCCGAAGCTTTGGAGTTGGCCTATAGTGATATCAAAGCTATTCAGGACGCTGTGCGCGGGGGAAACCGTTCGGAATATTACATTTGGCCGATGATTATTTTACGCACACCGAAAGGCTGGACAGGGCCTAAAGAAGTGGACGGCAAAGCAATTGAAAATACATTCCGCGCCCATCAGGTGCCTATCAGCATGAATAAGCCGGAGCACGTGCAGCTCCTGGAAGCGTGGCTGCGCAGCTATAAGCCTGAGGAGCTATTCAGCAGGGAGGGTAAGCTGCTGCCGGAGATTGCAGCACTGGCGCCCAAGGGCAATCGCCGCATGGCGGCCAATCCCCATGCCAATGGCGGTCTGTTGCTTCGCGATTTGAAGCTGCCAGACTTCAGAGCCTATGGGTTGGCGGTGCCGGCTCCCGGTGTAGTGGAAGCACAGGACATGTTGGAATTGGGTGCATTTGTGCGGGATATTGTAAAATTAAATCCAACCACATTTCGTATTTTTGGTCCCGACGAAACCATGTCAAACCGCTTGAATAAAGTGTTTGAGGTTTCAGAACGGGTGTGGAATGGGCAGATGATGGAGGGTGACGAGCATCTGGCACAGGAAGGGCGCATTGTGGATTCTATGCTGTCGGAGCACTGCTGCCAGGGTTGGCTGGAAGGATATTTGCTGACAGGGCGGCACGGCATTTTTAACAGCTATGAGGCTTTCATCCGTATTGTGGACTCCATGGCGTCCCAGCATGCCAAATGGCTGAAGGTGACCAGAGAACTGCCCTGGCGGGCGGATATTGCCTCGCTGAATTATATCCTGTCGTCCAATGTATGGCAGCAGGACCATAATGGCTATACCCATCAGGATCCCGGCTTTATTGACCATCTTGCCAATAAAAAGGCTGATGTGGTGCGTATGTATTTTCCGCCAGACACCAACTGTCTGCTGAGCTGCTTTGACCATTGTGTGCGCAGCAGAAATTATATCAACGTGCTGGTGACCTCCAAGCATCTTCGTCCCCAGTGGCTGACCATGGAGCAGGCTGTAAGGCATTGCACCCAAGGCATTGGCATTTGGGAATGGGCTTCCAACGATAGGGGCGCAGAGCCAGATTTGATTATGGCCTGCTGCGGGGATGCGCCAACATTGGAAACACTGGCGGCAGTATCTATTTTGCGGGATAAATTGCCGGAATTAAAAATTCGTGTGGTGAATGTAGTGGATTTGATGCGCTTGCAGGATACTTCTCAGCATCCCCATGGTCTGTCCCAATCCGACTATGATATGTTGTTTACAAAGGATAAGCCTATTCTCTTTGTCTATCACGGATATCCGTCGTTGATTCATGAATTGACCTACAGACGGGCTAACAAGGATTTGCATGTGCGGGGTTATAAAGAGGAAGGCACCATCACTACGCCCTTTGATATGCGTGTACAAAATGAAAACGACAGGTTCCATTTAGTGATGGCGGCGGTAAAACTAGTGCCGTCTCTGCAATATAAAGGTGCTGCCATTGTACAGGGAATGAACGATAAATTGGTGGAGCATAGCCAATATATTCGCGAATATGGTGTGGACATGCCGGAGGTAGCCGACTGGAAATGGCGCGGGTAAGATAAGTGGCGTAAAAGGAAGCATAAAATAAATTCCCGCATACAGTGTAACAACTGTGTGCGGGAATTTTTAGTAGAATTCAAGATAACGAAAAAACGTGGAATTTTTTCATGTTACAGATTACATATTTTTTCCGACATAAGCGGCTAAGTCCACAACTCTGCAGCTATAACCCCATTCATTGTCATACCAGGCCAAAATTTTCAGCATGGTATCGTCCATTACCATCGTGGAAAGTCCATCGACAATGCTGGAACGGCTGTCACCGTTGTAATCAATGGAAACTAATGGTTTGTCAGAATAGCCAAGAATTCCTTTCATGTCGGTTTCACTGGCCTGTTTCAACAATGCGTTTACTTCTTCTACAGTGACTTTTTCTTCTAATTCAAATACCACATCTACCAGGGAGACATTGGGAGTCGGCACACGCAGAGCCAAACCGCTCAATTTGCCTTTCATGGCAGGAATCACTTCGCCCACTGCTTTGGCAGCGCCGGTTGTGGTTGGAATGATGGACTGGGTGCAGCCTCTGGCACGACGATAGTCTTTGTGACGGTTGTCCAAATTTTTCTGGTCGTTGGTGAAGGAATGCACGGTTGTCATGGTGCCATGTTTGATGGTGTAGTTGTTGTTGATGACTTTTACAACAGGCGCCAGGCAGTTGGTGGTACAGGATGCATTGGAGATTACTTGGTCTGCCGGTGTATACACTTCTTCATTAACGCCCATTACGATGGTGGCATCGACATTTTTACCCGGCGCAGTGATGATGACTTTTTTTGCGCCGTTATCCAGATGTACCTGGCAATCTTCTTTGCTCTTGAATTTGCCGGTGCTGTCGATTACGATATCCACACCCAGCTGTCCCCAGGGCAGATTTTTGGGATCACGGTCGGATAATAAACGAATTTTTTTGCCGTCTACGACAAGACTGTCCTCTGTGTAGGAAACTTCTCCTCTATAGGTGCCATGGGTGGAATCGTACTGGAACAGATGCGCAGTTCCTTCTGGGTTGGATGTGCTGTTGATGGCCACGATTTCCACATCGTCATGCTGCAGTGCAGCTCGCACACACAGGCGGCCGATACGGCCGAAACCATTGATTGCAATTTTAACTGTCATAATAGAAAACCCTCCATTTATATATAGTATGTAAAATAAAATTTACAAAAATTCAACTATATTATAATACGAATTGCTTTGCAAATAAAGACCTTGACAAAAAGAAAAACTATACATATAATCAAAAGATATGCTAGTTACATTATTTAGGGATAAGGGGCGTTGAATAGTGAGTGAACAAGAGGTTATTTTAACGCGTGAAGGTCTGAAACAGCTGGAAGATGAACTGGAAAATTTGCGCAGTGTAAAACGGGCAGAGGTAAAAGAACGGTTAAAAGAAGCGATTGCTTTAGGGGACTTAAGTGAAAACTCCGAATATGATGATGCCAAAAATGAACAGGCTTTTATGGAAGGCCGTATTTTGGAATTGGAAAAAATGATTCGCAATGCCAAAGTCATTGATGAAGACGCACATCAGGAAGGAACTGTCACAGTAGGTTCTCTGGTGAGAGTAAAGGATATTGAATTTGACGAAATCAATGAATATCGGTTGGTAGGTACGGTAGAAGCCGACCCTATGAATAACCGAATCTCCAATGAATCGCCGGTAGGCCGTGCGCTGTTGGGACGGAAAAAAGGCGAGATTGTGGATGTAGAGGTTCCGGCAGGGATTATTAAATATGAAATTTTAGAAGTAAGCAAAGGCTGAGTGCCGCTGCCAGAGAAAGGAGGAGCATCATGGCAAAACAAACACAGGAAGAAAAACGGGAAAATGAATTGAGAAAAGTTCGGTTAGATAAAATGGAAGCTTTGCGGGAAAAAGGTGTGAATCCTTTTGGACAGCGCTTTGAGCGGACCCATCATGCCCAGGACGTATTGGAGCACGCCGAAGAATTGATTGCCTCCGGCGAAGAAGTCATCATCGCCGGTCGTTTGATGGCGAAACGGGGACAAGGCAAAGCAGGTTTTGCTAATGTGCAGGATTTGAGCGGGAATATCCAGATTTATTCCCGTCTGGATGTAGCAGGTGAGGACAACCACGGCTTTTTCAAAAAAGCAGACATTGGTGATATTGTAGGGATTCGCGGTGTTGTGTTCGTAACGGAAAAAGGGGAAACGACCATCTCTGTGCGGAAATTTACTCCGCTCACAAAATCTTTGCGCCCGCTGCCGGAAAAATATCATGGCCTGACTGATGTAGAGCTGCGGTATCGTCAGCGCTATGTAGATTTGATTATGAATCGGGAAGTACAGAATACCTTCATTATGCGCAGCAAAATTGTGCGGTATGTGCGTGAGTTTTTGGACAATCAGGGATTTTTAGAAGTGGAAACGCCGGTACTGCATGGTTTGGCAGGCGGCGCTACAGCGCGTCCCTTTATCACATATCACAATGCGCTGGACATGGAAATGTATATGCGCATTGCGTTGGAACTGCATCTGAAACGGCTTATTGTAGGCGGTTTGGAAAAGGTTTATGAATTAGGGCGTGTGTTCCGCAATGAAGGCATTGATACCCGTCACAATCCTGAATTTACAATGATGGAAGTATATCAGGCTTATGCCGATTACAATGATATGATGGATTTGACAGAGAATATGTTCAAGTATGTAGCAGAAAAGGTACTGGGCACGACAAAAATCACCTATGGCGAACATGAAGTAGATTTAGGTGTGAAATGGGAACGCATCACCATGAATGATGTGGTAAAACGCTACACAGATATTGATTTCAGCGCTATTGCTACCGATGAGGAAGCCCGCGCAGCTGCCCGCGCCATCGGTGTATCAGTGGAAGATGATATGCCGAAGGGTAAAGTGTTGGCGGAAGTATTTGATGAAAAGGTAGAAGCAAATCTCATTCAGCCAACTTTTGTTATTGATTATCCTATTGAAATTTCTCCGTTGTCCCGCCGCAAAGACGGTCATCCCGAACTGACAGACCGCTTTGAAGTATTTATTGTGGGCAGAGAACACGGCAATGCGTTTTCTGAGCTGAACGACCCCATTGACCAGCGGGAACGTTTTGAAAAACAAATGGAAGCAAAAGCAAAAGGTGACGAAGAAGCCCATCCAATGGATGAAGATTTCATCACTGCATTGGAATATGGTCTGCCTCCCACAGGCGGCTTGGGAATCGGCATCGACCGGATGTGCATGCTGCTTACCAATTCTCAGTCCATCCGTGACGTGATCTTATTCCCAACCATGAAAAATATTGAGAAATAGAGCGACATATCAGACAACACACGGTTACTGTATCAAAAATAATAAGTGATAGAGCGTGACACAGCAGTCTTGGACTTATGGTTCAGGGCTGCTTTTGTTTTGTAGGAAAATATTCGTTGTGATACTTTGCAAATTTGAATATGCTCAGCATGCAAAAGCAAAACACTGCAACTGACATTTGAATAAATTCCTCGATGTAAGAATACTCTATTAGTCCAAGTAAATACATTAAAGTGAGTATACCTAAGAAAACCAAATATCCCATTCTAATTTCCGCCTTTTTGAGGTTTACCATTCCAAGGATACCACAAATAACCGTGGCGATGCCACGAGAAGAACCAAAAAGATAATTAAAGATCATTGTTCCTGTCGTAATTGTGACATCAGTAAGTTGGAAATATTTATTTGTGTAATAGATGCCGATAACGATGCCGTATATACCGGAACAGATGAATAAGGCAAGTGAAAACATTGAAATAACTTGTATGGCCTTTATTCTGTTCATTCTTTTGCCACCTCATAATTTTTTGATTAATCAGGCTAACCTGATTGATTTATTTTACCATACTGTTGTAGTTTTTGGAATTATTTCATGGGGAGCATTTATCTTACCAACTCTAAGATATTTTTAAGGATTCTATATATGCACAAGAGAATAAAGCGCAAAATTTTTGGAAAACAGGGCTTGACATCATCGCCAAAAGGAATATAATGAATACATGAATTAGTGTTCATATATTAAGACGTGGAATATAAAGAGGTGGAAGACATGGAACGAGTTTATACAATAAATGGTTTGGATTGTGCAAATTGTGCGGCGAAATTGGAGCGCCATTTAAAAGAAATCCAATACTTTGAGCAAGTGATCATTGATTTTATGGCGCAAAAGCTGATTATCACTGTGAAAGATGAGGAAACGTTGCAAAAAGGGCTGCAGGAAGCGGAAAAGGTGATTGCGCGTGTGGAGCCGGGTGTGACGATTACGGAAAAAGCAAAAAAACCAAAAAATAATTACGTCGTGGCAAATACGCAAGACTATGATGAGGAGTCTTGCGGCTGCGGACACGACCATGATCATCATGAAAGAGAATCTTGCGGCTGTGGCCACAACCATGATCATCATGAAAGAGAATCTTGCGGCTGCGGACATGACCATGATCATCATGAAAGAGAATCCTGCGGCTGTGGACACGACCATGATCATCATGAAGGAGAATCCTGTGGGTGCGGTCACGACCACGACCATGTCCACCATCATGAGGATTGGCAAGGACAAATGGCACAGGAGGCCGCTAAAAAGACGGAAAAGATTTATGCGATTAAGGGGTTGGACTGTGCAAACTGCGCGGCGAAGTTGGAACGTCATCTAAAAGAAATCCAATATTTTGATCAAGTGACCATTGATTTTATGGCGCAAAAATTGATTTTACAGGTAAAGGATGAACGACAACTACCGGAAGCGCTGCATACGGTACGAACAGTCATTGATCATGTGGAGCCCGGCGTAACTATCACAGAAAAAGGGAAAAAAGTGAGTAACCATACACAAGCGCACAGCCATGAACATGGTGCAAATTGTCATTGCGGTCATGACCATGCGCGCACGGAACCGTGCAACGGTGATCATGGGCGACAGGAAAAGCAAACACTGCTGCAGGAAGGGAAAAAAGAAGCCGCAATCACAAAAGCAAAACGCTTCACGCCTGAGATGCAGAAAAGCTTATGGAAAATTATTGTAAGCGCAGTGCTTTTTGCGGCGGCGACATTCCTTCCTAATCAGGGCGCGCTGCAGTTTGATGCATTGCGATTGGGAATTTATTTGCTGGCGTATATCATTGTAGGGGGCGAAATTGTACTGCGGGCCGCAAAAAATATTGTTCGCGGGCAAGTGTTTGACGAAAATTTTCTGATGTCGGTGGCGACGATTGGTGCATTTGCAGTGGGAGAATATCCGGAAGGCGTTATGGTAATGCTTTTGTATCAGTTGGGTGAATTATTTCAGGATTATGCGGTACATCGTTCCCGCAGATCTATTGCCGATTTGATGGATATAAAGCCGGAAATTGCTCATGTGCAGCAAGGAGATAGATTTGTTTCTGTAGAGCCTGAAGAAGTGGCAGTAGGGAATATTATTCAAATTCGTCCCGGAGAGAAGATTCCTTTGGATGGGCTTATTCTGGAAGGAACGTCTTCCTTAAATACGGTAGCCCTTACCGGGGAGTCGGTTCCGCGGGAAGTGGCGCCAGGGCAAGAGGTGATGAGCGGCTGCATCAACACATCGGGTGTATTGACAGTACGGGTAGAAAAAGAATATGAGGACTCTACTGTTGCAAAAATTTTGGATTTGGTGGAGAATGCAAGCAGCAAGAAAGCAGAAACGGAAAATTTTATCACGCGCTTTGCCCGCTATTATACACCGGCAGTGGTTGGCATTGCAGTTGTATTGGCGCTCCTTCCTCCGGTGATCTTGCAAGCTCCTTTCCAGGAATGGATTTATCGTGCGTTGGTATTCCTGGTAATTTCTTGTCCCTGCGCTCTGGTAATCTCTATTCCTCTCACCTTTTTTGGAGGATTGGGGGCTTGCTCTCGTCATGGCGTACTGGTGAAGGGCAGCAATTATTTAGAGGCTTTAGCGAAACTGGAGTGTGCAGTTTTTGACAAAACCGGTACACTTACCAAGGGTGAGTTTTCTGTGACAGAAGTGCGTCCTATAGAGATTGGTCGGGAACAACTGCTTTATTATGCTGCATGCGCGGAAAGTGTTTCCAACCATCCTATTGCGCTGGCAATCCGTCGTGCCAACTCTCAGCATGTATCCGCCAAAGCACTGCAAAAGGCGGAGGAAATCGCTGGTTATGGGATTTCGGCGATGGTGGAAGGCCATGCGGTGTTGGCGGGAAATTATCGGTTTATGGAACGGGAGCAGATATCCTGCCAACGAGCCGAGGAAACGGGTACAATTGTTTATGTAGCTGTGGACGGTGTGTTCTGTGGCAGTATTGTCATTGCCGATGAAATCAAGCCTGATGCGCAGACTATGATTGGACGGCTGAAGCAGTTAGGTGTACGGGATATTGTCATGCTTACCGGAGACAATCAACAGACGGCCGAACAGGTTGCCCGTCAACTGGGCATTACCAAGGTATTCAGTCAGTTATTGCCTGGCGATAAGGTTCATTGTCTGGAAAAATTATTGCAACAAAAAAGTGAAAAAAGAACGGTTGCCTTTACTGGCGATGGTTTAAATGATGCCCCTGTATTGGCGCGTGCTGATGTGGGGATCGCCATGGGCGGTCTTGGTTCCGATGCGGCGATTGAAGCAGCTGATGTGGTGATTATGAACGACCAGCCCAGCAAGCTGGCAGATGCCATCGTAATTGCAAAAGAAACACGCCGCATTGTACAGCAGAACATTGTGTTTATTTTAGCGGTGAAAGCTATTGTGTTGTTGCTGGGCGCAGTTGGAATCGCTACAATGTGGATGGCAGTATTTGCCGATGTAGGTGTTGCGGTTCTGGCCATTTTGAATGCGGTACGAATTATGAGAAAATAAAGGAGCTGTATCAGGATTTTCCTAAGAGAACGGATTATTTATTGATGTGAGGAAACGAGATGTGTTGACAATACGTCGTAACGATGCTTATCTTTTCAAAAAAAGAATAGTATGACAAAAATAATTATCAAGCGCTGACCTTAAACGGTTAGCGCTCATTTTTATGTCTGAGATTTGTTGAAGACGCGAGAGATAACATTGTAATAGCAAGAATGTCGCTGTAAGTTTAGATGACTGTTTGTACGTGTTTGTATGTGATAACTAGTAACAGAAATTGGGAAAATGATTTGTGACAACAAAAAGTTGATAGATGCCTTATAAATAAACTGCTTCTATGAAATGCATTAGTATGCATTATATAATAAGAACATAAAGAGGGACATCTTGCAGTATAAAAATGATGTTTCAACTGCAGTAAATATAGTTTCACAATAGTAGCTGGCGCCAAAAAACTATTTGTATAATAACTAAAACGAAATGTTCTACAAAAAAGGAGGAACTATTCATGTCAACGAATGTTGCAAAGAAAAATACAATGAAATACATTCATGCTGCAATCATGATCATGCTTATGCTGTGTGGTGGATTTTTGCCGGCTTTCGGGCAGATCACACCGTTGGGAATGAAAGTATTTGGTGTATTCTTAGGATTATTATATGGATGGATTTTCGTTGGAATTTTATGGCCCAGTGTATTGGGGTTCTTTACATTATCACTTACAGGCGTCACTTCACCGTTAATGGCATTTGTTAGCGGTTTTACAAATCCTACTGTGACAATGGTTATCATGTCTTATGTATTCGCCTATTGCTTAGGTCAGATTGGCGTAAATGAAGCCATTGCCTATTGGGCAATGAGTAAGAAAATCTTTGTAAATCGTCCGTGGTTGTTTGCAACAGCACTTGTGCTGGTAACCTGTCTTATGGGGATGCTGGGCGGCTCCTTCGCAGCAATCTTTTTGATGTGGGGTGTGACGAAGACGATTGCCGAAAAAAATGGAATGGAAAAAGGCAATCTGTTGGTGAGTATGACTTACGCGTTAATCTTGTTCGGCGGTTTCAGCGGCGGGCAGATGGTACCATTCTTCGGCGGCGTAATTATGTATGGTGGTTTCTTGACTGCAGCAACAGGTGTTGTAGTAGAAGGGTTACAGTTTTTGGTGATTGGTGAACTCTATACAATCCTTTCTATGATAGCAGTTATTTTGATAATTAAATTTGTATTCAGACCGGATGCATCAAAGTTTTGTTTATCAGAAGAGATGCGTGCAGAATATGCAAAATATAAATTGAATTCCAAACAAAAAGTTGGTTTAGGGCTTTTAGTAGTTTATTTCTTGGCGTTGTTGCTGCCATCTGTGTTCCATGGCGCATTTTGGACCATGTTGAGTACTTGGGGCATGGTGGGCATGACAATCCTCTATCTGGTTATATTCTCTATATGGAAAGATGAAAACGGCAATGATATGTGCTCTATGGATGAGTGCTTCCAAAAAGGTGTAGCTTGGGGACCGATTTTGTTATTTATGGTGACGATTCCGTTGGCAAATGCCATGGAATCTGAAGAAGTTGGCATTATGGCGACAGTAAATGAGTTTTGTACGCCAATCTTCTCCAGCATGGGTACAACAGCGATGCTGATTGCAGTTGTAATTATAATTGGTATCTTGACACAATTTTTGCACAACGTAGTGATGGCGGCGTTATTTACGCCAGTATTGGCACCGATATTCATTTCAATGGGCGGCAATCCCATCACCTTCTTCTTCGTGCTTTATGCAGCATTGTGCTGTTCTTTCGGTACGCCAGCAGCTTCTATGCAGGCAGGGTTGCTGTTTGGCCATGAAGATGTTCCCACGAAACACGGTTATATATTAGGGTGGGCCTATTATTTTGCAACAGTTGTGATTGTGATAGCGATGATTCCGTTGTGTGACATTTTGTTTGCCGGATTAGTTTAAACTTGTTTAATATAAAATTATATTAAAAATAGAAAATTAAGGAGGCCGTACAAATGGCAGATCAAAAGGTACTTGTATTAGGAATTGACGGGATGGATCCCAAATTATGCAGACGGTTAGTAGATGAAGGGAGACTTCCTAACATTGAAAAAATGTTAAAGATGGGCGCAGCGCGCAAAGATTTGGTGATGTTGGGCGGTGTACCAACCATCACACCACCGATGTGGACTACGTTAGCGACAGGGGCGTATCCTAATACCCATGGCGTAACCTGTTATTGGAATTCTCATCCAACAGAATTAGACAGATTGGTATATACCTTTGATACGTCGAAAATCACAGCAGAACAGGTTTGGGAAACAGCAGTAAAAGCAGGTAAGAAAGCTTTGGTGTGGACGTGGCCATGCTGCTGGCCAGCAAGAATTGATAGCCCAAATCTGCATATTGTAGGTGGCTTGGCACCTCTGGGTCCAAATCATACCTCCGCAATTGTGGATGATGATTATCTGACCTACGCATCAACAGAATGTAAAACAATTGCGCCTAGAGAACATTTAGAAGCAAAAGGCGGTGCAGGCTGCATTTTAACAGATGATATGAAAGAGCCAGAGGCAGCTGGAGGTTATTTTGAAAGCTTTAATGAGATGGGCGCAGGCAATGCCGGAGCGGATAAAGAAGGCAAAGGTGTGCAGACATCTATAGCGCCGAAAACATGGTTGTTGTTTGAGCATGAAGAAGGGGAAGAAATGAACGAAAGCGACAAATGTCTGCAAACATACAATTCCCCAATTGTTGAGCCCAAAAATTGGGCACATGAAGTTCCTGCCGGCGCAAGAGAATTCCATGTGATTGTAGCCCATGGTACAGTACAGTATCCGGGGTTGATGCTGCAAAATGAGAATGGTGAGTATGACTGCGTAGAGATTTATCAGAATAAGAGAGCAGCAGAGCCTTTGGTAACCATTCATGATGGAGAGTATCATCCGTTGGTAGAAACAGAATTGCTGTTTGGTGACAGAAAAATAAAAACTACAAGACACTTCACAATCATCAAGTTGGACCCCAAAGGAGAGTATGTGACTATTTCTATCGGAAATGCGCTGGATATTGAAACAGAGCGAAAAGAATCCAACTGGCTGCCGCAATCACTGTATCAGCAGACTGTGGATATTGCAGGCTACGTTCCTTATGCAATCGGCGTGGGCGGTGGTTATCCTGAAATGATCAGCAGACGTTCACTGCCAAGCTGGAACTGCTTTGAAAAATGGCAGGCAAAAGCACTGTTGGGATTGATTGAGGAAAATCAGTATGATGCAGTATTTACCCATATCCATAATCACGACCATATTGGGCATCCATGCTGGAGATGGGCAAAGACCAGAGAAAAATATGGCAACAACGATGAAAAGGTATATCAGGGCTTCCTGGAAGAAATCTTTGAACAGACTGATGACTACGTAGGACAGTTCTTGCCATTAATAGACAAAGGCTGGAATATTATTGTGACCAGCGACCACGGGCTGCTGTGCAGTGAAGAAGACGATTTGCCATATTTGGGTGAAGGTTTTGTTATGAATGTCGGTGTAATGCGTGATTTGGGATATACCGTGTTGAAAAAAGATGAAAACGGCAAAGTGCTTCGTGAAATTGACTGGGAAAAAACGACTGCTGTTGCCCCACGCGGAAATCATATTTATATCAATTTGAAAGGTCGGAATCCTCATGGGATTGTAGACCCGGCTGATAAATATGAACTGGAAAGAAAAATCATTGATGACTTGTATAGTTATCGGATGAATGGGAAACGTATTGTAAATATTGCCCTGCGGAATAAGGATGCGGCGCTGTTAGGTTTGAGCGGCGATCGGTGCGGCGATATTATTTACTTCCTGGAGGAAGGATTCAACCGCTTGCACGGTGATGCATTATCCACGACAGATGGATATTTTGGCACTACTGTATCTCCAATCTTCTTTGCGGCTGGTCCCGGCATCAAAGAAGGCTGTGAAACAGACCGTGTGATTCGTGAAGTGGATGTGGCGCCAACTGTTTCAGCTCTGCTGAATATTCCGATTCCTGCACAATGTGAAGGTGCGCCGGTTTACCAGATCCTAAAAGAAGGCACCTATAAAATCTAATCATTGACTAAATGCGTTATTTGAAAAAGGAGTATTTTTATAAATTGTGTTATAATAGAAATGCTCCTTTTTCATGTTTAAACAGTAAGACAAGAAAATTATACTCGAAAATGATGCATGTGATGGCTGACGGCAGGAGGCTTGCGATGAATTTATTACAGATTCAATATTTGTTAGATGCGGTAGAAATGAATTCGATACATAAAAGCGCCGAGAAATATAACATTTCACCACAAGGTGCAAGTAAGGCCATTAAAATGTTGGAGCAGGAGCTGGGCGTGATTCTGATACAACGTTCCACAAAAGGCGTAGAATTAAGTGAAACCGGTGAAAAATTGCTGGGGTACTTTCAAGAGATATTAGACGACTATGAAAAAATAAAAGCGGTTTGCAATGAAATAAATATGATACCTGATCCAGAACGTGTGCAGGGAAAAATTTCTTTAGCGGTCACACCGCGGTTCAGCGATACTTTTTTGGGAAGTTTGATGATGAAATTTGGAGAAGTGTATCCCAAAATTAAGCTTCAGGCAATTTCGATGAGCCACGATAAAATATTTCAGCAGCTGCAGAGTGGCAATGATAATTTTGATCTTGCAATTGTAAATTTGCTAAACGTGGATTTGATGATGAATAATTTAGCGCAATATTTAAATAAAGAAAACTTGCAATTTGTATCCTGTTATATTAGTGAGCTGTACATATGTGGCAAAAGAAAGACAATAGATGCCATAGGCGACCAATATCATTGCAATAAAGACTATGGGCATCCAGTGGTGGCCTACAACTATGGACGGATAATTAACAGTCTTCCGGTTAAAACAGAATTTATGATTGATTCCATGACAGCCCAATTAGAAATGATTAATAAACATGATATGATTGGCGCATACAGTATAGAAGAATTCAGGATACATTTTAATAAAAAGAAACACAGTTATATCCCTTTGGATGAACCGGTTACGCTGGCTTATGGATATTTACTGAAAAATAATCATCAGCTGACAGAGATAGAAAAAATTTTTGTGCAGTTCTTGTTAGACTATTTTGATAATATGTGATTGGGTGATAATAAAAACGGGCGGTCGCCAAAATGGCAACTGCCCATGGATTCAGGCTGTTTTAAACAGCCTCTTTTTATGCGCCAGATTCAGCCTTTGCCTGCTACGCAGGGGATACGCAGAATTTGCCCGATGTTTAATGTATATGGTGCGTATAAATTGTTGAAGCGGGCAATCTGCTGCCAGGTAATTCCGGGGACTTTGTTTTGGAAAGCGGCAGCAATTTTTGCCAGGGTATCACCTGCTTTTACTTCGTACGTGTAGCCGCCCTTAGGACAAACTTCTTCCTCTTTTTCCGGTTCTGGTTTGGGTGTTGGTTTAGGCTGAGGTTTGGGTTGTGGTATCTGTGGTGCAGCATTGCAGGTGCCATTGGTGCAGACATTGGTTACTACCATAAAGTCTTTTGTCTGGAATGCGCAGACACAAATTTCCAGAATGGCTACAGCGCGAATTTTTGAGGTTTCGCAAGGTGCCCCTTCAATTTTGGCATCGGTATATTCCACCCGTTCCCGACAGCGAATCATGGTGTCTTCGTTGATACAGTCAAAGTTGACCACTGTGGTGAAAGGAATGTCGGCGCTGGTTTCCCGCAATTCCTGTTCACAGTTGCACGCCACATAATAAACCTGGACGTGGATACTTCCTTTGATGATGACTTTGTTGCAAACCTTTTCGTAACTTACATTGCGCACGCAGGCGGTCATATTTTTGGTGTTTTTCACCAACATATTTTCGACATCCAACGGTGCGTTTACATCAATGGTCTGGTTTACATTTTCCTGATGACAATTGCGGCCGATAATATCCTCCACGCGGATGCGGCACCGATCTACCAAAGCGCCTTCCACGTTGGTGACGATATTCATCTTGGTCAATTCCGTCACTTTTACAAATACCTGCAAAATGACATTCGCTTTTACCATGTTGCATGGCTGCGGCCCCATTAGTTTCGCTTCACAGAATTCCATGCGGCATTTGGTATATACCTCCATGTCCGGTTTGGCACCTGGTACATCTAATACCACAGAAAATTCATTGTCATAGCATTGTGCCTGCACTGTATCATCGCAGGCGTCTACATAGTAGATTTGCTTGTGCAGTGTACCCCGTACAATCACACGCCCAGGCAGCACTTCATAGTCTAAGTCCCGGCAGACAGCGTCCATATCATAGATTTTACGCGCCGGTTTGCACAATACATGCTCCACAGAAATCGTAGATTGTTTGTCGGCAGCTCCTACCAGACATTCCACCGAAAAAGGTGCTTTCTGCACACTGATGCCTTCTCCGTAGCAGTCGGTGACAACGTCCAGCGTCATCATTTCTACCACTTTTACGTCTACTGATAATACTGCTACTTGATAGAGCAGATCCGTAGGAAATTCACCGTTAGCCGGGTTGGTGTTCACAAATAAAATGTGACCGTCCAACATGGCCTCCATATCTGGACGTGCGCCGTTTACGTGGACAAAGTCGGTAAATTCCTCACGCATGATGGTAAATTCTTTGACGACATAGTCCCCTTCTTCTACATAATAAATCTGTTTATGCAGGGCACCTTTGACAATGACCTTGTTAGGAATAATTTCATAATCCAGTTCTACAATTTCGGCGTGGATATCGACAATTTTACGCGCCCGTGCAGGCAGTTGGATATTGCGGACTATATCAACCTGTGCCGTGCCATTGCCAACAATATGCTGTACCTTGATGCGTTTTTTGTTTTGGGTAATTGGTTGCATGATGTTCCTCTCCTCCCTCCAAAGCGATTTGTCGCTTTATCAGTATAATGTATGAGAGAAGGTTGATTTTTGTGTATATTTTTTTCTATCTTGCAAACAATTCGGCGGTTTGTTTCGTCTAAATAAATAAGAGTAGAAAAATAGCTTTTATTGTCTGTAATTGGCAGAATTATTTTTCAATTTTCCATAGTATTTTATTGCTGAGTATAGTATGATGGAACACAGGATTAGTTGATAGAAAATTAAGATAATCATTAAAATTATCTGTATTCATATAGTTTGCAGAAGGGAGACAGAACATGGAAGGCAGAAAAAATAGGCTGGAAGAAACAAAAAAGAAAAAGGCAAAAGGAGTAGCGATGTGCGCTTTGTGTAGTGTCGGTGTGGTGTTGCTGCTGGCGGCAGGGATGTTTATACACGGCGCCGTTCAGCCAGACAAGAGTGTGCAGGTAGCTACTGTAGGTGAAAAAATACCGGTAGTACCTATGTCATCTGTTGCCGAACCAGGTTTGGAGTCAAAACAGGAAGCGAAAGAGAAGCCTCAAGAGGCAGCGAAAGCGATGCCTGATGAAGAGTCTGCGGATGACAATCCTTATGGGATAGATCCCAATAAACCCATGATTGCGCTCACTTTTGATGATGGCCCTTCAAAATATACATGGGATATTGTAAACACATTGCAGGCACATAAGGCACGGGCGACATTTTTTGTGTTGGGAAATCGTGTTCCTACACATCAGGCGGCTATTGACAATGTGCTGGCCAATCACAATGAAATTGCCAGTCATAGTATGGCGCACAAGAATTTGACCAAGTTATCTGCTGTGGAAATGACTGAGCAGATTCGTCCCGTGGATGAAGCGCTTCAGCAACAGCATAAATACACGCCTGCACTGTTTCGGGTACCTTACGGCGCGAAGAATGAAAATGTGCAGGAAACTTTAAAAGCGGAGGGAAAACCTATTATCGGATGGTCGGTGGACCCTTATGATTGGAAAGTGAAAGATAAAGATAAAGTTGTAGAACATATTTTGAGTCATGTGCAAGACGGCGATATCGTGTTGATGCATGATATCTACCAGCCTACAGCGGAGGCCGTGGCAGAGCTGGTTCCTGCTCTGCAGGAAAAAGGATACCAGCTGGTAACAGTGAGTGAGTTAGCCAAATTCCGCAATGTTTCTTTGGAGGCGGGAGAATATTATCGCTCCATACCGCCAAGAGGAGAAAAATAAAATAGAAAGAAGGAGAGCCACATTGCAGGGAAAGCAAAGTGGCTCTTTGTATTGTGCCCACAAGAAAAATAAGTAAAATAAAAAAGGGAAGAGATGAACGTGATAAACTAAAAAAGAGAAAAAAGAAGAATAAAGAAGAAAAAAGTGCGGTGGGGTAAGTGTGTTAAAAGAGCTAGTATTCTATTTAGCGCTGATAGAAGATCAAGCAGGGCGGAAGAAATTTGAGCGATTGTATGAGAGATATCATAACCTGATGTATCACAGAGCCTATGAGATTCTGAACGATGAGCAGATTGCAGAGGATGCAGTGAGCGAAGCATTGATTAAGCTGGCAATCAACATTGACAAAGTGGGAGAGGCAGAGAGCACATCTGCGAAAGCCTTTACGATGCAGATACTGGAGCATACCGCCATAGATTTGTATCGGAAACGGCGGAAGGAGATGGAGCGATACAGGGATTTGGAGGAGATCAAGGAGATACTCACCGTGCCGGAACCAGAAAGCTGGAGCGGCTCGGCCCTGGCCAAAGCGATTTTGGAGCTGCCCTTTGAGAACAGACAGGTAATCCTGCTGAAATATGCCCAGGGATATGACAATGCAGAGATAGCAGCATTGCTGGACTTTACCGTAGCGAAAGTAGAAAAGCTGCTCAGCAGGGGAAAACGCAAGCTGCAGCAAAATTTGTCGAAGTCAGCAGAGTAGAAGGACGCCGATGAGAACAAGCTTCAGCGAAGAAGAACTATATGCAGCAGCGGAGGAAGCCCAGGAATATCTGTTGAGCTTATTGCCGTCGGAGGACAGCTGCCCGCCCCATGAATTCAGCAGAGCATTTACAGCCAAGGTAGAAGGAATCTATAAACAGTTGAGAGCATGTACCTTACCCCATAAAAGGGCCGCTTTGGGTTGGCCTTATTATGTTCGGCGCACCGCAGCGGTACTGTTTTTGTGTCTTGTCCTGACCTGTGTTGCCATGCCGGAGGCAGTGATGGCAGGATATCAGAGATTGGTGGAGATCGTGGAAACTATCTTCGAGGATTATACAGAGTTTCGTTATAGGACGGAGGCAGTTGAGGAAACAGAATTTGTGCCATTGAGATTAGGGTATTTGCCAGAAGGCATGAAAGAGGTGGAGAGAGATAAAACCGCAATTAGTCTGGATATAATGTATCAGGACAAGGAAAAAAAGCGTTTAAAGATAGATCAAAGAATTATGAAGAAAAATGATAAAACAACGTATGTGATAGATATGAAAAAGACTCCTGCTGGTTTAGATTCTGCAAGAAGAGAGAATATGAAATTCATTTATCAAGAAAAGTATGGGGAAGAAAGAACAGAGGTTATATGGTTATATGATCAATATCGTATTGTAATCCAGTCAAATTTACCGGAGGAAGAGCTTGTAAAAATTATAAATCACATAGAGTTTTAGAGTGTTTGGATACCGTCGGGGCGGAGAGCTGCGGCGGTATTTTTTGTTTTTGGAGAAATTAAAAAAATTTTTGAAAAAATATGGAGAAAGTTGTCCGAAAATGGCAGGTCCATTTCGTTATAGTGAACAGAGAGTAAAGGAAAGATGTTTATTCTCAAATTAGCAAGGAGAGAAAGGAGGGGAAAACAATGCAAAAGAGACAGGTAAAAATGCTGTCCGCCGTGTTGGTTCTGGTGATGCTGGCACTGCTGGCTATGCCTGCCGCTGCTATGGCGGAGGATGGCATTGCACCGCACTTCACCTATATTGTAGATTCGGAAGCGACTATGAATATCAGTGGAACTAGCGCCACAGTGGATGCTTGGGTGTGCGGGGATCTGGTTTATGCGACTAAAGCGAAGATCATCGTAGAGCTGCAGGTAAAAAATGGGAACGACTGGATTCCGGTGGCAATCTGGACTGATACAAAGGACGGCCTTAAAGCCCATGTATTTGAAACCAAGAGTGTGGTGAAGGGTCATACCTACCGGGTGAAAGCGACAGGAACCATCTGGGAAGGGAGTCAATCGGAGACGGTGACATTCTACACAGAAGAAGATGTTGCATAATGAGAGAGCATTTGACAGAAGAAAAAAGTAGGACAGAAGTAAGCAGAAATAATTAGAAAAATAAAAACAATCAAACAGTGAAGGCAGGATGGAAGTAGATTTCATAATAGATAAGAGCTCGAAGGATGCATAATTCGTGTTTGATTGAAAACTGTTTTCATCGCCAGGACATTGTTCTGGCGATATTTTTCTGTAGAAAGAGAAGATGATGTCTGCTGCTGAGAATCTGATTCCACTGCATTTTCTGTTTGATGAGATGGAGGAAACGATTATGGAAAAAGAATATAAGACAGGATTGAAGTATGCAATGAGAGAATTATCAGAGCAATATCGGGCAGAACATCAGTATACACTGGAGGAGATGGCGGAGCAGTTAGATATTTCGGCGAAGGCGTATAATAATCTGAAGTATGAGAAGAATAGTTTTTCGGCATCAACGCTGCTGATGCTGCTTATTCATTTGGAGGATGAGCAGATTTTGGGTTTTGTGGAGGATGTGCGGATACTGCGGAAAAAGGTGTGGGAGCAGAGTTAAAAACTATTTCCAAAAAGTTTAATTTTATTGACTTTGGGAAATAGATGGATTATTATACCAGTAGACAAATAAGAACGGGGAAGGATGGCTGGACATGAAACTCATTGAGCGGGACGGGTATCTGCGCAAGCTGATTGATGTGATGGGGACGCCGGATATTAAGGTGATTACCGGTGTGCGGCGCAGCGGCAAATCAAAGCTGATGGAGCGGTTTAAGGCGTATATTTTGGAGCAGAATGACAACGCGAATATCATTCACATTAATTTTAATCTGACCCAATATGAAGCACTGCAGGAATACCATGCGCTCCACGATTATATTGAGGAACAATACGATTCGGCAAAGGATAATTTTGTTCTGATTGATGAGATTCAGATGTGCAGCCAGTTTGAGCTGGCGGTGAACAGCCTCCATGCCTCGGAGCGGTATGATATCTATATTACAGGCTCCAATGCTTTTCTGCTGAGCTCCGATTTGGCTACGCTGTTCACCGGCAGGACCTTTGAAATCAAGGTGTACCCATTTTCTTTTCAAGAGTTTGTGACGTATCATGGATTGGACGATCCCTATACAGCGCTGGACCGCTATATGCGGGAGGGCGGTATGGCGGGCTCGTATCTGTACAAAAATCAGGAGGACAAATATACCTACATCGGCGAGGTGTTTGACACGTTGATTTTGCGGGACATCCGGCAAAAATACAATATCAGAAATCAAACTTTGATGGACAGTGTTGTGGATTTCCTCATGGACAATATTGCCAATCTCACCTCAGCGCGCAATATTACAGAGGTACTGCATAAAAACAAGGACACAATCAATCATAAGACGGTGGGTAAGTACCTTGAATATCTGTGCAATGCCTTTGCTTTTTACAAAATTCGCCGCTATGATATTCGCGGGAAAAAATATCTGGCGACCAACCATAAATATTATCTCAGCGACCATGCTTTTCGCTATGCCAAGCTGGGCACTAAAAATCTGGACCACGGCAGACTGCTGGAAAATATTGTGGCTATGGAGCTGCTGCGGCGAGGCTATGAGGTGTATGTAGGTGTGCTCTACAAAAAAGAGATTGATTTTGTGGCTATCAAGCGCAATGAGAAGCTGTATATCCAGGTATCCGACAATATCAGTGACGGTGATACTTTTGCCCGGGAAGTTGCCCCGCTCTTGCAGATCAAGGACGCCTACCCCAAAATGGTGCTGGCGCGGACCAGATATGAGGAATATCAGTATGAGGGAATTCGCGTGATAGATATCGCCGACTGGCTGCTGGAAAATCCATGATATTTCCCAAAAATAAAAAAATTAGATTTTCGGGAAGTAAGTATACGCCAAGAGGAGAAAAATAAAATAGAAAGAAGGAGAGCCACATTGCAGGGAAAGCAAAGTGGCTCTTTGTATTGTGCCCACAAGAAAAATAAGTAAAATAAAAAAGGGAAGAGATGAACGTGATAAACTAAAAAAGAGAAAAAAGAAGAATAAAGAAGAAAAAAGTGCGGTGGGGTAAGTGTGTTAAAAGAGCTAGTATTCTATTTAGCGCTGATAGAAGATCAAGCAGGGCGGAAGAAATTTGAGCGATTGTATGAGAGATATCATAACCTGATGTATCACAGAGCCTATGAGATTCTGAACGATGAGCAGATTGCAGAGGATGCAGTGAGCGAAGCATTGATTAAGCTGGCAATCAACATTGACAAAGTGGGAGAGGCAGAGAGCACATCTGCGAAAGCCTTTACGATGCAGATACTGGAGCATACCGCCATAGATTTGTATCGGAAACGGCGGAAGGAGATGGAGCGATACAGGGATTTGGAGGAGATCAAGGAGATACTCACCGTGCCGGAACCAGAAAGCTGGAGCGGCTCGGCCCTGGCCAAAGCGATTTTGGAGCTGCCCTTTGAGAACAGACAGGTAATCCTGCTGAAATATGCCCAGGGATATGACAATGCAGAGATAGCAGCATTGCTGGACTTTACCGTAGCGAAAGTAGAAAAGCTGCTCAGCAGGGGAAAACGCAAGCTGCAGCAAAATTTGTCGAAGTCAGCAGAGTAGAAGGACGCCGATGAGAACAAGCTTCAGCGAAGAAGAACTATATGCAGCAGCGGAGGAAGCCCAGGAATATCTGTTGAGCTTATTGCCGTCGGAGGACAGCTGCCCGCCCCATGAATTCAGCAGAGCATTTACAGCCAAGGTAGAAGGAATCTATAAACAGTTGAGAGCATGTACCTTACCCCATAAAAGGGCCGCTTTGGGTTGGCCTTATTATGTTCGGCGCACCGCAGCGGTACTGTTTTTGTGTCTTGTCCTGACCTGTGTTGCCATGCCGGAGGCAGTGATGGCAGGATATCAGAGATTGGTGGAGATCGTGGAAACTATCTTCGAGGATTATACAGAGTTTCGTTATAGGACGGAGGCAGTTGAGGAAACAGAATTTGTGCCATTGAGATTAGGGTATTTGCCAGAAGGCATGAAAGAGGTGGAGAGAGATAAAACCGCAATTAGTCTGGATATAATGTATCAGGACAAGGAAAAAAAGCGTTTAAAGATAGATCAAAGAATTATGAAGAAAAATGATAAAACAACGTATGTGATAGATATGAAAAAGACTCCTGCTGGTTTAGATTCTGCAAGAAGAGAGAATATGAAATTCATTTATCAAGAAAAGTATGGGGAAGAAAGAACAGAGGTTATATGGTTATATGATCAATATCGTATTGTAATCCAGTCAAATTTACCGGAGGAAGAGCTTGTAAAAATTATAAATCACATAGAGTTTTAGAGTGTTTGGATACCGTCGGGGCGGAGAGCTGCGGCGGTATTTTTTGTTTTTGGAGAAATTAAAAAAATTTTTGAAAAAATATGGAGAAAGTTGTCCGAAAATGGCAGGTCCATTTCGTTATAGTGAACAGAGAGTAAAGGAAAGATGTTTATTCTCAAATTAGCAAGGAGAGAAAGGAGGGGAAAACAATGCAAAAGAGACAGGTAAAAATGCTGTCCGCCGTGTTGGTTCTGGTGATGCTGGCACTGCTGGCTATGCCTGCCGCTGCTATGGCGGAGGATGGCATTGCACCGCACTTCACCTATATTGTAGATTCGGAAGCGACTATGAATATCAGTGGAACTAGCGCCACAGTGGATGCTTGGGTGTGCGGGGATCTGGTTTATGCGACTAAAGCGAAGATCATCGTAGAGCTGCAGGTAAAAAATGGGAACGACTGGATTCCGGTGGCAATCTGGACTGATACAAAGGACGGCCTTAAAGCCCATGTATTTGAAACCAAGAGTGTGGTGAAGGGTCATACCTACCGGGTGAAAGCGACAGGAACCATCTGGGAAGGGAGTCAATCGGAGACGGTGACATTCTACACAGAAGAAGATGTTGCATAATGAGAGAGCATTTGACAGAAGAAAAAAGTAGGACAGAAGTAAGCAGAAATAATTAGAAAAATAAAAACAATCAAACAGTGAAGGCAGGATGGAAGTAGATTTCATAATAGATAAGAGCTCGAAGGATGCATAATTCGTGTTTGATTGAAAACTGTTTTCATCGCCAGGACATTGTTCTGGCGATATTTTTCTGTAGAAAGAGAAGATGATGTCTGCTGCTGAGAATCTGATTCCACTGCATTTTCTGTTTGATGAGATGGAGGAAACGATTATGGAAAAAGAATATAAGACAGGATTGAAGTATGCAATGAGAGAATTATCAGAGCAATATCGGGCAGAACATCAGTATACACTGGAGGAGATGGCGGAGCAGTTAGATATTTCGGCGAAGGCGTATAATAATCTGAAGTATGAGAAGAATAGTTTTTCGGCATCAACGCTGCTGATGCTGCTTATTCATTTGGAGGATGAGCAGATTTTGGGTTTTGTGGAGGATGTGCGGATACTGCGGAAAAAGGTGTGGGAGCAGAGTAACTGAAAAAATAATCTGCAGTGGATAGATTATTGTATGAAATCGAAATAGGAGGAAAGTCTGCCGGAGCGTCTACAGGCAGACTTTCTTAATTCCTGCAAGCATTTGTGACAAAATTTTTTAAAGAGAAATCAGAAAAAATTTTTCATATTTTAGAAAAAATGCTTGACTTGGAGTTAACTCAAGGTAGTATGCTTTTTGTATCGGGTTCGGATGAACTGAGGTAAGACAAAGGAGGATTTTCGGTATGAACGACGAAAAAGAAAGACTGACAGTATTTCCTGTAGGAGGAAAAAATGACGCATTTGCGCAATATTTTATTGGACAGAGTTATTTACATATGCTGAGCACGGAACAAGTGGCTATCGGTAATGTAACCTTTGAGCCAGGCTGCCGGAATAATTGGCATATTCACCATGCCAAGTCCGGCGGTGGACAGATTTTGCTGGTGACAGCAGGGCGCGGTTATTATCAGGAATGGGGAAAAGCGCCGCAGGAATTGCATGCCGGCGATGTAGTGAACATTCCGGCAGGTGTGAAGCATTGGCACGGTGCTGCGCCTGACAGTTGGTTTGTACATTTAGCGGTGGAAGTGCCCGGTGAGGACGGACACAGTGAATGGTGCGAACCCGTTACTGATGAAGAGTATGGAAAGTTGAAATAGAAGCTCACAGCAGAGAATACACAGAGCAAAATTATTGAGGAGGCACGTAGTATGTTAGGTGATTTTATGTATTCCAATCCGACAAGACTTTATTTTGGAGAGCATGCCATGGACAACTTAAAAACGGAGTTGGCCAACTATGGCCCGAAAGTACAGTTGGTATATGGCGGCGGTTCCATTAAAAAGAATGGGATTTATGATCAGGTGACAAAAATTTTGCAGGAATGTGGTAAAACAGTGTTTGAGGATGGCGGCGTGATGCCCAATCCTACCACGGAAAAATTGTATGAGGGCTGCAAGATAGCCAAAGACAACGGTGTGGATTTGATTTTGGCAGTAGGCGGCGGTTCTGTATGTGATTATTCCAAAGCTGTATCAATTTCTGCCTATTGTGAAGAGGATCCTTGGGATAAATATTATCTGCGGATGGAGGATGTCGATAATAAAATTATTCCAGTGGGCTGTGTATTGACCATGGTGGGTACCGGTTCGGAAATGAACGGCGGTTCGGTAATCACCAATCACGAACAAAAATTGAAAATCGGTCATGTATTCGGCGATAATGTATTTCCCAAGTTTTCTATTTTAAATCCGGTGTTTACGTATACCTTGCCCAAGTATCAAATGACATCGGGGTGTTACGATATCATGTCTCATATTCTGGAGCAGTATTTCTCTGGAACCGATGACAATACGTCTGATTATATCATGGAAGGACTGCTCAAGTCGTTGATTCACAGCTGGGAAATCGCGATGCAGGATCCGGAAAATTATGAAGCACGCAGTAATATTATGTGGACTGCGACATGGGCGTTGAATACATTGATTGCCATGGGCAAATCTACCGACTGGATGGTGCATATGCTCGGGCAGGCAGTAGGCGCTTACACAGACGCCACGCACGGTATGACGTTGTCCGCAGTTTCTATGGCATATTACCGTCATATTTTGCCCTATGGGTTGGAAAAATTTAAACGTTATGCCATTCATGTATGGGATGTGAATCCTGCGGGAAAAAGTGACATGGCTATTGCAGAGGAAGGGCTGCAGGCGATGGAAGCATATATGAAACGCATGGGGCTGGTAATGAATTTGCGGGCGCTGGGCGTCACGGAGGATATGCTGGAGGGTATCGCCAAAGCTACCTTTGTGATGGACGGCGGCTATAAAGTGTTAGAGAAAGAGGAAATTATGCAAATCTTACAGGAAAGCATGTAAGCAGCTATAGTCATGTAACAAAAGATGTCATGCTATCGGAGAAAAAATGCCGATGGCGTGGCATTTTTTATTTGGTGAATCTGATGAGCATGCAGACAGGATACAGCAGATTGTAAAAAAGAATACAATTCTTGGATTGACAGCATCGGGACAGGCGGTATAATAAATAGTAAGATTATGCTTAGAAAACTAGAATGGAGAGAGCAGGAGGCATAAAGTATGGCTAAGGAAATTTATTATGATACAGACGGGCGCAGCCGCTTGAAAACAGGGATTGACAAAGTAGCTGATGCAGTGAAAGTGACGTTAGGTCCGAAAGGGCGCAATGCAGTGCTGGAAAAGAAATTTCTGGCACCGTTAGTGACCAATGACGGGGTAACGATTGCCAATGAAATCAGTTTGGAAGATGCCTATGAAAATATGGGCGCGCAGTTGATGAAAGAGGTAGCGGAGAAAACCAACGAAGCAGCTGGTGACGGAACGACCACTGCCGTTGTGCTTGCACAGGCGATGGTAGAAGAAGGATTGAAAAATTTGGCGGCGGGAGCAAATCCCATCTTGCTGCGCAAAGGGATGGAGCAGGCAGTTGCCGCAGCTGTGCAGGAAATTGACCGGTTGGCAAAGCCGGTGCAAAGTGCAGAAGAAATCCATCACGTCGTTTATGTGTCCTCAGAGGACGAAGAAATCAGTGCTCTGCTCAGCGATGCATTGCAGCAGGTGAATGATGAAAACGGAGTGATTGTAGAAAATTCCCAGACATTAAAAAGTTATCTGGAGATTCAGCCGGGGTTCAGCTTTGAGAAGGGCTATGTATCGGCGAATATGGTGAACCAGCCAGAATCTTCGCAGTGTGTGTATGAAGATGTGGATATTCTGTTGATTGATAAAAAACTCAGCACGATGAATGAGGTTTACCCTATTTTGGAATTATCCTTAAATCGCAAAAAACCTATGCTGATGATTGTGGATGAGTTAGAAGGAGAAGCCCTGCAGGCGGTTAACCTCAATAATCTCCGAGGAATTTTGCATATTGTAGCAGTGCAGGCGCCAACACATGGGGAAAACAGACAGCGTGAATTGGAAGATATGGAAGCGATGGTTGGTGGACAAGCCATCACTGGAACGATGGCTTCTGTGGTTGAAAAAGTCACGGAAGA
Organism: uncultured Peptococcaceae bacterium; assembly: GCA_910585405.1. GTDB lineage: Bacteria > Bacillota > Peptococcia > Peptococcales > Peptococcaceae > UBA7185. Next base: position 46,574 of record CAJUDO010000004.1, on the reverse strand, counting down.
TGTGCTGGGCCATGCGGAGCGGGTTGTAGTAGAGAAGAACAAAACCACCATCGTGGGTGGGAATTCCAATGCGGAAAAAATTAAACAGCGAGTTGCTATGATCCATGAAGAAATGAAAGAATATAAATCAGACTTTACCAAACAGGTATGTCAGAGCCGGTTGAGCCGTTTGGCAGGCGGGACTGCAGTGTTGAAGGTGGGAGCCAGCACAGAAACCGAGTATAATGAGAAGAAGCTGCGCATTGAAGATGCTTTGAATGCGGCACGCGCTGCGATGGAAGACGGGATTGTTGTCGGCGGCGGCACCACTTATTTGCGCGTATTGCCTGCGTTGGAACAGTTGCATGAAACAGAAGCAGATGTGGCGACAGGAATTGCCATTGTGAAACGGGCATTGAAGCAGCCGTTGGCGCAAATTGCATTGAATGCTGGCAAAGAAGCATCCGTGGTTGTGTCTGCAGTACAGCAGCAAAGTGGCGGTTATGGCTACAATGTTATGAAGGATTCTTATGAGGATTTGCTGGAAGCGGGGATTATCGAACCGGCAAAAGTATTGAAGGCTGCTTTACAAAATGCAGTCAGTGTGGCTATGATGGTACTTACGGCAGAAGCGTTAGTGGCAGAAGTAGAAAAGAAAGAAGAAAAATAGCAAGAGCGCAAAAGGACGAAGCGCTCAAAAAGGACCGGAGTGTATGCGCGCACTCCGGTTTTTGTCTGGTCGGCTGGTTTTGCGCTTTTGTAATCTTTCTGTTTGAAAATTTTTAAATTGAGAAATTTTAAATAAAAGTTGGGATTGTAGAATATATGATTGCATGGTAAAATATGGATGGAGAGTAATCATAACGGTAGGCGGTTCCTTCCCGAAATGAGGGGGGTGATAATATGAACAAGATGGAATTGATCACATTGTTGATTCTGATTGTAAATATTATTGCCTTACTATGTAAATAGTAAGGATTTTAGTCTGAAAAAAGACAATCCGCCTTTTCCCTGACCAGGTAGGCGGACTTGTCTATCAACGTCTGTGGGAGAAACCGTTTACTGACGTGTTAGCGCACGTCATGGTTACTCTCTTTTATATGTATATCCTATCACAGAGAAATATATTCGTCAAGCGCTGTCCAAAAAAGGGATAGTGTAAATATACTGTAGGAAAAGAAGCGGAAGGATTTCTTAGTGTAAAAATTAGGATACGAATCTCATCATAATACAAGTTCAAACATAAAACAAGTCCCTCGCAGTATGGAAAAAAGTATTCACAAAAAATTGCAAATGTTTCACGTGAAACATTTTGGAAAATGATTGCGAGTTGTGGAAATATTGCGACATGACCAAGGATATGATACAATGACGAAAACAGATAACGAGGTGGATACTTATGTATGGACAATATTTAGAGCAGGTGCAGCAGCAAAAGCCGTTGGTGCATTGTATTACTAACTATGTGACGGTGAACGATTGTGCCAATATTGTGCTGGCGTGCGGTGCTTCTCCCATTATGGCCGATGAGGCGAAAGAGGTAGAGGATATTACTTCTATCTGCAACAGTCTGGTGATCAATATCGGTACCTTGAATGAACGCACTGTAGCTGCAATGGTGAAAGCAGGCAAAAGGGCAAATGCCTTGGGGCATCCGGTGATTTTGGACCCGGTAGGCGCTGGCGCTTCGGCATTGCGTACGGAAACGGTATTTCAACTGCTGCGGGAAGTAAAATTTACAGCGATACGCGGTAATATTTCGGAGATTAAGACAGTGGCCATGGGCAGCGGGACAACAAAGGGTGTTGATGCTGATGTGGCAGATGAAATCAATGAACAGACCTTGCCGGAGGTGTTGCAGTTTGCCCGCAGATTGGCGGAAGAAACCGGTGCGGTCATTATTATTACAGGAAAACAGGACTTGCTTACAGATGGAGTGCATAGCTGTCTGATTTCCAACGGCCATGCGATGATGTCCCGTATTACTGGCAGTGGTTGTATGTTGACTTGTTTGCTGGGTGCCTATTTGGCAGCTAATAAAACGAATCTTTTTGCAGCCTGTGCAGCGGCAGTGGCAGAGATGGGACTGGCAGGAGAAATGGCATATCAGCCCAATTGCGGTACGCTGACATTCCGAACGAGATTGTTGGATGCCGTTAGCACCATGACAGGAAATATGTTGGATGGAGGTGCAAAGATTGAAGCTCTCTAAACAGGACTTGGCAATTTATGCAGTGACTGACCGTAAATGGCTCAAAGAGGAAGAAACATTGGCACAGCAGGTGGAAAAAGCTATTCAGGGCGGTGCTACTATTATTCAGCTGCGGGAGAAGCATTTGTGCGATGAGGAATTTTTGGCGCAGGCGAAGGTAGTCAAACAGGTAACAGACAGATACGGCGTGCCATTGATTATTAATGACAATGTGGATGTGGCCATTGCGGTAGATGCTGCCGGGGTCCATGTAGGTCAGGAGGATATGGGCGCCGGTGAAGTAAGGCGAAAACTCGGCCCGCAAAAAATTCTGGGTGTGTCGGCGCAAACGGTAGCGCATGCTTTGGCTGCACAGGCGGCAGGCGCAGATTATTTAGGGGTAGGCGCAGTGTTTCCTACCAGCAGTAAGGATGATGCGGTGGAGGTCGATAAAGAAACACTGCAGGCCATTTGTGAAGCGGTAGAGATTCCTGCCGTGGCCATCGGTGGGATTACAGCGGATAATATGACGCAGCTGCAAGGTACTGGCATTGTGGGTGTGGCAGTGATTTCAGCGATTTTCGGGCAGCCGGATGTAAAACTGGCTGCGCAAACTTTAGCGCAGCAGTGGCGTGCCATGGAATCAGCGGCACAATAAGGAAAAAATTTGTGCGGCGATATACTGGAGCGCACAACAGAAGGCCCTGATAAAAATGCAGGATAACTCGGCATTTTTATCAGGGCCTTCTGTTGATTGCGGGGAAAGACTTTTTGTATTGTGTATAAAATTTACAGTATTTCCAGATTCAGTTGTACTTCCTGTCCCGGAACAAATGCGCTGTCAGCGGACAGACGGCATTTGACCTTTACAGTTTTTTCGTTTCGTGTGCTGCTGTGCTGAAATTCTTCCGGCGCATACTGCTGCTTGACATCCATGTAGCAGATCTCGGCTTGTTCCGAGAGTTCTTTGGTTTGAAGAGTTACTTGCTGGCCATAGTGCAATTGCTTAACGTATTGTTCAGGGACATAGCCAATCCAATAATTTTCGCCGTTTACCGAAACATCAGCTACCAACGTGCCGGCGCTGATGAGAGAACCGGAATGAAAAGAAAAACTCAATACAGTTCCATCGCAGGCTGCGCGGATTACATAATCCGCTAGTTGGTCGGTGATTTGCTCCACTTGATTTTTGGCTTGCTGTACGTCCGTTTCAGCCATACGGATTTGATTGCTGACTGTCTGCTTTTTTTGCAATAGGGTTAATTGCTGTCGGGCGTTGTCCACTTGCGCGGCGGCAGAAGTCAGAGCTGCTTTGGATGTAGTATACTGATAAGCAGCCTGATTCAACGCGCTTTGAGAAATGGCGCCTGCTTCATATAACTGCTGTTGCTGTTGATACTCATTGGAGATCAGTGCGTAGGCTGCCTGGGCGTTGTTGTAATTTTGTTCTGCGATGGTGATTTGGTTGCGGCTCTGCTGAATATTTTCCGGCTCTATCGTTTCACTGGCCTGTGCCAGCGCGTACTGGGCTTTCAGCAATGTTTGCTGTGCCTGTTTCAGCTGGTATTGTGCGGCAGTGTCATCCAGAACAACAAGAATATCTCCGGCTTTTACTTCCTGTCCCAAGGATGCAGGCGTCTCTATGATTTTTCCGCTGGCTTCACTGTAATGAGAACATACTTCTGCGTCAATTCTGCCGGTGACTGTCGGCGTGTTGCTGCAGCCTGCGGTGAGCAGAAGTGAGATAAAACAAATTCCGAGTAAATATTTTTTCATGTGAATTCCTCCAGTCTGTGATTCTGAAAGTTATATAAATAAATCAGATATTTCTATATTTCTTTAAGACGCGGATGTTGACCAGCATAAACAATAGAGAACATCCAGCTAGAAAAAGAAGATCACGCCAAATATATACGAATCCCTTTCCTTTGATCATGACGGCGGTTAAAGCATCAGCCGTATAGTATAATGGCATCAGGTATTTTATAGGTTCCAAAACAGTGGGCAGCTCAAAAAGTCCGGAGAAAAATATTTGCGGTATAATCACAATGGGAATGAATTGAATCATCTGAAACTCGTTGTTGGCTACAGTAGACAATAGAATTCCCAGTGTCAGTGCAGATATGGCAGCCATAATCACAATCAGTAAAACCAGAAAAAAATTTCCGACCATCATAATCTTCAGACCGTAAATACAGAACAACGCAATAAGAAATGACTGAAGAGTTGCCAAAATTCCAAATCCTAATGCGTAGCCGATCACGATCTGCCATCGCTCAATAGGCATGGAAAGGAGTTTTTCCAGCGTACCGCTGGTGCGCTCCTGCAAAAAAGAAATGCCTGCGATTAGAAATACAAAAAAGAAGATAAAAAAACCGATTAATACAGAACCGAAATTGTCAAACATGGAGAGCCCGTCATACCCGTAGAGATAGTCCACCTGCAAATTGGCTGCGCTGCGTATATTGGGCGTCCAGGCGGTTTGCAGCATAGCGAGCGTCTGGGCGCTTCTACTGGAATTGCTGCCGTCCAGCTTTACCCGCAGGATATAGTCGGTATATTCCAGAGATGCAATGATTTCTCCGCAATACAATGCGTCGGCCGCCTGGGCCTCCTCCATGCGCAAAACCTGTGCCCCTGCATCTTCTAAGCGTTCGATATAAGGTTGGGGACAGTTGACTGCAGCCAGAGTGATTGTTCCGTCAGTTCCGTGATTCAGAATAAAAGAAACCAGAGTAAGCAGAAACAGCGGCGCGATAAATAATAAAGCCAGTGTACGCCTGTCATGCTTTAACTGACGCAGAATGCGTTGTATCAGTGCCAGAACGGGCATAAGGATCACCTCCGTAAAAAATAAATGCTTCTTCGATGGAAGAGGTTCCTGTCTGGTGCAGCAGTTCAGTAAAGGTTCCCTGTGCAATGAGTTGACCATTTCGCATCATGGCCAGACGGTTGCATTTGGTAGCTTCGTCCATCACATGGGTGGTCAGAATGATGGTGGCGCCGCCATGGGCCAAGCGATACAGCTCTTGCCAAATTTGCTGCCGCAGTAGAGGATCGATACCTACAGTGGGTTCATCGAGAATGATGACAGACGGCTCATGAAGCAAAGCACCTGCCAGAGATAAACGGCGTTTCATGCCGCCGGAATAGCGTTTTACAGGTGTATCTAAATCCTGCAGTAGATTCATAGTTTGCATTGTTGCATTTATACGCTGCTGCAACTGCTTTCGGGAAATCCCGTAAACTTTGCCGAAAAACTGCAGATTCTCCCAGGCGGTCAGGTCCAGATAGAGGGCGTCGCTTTGCGCCATGTATCCGATTTGCCGCAACACTTTTTTGCTGGGCATGGATTGTCCCAGTACGCTCACATGGCCGGAGTTGGCGGTAAGCATACCGCTGATGAGTTTGATCAGCGTTGTTTTTCCGCAACCGGACGGACCCAGAATACCAAAGATTTCTCCTTGGGAGATTTCCAGTGAAATATCCTGTAATATATGTTTCTTGCCGAAAAATTTATGGATAGCTTCTGCCTTGATGACTGTATTGGCCATTGTTGTTTCCTCCCCGCTTGTAGTATTGTCTTTTGCTGTAAGATGTTATATACTCATTTTATAAAAGGCTCATGACGTAAACAACAAACAAAATGACGCGATGTGTTCGACCATTGTGGTCGATGGGAGTGATTGCAATGGGTATACAGGCTGAAAAGTCCGCCCAAACAAAAGAGGAAATTGTCAGCGCGTTCTGGCGGTTATATAAAATGAAACCAATCAATAAAATCAAAGCAAAAGATGTAGCTGACGTTTCCGGATATTCCCGCAGCACATTGTATTACTATTTTGAAGATGTATATATGATATTAGAATATATCGAAACAACAATACTGCAACAGTGGGAAAAAATGCTTTCCCAGATTCTTATGGAACGGCAGAATATATTTAATGGTGACCTGAGTGGTCTACTGATGCAGGCATTGCCTTTTTATGAAAAAAATAATGAATATATTGCTGTTTTATTGGGTCCCTCCGGTGACCCACAGTTTCAGCAAAAGGTAAAAGATACATTGCGAGAAAAAGTTTTTTCGATACTGGAAATTCCTACAGATGAGATAGAGCCACTGCTGTTGTTTGAGGGACTTAGCTCTTATGTTCTGGCGGTGCTTGTAAAATGTTATCAGGAGGGAGTTTCGTCGGAAGTGCCTGCGGGTATGATGCAAAAAGTAATTACCTCCAATCTGGTCAACCTGGTCTTGTCCTATTCGATGAATCCACAAATCAAGCAGTGTAAAGAGTGTAGTGTGGTGGATTGAGCACATGAGATATATTGTGAGAAAAAGAGATGCTGTATTACAGAGATGTTCTGTGACACAGCATTTTTTGATTTTTAAAAATTTTTTTACCAAAATATCTCGTTTTAATAAAATATGTAACAGTACTTCCTTGTGAAATCTTCAAAAAAATATTAAACTGTAGCGAAATCATATAACTAAACACAATAAAGTAGATGATTTCTTTACATTTTCTGAAATTGTGTTTTTTGTCAATATAATAATAAAAAGACACTATCATATTACAGATTTTGCTACAGGAGTTGAAATTATGATTGGGGAAAGACTAAATGAATTGCGTAAAGATAAAGGCATGACACAGCAGGAATTGGGCGAATTGTTATCAGTGAGCAAGTACACTATATCTTCTTACGAAAATGACAAGACTTCGCCGGACGACCACAATAAGGTGCTGTTGGCGAAAATCTTTGATATTTCATTGGATTATCTTTGCGGCTTGGTAGATGTACCAGTATCCTATCAACGAGGGAAGAATGATATGGAGATTCCAAAAGATTTTGGTCAAATTCAATTGGACCAGATTCAAGAATATATTGAATTTTTGAAATACAACTACCACAAGAATTCCAAACAGCAGGAATGAAATATGTCTTGCCGGAGCAGACGAATTTCCTGCAAATTTTTTTGTCGGATATCTTGTAACCACCGTGCAGACAGTGTACAATAGATATGCTTTGAGATTGTATAAAAAAATACAGAATTTTATATGGATGGTGGAAATAATGAGTGACAATGTAATTTTTATCACAGGACATAAAAATCCTGATACCGACTCAATTTGTTCAGCAATTGGGTATGCAGCGCTGAAAGGCGAAGGCTATGCAGCAGGACGCGCCGGAGAATTGAATCCAGAGACACAATTTGTGTTGGAACGTTTCGGGTTGGCTGCGCCGGAATTGTTGCGGAATGTGGCAGGCAGTGAAATTATTTTGGTGGACCACAATGAAGCAGGACAGGCAGTGGATGGAATTGCCGATGCAAAAATCATAGAAATTTTGGACCATCACAAAATTGGCGGTTTGCAGACAGCAGAGCCTATTTTGTTTTGCAACTTGCCGGTGGGATGCACGGCAACAATTTTGACACTGTTTTATCATCAGAATGGGAAAAAGCCAGAGCCTGCTGTAGCCGGAGCACTGTGTTCTGCGATTTTGTCCGATACGCTGGCTTTTCGTTCTCCGACCTGTACAGAGTTGGACAAAGAAACGGCGACAAAGCTGGCAGCGATCGCAGGAATTGTCGATGTAGAAGCGTATGCTAAAGAAATGTTTATGGCAGGCAGCGAACTGGGCAACAAAACAGAAAAAGAAATTCTCTATCTGGATTTTAAAAAATTCACAGCAGGGGATACTACATTCGGCGTAGGACAGGTGAGCTCTATGAGCGGGGAGGAATTGCAAGCTCTGAAGCCACGTATGGAAGCGTATATGAAAGATAGCTTCAGCGAACATGGCGCAGACATGCTGTTCTTTATGCTGACCGATATTATGGACGAATCCACCGATTTGATTTATTGCGGGGAAGGGGCAGAAGCAGCTGTGAACGCTGCATTTACATCAGACGCTCCGGACCGCATCTATCTAAAAGGCGTCATGTCACGCAAAAAGCAGATCGTACCTCAGCTCACAGAGGCGCTAAAATAGACGGCGGAGAAACCTTTTCCAGAGAGAAAAAGAAAAGATGAAATCCCATAAAAAATGATTGACTAATTGCGGCGAAAATAGTATACTAAACGAATGTAATGTGCAATTTCGGTAATTTTAAGAGAAAGAGGTGTAACAGATGAAAGAAGGTATTCACCCACAGTATGAAACTGTAAAAGTTATCTGCGCTTGCGGTAACGAATTTGAAACCAGATCTACTGCAAAACATGATATTAAAGTAGAAATCTGCTCTCAGTGCCATCCTTTCTACAGCGGAAAACAGCGTGTACATGCTGCTGCTGGTAGAGTAGAAGCATTTAACAAGAAATTTAATAGAGGCTAATCGCCGAAGAATAAGGAGTACTGCAAGTCTTTGCTTGCGGTGCTCCTTTTTTGTTGGCGGAGATATAACCGAATTTATTTCTGTAAATTTATAAATCTATAAAGGAAAACGGGAAAAGTCATTGACTATCCTGCTGTTTTTCGGGTATTATAAAAAGATAATGAAGATTTGTTTGCTTTTGAATAAATTCAGAGTTAGGAGGTGTTTTATTTTGAAAACAAAGGATATGCTGCGGGATGAAACCATTGTCGGCTCTCCAATGAAACATCTGACCGTATTGGCTTGTGTGTTGTTTGCGTTTTGGCTTTTGCTGAGCGGCAGATTAGAGTTTAAGTTTTTGTTTTACGGTGTGCTGACAGCGGTGATATCTGCTTGGATTTGTGTACCGCTTTTGCTGTTGCCCAATGCGGACGGAACCAAAAAGTATTTCATTTTTGATGTACCGCTGTTGAAATATGCGTTGTATTGGTTATGGCTGCTCAAGGAGGTAGTAAAGGCCAATATTGATGTGGTGAAGGCTACTGTAAAATCAGAGATGAATATTAATCCGCAGGTGATTCGGTTCCGCATAAAGATGGACAATCCTATGGCGCATACAACGCTGGCGAACTCGATTACATTGACGCCGGGTACTGTGACACTAAATGTTACACAGGACGGACTGTATGAGGTTCATGCGCTGATAGACGGTGCTGCAGAAGGATTGTTGGACGGCGGCATGCAGAAACGTGTGGCTGATTTGTTTGGGGAACCATTTGATTACCAAGTTGTGGAGGAAGGAGAAGCACAATAATGAATGCTATTTGGGTTGTGATTATGGTTGCTGTAGTAGTTATTATTGGACTTATGCTCCAACGGGTATTTCAGGGACCAACAATTTATGACCGCATGAATGGTCTGGGCGTGATCGGGGCGGACACCATCCTATTATTGGTGTTGTTCGGTTATATTGACGGGCGTCCAGATATGTATGTGGACATTGCAATTTCTTATGCAATTTTAGGTTTTATTTGTTCAGTTATCGTGGCCAAATATATGGGAGGGAAGGACGTATGAGTTTAGCAATCAACGAAATTATTGCGGTAATTTTACTGGTTTGCAGTCTGTTTTTCTTTCTGGCCTCGGCTATTGGGATGATTCGTCTGCCTGATTTTTACAGCCGACTGCACGCATCTGGCAACAGCGAAACGTTGGGACTGATGCTGGCTTGTCTGGGCCTTGTGATTTATGAAGGGCCTACTCTGCTTTCCGTGAAAATCATCATTGTCTTTTTGCTGGTATTTCTGGCGAACCCTATCGGGACACATATCCTGGGGAAAGCAGCTCTGAAATCCGGTCATCCTGTATGGACAAAGAAGGATCAGGAGGAGGAATAAGCATGCAAGTATTAATTATTGAGGCACTGCTGCTGCTGTTTTTGATTTTTATTACAGTCAGCATCTTGATCAGCAAAGATATTTTAGCTTGCACTATTATTTACAGTGCGTTCAGCTTTTGTGCAGTATTGACGTATTTTATGTTTGGCTCGCCCGACGTTGCGTTTACTGAAGCGGTAATCGGGACCATGTCCACCATATTCTTTATTGCAGCGCTGAAAAAAGTGGATCGGTGGTGTAAATAACGATGGCAAGAGGATTAACAACAATTTTAATGACGGTGATTACTGTATTGTTTTGCGCCTGTACAGTTTTCTTACCGACCATTGGCGATCCCAATTCGGCACCAAATCAGCATGTCACTCCGTACTATATTGAAAACAGTGCTGTGGATACCGGCTCTCCAAATATTGTAACCGGTACCCTGGCTGACTACAGAGGATTCGATACTTTGTGGGAAACATCTGTTATGTTTGTGTCGGGGCTGACTGCTTGCCTGATTTTGATGAAGAATACAGGAGAAGACGATGGTATACTGACAGGCGGAAAACAAAATAAAAAGAAAAAGGGAGGAAAGTGATCATGAAAAATAACCAGTTGAAAAAACCTTTCGGCGGTATTATTCTGGATTCGTCCTTCCGTATCATTATTCCCTTTACGTTAGTTTATGGGATGTACATTTTAACCCATGGGGAATACAGTCCCGGCGGCGGTTTCCAGGCTGGTGCATTGTTGGCTGTGGGGATTGTGCTGGTACGTCTGATTCAGGGCGCGGATAAGGAAAGCTTTAATGTCCCTGGACCGATTGCTGTTGTTTGCGCTGGTGTCGGCACGTTTATTTATGCAGCGACAGGCTGGTTGACTTTGTTTGGCGGCGGAAAATTTTTGGATTATTCTTTTTTGCCGGTGCCGATGGAGCATCTGGCAGAGCTGCATGCACTGGGCATTTTAATGATTGAGATTGGCGTAACGGTTTGCGTTATGATGACCATTATTGATATCATGGATGCGATTATTGAGCGTTTAGATGATGATAAGGAGGTAGATTACCATGAGTGATGCTGGTACAATGGATGTCATCAATAATTTTCTGGCCACCAAAGGGATCTATTCTCTGGTCTTGATTTTACTGTTTTTAGGGTTATATGGTATGATTGTCAGCAATAACTATATGAAAAAGATGATGGCGATGAATGTGATGCAGGTTGCAGTTATCTTCTTCTATTTGTGTTTTGCGCAAAAGGATGGCGGGATGATTCCGATTCTGAACGGCATTACCACTGACCCAAATGCTTATATCAACCCATTGCCTCATGCGCTGATGCTGACTGCCATTGTAGTTAGCCTTGGTACTACTGGTGTTGCGCTGGCTTTGCTGATGCGTATTAAAGAAGCATATGGTTCAGTTGAGGAAGATGAAGTATTGAGGAGGGCAGATAAATGAGTCAACATTTTCCCGTTTTAATCGTATTACTGCCCTTGAGTGCGGCGCTCTTGAGCCCTTTCTTCAGCTTTATGTATAGGCAAGCTGGCAAATGGATTGCCGTAGCAGCTCTGGCAGGTTCATTTCTTTGTTCGGTAGGTTTATTGCTGCAGGTAACAGCAGGCGGCGGACAAGCGATTCATTATTATATGGGCAACTGGGCCCCTCCTTTAGGAATTGAATTTGTTGTAGATCCTATTAATGCAGTGATTGTAGCGATGATCACGTTTTTAGCAATGTGTACCGCTATTTACAGCACGCCTTTTTTGAAGAAGTCTAATTGGCTTTATATGGGTGGCTATTATACATTGATGGCCTTATTGTGTGTTGGTTTAAGTGGTATGACATTAACTGGCGATGTGTTTAATCTGTATGTGTATTTGGAGATTGCCTCTCTTTCTGGCTATGGTTTGATTGCATTGGGTGGCAATAAAGGTACTTTGGCGGCATTTCGTTATTTGCTGATTGGTACTATCGGCGCTTCCCTGTATTTGTTGGCGATAGGATTTATGTATTCCATGACCGGTTCTTTGAACATGGCTGACTTGTCTGTACTCTTGCAGGACAAGATGGACTATCCGCTGATGATTATGGTGATTGGCCTGTTGATTGCAGCCTTTGGCATTAAAGCGGCTTTGTTCCCGTTCCATGGCTGGCAGCCGGACTCTTATACCTATTCCCATCCAGGAGCAGCACCATTGATTTCCGGTGCAATGAGTAAGGTGCCTGCTTATGCAATGCTGCGTTTCTTCTTCTATTTATTTGGCGCACAGCATTTGTTTGTACAGCATGGTTTAACGGTCATTGGCATTTTAGGTGCGCTGGGTATTATTTTAGGTTCTGTTATGGCGATTGCCCAAGATGATTTCCGTCGTATGCTGGCTTACTCTAGCGTGGCGCAAATCGGCTATATTGCAGTGGGCTTGGCGATCGGCAGCATGTATGGTTTGATTGGTGCAATTTTGCATATTATCAATCATGCATTTATGAAGGGTTCTTTATTTATGGCCATTGGCGGTGTGCAATATCGTTTTGGTGAATTCCGCATCAGTCAATTGGGCCAGCTAAATAAAAAAATGCCATTCACAGTGTTTACTATCTGTGTGGCTGCATTGGGCATGATAGGAATTCCGCCTGCTGGTGGTTTCTTCAGTAAGATTTATATTATGCAAGGAGCTATGGAGACAGGTCAGTATATTTATATTGCTGTTTTAGTAATCAGTAGCTTGCTCAATGCCGTTTATTTCTTCCGTGTGATGGAAAATATTTTTGTCAATCCGGATGCGGGTCTGAAAGAAATAAATCCTACGGCGGGGAAATTGGAATTACCGTTACAGATGTTAATCCCCATTGTGCTGTTCGGGATCATTATTTTGGCACTGGGCTTCTGTAACGCATCGGTTGTAGATTGCATTATTAAATTAGGATTGCCGGAGGTGTTCTTAGGATGACAATTACTGATATCAGACCATTTCTGGCGGTAGGGGTATCGCTTCTGGCTGCCTTTTTAATCATGTTCAGCGGGAAAAAACCGAATGTGCGTGAATTTTGGAGTGTGGCGGCTGCCTTTATCAAAGCAGGATTGATTTTTTCTATGGTGCCGGCAGTGTTGGCGGGGAATGTGTATGAGTACACCTTGTTTGCCGTAACCGATACGCTTGGCTTCACATTGCGCACGGACGCAGCGGGGATGCTGTTTGCGTGTGTATCTTCTTTCTTATATATTCCGGTTTCATTCTATGCCATTGGGTATATGAGGGGACATCACGAAAAAGAACAGACAGGTTTCTTTGCTTCCTTTGCGGTATGTTTATCTGCTGCCGTGGGAATTGCTTTATCGGCTAACCTGTTAACCTTCTTTATTTTTTACGAATTGTTGACAGTTGCTACTTGGCCTCTGGTGTTTCATGAACGCAATGAGGAAGCACGGTTTGCTGGTCGTAAATATTTGATTTACACCTTGGTAAGCGGTCAGTTGATGCTGGCGGGGATTATCGTTGTGTATGCCCTTGCAGGAACGTTGGATTTTCAGGCAGGCGGCTTCTTGAGTATTGACATGGCTCCGAAATGGGTGCTGCAATTCCTGTTCTTTATCATGGTATTGGGCGGCGCAGTAAAAGCGGGTGTTATGCCGCTGCATGGATGGTTGCCTTCGGCCATGGTTGCTCCTACTCCGGTAAGTGCGCTGCTGCACGCAGTGGCAGTGGTAAAAGCCGGTGCGTTCTGTGTATTGCGGTTGGTTGGCTTTGTGTTTGGGCCAACACTTTTGGCAGAAATCGGTGCGGCTACAGTATTGGCTTGGTTTGCAGCCTTTACTATTATTGCGTCTTCCTTGATTGCCATGAAACAGGACAATTTGAAACGCCGCTTGGCTTTTTCCACAGTGGGCCAGTTGTCTTATGTTGTATTGGGTGCTGCGCTGTTAGCGCCTTTGAGTATCTTGGGTGCATATTTTCATATTGTTGCTCATGCGTTAATGAAGATTACCCTCTTTATGTGTGCCGGTGCAATTATTGTAACGGCTCATAAAGACAATATCAGTGATATGCATGGTATTGGGAGAAAGATGCCCATTACCATGGCTTGCTACACTATCGCTTCTTTGGGAATTGCTGGTATGCCGTTTATCGTTGGCTTTATCAGCAAATGGAATATTGCGCTGGGTGCATTACAGGTAAGTCAACCGTTTTACATTGTAGTTTTGATTTGTAGTGCGTTGTTGGCTCTGTCCTACTTGATGCCGGTGACACATTTGGCCTTTTTCAAGCCAAATGAAAATGGTGAGTTTAAGACCTATGGAGAAGCAAATAAATTCATGTTGATTCCAATCTGTGTAACCGCAGCATTGTCGGTAATTTTAGGCATTATGCCCAACTTTGGCCCGCATTTGTATGATCTGGCTTCTATGGCTGCACAGAGTATTACACAAGGCTGGATTGGAGGTGGCTGGTGATGGGTTCTCTGAATAAAAAGAAAATTTATATCATCATTGCCATTGCGGTAGCGGTATCGGTGGTTGTCGAAGTGCTCTTTGCCCATCCCCATGGACACAATTTCTGGCATACGATGCCGGGTTTTGATATCATTATGGGCTTTGCAGGCGGCTGGCTGCTCATCCTGTTTGCAAAACAAATTTTAGCGCCGTTGCTGCAGCGCGATGAAAATTACTATGATGGAGGTGACGGTGATGAATAATATGGTATTCCATCCCGGTTTGATTTTGATCGCGACCGGATTCATCGCCGCGATCGTCCCTAAAAATGTCCGCAAATTTATTTTGGCTGGCGGGCCGTTGGTTGCGTTGGCTGCTATGTTTTCTCTGTCCTATGGCACAGAATGGGTGGTACCCTTTATCAATGGAATCGATTTGCATTTGGTGCAGGTAGACCGCCTGAACTGGGTATTTGGTTTGATTTTCAGCATGATGGCTGCAATCGGCGGAATCTACTCTATGCACAATAAAAGTTGGATGGAAGCATTGGCTAGCATGTGTTATGCTGGCGGCGCCTTAGGTGTTACGTTGTGCGGCGACTGGATGACATTGATTTTCTTCTGGGAATTGATGGCTGCTTCCTCGTTATTCTTAATTTGGTGCAACAATACTGCCAAATCGAGAAAAGCGGGTTTCCGCTATTTGCTGGTTCATATGTTTGGCGGAAATATGTTATTGGCGGGGATTTTCCTGAAAGTAAGCGCCGGCGATATGTTGGTGAGCAATGTAACTGCCGTGCATGACGCGGCTTTCTGGCTGATTTTGATCGGCGTGGCTGTGAATGCTGCCATTCCACCGATTCACGGCTGGCTGGTAGATGCTTATCCTGAAGGGACGATTACCGGCAGTGTATTTTTGAGCTCTTTCACCACAAAAGTAGCTGTGTATTGCTTGATTCGTATGTTTGCAGGTACAGAATTCCTGATTTGGGTTGGTGTTGTCATGGCTCTATATGGTGCATGCTTCGCCATTATCGAAAATGATATGCGCCGTTTGCTGGCCTATCATATCGTCAGCCAGGTAGGGTTCATGGTTTGCGGCGCAGGAATTGGCACGGATTTGGCGCTCAATGGGGCAACTGCCCATGCGTTCAGCCACATTCTGTACAAATCCTTGCTGTTCATGTGTGCTGGTGCTGTGATTTATGCCACGGGCATTCGCAAAATCAACCATTTGGGCGGCTTGGCGAAAAAAATGCCTTTTGTGTTTGTGTGCTTTGTCATAGCGGCCTTCTCTATCTCAGGGATTCCGCTGTTTAACGGTTTTATCAGCAAATCCATTACCATTAGTGCCGCTATGGAAGCAGGACTGCCAGCTATTGAATTGCTGCTGCAGTTGGCTAGCGTCGGTACTTTCCTGTCCATCACTATGAAGATGATTTATTTCATCTTTATTCGTGAAGGCAAAGATGTGGAAATCAAAAATGAAATTCCCAAAAACATGTACGTAGCGATGGGGATTGGTGCAACACTGTGCACCCTTTATGGGATTTTCCCAAATTTGCTGTATCAGTTCCTGCCGTTCGCCATGGATTACCATCCATTCACAGTAGACCATATTGTACAGTATGTACAGCTTTTAGGTGTGGCGATGATACCGTTTATGATGTACCTGTCTCACATGGAGCCTCACGAACAGCTGACACTGGATTTAGATTGGCTGTATCGAGTACCCTTTGTGAAGCTGGTGGTAAGTATTTCTTCCTTTGTTTGTGCTGTGCGCGCGGCTTTGGGCGAATTTTGCCGTTCCATTTATGACATGTTCAACATGTTGATGGCCAACCCTATGCGCTTTTTATCTTTGGCGCCGCGGGCTTTGGAGCACACCGAACAGGTGCCGGAAAAATATGATGCCGACGGGTATCGGGCGGTTATTGGCGAGCCGATGATCGTCATCATGACAGTGTTTTTGGTTGCAGTTGTATTTATTGCTTTTGTGTAAAACAGGGTGACAGGTATACTGCTTAGTCGTTGTGTGGCAAAAATATGATAATTTCATAAAACTATGAAGTAGCAGCGTTTCCAGTATCCGCAGAAGGCGAGAGGAAGCGCTGCTTTTTATAGTGCACAGAAAAATATCGTGGAAAATATAACTTTATACAATAAAAATCAGTTTAGAACGGAGGAATATCTGCAGAACTGGTGTATCCAAAATATGTTTATAAAATCAAAATGATTTTTGCGATTGGTACAAAAAAGAAAAATATATGACAAATCCTATAAAAAAATTACAAAATTTATACAAAAATAATTGACAATGAATTTTTTTTGCAGTATAATAATACCAAAAAGTGATATAAAAAGATACAAGTTATTAGATTGTAATTTCATTGTAACCAAGCAGAAAAAATTGTGCTGTATTTGAGACTGCAGCACAAAAAATATTATGTTGGTGTACAAGTGTTAAAATCTATACTTTTTAGGACAAAGATTTAGTCCCTACATATTGGCGGTTATATAGCTATTTTAGCTTATATAGCCGCCTTTTTTTGTCTTCTTTTCTGCTCCTAAAAAGTATATTTTTTTATATTATCTTTTGGCAATTCCAAAAAAGCTATGCCATACGTATCAGTCGATTCTGCGAAATACATGTGATGTGTAACCATGCAGCGCCTTCGTCTGCTTGGGGTTTGGGATGTTTTTGTATTTGTCATCATTTGTATATTTGCACTGGTGTATATGTTGGTTTAGCCTTAGGGAAAACCAGCATTTTTTTATATTATAATACACCATCGCTTACTATATCCCCCCTTGCAGGCGACGGTGTCCAGAGATTACAAGCCATGCCGCAAGGAGGCGAGATGTGATTGGCAAAACGGTGCCTGACGAGGCTTGCGTTGGAACGACCATATGTCAAGCGGCAAAACATCGACAGAGGCAAGAGTAGAAAGGGGTATGCGCAAAGCAAACTATACAATGCCTGTGATAGTAGTATTATAGGTATACAATTTGAGGGGGGAGGACAATTGCTTAAAAAAGCAAAAAAATTCGTAAGTATTTTGTTATGTGTCACTATGCTTTTTTCCTGTATCGGGCCAATTAGCGCATCGGCAGCATCAGTTGATGTCGGTACCAATCCGACTCCAAAAATTGATATTGCAGTGAATGTGCCCAGCGATTATCCGGGAACTTTCCTTGATTTTAAACAGGAACTGACACAGAAATTGATTGAACAGGGCTTGAATCCCAGTGATTTCCGCATTACGGATACTGCGGCAAAAATTGATACCACAGATTTAAATGGATGGTATGTGTATGATCATTATCTGAATGATACGGAATATAACAACTTGGGATTATCAGCAGAACAACAGAAAAAACAGCCAAATCGGGCAGCAGATAATACGCATGCATCAGGTGCCAGCCCGGTTTATATGAAAGATTTACTGGCTAATGGAAATATTTCAGGATGTCGCTATTTTGCGCAGCATATCTGGTCTTACGCCGATGATGAAGGTAAAGCCAGTATGGTATTTGCAGGCTATGGCACGCAGGCTTTGATGGACTACATGATTTATCCAGCAGCCAGTGATTCTCGCAGAACAGTCAGCTTTGATATTGATGCCAATGCCATTGGTTCGCATACATTGCAGGGATATGGCTTTTTGCTGAATGCCGGCATTGACAGTAGTGGAAAACTGGTTGGATATGCATTGTATATCGGCCCCAGTCATACAGGAGGAATTCAAAAAATTTCTTTGAATGCAAAAACCGCTTTGGGAACAGACATTCCAGTAGGAAATACTATGAGTGTAGGTCTTACAGCTACTAAGAAAGCGCGTCTTACTGTAGATCTGCAAAAAGATTCGGTTACTGTGCAAGTACAGCAATATGATGCAGCGGGAAATCTTTCTGCACCGCAAACAAAAATCAACAATTATCATTTAGATGACACCGGATTCAATGGCTTTGGTCCCATTGTCGGATATGCTAGTCATGGTTGCCAAGAATTGACGGTATTCCGTTATCTGGACTTGGAAATGAGCTATGAAGCCAGTGCCTTTGATGCATTGAAGAATGTACAGTACTATCAGGGCGCGGATTACAAATATTTCGTCAACTTGGTGGGCGACAGCAATGATCCGCAGATTCCTGATGAGAAAGACCAGTCCTATGCCGATGGGATTAACCGTATGAATGAAAATGAAATTTTCTACATCTCCAACGGGCAGGATGGGAAGATTGTCACAGACACGACCAAAGATGAAGAAGGCAATATCACGCATCAGGGTCTGGGCTCGGAAAATGGGTATATTGCCAGCGGTGATAACTATGTGGAATTGATGGCCCAATATATCTACACAAATTATATTGAAAAGGTAAAATTCCAACAAGCACCTATTGCCAGTGATTTGCCTTTGGCCAACTTCTATGTGAAAAATGCGGCTACAGGCGAGCAGCTTATGACCGTTCACCAGAAGCATTTGCTGAATACCGGCGAAAAGGTTCGTGTAAACATCGTGGACAAATCCAAACCAGGTACATTGGCCGGTGCGGATGGAAAAATTGCTCAATGGAACTATAAAATCTACGACCCGGACAATAATGTGATATACCAGACAGGATGGATTACCGATCCTACACAAATTCAGGATTATGAGTATGACGGAAGCGGGAAATCCGGCAAATACACTTTTGAATTGATTGTCAGGGATCAGAAAGGCAATGAGTCAAAAGTATCTCAGACTTATGTCGTAGCCTTTTTGGATGAAGAAGAACCTGTAATCAGCGGAGAAAATACAAGGAAAAATATTGTCAACATTACCCTCACCGATACTGGTATGGGCATTGACGAGGACGGGGTTACCTTCATGGAGGATGGCCGCGGTTCTGGTGTGGCAGCGTACTGGATTACCAACAGTGAGACAGCATCGCCAGCAGAAACCGATTGGGAAATCCTCGATACGGCTGTACACAGCTATAGCTTTGAATACCCCATTGACAGTACAGACCCCATTGTGGTCTGGGTAAAAGATGAATGCGGCAATGTGGGAAATAAAGCCGTGTTCAAACCAAAACATGTTATCGTAGAGGATGCCGATGGCAATCCCATTGACGATTATTATGTCATCAGCGACAAACCGATTATTGTCCTGCCGGAGGATGAACCAGAATCCGGAGATGAGGATGATAAATTCAGTGGTTGGGAAACTGATGGCGGAGATCCTGTGACACCGGGGACAGAGGTAGATCCGAGTGGTGGGGATACTATTGTCATTCGCCCAGGCTACTCAAAAGGCACTGCGCAGATAATTTATCTGGCAAATGGCGGACAGATTGCTACTGCAGGCGGGGAAACGAAACCGTCAGTTTATTTCAATGTGACCTCCGGTGCTAGTATTGAGACCAAGATTGATGCGCAACATGTACTCCCAACACGTATAGGTTACAGTTTTAAAGGTTGGAAATTGATTAACGGTACGACCAATGATGCTGTAAACGGTTATGTAGGGAAAGATGCCGATGGGAACCTGACAGGGATGACTGTGGGTAATGCACCATTGGTGGATGTGGCGAAGACAACTGCCAAATTGATCACCCAAACGGATGCTGAAGGCAACGATGTGCTTGACGAAAACGGACAGCCAATCGTTATTCTAGACAAGTATTATTTAGTTGCCCAGTGGGAAGTCGGCAATTACACCTTACGCTTTGATGCCAATGGAGGTTCTTTGGGAAATGTGCGTTCTATTGAAGACATTGCATACGGAACCAATCTTAATACATTGAGCATCCCGATCAGCGGTCGTGGGATTCCTAGCAAACCGGGATACATCTTCCAGGGCTGGTCAGAAAGTAACGCCAATGACCCTGCGAATGTGTTCAAAATAGCGCAAGGGGTTACAGGAATCACGGTTGTGCCAGCGCCTACTATGCCGGCATCGGATAAAACCATCTATGCAGTGTGGAAGGTGGACACCAGCAAATTTGTGGTTCATTTTGATAGTAATGGCGGCAGCAAGATTTCCGACCAGGCATATTTAGGCTCAAGTGCTACGAAATATGATACTTTCTTGACGCCTCAGCGTGCCGGCTATACGTTTGCCGGTTGGTATAAATTGACCGAGGTAGAAAATAACCTCATCGTGAATGAACTGACAGGTGCTTCACAGTTCAAAGATACAGAGGCGGCTGCAAGTTATACCGTATATGTTGGCGGTGAGACGATTCAAGATAAAACGGAACACACCTTTATTGCAATGTGGACGCCGAGAGATGATACCAAGTATACAGTAGACTATTTCATCAATTCCGGTAGCAAAGATAAAGATGGGAACTACATTTACAATAAAGTGACAGAGAGCGGTGTGACCAAAACTTACACTGGCACCACAGAAAGTAAAGTGGCGGTGCCGGAAGAAGACAAAGTAGCAGAGCTGACTGTTGAGGGTGTAACCTACTGGTATAATACGGATAATGCAAAAAATGTGTTAGAAGGGGATATTACCGGTAGTCCGACATTGTCTCTGCGGCTCTATTATGATCGCTATCTGAAAGTAATTGATGAACCGATAAATTGCACCATTGAGGGTGATTTAGAGAAAATTAAAGAAGGCAGCAGTGCTACGGTGACCTGGACGCCTAATGACGGTTATGAAATTAAATCTGTCTGGGTGGACAATGTAATCCGCGATGACCTGCTGACTGCTGGAACATTTACTTTCGATGCGATGTATGAAGACCATACCATCAAAGTAATCTGTGCAAAAGTTGGAGAAAAACCGGTAGACCCGAAACCGCCGGTAGATCCAACAGATCCGACAGATCCAGATAACCCAACTGACCCTGACGATCCAACCGATCCCGATGATCCGACGGATCCAGAACAGCCGGATGTACCGGTGATTCCAGTAGTTGACAATGACAAAAACTATAAAGTGTCTACTGCATTGAGAGGAATCATTGGCGGCAGTACCATTACACCGACCACGACCCTGAAAGAAGGGGACGATCACCTGGTAGAATGGACGTTGGCCGAAGGCTATTATGTGGTTTCTGTTGAGGTAGATGGTAACGTACAAGAGCCATCTGGAAATAGTATTGATTTCCAGAAAATCCAAACAGACCACAACGTGGTTGTGACTTTAGGCACCAGAGCTTCCTTAGGCGGCGGCAGCACACCAGATTATTACACTGTTACAGTGAATAAATATGGTCAGGGTACAGTATCACCGAGTAAGGTAGTAGAAGGTAATGCTTCTGTGCCGGTCACCTGGACACCTGCCGATGGTTACAAAGTAGAAAGCGTTTATATTAACGGTGAAAAGCAGACCGACAGAGTGGCCAATGCTGGCAGCAAGAATATTTCTGTCAACAGAAAGAACTGGATTGTAGACGTATACTTTGCGCCAGTTGACCCTGAAAATCCACCGACTCCAGTAGATCCAGATAAGGAAACAGTAAATGTGACTGTGACACTGGTTGGTGCCAAAGGGGAAGTCGATGGACGTGAAGGTGAACTGGAAACTGGTTCGAATAAGGATGTATCATGGACGCTTGCAGAAAGTAGTGATAAAACAGCCGACGATTATGTTTACTATGAAGTAGAAAAAGTAACAGTAAACGGGGAAGAGGTTGCGATTGATGAAACCACAACTGGAACGGGTACGTACAGTTTGACTGATATCCAAACTGACCAGGACGTTGTAGTTTATGCCAAAGCAGTAAATCACAATGTAGCGGTGCAGACCAGTATTGTGGACGTAACTGCAAATACGGTGACCCCTGCAGATACAGATACACAAGCGAACTTCTATGCGGTGAAGCAGACAGCTTCAGCACCAAAAGGAACCAATTTGACTTTAGCAAAAACACAGGACTGTGAAGTAAAAGGTCAGGTAATTGATTCTAATCTGAAGATTGCGAAAATCAGAGTAGACGGAACAGTTGTTTATTCTTTAGAAACAGAGAGTGAACCGGAAATCCAAGCGCTGAGTGCGGAAGAAGAATTGCCGATGCTTCCTGAAGAAACACAGGAAGAACAGCAAACAGAAAATGAAGAGGAAACCATCGCAGAAGAATCTGCCGATGAAAATGTGGTAAACTATGACGAGAATATCGTACAGTTTTCTGCTAAGAAACTCTCCACCACAAGCTCCGGTCTGATGATGGCGCCGAGAATGATGGCTGTTGCCAGAGATGGTGCTGTTGCGGAAGGCGTGGATTGGGGAGAAACTGTAGACCTCGACAATTTAGGCAGTTTAACTGAACAAGAAGCATTGTTCCTGATCAATCAGATTGGTGCAAACCATCGCGTAGAAATCTTCCTGGTAGCAAAGGATATTACGCCAGAAGATCTTGGAAAGGTTGATGAAATCATTCAGAAGACCTTTACTGTAACTGCGTCTGTAGAAGGAATAACCAATCCAGAAGCTGTAACAGGCACTGGTACTTACAAAGAAGGCGAGCCATGCAGCTTAGCGTATACGATTCCTGAAGGATATCAGCTGAGCAAGATTTATGTCAATGGGGAACTGTATGAATACAGTTCCGAAGGCAATGGCATTGAAATTGCTACCGACGGTTTGACGGAAAACTATGACGTACGAATTGTGGTAGTACCGGAACCACCACAACCGATAGAGAGAACAACAAACAAGCAATATCATATTGCAACCGATATTAACGGCGGAGAAGGCGGTTCTGATATTACGGCCAGCCATGATGCTGTAGAAAACAGCAACGATACCATCACATGGACTATTGAGGAAGGTTATAGCTTGTGGGGCATCGAGATTGACGGCAAACGTATCCAGATTACTGATGAAATGCGTCAGAATAATGCATACACCTTCGACGGCGTTGCATCTGCACATGACATTACCGTATTAATCGGGAAAAATAATGTGGATACGACCGGCGATGGCAAACCAGACACCAACATTGATACCGATGATGATGGAATTCCAGATACGAACGTCGACACCGACGGTGATGGCGAGCTGGATATCAACATTGATACCGACGGTGACGGTGAACCAGATGTCAACATTGATACCGATGGTGACGGGGAACCTGACACCAATATCGTGGACAAAGACGGCGACGGCAAACCGGACTCCATTGATCCAAAAGATATTGACCCAGACAATCCAATCAAACCAGATACCAATATTGATACCGATGGTGATGGCGAACCAGATGTAAACGTTGATACCGACGGTGATGGGAAACCAGATGTCAATATTGATACTGATGGCGACGGGAAACCGGACATTGACATTGATACCGACGGTGATGGGGAACCAGAGGTGAACATTGATACTGATGGCGATGGGAAACCAGATATCAATATTGTGGACAAGGATGGCGACGGGATTCCAGATGTCATTGACCCAGGCGATATTGATCCGGAAAATCCGATTAAGCCAAATATCAATGTAGATACAGACGGTGACGGCAAACCAGATCGCAATGTCGATGTCGACGGTGATGGCAAAGCAGACGTCAACATTGTGGACGAGGATGGCGACGGAATTCCAGATGTAATTGAGCAGGATGAGAACGGGAATTGGCCAGAACCCAATGTGAAAGTGGATAAAGACGGCAACGGAATTCCAGACGAGGAAGAACAGCAATCTTCCGGTGGCAGCAGTGGCGGAGCGGTTGCAAGACCGCAGCTGAACAAAGCAGACCATTTTGCTTACATGGTAGGATATCCGGAAGGCACATTCCTGCCAGGACGGAATATGACCAGAGCAGAAGTGACTGTGATGTTCTCCCGTCTGCTGGAAAAACGGATGAATGTTCATACTGCGTATAGCAATAGCTTCAGCGATGTGCCTGCAGGAAAATGGTATTCCAATGCAATTGGCTACATGGAACGGTACAATATTGTACGAGGCTATGAAGATGGCACCTTCCGGCCAGATGCACCGATAACCAGAGCAGAGTTTGCAGCTATTGCAGCACGGTTCTCTGCATTGAAAGGCAACACACAGACCAACTTCACAGATCTGCCGGACAGCCATTGGGCAAAGGGTAGTATCGGGTTGGCTTACAGCAAAGGTTGGATTGGCGGATATCCGGACGGCACAGTGCGGCCGGATCAGAATATCACCCGTGCAGAGGTGGTAGCAGTGACCAACCGGATGCTGGAACGTGCAGGCGATGTAAATTATATCGAAGCCAACAGTGACAGCATTGTGCATTTCACAGATTTGAACAATGGCTACTGGGCATACTACGATATTATGGAAGCATGCAATGCACATTTATACAAGAAAGCCCCGAAAGAAACCTGGACCGGCTTAAATAAATAAGCAGCTAAGCCAGCAGGATTTCTGAGGGTGGAGAGGGAAAACATTACTTAAGAAAGTATGATGTTTTTCTCTCAGAAAGTGGCTCCCTTCTGAGCAGACAAGCGAACGTATAACCAATTGTCTCTCAGAGGGGAGCTTATTTTTTAAAATGAAGTTGTTTTGGCGTACTTGTACATATCACATCCAGAAAAGTGGTGCCTTTTTTGCAATTAAAGGCAATCTGTTGGTTGGCCATACTGACAGGCATTGCGGTAAAAGGGCTTTGACACCGTTTCAAGAGAAAAATCAATGATTGACAAAAATCAACAATTAGTATAAAATATCAGGTAAAATGAATCTGGAGGATTGCGTAAAGGGCTAACATTTCACAGGAGGTAGGCTGACATGACAAAAAAGAGTGATTTGGAAAGGTATGTGGCGGAAAAAGCGGTAGTTTGTGAAAAAAATTGCCGGATTGATGCGCAACTGTACGATGAATATGGTGTAAAAAAAGGGCTGCGGGATAAAAACGGGATGGGTGTGCTGGCCGGTTTGACAAATATCTCCCATGTACAGGCCTATGATACCGATGAGAATGGAAATAAAGTTCCTTGTGAGGGCAAATTGTTGTACCGCGGTTATGATGTGACAGAGTTGATTCGTGGATTTGTGCAGGAAAAGCGGTTCGGTTTTGAAGAAACGACGTATTTATTGCTCTTTGGACAATTGCCAGATCGGACAGAACTGCAGAAATTTACAAAAATATTGGCTTTGATGCGCACTTTGCCTACGAATTTTACTCGCGATGTGATTATGAAAGCGCCCAGCAAAGATATCATGAATACATTGTCCCGCAGTATTTTGACCTTGGCTTCGTATGATGAAACTGCCTCCGATTTATCTATGGACAATGTATTGCGGCAGTGTATGATGATGATCAGCGTATTTCCTATGTTGGCAGTATATGGTTATCATGCGTATAACCATTATGAGTGCGACGAGAGCTTATACATTCATCGGCCAGATACCAATTTAGGCATGGCGGAAAATATTTTGCGCATGCTGCGACCGGACAAAAAATATACTGATTTGGAAGCACATGTGCTGGATATTGCGCTGGTGCTGCATATGGAGCACGGCGGCGGCAACAATTCATCCTTCACAACCCATGTTGTCACTTCATCAGGTTCTGATTCTTACTCTGTCATTGCGGCGGCCTTGTCCTCCTTAAAAGGGCCGAAGCATGGCGGGGCAAATATTAAAGTTGTAGAAATGATGAACGACTTGAAGGCAAATGTGGCGGACACGACGGATCGGGAACAGGTACGGGCATATTTAGAAAAGATTGTAGATAAAGAAGCTTTTGACAGAAAAGGTTTGATTTACGGAATGGGGCATGCAGTGTACAGTATTTCTGACCCCCGCGCCAGAATATTTAAGGGATTTGTAGAGCAGCTGGCGGATGAAAAGCATATTCATGAAGAATACGCGTTATATGCCATGGTAGAAGAACTGGCGCCACAGGTCATTGCGGAAAAACGGAAAATTTATAAGGGTGTCAGTGCCAACGTGGACTTTTACAGTGGATTTGTGTACAGTATGCTGGGGATTCCAGAAGAATTGTATACGCCTATTTTTGCTATGGCGCGCATTGTGGGCTGGAGCGCGCACCGTTTGGAAGAGCTGACCAATGTGGATAAGATTATTCGTCCTGCCTATCGCAGTGTGGGCGGTGAAAGAGCGTATATAAAGTTGGCGGAACGTGCATAATTGATGGGGTACGCAGAGAATACAAAAAAGGAACGCGGTAAGCTGTTGCGTTCCTTTTTGTGAAGATTGCACATTTTCTAACTCAGCGGTTATCTATTTTTTCCGGATAGAGGTCATGATTGGTTAAGCGGTTGAAGGCCACGTCCGCCCAAGGGGTACCCGGTTTTCCGTAGTTGCAGTAGGGGTCGATGGAAATACCGCCGCGCGGTGTGAATTTTCCCCACACTTCGATGTATTTGGGGTCCATCAGTTTAATCAAATCTTTCATAATGATATTTACACAATCTTCGTGGAAATCGCCATGGTTTCGGAAACTGAATAAGTAAAGTTTCAGTGATTTACTTTCCACCATACGCTCATTTGGAACGTAAGAAATATAAATCGTGGCAAAATCAGGCTGCCCAGTCATAGGACAAAGACTGGTGAATTCGGGACAATTGAATTTGACAAAGTAATCATTTTCCGGGTGCTTGTTAGGAAAGGTTTCCAATACTTCCGGTGCGTAGTCAGTAGGATATTTGGTTTGGGCGCTGCCTAGTTGGGTAATGCCCTGTAGGTCTGGGGCAGTACGGCCTGTCATAAAGATCACTCCTTGTGCATTTTCTTAAAACTATAGCAAATTCAGGGGAATTGCGCAAGCTTGTTTTACGGGAAGGAGCTGGTAAGTATGAGCAAAAATAAAAAAGTTACAGTAAAAACTGTATTATTCTCGACAGTCGGGGTGGTAGGTACTGTACTTTGGCAAAAGAAGGACTTAGTAAAAGCTTTTGTACAGCTGAGGAAATATCCGGAAGGCTGGGTGGAGATTCAGCGCACACCGGAAGTATTTCTCACGAAAATCAACGAGAGAAGTAAAGAAAACCTGTTTGAATATCTGGCGCAAAGTCCGTGGAGATTGGTGGACCAAGTAGCTGACGGTTACTTTTGGATGAACAGCAAGGAAGAAATTTTGTTGTTAACACAAAAAAAGATGATGCAGGATTATTGGCTGTGGACAGCCTCCCGTCCGTTTTTTCAGAAGTCAGAGACAAACGAAGCTCCAAAGACAACTGAGGAATGTGAAACAACGCAGGAAGAAGCGTAGAAAAATTTATAGAAGTATAAAATAGGGCTTGTCTGGCAAAAGACCTGTGCAGACATATACGTTCCTCGCGCTGTAAAAAGCGCAATAAGAGAAAATGAAAAAAGGACTAGCGTGACACCCCAATGACTCGCTAGTCCTTTACAAGAAAACTCCCTGAGCAATGCCATACGGCAGATCATATATTGGTTGTAGTCTAACATTGCGGTTTTTATGTGTCAAGTTTTTCGGGAAATATTTGCATTGAAAAGAATCTCAGAACTATTCTGTTTGTAAGCGGCAGAGTAGTTCTTTTTTTGTGCAATCATGCAACTGTTTCTGTAAATTTTCAAACATGTTTACCATGAAAACCATGTTTTCTGTGCATGCTGGCGGCGTCTGGACTCCTTTGTATTTCGCGAAAAACATTTGTAATATCCAGTGGGATACAGGGATAACCAAGAGAAAGACAAATTTGTTTTTTGTAAGAATGTTGTTGTGCGAAGTTATAAAGTTGTTTTTTTTTTTTTTAAGATTTCTGCGTTGTTATTGTGGATTTTGTGCAGACAAGTAATTGTTAATCCCCAGATAAATGCACCAGGCCAATTTTTGCTGGTAGGTGGGGTCCTGCAATTTGGTGGCTTCTTCTTTGTTGGAGAGAAAGCCACATTCGACAATCACGGTCGGGACGGTGGCGTTTTTGAAAAGATAGGTGTCCTCACGGGGCAATGCTTCCCGCTCGTGTTCACCAAGCTGCTGCGTCAAAACTTGCTGAATGGCTTGTGCTAGAGTTTTGCTTTCAGGGTCGGTGGGATTATAGAAAACCTGCGCGCCGCACCATTTTTCATTGGGAATGCTGTTGCAGTGTATAGAGATAAAATAGTCTGCCTGTGCCGCTTTTCCCATTTGTATGCGCTGTTCCAGGTCAGCCCGCTGCTGCAGCAACAATTTTTCTTCCTGACTTTCCTGGGGAATCAGGTCGGTATCGGCGCGGCGTGTCATTACAACCTTGGCGCCGGTTTCTTCTAAAAAAGTGTCCAGCTTCAATGCGATATCCAGATTGATATCTTTTTCCAGTACATTATCTTCATTGACTCTTCCGGGAAAGGTACCGCCATGGCCAGGATCTACCAGAAAAGTTTTTTCTGCCAATACCCAGGATAATGTGGGCGATGTGGCCGGCTGATTATGCAGCACCATAAAAAAACCAGCAGCTACTACAAATACACAGAAAAAGAGCACGGTGAAGAAGCTGCGCCGGCGAAAAAGCAGAAACATAAAAAGGCCTCCTTTGTAAAATGATACTTTGTACCATATATACGCAGGAGGATGGGCAAGTATGTGAAGTAAGAGAAAATATTTGTGAAAGAAAAGGCTATTCGAACAAATCCTCTTTCAATGCAGATAGATTACGAAAATCGGGCAGATAAAGAGAGGCTTCCTGCTGCAACGCTTGCTGCTCTGTTTGATTCGTATCTTCATATATGGCGATCGTTTGGAAACCAGCACGATTAGCGCTGCGTACTGCTTCTAAAGAATCTTCCAAAACAATGCATTGTTCTGGAGGCAGTCCCAGCTTGCTGGCGGCCGCCAGGAAAACGCGAGGGTCATGTTTGCCAATACCTACTTCAGCTACTGTGGTGATATTTTGAAAGGTCTGCGATAATTGATGATGCGCCAATACCTGTTCTACCAGAGAACGGGAGGTGGCTGTAGCGATAGCTGCAGGAATCCCTTTTTTCTCTAAAAGATCTAATAAATTTTGCACGCCGGGTTTCAGTGGAATAACACTACAATAAAGCTGCGCCATAGTATCCTGAAAGTGTTGATACACAGCAGCGGGGTCATCAGGCAGGCCAAATTCCTGCAAAATCATACCGGTGGCGGTTTCCAGACCTAATGTCTTGGTGCGGTCTAACAAATCATCAGGCGGCGTGATCCCACGGGAGAGCAGCATATCATCCAACAAGTGCTGCCAATAGGGCATAGAGTCCAATAAAGTACCGTCTAAATCAAAAATATATCCTTTCATAGAAAAGCCTTCTTTCTCATGATGCGTTTTGGAATACAATTATTATAGCAGATTTTTGTATGAAAAATGTGAATTCGCAGAAAAGATTTTGTATAAATATTTTTATCATGCGTAAAATGCAACAAGGCAAGTTATTTCCATTGCCCGATGGGGAAGAAAAGGGTATAATAAATCATAGCTTACAGATAAAGGTGGAGTCATTATGGACAGGGGGATAGGCAGCGGCTTGTTGTCTTTTGATATTGCCAATATACATGCAGTGGAATCACTGTTCCAATCAGAAGGTTTTTTCTGGCTGACAACTGCAGTAGCAACCAGTTTGGCAGCAGAGGAAATGGCCAAATTTTTTGTAAACAAAACGCAGATGGTGGATGCTGCACAGACTGTTCAGCTGTTCAATCTGTGTATTCGCAGCAACGATATTAGAGCAGAGGAACGGGAACGGGCGAAGCAGTGGAGCATGGATACCTTGAAGGTGATAGATGAATGGAATCGGCAAACGCCGGTGTTTCAGGATAGTTACAGTCTGGGGATCAGCAAGGGCTTTACGACATATTGGCTAAACTATAAATTAATTGAGCTGGAATGGCAGCAGGTTTTGGGGCTGCAAGAGATAGAGGAAACCTATCAATTTTTGAACCAGGTACTAGCTGACAGTGAAGAATTGGATAAAATTGAACAAGCTCGTCAAAAACAGGGCATGAATGAGGATCAGCGTGTATTTCTGCGCAGTCATTGGCAGTACAGTAAGCTGTTTTGGACGAACTTATATACAAATTTGCAGTTGCTTTCACTGGGATTGATTAAAATGCAGCAGCCTACTTGATTGTCCTGTTTTTTCCTTTGGAGAGATAGAGATAAATAAAGTGAAACAGGGCGAAAATGAGCGCTATAGAAATTCCTGTTGAAAGAATTGTATAGAGTAGAGCACTTACCCGTCCTGTAAAAAATGCAATTGCCAAGCAACAAAGTCCAATGCTCAATAAAATTGCTATGATAAATAAAATAGTTCTCACTGTACATACTCCTAACATAGTATAATTGTTTTGTCTCTCTATTTTACAGGAATATAGAAAAATGAGCAATGGGTAGTATAATAAAAATTAGTAAGATTTGAAAGATTGTCTGCAAATATATAAGAATTAGCCCATGAGAAAGGAAGCGGTTGGAATGAAGAAAAAAATTGCCAAATTAAGAAGACCAAAAGAAACGCGGAAACTGCTGGGTGTATGCGCAGGACTGGCTAATTTTCTAGGAATTGATGTGATATATGTACGAATGATTTGGGTATTGGTCTGTCTGTTCCCTCCAGTGAGTACGCTGACGGCAATTGCAGCATATATCGTGCTGGCTTATGTGATTCCGGAAGAAAAAGATTATATTGATGTATAATAAGCAATGGAGGCAAAGAAAATGGAAGAAAGACAAGGTGTGATTTTGCTGGGACATGGCAGTATTCGCGAGGAAGCCAATGTAGAAGTACGGGGTATGTGGCGGATGCTGGCGGAACAACTGCCGGAACTGACAATCAGCGGTTCCTTTGTGGAGGTTGCACAGCCTACGTTGGAGGAGGAAGTAACCCGATTGGTGGATGCAGGTATGAAGCGGATTGTAATTGTTCCCATGTTTTTGACCAGAGGAAACCATCTTTCTAATAAAATTCCCCATACGCTGGACACTTTGCGGAAAAAGTATCCGCATATTCAAATAGAGTTAACTCGCCATTTGGGTGTGGATCCTCTTTTGGCGGAAATTATTAAAAATAGATTGCGGGAAGCAGGAGTTGAATAAAGAGAAAGGACTGAGCCCGATGCAAACATATATGAAAATTTCTACGCTGAGTCAGTTGACAATTGCTACAGAATGTTTGCAACGGCAGTTGGAGCAATGGGATATCAGTGCGGAAAAAAAGATGGATATTCGTCTTTGTGTGATGGAAGCTGTACAGAATGGGTTATTATACGGAAGTGCTGAAGGGCAGCCGCCAGAGGTACATTTGAGCTGGCAATGCAATTGTGACGGATTTTCCTTTTTCGTGGAAGACAATGGCTCTGGAGTCCCAGAACGGCTGCGCAGTGGAAAAGGCAGCGGTGTGTTATTGGATGAGCATGGGCGGGGGATTTTACTGATGCATGTGCTTTTAGATGAAGTAATTTTCAATGAAAGAGGCAATCGAATTACCGGACGAATGAAGTGGTAAGCTAAAGGAGGGCAGGACATGAAAAAAGATATAGAGCAAATGGCGCTGGACTATAAAAAAAATCCTACGCCTGAAGCTATGGAAGCCCTGTTGCAGGTTATGGAGCCACTTATCAAATATTGGTGCCAGTCACAATGCTACTTGCCCTGGGAACGGGAGGATTTGCAACAGGTTGCTCGCATTGCAGTGGTTGGCGCGCTGGAACGGTTTGAGCCAGAAAAGGAAATCCGGTTTAAGACATTTGCTTATCGCACTGTATCAGGAAAAATTATGAACTACTATCGGGACAATACTTGGCGTGTTGTGATTCCGCGTAAATATCGAGAACTCAGTACACGGATAACAAGAGCAGAGGGGGAATATTATCAACAGCACGGCAGTGCGCCTACTACTGAGCAATTGGCAGAACTTTTACAGATGGACAAAAATGCTCTGCAGGAAGCTTTAGAGGCAAAACAGGCCAGTCAAACCACATCACTTTCAGAACAGCTGGGTGAGGAGAACAGCAATATGCCGGAGCTGTATTTGGGTGCCAATGATGAAAATCTGGAGTATGTAGAATTAAAAAAAGATTTGAAGGCTGCCATGGAAATGTTGACACCACAGCAAAAGCAGGTTATCTATTATCGCTATTTTGAGGACTTGACGCAGAGCAAAATCGCTCAAATATTAGGTGTATCACAGATGCAAATTTCACGGCTGGAAAAAAGCGCCTTGGAAAAGATTCGCGGAAAAATGGCGCTCTGTGCGGAGTGATATTGTGAATATTTTATTATGATAAAAGAAATCTATGATAATAAAATAAATTTAAAGCTGTTTTTTAAGAAAAAGTGTAGTGTTTTGTGGATTTTTCAGATATAATGGTGAAGTTATTATGATTTATGATAAAGGCATTTAGGAAAGGGGATTTTTATGCTAAAGTTTTTATCCTCACTGAAATTAGCTGTGATTTTGATTGCAGCAATTGCAGTTATGTCAATCCTGGCAACTATCTATCCTGATGCAGACGCCTTTAATTCTTGGTCGTTCCGCATTTTGATGATTGCATTTTTTCTGAACTTGAGCCTTTGTACAATAAAATTATTGCCCGGTTTTCGGAAACAGCTTCAGCGCTCAGCTGGGGATGTGCCCATGGAAGGTGCGTATCGTATCTATGGGGTGCAGGAAGAAGAATTGACTGCATGGTTGAAAGAATCTCACTATAAAGTGGACCGGCTGGAACAGAACGGTCAAGTCAGACTATTAGCGCAAAAAGGGAAATGGAGCTTGGCGGCGCCGCATTTGCTGCATATTTCTTTGCTGGTGATTTTAGTTGGTGCACTCATTTCTACATTTAATACACAAGGGTATGTGATGGGGCAGGTAGGTCAGACACGTCCTTTTCCTGATGAGCTAAATAGTGCCTATCAGGACAGTACAGTAGAGATCCTGGATTTCCAGACGACCTATGATGCCCAGCAGTCTATTGATAACTGGGTGACGCACTTTAATTTGTATATTAATGGGAAGTTAGTAGGAGAAAATGCAGAGACAAAGGTAAATTCTCCTTATCGTTACGGCAGTTTGATGATTTATCAAAATTCCTATGATTATCGTTATTTAATGGAAGTGCAGGGTGCTGCTGATGCAGAAATGAATACGACATATGGTCTGCCTGATAATCAGCCCAGTACCATTGCGGGACAGACTGTAGTTGCAGCAACAATAGATGGTAAGCCTTATGTACAGATCAGTGATCATAAAAATCCGCCTCGCGGACAGTTTGTTGAGCCGGGTGACAGCTTGATTCTCAACGATGAGGGGGCAACCATTACGTATCTGGACACAGCTGCTTATACCATATTGGAAGTAAAAACGCGGCGTGGCACCTACGTAGTCTTTTTAGGCTTTATACTGGCTACGTTGGCCTCCTTGCTGTTTTTCAGCGGTCGATATCGGGAAATGCGTATTCTTGCCGAGCAGGGAGATAACCAATGCAAAATTTGGTGCTTTAGCAAGAATGCAGTGATTACAGAAGAAATGGAAGAAACGTTAGCACAAAATTGGATGAAAAGACAACAGGAGGCAGAATAAACAATGGAACACTTACAGTTACCGTTATTATGGTTTATGTTAGCCGCATATATAGGAGCTATGGTGGTGTATGGGTTTAGTTTTTGGTCACGCAATATACGTATGCGAAAATTGGCAACTTCTATTGTATATATCGGGCTGGTGTTGAATACTCTGGCTTTGCTGCTCCGTACGGCATTGATTAAAGGTCTGCCATTAAACAATGGCTTTGAATTCGGATTGAGCTTTGTGTTTGCAGTTGTAGCGGCGTATGTCATCGTAGAATACAGATTTAAGCTGGATGCAATTGGGATGTTTGTCATGCCAGTGGTTGTGGTTATTTCCTGTTGGCTGGTGAGTGTAGATTTGACAATTCAGCCGGTAATGCCAGCGCTGCGCAGCTATTGGTTGGCTGTACATGTATCGGCGGCAGTAATTGCTTATGGTTCTTTTGCCTTGTCCTTTGCGGTGTCAGTAGCATATTTGCTGAAAGATAAGAAAGAAGTAGACTTCTCCAGTCGCTTAAATCAAGAATTGCCTGCGCTGAAGGTGTTGGATGCCGTTGCATATAAACTGGTATTTATCGGATTGCCTTTTCTGACAATTATGCTGGTGACAGGGGCCGTGTGGGCGGAATATGCGTGGGGCACTTTCTGGAGTTGGGACCCAAAAGAAACGTGGGCGTTGATCACGTGGTTAATATATGCAGCATATTTGCACACGCGGTTTTTGAAGGGATTTAAGGGTCGGCGTGCCGCATGGATTGCCGTATTAGGCTTTGTGGCCGTTATCTTTACATTTTTCGGCGTAAGCTATCTTTTGCCTGGTATGCATAGCTATTTAGTGCCTAATGCTTAAAGAGAAACTTATGTCGGATGGGAGGTGAAAAGATGAGCAACAGTTTAAACCAATTTATGCGTGAAAGACATGGGGATTTGCTAAAGCAATGGTTTGAAATTGCTATTGCTGCTTATTCTGCTGAATCGCATAAATATTTTGTAAAGGTGAATAATGAGTTTACCAATCCGGTAGGCAGCAATATCTATCGCAGTATGGATCATTTGCTGACTGAACTGAGCGGTGACAGAGATGCAGACCGACTGTATGGGCATTTGGAAATGATTCTGAAAATCCGTGCAGTGCAAGATATGAAACCATCTAAAGCGTTGGCATTTTTGCCCAGCTTCAAAAATCTGGTTCGGACAGAGTTCAAGAAGGAAATACAAAAAGGACAGATTTCGTATTCTGAATTGGATGATTTATTTACGGACATAGATACCTTAATGTTGATTGCTTTTGACCTGTACAGTGAAAGTAAAGAATTGCTTTACAATTTGCGCATTGCTCAAATCAAAGAAACCAACGACATATTGCAAAAAGCAAATTTGCTTAACGAAGCGGTGGATACTAGCACCTTTATGCGGTGCAGTAACTATATAGAGGAAGAATAGGAATTATAATAAAGGGGTGTTAATATGGCAAAACTTCCAAAACCACAGGAACTCACCAAGATTGACTTTAAGCCGCCTGAAACCAGTTGGATGGATACCCCGGTAGAATTTAGACCGGGTACCTACAGCTATGCAAGTAAACCAGAAAGCTTAGAAATGATTGGGTTCCCAAATCCACGTATCTGGTCTCCGGCAGATGAAGACTGGAAGCTGCCAGAAAATTGGCAGACAATTATTTTAGACGGTTTAAGAGATCGTCTGCAGAGATTCCGTTCCTTAAAGGTATTTATGGATATCTGCGTAAGATGTGGCGCTTGTGCCGACAAATGCCATTTCTTCTTGGGGTCCGGCGACCCGAAAAATATGCCGGTGCTGCGTGCAGAATTGCTGCGTTCCGTTTATCGGAAGGAATATACGCTGGCAGGAAAATTGATGGCGAAAATGGTAGGTGCCAGAGAGCTGACCTTACCTGTGTTGAAAGAATGGTTCTACTACTTCTTCCAGTGCACAGAATGCCGCCGTTGTTCTTTGTTCTGTCCGTATGGTATTGATACTGCCGAAATCACAATGATTGGCCGTGAGTTGCTTAATCTGGTTGGTCTGAGCATTGACTGGGTTATGGGTCCTGTATCGGCCTGCTACATGAAAGGTAACCACTTGGGCATCCAACCTCACGGTGTAGTGGACTCCTTCGATATGGCAGTTGATGATATTGAAGATATCACGGGTGTTCGTTTGGATTTATCCTACAACCGTAAAGGCGCAGAAATTTTATATGTGCCACCATCTGGCGACGTCTTTGCGACACCAGGTACTTATAGCTTGATGGGTCAGCTGATGCTGTTCCATGAAATGGGCTTAGACTACACACTGAGTACCTATAACTCAGAGGGTGGTAACTTTGGTCTGTTTACTTCCAATGAAATGATGAAACGTTTGAACGCTAAGATTTATGCAGAAGCGAAACGTTTAGGCGTAAAATATATCATTGGCGGCGAGTGCGGTCATATGTGGCGCGTATTGAACCAATACATGGACACCATGAACGGTCCTGCACCTGACAATCTGGAAGTACCAAAGAGCCCGGTAACAGGTACAGTATTTGAAAATGCAAAATCTACAAAAATGATTCACGTTTGCGAATTTACTGCAGATTTGCTCCGTCACAACAAAGTAAAGCTGGATCCGTCCAGAAACAAAGGGATTATCGCAACCTATCATGATTCCTGCAACCCTGCCCGCGCTATGGGTCTGTTGGATGAACCGCGTTATATTTTGGATCATTGCGTAGAATGGTATGAAATGCCGGAAGATACAATCCGTGAAAAAACATTCTGCTGTGGTTCCGGCGCTGGTTTAGGTAATGATGAAAATATGGAAATGCGTATGCGCGGCGGCTTCCCAAGAGCCAATGCGGTGAAGTTTGTAAAAGAACGTCACAATGTCAATATGTTGGCATGTATTTGCGCTATTGACCGTGCTGCATTGCCACCACTGATGCGGTATTGGAATCCTGGCGTAGAAGTTTGCGGTGTACATGAATTGTTAGGTAATGCGTTAGTAATGAAAGGTGAAAAGAAGCGTGAAGAAAATCTGCGTTTCGAGCCTTTACAGAATTTAGATGATGAGGAGGAAGCATAAGATGAAAAAAACAAATATCATCATTGGGATTGTAATCTTTGCAGTATTAGTCACTGTCCCATTCTGGTCTGCTATCCTGTCTCCAGCTAATGGCGCCGCACCTGAAGTAAGCTTTGATACACCTGTCATTAATCAGCTCTCCGGCGATAATTACAAATGTGTTGAAGATGTAGAATGGATGCGTGCGCATCATATGGATTTGTTGAATGATTGGAAAGTACAGGTTGTTCGTGACGGAAATCGTGTATATATTTCTGAAGACGGTACAGAATATCTGGCAAGCTTACAGAACACCTGCTTTGAATGCCATTCCAATTACGAAGATTTCTGCTTGAAATGTCATACCTATTCCAACGTAAATCCGACTTGTTGGGAATGTCACGTTGAACCAACTGTAGTAGGAGGTGCCAAATAAGATGGAAATGAACAGAAGAAAATTCTTAAAACTGGGTACCGCTGCCGTGGCTGGTCTGGGCGCAGCTGCCGCTGTTGCCAATCCCGCTGTAGCCGCTGCTGTAAACGGCTCCTATAAAGAAGCGCCGGGGAAAAGAAGCAATGTAACATGGGGCATGGTCATCGACATGAATCAGATGGACGAAGCAACCTTGAATAAGTGCATCGAAGTCTGCCATAAATATCACAATGTTCCCAACATTGATACCAAAAAAGATGAAGTAAAATGGATTTGGCCGGAAACCTTTGAACATTTATTCCTGGACGAAGTTCATGATAAAATGGGCGAAAAATATAAAGGTAAAACCTTTATGACTATTTGCAACCATTGTGAAGAACCGGTTTGCGTGCGGGTATGTCCGACCAAGGCAACCTTCAAAAATGCACAGGGTGTAGTGGGCATGGATATGCACCGCTGCATTGGCTGCCGAAATTGTATGGCTGCTTGTCCATATGGTGCGCGTAGCTTCAATTTCAAAAATCCGCGTGATTATTTGGATGAAATCAATCCAACCTACCCAACACGTATGAAAGGTGTTGTGGAAAAATGCAATTTCTGCTCTGAACGCTTGGCAGTAGGTGAATTGCCGTTGTGCGTAGAGGCTGCTGGCGGTGCGATTGTGTTTGGCGATATTAATGATCCAAACTCCGCAGTCAGCAAAAAAATTGCAGAGAATTTCACATTACAGCGTAGAACCAACCTTGGCACCAAGCCAAAGGTGTACTACATCGTGTAAGGAGGGGTAGAGCATGATAGAAAAAGCGTTAGTAAAAAGAACCACAAAGTCTTATTGGGCGTGGATTGTATTCCTGCTGGCCCTTATTGCCGTAGGCTTTGCTGCATATATCTACCAGATGACCAACGGGTTTGCTGTAACTGGTATGAGCCGTGATATTTCCTGGGGGATGTATATCGGTCACTTGACCTTCTTTGTAGGGGTAGCTGCCGGCGGTGTTATGATTGTATTGCCTTATTATCTGCACGATGTGCATGAGTATGGCCGTATCACAGTAGTTGGTGAATTCCTGGCAATTCCCGCTATTATTATGGCGCTGTTGTTTGTAGTTGTGGATATCGGTTCTCCGATGAAACTGTTCAATGTTTATCTGTACTATACACCACATTCCATGTTGTGCTGGGATGCGACAGTACTGCCTATTTATCTGCTGTTAAACCTGATTGTTGGTTACAGTGTGCTGCAGGCGGAAAACAAAGGTGTGAAATATGGCAAGGTCATCAGAGGCCTAGCAATTTTCTCGATTCCTTTCGCATTCAGTATCCATATCGTGACAGCATGGCTGTATGCAGGTCTGCCAAGCCGTCATTATTTCCTGACTGCAATGTTGCCTGCAAAATTCCTGGCTGGTGCCTTTGCTACCGGTCCATCTCTGATTATTCTGATTTGTTTCGTTCTGAATAAGCTGACAGGCTTTGATGCAGGGAAGAAAGCCATCGATAGATTGGCTACCACCATTGCCTATGCTTATACAGCAACCATTTTTATGGTAGTCTGCGAATTCTTTACTGCATTCTACAGCAATGTGCCAAGTCACAAAGCTGCGCTGCAGTATTTGTATGCCGGTCTGCACGGGCATAATCAATTTGTGCCGCTGATGATGCTCTTCGTTGTGTTAGCGGTTGTGACACTGTTGATTATGATTCCTCGTCAGACAAGAACCAACTATAAAATTTTAGGCTTTGGCTGCGCTACTGCGTTCCTGTCCATGTACATTGAAAAAGGTTTGACCTTTGTAATCGGCGGTCTGTCTGAAAGTCCTTTCGGCGAAATTGTGGATTACCATGTTACCTTGCCGGAAGTTCTGATCATTGTCGGAATCTTTGCAATTGGTATCCTGCTTGCCAGCATCCTGTTCAAACTGGTTGTTGTAGTTAAGAAGGATATGGATGTAAACGCATTTCCACAGGAAGACAGAGCAGGGTTAGCTGCAAGATACTTAGCAGAATATAATGCTGCAAACGGTATTGTAGAAGCACCAAAAGCACCAAAAGCAGCAGTAGAAGAAGCTGCAGAAGAAACAAAGGCAGAATAAAAACAAAATAGTCGAAATGATTGTTGTTTTTCCTAAATTATAATAAGAAATGAGGGATAAGGAGATGAAAAATGCAGGTATCGCATTGGCCATTGTGCTAGCAATCCTGGCAGTTGTTTATGTTGGCGTAGAGCTTTTGCCGTTAGACTTTTTCTTCGGCGGAATTTTGCCATATATAGCAATTGCAGTATTTATCGTCGGCTTTATTTACAGAATCTATAAATGGGCCCAGTCACCGGTTCCATTTAGAATTCCAACCACAGCCGGTCAGCAGAAATCCTTGGATTTCATTAAACAAAATAAAATTGAAAACCCATCCTCCAAAGGTGGCGTATTCGTTCGTATGGCACTGGAAGTGCTGGTGTTCCGTTCTCTGTTCCGTAACTCCAAAGCAGAAGTTACCGAAGAAGGCGACATCGTATACCAGTGGGAAAAATGGTTATGGCTGTTTGCTCTGTGCTTCCACTGGGGCTTCTTCCTGACAGTTTTCCGTCATTTAAGATTCTTTACCGACCCAGTTCCCGGCGCTGTACAGTTTTGGGAAAAAATTGACGGTGTTTTCTGGGTAGACCTGCAGCAAATCTACTTGACAGGTTTCATACTGTTATTGGGGATTACCGGTCTGTTCATCCGTCGTATTTACTTGGATAAGGTTCGTTACATCAGTTTAGTGAACGACTTTTTCCCATTGTTCTTGATTTTAGGCATTGCCATCAGCGGTTTGACCATGCGCTATTTGACCCATGCCGATATCACTGCCATCAAAGAACTGGCAATGGGTTTAGTAACCTTCCATCCAGTTGTAGCAGACGATATCAGCATTGTATTCTGGTTCCATTTGAGCTTGGTATGTACGCTGTTGATTTATTTCCCGACAAGCAAATTGATGCATGCCGGTGGGATTTTCATGAGTCCAACCCGTAACATGGCCAACAATAACCGTATGGTTCGCCATATCAACCCATGGAATCCCGATGTAGAAGTTCATAGCTATCAGGAATATGAACACGAATTCCATCAGAAGATGAAAGCTGTTGGCCTGCCATTAGATTGGGATTATGACGAAGAAGGCAATCAACTTCCTAAGAAAAATTAAAAAATGTTTTAACTTTTCAGACTCTCCGCAAGGGGAGTCTTTTTTTGTCCAGAAAAGATATTTTTTAAACTCCCCTTGGGAGCATTTTATGCGCTCTTTTAAAGCAAAAACTTACTGAAAGATTCAGACAGAAGATGAACCATAGAAGACAATGAATAAAAAATAGTAGAAATCATCTGAGGCGGGTTAGTTATATTTTCGCGTAGGGTAGTTGAAAAAATAATCTTTATTAAATCTATGAAATGAAATAATATATTTACATAGAAAATATTCAGGTAGACCGGTCATGGAATATTTTTAAGATGCTAATAATTTATATGGAGGATGATGGTTATGTCTATTATAGATTTTCGTGTACGTCCACCATTTGGACATTTTACGCAAGAATGGTTTTTTGAAAAAGAAACCTTGGAGAGATTTGCCAAACAAACTGCTATGCCAACGACTTTATCCGCACAAGAGGTTTCTATGGAAATTTTTCTTAAAGAAATGGATGAGGCAGGCATTG
This sequence comes from uncultured Peptococcaceae bacterium, assembly GCA_910585405.1. Classification (GTDB taxonomy): domain Bacteria; phylum Bacillota; class Peptococcia; order Peptococcales; family Peptococcaceae; genus UBA7185. The sequence continues at coordinate 5,661 of CAJUDO010000004.1, read as the reverse complement.
AAAAAGGCGTAGTATGGCCCAGGACATCATTTGGGATTTTTGGTTCAAAAAATGGAAATACGAATGTGAACGATGACATGGCTGAATTAGTCAAAAAATACCCTGATCGTTTTTGTGCGGCAGCAGCAATTGACATTTTTGATGTCGCTCACACAGAAGAAATTATAGAAAAATATATAGTGGAAGGCCCTTGCTGCGCAATTATCATGGAGCCAGGAATGGCAGCAGAATGGAGATTTGATGACAGTCGATTATATCCAATTTATGAAAAATGTCAGAGACTTCATATTCCTGTTTTTCATACTACAGGGATGAGCTGGACGCGTTTGAGTGACAGTGTTCCTTTTGCGATAGATAATGTTGCAGCCGATTTCCCACAATTGAAAATTGTAGTGAGTCATGCAGTTTGGCCATGGGTTACGCAAGCTATTTGGACAATTATGACGAAAAAAAATGTCTATTTATTACCTGACATGTATATGTTCAATCATCCCTGCTGGCAGGATTATGCGACTGCAATTACAAACCCATTAATGAATGAAAATATGTTATATGGTTCAGCATATCCTTTTGGAGGACTAAAAGAAGGGATTCGTTATTCTTTGGACAACTATAATTTTCAAGATGAACAAACAAAAGAAAATTATTTCTATTTGAATGCTAAGAATGTATTGGATATCTAAATAAAAAGAGGTGTACTTTATGAGTAACAATATTTTGAAGTCGAAAAATTCACTTTATTATTTTCATGTTATTATTTACGTGCTGATTACTTTTGGGTTTGGTTTTTTACCTCCTGTCGGTCAAATTACCCATTTCGGGATGCAAGGTTTGGGGATATTTTTAGGATTGCTTTATGGATGGATTTTTTTGGACATGTTGTGGCCAAGTTTATTAGTTTTTGCGTTTGTTCCACTCTTAGGAAATGTTACGATTACTGAGGCGGTGGCTGCCGGATTTGGTGCAAATTTGACTGTGCAGATCTTCTTGTTGTTGACGCTTGCTGCATATTTTGAAAAGAGCGGTTTAACACAGTATTTAGCGAATTGGTTTGTCAGCCGAAAAATTGCAATTGGTAGACCATGGGTTCTTGTATCTTTGACAATGCTCTGTGCTTTTATTTTAAGTGCATTTACATTTATTTATGCGAGTATTGTTGTTATGTGGGGAATCACTTATCATATGGCAGAAATTATGGGATACAAAAAACAAGATAAATTTATTGTAGTTATTTTGATTGGGATTGCCTTAGCAGCCGCCTCAGGAGCTATTGCTATGCCGTTTCAGATTATGGGAGCGATTACATTGGGTGCTCTGGAAAGCGCAACTGGTATTACGGTGAATTTATTTAAGTATATTTGCTTTTGTGTACCATATTCCCTACTTGTCAGCGCGATGTATTTGCTCTTTTGTAAAATATTTATCAAATGCGATGTAGAATCTTTAAAATCAAAAAAAGACATTTTTGGTTATTTAAGAGATCAAAAAATGACACGTACACAAAAGGAAAGTGGTACGGTTCTAATCCTTTTCCTTTTTGCGCTGTTATTTCCTTGCATCATTCCCCATGAAGGCGGAATATTAAAGGTTCTTGGGGATTATGGCGTTACTGGCTGTACTTGTATCGCTTTAGGTTTAATGGCGATACCTAGAAATAAAGATGGTGAGGCATATCTTTCTTTGCCTCAATTTATTAAGACAGGCGTAAATTGGGAGTTGTATATTTTACTAGCAGCAACTACTCCTATCGTAAATTTGATTGAAAGTGATGAGGCCGGCATTTTAGAAACGCTGTCAAATATATTAGCTCCAACTATTATGAATATGTCTCCGTTTGTTTGCATGGCATTTATTTGCGTTTTTGTTTATTTAATGGCACAGGTTTCGCACAATGTTGTTTTAATTATGTTATTTGTACCTTTATTATTGCCTATTCTCACACCAATTGGAGTAAGTCCTGTTGTTGCAACTTTAGTGATTGGTCTTGCTTCACAACATTCTTTGATGACACCTGCTGCGTCAGGGCAGGCTGCGATGTGCTTTGGTAATAAAGAATGGATCAAAACATCTGATTGTTATAAAATATCGGCAGTAGCCAGTACAAGTGCTGCATTAGCGGTAATTATTCTATTACCAATTATGATGAGAATGTTTTAATTCTTTTTAAGGAGAGAGTATCATGAAAATTATAGATTTTAGATTACGTCCGCCATTTAGCAATTTTTTAGAAGGGTGGTTATATGATGAGAATTTTTTAAAGGATTTGTCTAGAAGATTCAATTCTTCTGTGTCCATTGCAGTGAAAACGAGATCGCTTGACGAATGTGTAAAAGAAATGGATGAAGCAGGGATTACGTATGGTGTGATTCCTGGAAGAAAAGCGTTTGGGATGGATAATGAAGATATTCATAAGATTATGGAAGAATATCCAAATCGTTTTATTGGTTTAGCAGGATTAGATCCGTTAGCAGATCGAGATGCTACGAAAAAAGAAATTGAAAAATACGTTGTAAATGGACGTTGTTCAGGTGTGGCGTTAGAACCGGGATACTGTCCCGAGCCATTGGCTTGTGATGATGGGCGCTTATTCCACATTTATGATATTTGTCAAGAAATGAAGGTGCCGATTTTATTGTCACATGGGGGCTTGAATTATCCATCGTTACGTTATTTCAGGCCAGAAACGGTGGATAATGTTGCAGAAATATTTCCAGACTTGAATATTATTTTAGCTCATGGAGGATTTCCATGGGTACAGGAAGTATGCTGGATTGCTTATCATAGGCCCAACGTGTATTTATCTCCAGATTTATACGCTATGTATAGCCCAGGCGCCTCTGACTATATTGCTGCTGCGAACAGTATTTTATATGACAAGATAATTTTTGGCTCAGCTTATCCTGTTGTAAGATTAGATGATAGTGTGAATTATTACTTAAATTGTGGGATCCGTGAGGAAAATTTAGAGTATGTCATGTATAAAAATGCGTTAAGGGCATTGAACATGGACTCAATATAATATAACAATTAGGAGCAGGTATATATGCCGCAGTCTTGGCAGACAATATAGCCTGTTCCGTCCCGTTTTATTTTTTGATGTAAAAACAAATCGTTTTATATGATATAATATATGTAAAAACTGGAGGTGGCTTGTGATATGCGTGTGGAACATTTATATTATTTATGTGAGCTGGCAAAATATAGTTCGATGAATAAAGCGGCAGAAGAACTGTTTATCTCTCAATCAACATTGCGTTCAGCTATTTGTGTTTTGGAAGATGAATTGGGAGTTGCTTTAGTACAGAGTACACGTCATGGTACACAATTAACTGCTTTTGGTATGCGTGTTGTAGAAGAAAGCGAAAAGATTTTTGAATATGTTGATGGATGGAAACGGGATGGGAAATTTTCTCATGACATTAAAGAGGACATTACAATTGGCATCACACAAATTGCCAGTTACACCATATTTCAAAGTAATATTTTCAATATCAAAAAAGAATATCCAAATTTAACACTATATTTAGCTCGAAAAACTGCTCCAGAAATTATCCAACAGCTTAAGTTGGGAAAATATTGTATGGGCATGATCTTGGCAGCTCCGGACGATGAAGAAAAAATTAGAAAGGAATTGGAGCCATCACAGCTAAATTTAAAACTTATGTGTGAGGATGAAATGTTATTGTGTATAAACAGAGATAGTCCTCTGGCTCTTTATGATGAGATATCAATTAATGATTTGATGGAATATTGTTATTGCGGCTACTCCGTGCTAGAGATGTGGCCCAATGAGGATTATTATTTCTTTACCAATGGTTTTAGTGATAAAAATGTAGTTCATGTTGATGCTGCTGAAAATATTATTAATTTAGTTTCCCATAACATAAACAGTTATGCAATGATGATAAAAACGTGGCAATCTACGCCATGCTTCTCTAGTAATATTGTTATGAAAAAACCAATTGACATGGGGCGTCCGACAACTATTAATCATTATTTAATCCACAAAAATATAAAAAAGATGTCTTTTGTAGAAAAAAAGATATTTGATAAAATTGAAGATATCTTGGTGAACGAATAATAAGACAGAAAAGGATGTGTTTCACATGGGTGATATTTTATTGGAAAAGAGAAAAATAGGTTGTTACACAATAAAAAATCCGGTGATGGGTGCACCATTAAATATGCGGCCATATGGGCAACTTGATGGGGTGGTAACAGAAAACCACATTAAACTTTACCAAGAGTATAGCGAAAGTGGTTTTGGGGTGATAGTGAGTGATGCCGTAAATATTAATGAAATGTGTCAGCATTATCGAGCGGCGTTAGGGTGCTGGGATGACAAACAAATTCCTGGACTGCGTATTTTGGCCCAGACTTTGAAAAAAGGAGATATGCTAGCCATTCTGCAAATTGCACATCGCGGACAATATTGTTTCGATGTGGAAACCATTGAAGAGATTTCGGCAAGTAAGCTAGTATCTGTTCAGAAAGATTTTATTGATGCTGCAGAACGGGCACAAAAGGCAGGATTTGATGGTGTAGAACTTCACGGGTGTCATGCATATTTGCTAAGTCAAATTCTTTCACCCATTACGAATTCTTTTGAATGGGAGTATGGCGGAAGTTTAGAAAAAAGAGCCCAATATGTGATAGAAATCATACGAGCGATAAAAGAGAAATGTGGGAAAACCTTCGTTGTAGGTGTACGTATGGGCTGTAATGAACCGGATTTAACGAGTAGTATTCAACTTGCTAAATATTTTGAGCAGGCAGGAGCAGATTATCTGTCTATTTCTGTAGGAACAAGCTTCCCTGTAGAATGTGGACGATGTGATGAGTCTTTTTCGTGGGAGACGGTAATTCCCGAAAATTTTCATTATGGAAAAAGACTGTTTGGCGCATGGAAAATAAAACAAAACGTTTCTATTCCTGTGGCAAGTGTTGCTGACATTCGGAAAGGAGAAACTGCTAGAGATATTCTGGAAAATGGTTATGTAGATTTTATTGCGATTGGCCGGGCTCGTTTAGCAGACCCTGATTGGTATAAGAAGATTATTTCAGGTCAGGAACCCTCTTACTGTTTAACTTGTCGAACTTGCATGTGGTTTTCAGACCCGCAAAAATGTCCTGCACGTCATAGACTGTATGCGCAGGAAAAAATGCAGAACGAAAATTATATTAATAGTCTGAAAATAAAAAAATAGATAATTTTTAGACTCTCCGCAAGGGGAGTCTTTTTTGTCCAGAAAAAATAATTTTTAAACTCCCCTTGGGAGCATTTTTTATGTTCTTTTTCCTAACAGATCCCTTAAGTACCTCTGGTTTTTCACAGCCTGTTATAGCTTCACAAATCACTTCATTGAAATAGACCTCAATTCTCCCAAATTATCATCGTTAATAGACAACTATATTTGTTTTAAAACAAATTAATATAATTTAAATACATATTTATAAATAGAAAAACATGTTGGAATAAAGGATGATTTGTGATAAACTAATGAAAGTATATAAATATTCGAAATATAAATTTTAGAATATTTGATAAAATGAATTGATTGCAAATTGTACGGAAAATGGCGGATAATTTATGAATAAACAAACAAAGCAAAATAAAATATGTTCCGTCATTTTGCCGGTGTATAACAGCGAGCGTTACTT